>CAKQKI010000003.1 GCA_934248055.1 uncultured Clostridia bacterium | reverse complement strand
CAAGGACGGTAGTACTATACGTACACCGTCCGAGAATTTGCAAAAAAGCGCGTAAATTGCGGCGTTTTTGCAAGGCTCGTATTATTTTTGTCTGGCATACGGCATTAAACGCCGCTCGTAGTACTTTAAGTACAACTTCGGGCGTTTGCCTTGCCTGAACGAGCCGCGATGCGGTCGGTTTCTCATTCGCAAAAATGCTTCGCACCGAAAAGAGCGCATTTTTTGATGATTTTTTGCGAACGTGAGGGTTGCTGTATTCGGCATACTGCGCTCGAACGGTCGCGGAAAATGGCGAAAAAGACGCCTTTAAGGTAATTAGCGATGACCAATGGAATCCCTAAAGATTTTTAATGCTAATCCCGTTGATAATTTATCTGAATTTTTTTCATTAAATATACCTTTGCTTCTCGTGGCGGGGGAAGCTGATGAATTGGTTCCGCTTAAAGAAAATGCCGGTATTTTGATTGATTACTGCGAAAAGCATCGCATATTTATAGAAAAGCATATTAAAAAAGGATGCGGTCATCATTCTCATTCATTGAAAGACTTAACCCCTATTATTAAATTTGTCGAAAAGTAAAATAGTATTTCAAATTAACATTGTTATAAATTTGTAAGGAGAAAGAAATGAAAACGGTAAAAGAAAAATATCTTGTTGTAGGCGCAGATTTCGCGGGATATCCTTTAAAGGAAGTCGTGTGTGATCATCTTCGCAAAAAAGGCTGGAAAATACTCGATCTCGGCGTGAAAGCGGACAGCGATCCGAATGATACCGATTTAATGTTTCACCGCGTGGGACTTCGCGTGGGCGCGGAAATTTCGGAGAAAAATTACGAGCGCGCGCTTGTTTTCTGTGGTACAGGTATGGGGATTCATATCGCGGCGAGCAAATGTCCGCACGTGCACGCGGGGGTGGTGGAAAGTCTGCCTGCGGCGATCCGCGCAATTACGGGCAACGGCGTAAACGTGCTTGCAATGGGCGCGTTTTACGTAGCTCCGCAAACGGCGTGCGACATTGCCGACGCCTATCTTGCAAACGAACTCGGAAGCGGGTGGGAATGGTGGCATAATTTTTACGAATTTCACAAGCTTGCTATCGACGAACTCGAAGCGTTCGATTACGCGGAGTACAAGAAAAACGGTTTTAAAGTGCATAAACTCGGCGATTTCGATTTAACGCTTGATTTCGATAAAAGGCCCGAATAAGGATTCCATTCGTCATCAATAGTTATTTTTGCGGTGATAAACCGATTTATGCCAGACAAGAATAATTGAAGCCTTGGTCTAACGCTGTGTTTTTGACTAATACTGTGTTGCGCTAACGGGTTATACGGACAGTATTAACCCGTTATTGCGCCTTGTCTTAGCCTAAAAACGCAGCGTTATACTTGCTTGCAACAAAAACGCCGATATTTTCGATGATTTTTTGTGAAGGTAAGGACGGTAGTACTATACGTACACTGTCCGAGAATTTGCAAGAAAGCGCGTAAATTGCGGCGTTTTTGCAAGGTTCGTATTATTCCTGTCTGGCATCCCTATCCGACCGATAAACGCATTTTGCTTGCGACCGCAACGCGTTTTTCGGTCGTTTTTTTATTTTTTAAAAATTTTTTAATTTTTTTTGAAAAACAGCGTTAAAACGCTTTACAACTTTAGCGTAATGAAGTATAATGTAGATACTTTAACGCGATAAAGTGTTAAAGTGAAGTAAAAAATCAAAAATTTTGTTATATAAAAAGGAGACAAAAAAATGAAAAAATCAGTTATGTTTATCGTTTCGCTGATAACCGCGCTTACTATGTGTTTATCGATTACGGCGTGCGGCAAACCGTCCGCTTCTTCCGACCTTGATAAAGTCAAGTCAAGCGGAAAACTCGTTGTGGGCGTTACGCTTTACGAGCCTATGGATTATCTCAACTCCGACGGAGAATGGACGGGGTTCGACGCCGAACTTGCGCAGGAATTCGCAAAAAAAATCGGCGTAAACTGTCAGATAGTCATTATTACCTGGGGACAGAAAGTTGCGGAACTCAATTCGAGACAAATCGACCTTGTGTGGAACGGTATGACCGCAAGCGAAGAATTAGGAAAGCAAATCGATTTTTCCGTTTCCTACGCTAAAAACGCGCAGGTTGCGGTAGTTAAATCGGGCAGCGCGATTACCACCAAAGAGCAGATTAAAACGGCAAAAATCTCCGTTGAAGCGGGTTCTGCGGGCGAAACGGTCGCAAGAGAAGAAAATATGACGAATATTATTCCCGTTGCCGCGCAGATCGACGCGCTTAACGAAGTTAAAGCGGGAACTTCCGACGTTGCAATTATCGATATAACGATGGCGCAAAGCGTAGTAGGAAAAGGCGAATATTCAAACCTTAAAATACTTGACGGCATTTCTTACGGCGACGAAATTTTTGCGGTCGGTTTAAGAAAGGGCAGCAATATCAAAGCCGAACTCGACGCTTTCTTAAAAGCAAAATACGCCGACGGTTCTTTAACCGCTCTTGCGGAAAAGTATTCGGTAGGACTTAACACCGAAGCGTTAAAAGGTTAAAAATTTAAAAAAGGATAACGAAATGGAACAATTTTTAGACGTTTCTGCAGACCTTTTACTCGGGTTTTCATCGTCTGTTCTGCTGTTTTCGTTAACCTTAATCATAGCGTTACCCCTGGGGCTGCTCATATCGTTCTGCACGATGTCGAAGTTTGCCCCTTTACGCATATTTTTTAAGGTTATCGTATGGATTCTTCGCGGAACGCCGTTGATGTTGCAGATATTCGTAATATTTTACCTGCCGGGGCTTCTTAACTGGTTTGTGTGGCCCACGATGAATACCGGTTGGGTATGGTTTGACAAGACGATTACAACGAGATTTATAGCCGCGCTCGTTGCGTTTTCGATAAATTACGCGGCGTATTTTTCCGAAATTTACCGCGGCGGCATAGAAAGCGTTTCCAAAGGTCAGTCGGAAGCGGGGCAGGTTCTCGGTATGACGAAAAGTCAGATATTTTTCAAGGTTATATTTTTGCAGGTTATAAAGCGCATTATTCCGCCTATGAGCAACGAAATCATAACCCTTATAAAAGACACCGCTCTTGCAAATTTTATATCCGTTCTCGATATTTTGTACTACGCGAAAACGTTTATGCTCAAAGGTATAATATGGCCGCTGTTTTACGCGGGCGCGTTTTATCTTGTTTTCGTAGGGATTTTAACCGTTTTGTTCAACAGGCTTGAAAAAAAACTTTCTTACTTTAAGGTGTAATATGGCTTTTTTGGAAATAAAAGATTTTAATAAAACCTTTTCCGACGGGTTCAAGGTTTTGCGCGATATAAATTTTACCCTTGAAAAAGGCGAAGTTTTATCGATAATAGGCTCGTCGGGCAGCGGCAAAACTACTCTTTTAAGATGTATAAACGGTCTTGAAAGGGCGGACGAAGGAAAGATTTTTTTAAACGACGAAACGATTTTCGACGCGTCGATGAAATTAAAAGGCGGAAAAGAAAATCCGCGGCGGTGTTTCGGGCTTGTTTTTCAATCGTTTAATCTTTTTCCGCAATATACCGCAAAAGAAAATATAAGGCTTCCGCTCGCGCTTTCCGAAAAAGAAAAGAAAAAGCGCGGAGAAGATAGTTTAAGCGCGGAAGAAACGGATAAAGTAGTTGAAAAATTACTTGATAAAGTTGGGCTTTTAAGTAAAGCGGGCAACTACCCGTGCGAACTTTCGGGCGGACAGCAGCAGCGCGTTGCGATAGCGCGCGCCATGGCGTTAAAACCCGAAGTTCTGTGCTTTGACGAACCTACTTCCGCGCTTGATCCCGAACTTACGGGCGAAGTTTTAAAGGTGATAGAAGAACTTAAACGAACCGAGAACATAACCATGATAATAGTTACGCACGAAATGGAATTTGCGCGGAAAGTTTCGGATAAAGTGCTGTTTATGGCGGACGGAGCGATCGAAGAATCGGGAACGCCGCAGGAAGTTTTTTTATCGCCGAAAAGCGAACTTGCCAAAAATTTTCTTAAAAACTATACTGAAAATAATATAACGGAGAAATGATATATGAGTATTACGGACGAACATCTTAACGAATTTTACGGCGCGGTGCTAAAACTTAAAAACGTAAACGACTGCAAAGATTTTTTCGACGATATATGCACTTACAAAGAACTCGAACAAATGGCGCAAAGGCTTGCTGGCGCAAAACTTTTAATGGAAGGCAAAACTTACGAAGAAGTCATAAAAGAAACGGATATATCTTCCGCCACTCTTTCAAGGGTTTCGAAGTGCGTTAAGTACGGTAAAGGCTATAAAAAAGTTATAGAGATAAAAAAATGACCGATTACGATTCAGAATTCAATAAAATTACCGAAAAAGTTTTAAAAAGCGGCGAAAAACCCTCTCTTTTGCTTCATTCGTGCTGCGCGCCGTGTTCGTCGTATTGTCTTGAAAGGGTAACGCCTTTTTTCAGCGTTACCGTTTTTTTCTGCAATCCGAATATTACGGGCGAAGAAGAATACCTTAAAAGGCTTTCCGAGCAAAAAAA
Organism: uncultured Clostridia bacterium; assembly: GCA_934248055.1. Taxonomy (GTDB): domain Bacteria; phylum Bacillota; class Clostridia; order Christensenellales; family Borkfalkiaceae; genus HGM11412. The sequence continues at coordinate 201,338 of CAKQKI010000003.1, read as the reverse complement.
ATTCGTTTTTGAAGTTTACGGCGACGCCGTGAAAGTTGCGGAAGGTAAATACGATCCCGAAAACTTTTTAAATCTCGTCAAGGGGCGCGAAAACGATAAAGAGCGCGGCGAAAGGTGTACGCTGTGCTATAATTTAAGGCTCGAAGAAACGGCGAAAAAAGCGCTTGAAGAAAATTTCGAGTATTTCGCAACCACCCTGACGCTCAGCCCGTATAAAGACGCGGAAAGACTTAATAAAATAGGCGAAAACCTGCAGGAAAAATACGGAGTTAATTATCTTTTTTCGGATTTCAAAAAGCACGGCGGATATTCTAGATCTATAGAGTTGTCTAAAATTTACGGTCTTTACCGTCAGAATTATTGCGGTTGCGTTTTTTCAAAACGGCGCGATCTCTGATTTTTTTACAATTCCTGCACGCGCGGCAACGTCCGTCGCAAACGCCTTTTTTTAAACGGCGGAGCGATAATAAAATACATATCGCGAAAAAAACAACCGCGATAAAATCGTAACCGTTCATAATAAAAAATACGCCGCTTTCACAAAAAAAAGAAGAAAAACGCAAAAAGTTTTAAAATAATTTGCAAAAAGCGCAAATATATTGTATACTAAATAAGACTACTATGAACTGTTTAGAAAAAATGTACAAAGAAATCGAGACCATTCTCGAAAAGGAAAAGCAGGAGCAGGCGCGCTTACAAACGCCGATACGCGAGATAAAGCACGCTTTTTCGGAGTTTGAAAAAAAGGAAACGAATTCCGTTATAAAAACGGATTATCTTTCTAAAGCCGTTTACAACGACGCGGAATACGAAAAAAAATATCTTTCCGCCGAGCAGGTTCCCGCTTTTATAGAGTACGTTTTTAAAAAATTCATTTGTTTTCACGACGTTTCCGTTCCCGACGCTTTTTTTGCCGACATTAAAGAAAAATGCGCTTCTTCGGACGACGCCACGAGTTTTCTGAGCGACAAAGAAGACGAATTCTGTTCGCTTTTTTATGACGACGCCGCCGAAAGTTTTTTTACGGATCCGTACAACGCGCTTTATAAAGACGAAAACGGTTATTACGCCGTTATAAGAAACGGTAAATTTTCAAACGTAAAACGTCCGTTCGGCTTTATGAAAAATCAGATTAAAAAGGCTCTTAAAGAAAGCCTTTCCGCGTATTCGGAAGATTTTTCGACGAGATTTAAAACCGAAAAAGAACGCCTTGCCTTTATAAACGCGGCCAACGCCTTTATCAATAAATTGCAGGATCAAGACCCGCTTGCGGCGGAAAAGGAAACCGAAAATTATATTTTCGATTACCTTAAAAACAAGGGCGTAACCGAAAAGTTGTTTTCGGAGTATCTCGAAACGAAAGGATTACGGCTTGAAAAGCAGGGTAATTACTATTTCCGCACAAAAGAACTCAACCGATACAAAAATTATAAAAAAATAGAATTCCGATACTGATTGCAGCCGCTTTCGGCAGATAGTCAGAATTCACACGGAATTTAAAGGAGATATTTTAACCGCCATGCCTGACGGCACACTACCGCTTTTATTAGCGATCATCGCGCTCGTAGTTTTATCCGCAACGTTTTCGGCAACGGAAACCGCGTATACGAGTTTAAACGTAATCAAAATAAAAAGTCTTGCTCTTAAAGAAAAGAAGTATAAAAAAGTTCTCGACCTTTACGACCGTTACGACAGACTTTTAACCACCATTTTAATAGGAAACAACGTTGTTAACCTTACCGCTTCGTCGCTTTCGGCATTGTTTTTTGCAAAAATTCTGAAAAACGGGGCAAACGCTACGCTCGTTTCCACGATATTTATTACAGTCGTAGTGTTGCTTATCGGAGAAATAACGCCTAAATTTTTAGCGAAATCTTTTCCCGAAAAATTTGCGGTTACGAATTATCCGTTCATAATAACCTGCTTTTATTTATTTTACCCGCTGAGTTTATTTCTCGGCGGATTCCGTAAAATAATTTCTCTTATCATAAGGGTTAAACCCGACGATACCATAACCGACGAAGAACTTTTAACGATAGTCAACGAAGCGCAGGAAGACGGAACTTTAAAAGAAGATGAGTCGGTGCTTATTAAAAGCGCGATAGAATTCGACGATCTCGAAGTGAGAGACGTTCTCGTTCCGAGAATCAACGTCGTGGCGGTGTCGGTAGAAGAAACCAACGAAAACATCAGAAAAGTGTTTGAAAACGAAGGCTATTCGCGCCTTCCCGTGTACAAAGAAAATATCGACGGCATTATCGGCATAATTCACGAAAAAGATTTTTATAAAAACTGCGAAAAGCCCGGGTTTTCGATAAAAAGCATAATGCAGGAAGTTATTTTCGTAGTCGAGCATACGAAAATTTCCGCACTTTTAAAAAGATTGCAGGCAAAAAAAATACATATGGCGGTCGTTCTTGACGAATACGGCGGAACGCTCGGCATAATAACGCTCGAAGATATTCTCGAAGAACTCGTCGGGGAAATTTACGACGAGTACGACGACGAAGAAGCCGCAACCATAAAAGAAAACGAAGACGGCACTTATACCGTAAGCGGCTCCGCCGATTTAGACGATTTTTTCGAAAGGTTCGGTCTTTACGACGACGACGAACAATTCGACGCTAATTCCGTGGGCGGCTGGGTAACAGAAAAACTCGGCGAAATGCCCGTTGCGGGGAGAAAATTCGGTTATAAAAACCTTAACGTAACGGTAACCAAGGTTACGAGAAAAAGGGTTCTTGAAATTAAAATAGAAGTTACGGAATCCGAGAAAGAAGAAGAAAGTAACGACTGAGCCGCGTGCCGCGAAGTTTTTCGCGGCACGTTTCGGCAATTGTCGTAACGGAAGAAAGATAGATTGCTTTGTCGGGCGATTTTCGTAATCGCCCGTTTTTATTTTAAAATTCGGTCGGGGGTTGTATTAAACTTTTTAAAGGGGGGAATAATAAAGGCGGAGGCTGAATATGGAACTTAAAAACAGTGAAACTTTTAAAAACCTTAAAAAAGCGTTTATCGCGGAGTGCGCCGCAAGAACGAGATATGAATTCGTTGAATACGGCGAAAGATACAACGGCTACGAAGGCTTAGCCGAAATAGTGGATAAAATAGCGTATCAGGAGTTTAACCACGCGCGAATGCTTTACACGCATATCGAAAAGGTTACCGACAAAACGATAAACAACGAAAGCGTTTCGGCGGATTTGCCGTTCCGTCAGAGATGGAATCTGAAAGAAAACTTGAAACTTACCGCCGAAGACGAAGAAAACGAGGCGAAATTTTATAAAAACGCGAAAAAAACCGCCGAAAAGGAAGGATTTAAGGATATAGCGGCGCTTTTCGACATGATCGAAAAAGTAGAGATAAAGCATAAAAAGATTTTCGAGTATTTATACGAAAAACTTAATTCCGACGAACTTTATAAAAGCGACGTCGAAAAGAGATGGATATGTTCGGTTTGCGGTTACGAAGAAAAAGGAAACGAAGCGTTCAAAGAATGCCCGCTATGCAAAGCAAAACTCGAAACCGTAAAAATAATTCTTCCCAAAGAACTTGCCGTTTAAGGTGCGCTATGAGCGAAAAAAACGTAAAAAAACTGACGGATAAGGAATATAAAGAATATATTTATTCCCTGACGGGCGGCGAAAAAGTTATCGAACCCGAAACCGAAGATAAAAACTGAAATTGAGCGTTTGCGTTTTGCAAACGCTTTTTTATTGCCGTTTTTATAAGTTTTTTAATTTTTATTATATAATTATATAATAATTCGCTTTAAAACAGTAGCAAAAAACAGGCTTTTATGTTAAAATGTATTCGTTATATTGTAATCCGAGGTGTTTATTATGACTGAAAAAACAAACGTAAAGGATATATTTTGTTCGCCCGAAAGTTACGGCGGAAAAACCGTTACCGTTGCGGGCTGGGCTAAAACGATAAGAGATTCCAAAGCCTTTGGCTTTATAGAACTTAACGACGGCACTTATTTTAACAGCGTTCAGGTAGTTATCGAGCGCGAAAAATTAAGTAATTACGACGAAATATCAAAACAGAACGTCGGCGCGGCGCTCGTCGTTACGGGTATTCTGGAACTTACCCCCGAAGCGAAACAGCCTTTTGAAATCAAGGCGACGGAAATATCGGTGGAAGGAACGTCCACTCCCGATTATCCTTTGCAGAAAAAGCGTCATTCTTTCGAATATCTGAGAGAAATAGCCTATTTAAGACCGAGAACGAATACGTTCGGCGCGGTGTTCAGAATACGCAGCGAAGCGGCGTTTGCAATTCACGAATTTTTTAACGACGCGGGCTTTGTTTACGTGCATACTCCGATTATCACGGGGTCTGATTGCGAAGGTGCGGGAGCGATGTTTCAGGTTACTACTCTCGACCTTAACGACGTTCCTAAAACCGAAAGCGGCGAAGTCGATTATAAAAAAGACTTTTTTGAAAAACCCGCAAGTTTAACCGTTTCGGGGCAACTTTCCGCAGAGGCTTACGCGATGGCGTTTTCGAAAGTTTATACTTTCGGTCCTACTTTCAGAGCCGAACGCTCCAACACCGTCCGTCACGCGGCGGAATTCTGGATGATAGAACCCGAAATGGCGTTTACCGATCTTGCGGGGGATATGGACGTTGCCGAAGGCATGGTAAAAGCAATTATCACCCACGTTATGAAAACGTGCCGCGCGGAACTTGAATTTTTAAATCAATTCGTCGACAAAGGTCTTATCGAAAGGCTTGAAAACGTAAAAAACAGCGAATTCGTTCGTCTTACTTATACCGACGTTATTAAAATTTTAGAGCCTGTGAAAGATAAATTCGAATTCCCCGTTTACTGGGGTTGCGATTTGCAGTCCGAACACGAACGCTATATAACCGAAGAAGTATTTAAAAAACCCGTTTTCTTAACGGATTATCCTAAGGAAATAAAGGCGTTTTATATGCGTCTTAACGACGACGGCAAAACCGTTGCGGCAAGCGATTTGCTCGTTCCCGGAATAGGCGAACTCATAGGCGGTTCGCAAAGAGAAGAAAGAGAAAGCGTTTTAAAAGCGCGTATCGGCGAACTCGGTCTTAAAGAATCCGATTACGACTGGTATATAAATCTCAGAAAATTCGGCGGAACGAAACATTCGGGATTCGGTCTCGGATTTGAAAGAATGATAATGTATCTTACAGGCATTTCCAACATACGCGACGTTATTCCTTTCCCGAGAACCGTTTCTAATCTCGAATACTGATTATTTATTTAAAGGCGCGTTGAAATTCGCGCGATAAGGAGCACTCATGAAAATATTACTCGACGCATTCGGCGGCGACAACGCGCCCGAAGAAGTCGTAAAAGCCGCAACGGAATACGTTCGCGGCGGCGGCAAAGCGGATATATGCCTTGTTGGAAAACAGGAAGTTATAAATAAACTTTTAGACGATTGCGGTTTTGAAAAATCCCCCGCAATAACCGTTATGAACGCGACGGAAGTTATAACCTGCGAAGAATCGCCCACCGAAGCGTTTAAGAAAAAACCCGATTCAACCATATCCGTTGCGATGAACGCGCTTAAAACCGGCGAATACGGAGCGTTCGTTTCGGCGGGATCTACGGGCGCGCTTTTAACGGCGGCAGTTTTGAAAGCGGGCAGAATAAAAGGCGTTTCGCGCCCCGCGCTCGCAACGATGATGCCGACTGTTACGGGAGAATGTTTATTTCTCGATTGCGGAGCGAATGCAGACTGCAAACCGATAAATCTCGTCCACTTTGCCGTTATGGCGGACGTGTATATGAAAAAAGTTAAAAAAGTAGAAAACGCAAGAATAGGTCTTTTATGCAACGGCACCGAAGACAAAAAAGGCAGCGAATTAACCCACGCGGTTTTTGCCGCGCTGAAACAAATTCCTTCTCTTAACTTTATAGGAAACGTGGAAGGAAGAGATATTTTATCGGGCGCGTGCGATATAGTCGTAACTGACGGATTTTCCGGCAACGTTGCGCTTAAATCGATAGAAGGCGCGGTAAACATAATGCTTCATTTTCTTAAACGGAACATTAAGGAATCCGCAAGCGCGAAATTCGGTTATCTGTTTATGAAAAAGGCGTTTAAAAAAACTATGAAAACGCTCGATTACAACAGTCGCGGCGGCGCGGTTTTTCTGGGCGTGAACGGAGTTATAGCAAAATCTCACGGTTCGAGCAGAAGCAAGTCGTTCGTCGGCACGCTTTATCAGGCGGAATGCGCGCTCGAAAACGATATAAACGCCGAGATAGAAGCGCGTATCAACAGCGACGAGATAAAGGGTATCAAGTTTGAATAGCATGATTTTCTGCCTTCGCGAAGTAGAAGAAAAGTTGGAATATAAATTTAAAAGCGACGATCTTTTAAGGCAATGTTTCACTCATTCGTCTTACGTGAACGAGCATTTCAACGAAGAGAGCAACGAGCGGCTCGAATTTTTAGGCGACAGCGTTCTCGGGCTTATAGTTGCGGATTATCTTTTCAGATTCAAGACCGAAGACGAAGGCGATATGACCGCCGATAAACAGTTGCTCGTTTCCACTAAGCCCCTTTCCGAAGCGATTGAAAGGCTTGGCGTGGAAGACTGTCTTTTAAGAACTTCGGCTATTAAGATTACCGATAAAATGCGCGAAAATCTTTATGAAAGCGTTGTCGGGGGAATATATCTCGACGGCGGTTACGAAAGCGCGAAAAAATTTGTGTATCGCACGTTGATATTAAAATCGAAAACGGCATTGCCGAGCGCGCCCGCGAAAGATCCGAAAAGCGCGCTTAACGAATATCTTTCCAAACGAAAAAGCGGTGCTGCAAAGTACGAAATTCTTGAAAAGCGCGGACGGCAGGAATGCCCCGAATTCAAAGTGCAACTTTTAATAAACGGCAAAATAATTTCTACGGGTAAAGGCGGGTCGAGAAAAGAAGCGGAAAAAGCCGCGGCGGACGCCGCGCTTGAAATTTTAAATAACAAAAAGCGGAAAAAAGAATGCTCAATTTTGAAAGAATAGAACTGCTCGGTTTCAAATCGTTTGCGGATAAAGTAAAAATAGACCTTTTAGACGGCGTGACGGCGATAGTAGGACCTAACGGCTGCGGCAAGAGTAACGTTGCCGACGCTATCAAGTGGGTGCTTGGCGAACAGTCGGCTAAAAACATGCGCGGAACGTCAATGCAAGACGTTATTTTCAGCGGAACTCAGACGAGAAAATCTCTTTCTTACTGCGAAGTTTCGCTGTACTTTAACAATACCGAAAAACTTTTTCCGAGTTTGGAGTATACCGAAGTCGTTATGACGAGAAAGTTATACAGAAGCGGCGAAAGCGAGTATTTTATGAATCGTCAGCCCTGCCGTATGAAAGACATTATCGACGCTCTTCACGAATGCGGCGTAAGTAAAGACGGCTACACTATAATCGGGCAAGGCAAGGTTTCGGAAATACTTTCGTCAAAACCCGAAGACAGGCGCTCCATTTTCGAAGAAGCGGTAGGCATAGCGAAAACCAAGCGCGACAGAAAAGAAACGATGAATAAACTTGCGCGGACGAACGATAACATTACCCGCGTAAGCGATATTTTAACCGAACGCGAACGCCAACTCGAACCGCTTAAACGTCAGGCGGAAAAAACCCGCGCGAACCGCGCTCTTTCCGAGCAACTCAAACATCACGAAATAAACGCGTATCTTTATAAATACGACAACGCTTCCGACACCAAAAAGAAAATAAGCGACAGAATAACGGGGCTTAACGAAGAAATCGCGGCAAGAAGAAAAGACCTTGAAGAAACCCTTGCCGTATATGCTGCTCATCAGAAAGAAATAGCGAGCGCCGACGAATATATCCGCGCGCTCAACGCCGAAATCACGGAACGCGCAGTAGGAATAGAAAAGCAGTCGGGCGCGGCAAAAGTTTACGCCGAAAAAATTTCGTACTTCCGCTCGGAAATAGAGAGAATAAACGACGAAATAAAGTCGGGCAAAGAAAAAACCGAAGAGTACAGAAAAACTCTTGCGTTCAAAAAAGAATACGCAGCAAACTGCAACAGGGAAATAGACAGTCTTACTGCGCAGTCTGAAGAAATAAGCCGAAAAATAACCGAACTCACGAGCGAAATAAACCGCGGCGAAGATCTCGAACAAAGCGTTCAGTCGAAAGTTTTAAAAAGCGTGGAATCCCTTGCGGACATCAATAAAAATCTCGGCGCGCTTTCAAGCGAAGAGAGCGTTATAAGCGAGCGTCAGAAAGGTATAGTGGAAAGAGTGAATTCGCTCGTTGACAAATATACCGCCTTATCTCTCTCCGCAGAAGACATGAAAAACGATCTTAAAAAAGCCGAAGAATACCTTGCTTCGGCGCAGGAAGAAATTAAAGATAAGTCTGCAGACGTCGTTTCCACGAACGAGTTTATAGCGAAGATAGACAATAAAATTTATTCCGTAAAAAACAGGCTTACGGGCGAAGAAACGAGTTTAAGGTTTTACAGCGGACTTAAAGAGTCGTTTGAAGGTTACAATTCGTCCGTAAAGCATTTAATGCAGGCAAGCAGGCAAAATCCCGCGCTTGCGGCGAAAATAAAAGGCGTTGTGGCGTCGATAATATCTACCGACAAAAAGTACGAAACGGCGATACAGACGGCTGTTGGCGGCGCGATGCAGAACGTGGTTACGGCTGATCCGTCAGACGCCGAATACCTTATAAATTACCTTAAAAAGACCGAGGGGGGAAGGGTTACTTTTCTTCCCGTAACGTCGGTAAAACCGCGCTATAACGGTTCGGATATTACGTCCGCGCTCAGAGAAAAAGGCGCGCTCGGGCTTGCCGTTTCGCTCGTAAAGTACGATAAGTATTACGAAAACGTTATAAGTTTTCTTCTCGGCGGAACGCTTATATGCGAAGATCTTGCTTCGGCTACCGCAATAGCGAGAAAGTATCGTTTCGCGTTCAAAATAGTAACTCTCGACGGCGACGTGTTGTCGCAAAGCGGCTCGATGACGGGCGGCTCGAAACGTCAGAACGACACCAACCTTCTTGCCGTGGACAGGCGCGTTGCCGAACTCAACGAAGCGGTTAAAGCGAGCAAAGAAGAACTTTTGAGATTAGAAAACAATAAAAAGCAACTTTTAGCGCAGGTGAACGAGCAGGTTGACGAACTCGATAAACTCCGCGCCGACGTTACCGAAACGCGACAGAAAACGGTCGCTTTGCGCGAAAAAATAGCGGCGAACGAAAAAGCCGCGGAAGAAACGCAGGCGGAAGTTGAAAAGAATAAAGACGAAATAGCGATAATCGGCGCAAGGCTTCAGCAGATTAAAACGGAATTTTCCGATTTTGCGGCAGGCAACGAGAAGTTAACGAAAGAAAAAGAAGACGCGTCGAAAGAGCAGTCCGATCAGCGCGAAAAGTTTATCGAATTACGCCGCAAGCGCGACGAAGTTCTTAAAAACAATACCGAAGTGCAGTCAAAACTTTCTTATCTTCGGGCGGAAATTTCTTCTTCGAGCGCAGACGTTGAGCGTATCAAAGGCGAAATCAGAGCCATCGAAGACGAAGAAAAGAGAAGCGGCGAAATTATTTTAAACGACGAAAGGATAATCGAAGAGTTAAAACTTCAGGCGGAAAAAGTCGCGCTGACGGCAGACGAGCAGAAAAAGTTATCCGAACTTCGCGCCAGATTGACCGAATGCGACGAAAAAAAGGCAAAACTCAACGAAATGATCGGGCAGGACAACCTTCGCCGCGAAGTTTTGCAGGCGGATATTACGAAGTGTTCGGAGAAAAAATCTCAGGAAGAAATAAATTATACGAAAGTAGACACCGAACTCGAATTTACTTCGCAGAACATTTTCAACGAATATCAACTCACTTACGAAACTTGTATTCCTTACCGCGACGAAAATTACGATATATCCATGAGTCATCAGGATATAGTAACGTTAAAGCGTAAAATAGCCGCGCTCGGCAGTATCAACCCGAACGCGATAGAAGAATACAACGAGTTGAGCGCGTCTTACAACGAACTTCTTGCCCAGCGCGACGATTTATATAAGGCGCAGGAAGATTTGCAGAAAGTTATAGACGATCTTACCAAAGAAATGACGCTTGCTTTCGACGAAGGGTTTAAAACAATCCGCACGAACTTTTCTAAAATATTCAAAGAACTGTTCGGCGGCGGATCTGCGGACCTTATTATCGAAGAAAGTCAGACGGGCGATCCTTTGGACGCGGGCATAGAAATAGTAGCCGAACCGCCGGGAAAAAAATTGCAGAAAATATCTTTATTGTCGGGCGGAGAAATGTCGCTCACGGCGATTGCCATTCTTTTTGCGATTTTAAGGCTTCGCCCCATGCCGTTCTGCGTGCTTGACGAAATAGAAGCCGCGCTCGACGATGCAAACGTAGAAAGATTTGCAAAATACTTAAAGAATTTTTCAAAAGAAACGCAATTTATCTGTATCACGCACAAAAAAGTTACCATGGAAAACGCCGACGGGCTTTTCGGCGTAACGATGCCCGAAAAAGGCGTTTCGAGCATAGTTTCGGTAAAACTTGCCGACGTACAGGATATTGAAAGAATGTAACGGGTGAATTATGGGCTTTTTTTCTAAAATAGCGGAATCGCTTAAAAAGACGAAAGACAAAATCGCCGACACGTTTTCGCGCGTGTTTTCGATAGACAGGATAGGCGAAGAGTTTTACGAAGAACTGACAGACGCGCTTATATCGTCGGATATATCTTACTCTCTTTCGGAAGAGATAGTTGATAATCTTCGCGACGAAATGATAGAAGGCAGCGTAAAAGACAAAAACGAAGTCATAGCCGCGCTAAAAGGGGTTATAAAAGAAAAACTCGACGGCGCGGGGTATATAGATTTCGAATACCCGTGCGTTATCATGGTTGTCGGAGTGAACGGAGTGGGCAAAACCACGAGCATAGGAAAACTTGCCGATTATTTCGTTAAAAACGGCAAAACCGTAACCGTTGCGGCGGCGGATACTTTCAGGGCGGCGGCAAGCGCGCAACTCGACGTGTGGGCTGAAAGGGCAAACGTGAGAATAATAAAGCACGCGGAAGGAGCCGATCCGTCGGCGGTGGTTTTCGACGCCGTTGCGTCTGCAAAGTCCAAAAAAACGGACGTTCTTATAATAGATACCGCCGGAAGACTGCACGTTAAAGCGAATCTGATGGAAGAACTTAAAAAAATGGTGAGAGTGGTGGAACGCGAATACCCCGAAGCGTTCTTCGTTAAACTTATTGTGCTTGACGCCACTACCGGGCAGAACGCCATATCGCAGGTGGACGTGTTCGACGAAGCCGTAGGGCTTGACGGAGTAATTCTCACGAAACTCGACGGCACCGCGAAAGGCGGCTTCGTGGTTACGCTTTGCGGCGAAAAAGATATTCCCGTAACGTTTGTAGGAACGGGCGAAAAAATAGAAGATCTCGAAGAGTTCGACAGCGAAGAATACGTAAACGGGTTATTCTGAATTTAAGCGAAAAATAAAAAGCGGAGAAATCCGCTTTTTTCATTTTGTTTAATTGTATTTATAAAAACCTTCGCCCGAAGACATTCCGAGTTTTCCTTCGTCGATATATCTTTTAAGCATTTTTGCTATATCTTTAAAGTGATAGGGAGCAAGGAACGAAGGAATTTTAAGATACATCGCCACGATATTATACGCGGTGGTCAGACCTACAACGTCAAGAATTCTGAACGGACCGGACGGCGCGCCCGTGCCGAGAACCCACGTTTTATCTATCGTTTCGGGATCGGAAACGCCGGTAGCGTAAAGATCGAGCCCCGCAAGAAGGAAAGGAACGAGCATAGAATTAAGAATATAACCGTTCTTTTCTTTGTGAAGTTCAAGGGGTATCATTCTTATTCTGTCGGCAAAATCTACGACCGCTGCAAAATATTGCGGGTCAGTGCCTTTATGCCCCATAACTTCGGCGGTGTTGTTTTTCCATATTTCGTTTGCAAAGTGAAGAGATAAATACTTTTCGGGTCTTCCCGTGTATTTTGCAAGGCGGGAAGGAAGAAGGGTTGAAGAGTTGGTTACGAGAATGGTTTTAGGCGGCATAAGCGGAGCGAGCATTTTATAAAACTCCGTTTTCGCTTTTGGGTCTTCCGCCATCGACTCTATAACGAGATCGGCGTCTTCTACCGCTTTTTTAAGGTCGAGTTCGATTTTTAAATTCTTTTCCGCGTTTTCTACTTTTTTAAGACATTCTTCCTTGTCGAAAGTGTTTTTATCGGTTATTCCGCGGCAAAAAGCCGTTTCGTCGCCCGCGGCCATTTTGTCGATTGCGGCGATATACGCCTGTTTAACTTTTTCTAACTTCGGTTTCGTTCTTCCGACGGAACTTTCGCTTCTGAGCCATATAGTAACGTCAAACCCGCAATAAGCCGCCTGAAAGGCTATCTGACTGCCGAGTACGCCGCCGCCGGCAACGACCACTTTATTGATTGCCATAATTTGCCTCCGTATATATTTTCTGTTTAAATTATAACATTTAAGATATTTAAAAGCAACAAAAAATTAAAAAAAACGCGCCGAAAACGCAATTTTATCGGGGCGCGTTTAAATTTTACAGATATTATTATCGGAATGCGGCAATTTTTCAAGGCTTCTTTTATAATAGAACAAATATTGCTGACAAAAGCCCGAAAATTCGCCGTAGCGGGAAACGAGTTCGAGAGATATTTTTTCGCGGTTCGTTTCTTTTCCGCCGAGATTTTCGCGATATAATTTTTCTATCCAGGTGTCGACGGGAAAACTGTCGCTCCTGCCGTAACCGAAAAAGGTTATGCAATCGGCTACTTTTTTGCCTATTCCTTTGATTTTTAAAAGTTCTTTCGTAAGTAAAGGGGTTGAAAGCAAGTTTAAAGAATGTAAATCGAAACCGCTAGCAACTTTTTCCGAAAACCCTTTAAGATATTCGCACCGATAACCGAGCCCCGCTTCTTTAAGGTCTGAAAGCGAAAGATTCGCAAGGTTTTCGGGGGTAGGGAACGAGTAATGAGTTTTACCGCGAAAAACGAAAGACTTTCCGCATTCTTCGGAAAGATTCTCGATAATTTTTTTAATTCTTGCAATGTTGTTGTTCTGTGAAATTATAAACGACGCGCACGTTTCGAAAAGGTTTTGTTTAAGAATTCGCACGCCTTTTGCCGATTTTGCGGCAATGCTTAAAAAATCTTCGTTAAACGAAAGAACGCGGGAATATATTTTACCGTAATCGCGTTTTAAATCGAAATATTCCGAAAAATAATTCTCGTCGTCGGTTATTATTTCGGTTTTATCGCCGCGGGTGGACAGAAAGCACGCTTTATCGTCGGATATAAGAGTAAAACCGTCGTCCGAAGGGGTAAAGCGAAACACCTGACCGCATTCCAGAGTGGCTTTCGCGTCAAAAAATTCTGCGGGATATTCTATCATTGCGATTATTCGGCGTCGTTAATATACAGTATGCCGAGAGTGTTGCCGCCGCAATGGCTCGAAACGGTGCCGCCCGCAACCGTTTCGTAAACGTTTTCAAAGCCGTAACCGTCAATCACTTCGTGCGCGGCTTTTATCATTTCGGGCGTTGCGGAACTGTAAGTTATAAAAATAATCGATTTGTCGGGATGGTTGAATTCGTTTAAAGTATCGGCGCAGTATCTCGAAACGACTGACGCCATAGTGCCGCGATATTTCTTGTAACTACCCATTTTACCGTCTTTAACGATAATCTGCGGGCGGAGTTTTAAAATGTTCGCTCCGAGAAGTTGAAGGCTCGAACATCTGCCGCCTTTATACAAAAAGTCAAGCCGTTCGATAACGAAACTCGCCTGAACTTTATTTACGCGCGATTTAACCTTTTCGGCTATAACTTTAATATCGCTTTCCGTTTCGGTAAGTTTTCTCGCGTAAATGGCAAGCAGAGCGATACCCGTAGATAAAGAGCGGCTGTCTATTACTTCGATTTTATCACCGAATTTTGCAGCCGCCGCAACCGCGTTATTGTAAGTAGCGGACATTTCGGACGAAATATCGAGATGAACGATAGCGTCGTATTCCTTTAAAATTTCCGAGAAAAAGTCGTTGAAAGTTTCTTCGTTCACGGCGCTCGTTTTGGGAAGCACGCCGGTTTTGTTAACGTATTCGAAAAGTTCGGCGTTTTTTATGTCGCCGTCGGTATACTCGGTGTCGCCGAGCAGAATTTTTAAAGGAACAACCTTTATATCGTATTTTTTCTTTAATTCTTCGGTAAGGTCGACTACGCTGTCGCACGTGATGGCAATTTTCATGTTATACCTCGCTGAGCCTTATGTTTTATAAAAGGCTTTATACACTGCATTTTAAACTTTACCGCAGAATTTGTCAAGTTTTTACGCTATTTGATTTGCTTTTTTATGTAATTATGATACAATATTAAAGGTGTATGCGTATTTTGCGCTACAAGGAGCGAAAATGTTTAAGATACTAAAAAAAGAATCTCTTAATTCAACCGTAACTCTTATGAAAATAGACGCGCCGCTCGTTGCCGAAAAAGCCGAGCCGGGGCAATTTATTATTTTAAGGGTGAACGACGACGGCGAACGTATTCCGCTTACCATTGCGGGTTACGACCGCGAAAAAGGCAGCGTTACGATTATTTTCCAGATAGTCGGCGCGACGACGGCTCTTCTGAATGCGAAAAACGAAGGAGAGTATATTACGGATTTCGTAGGTCCGCTCGGAAAGGCTTCGGAACTTGACGGGCTTAAAAACGTTCTGATAGTGGGCGGCGGCGTAGGTTGCGCGATTGCGCTTCCCGTAGCCGAAAAACTCAAAGAACTCGGCGCGAAAGTCACGTCCGTTATAGGTTTCAGAACGAAAGATCTCGTTATTCTCGAAAACGAATTCAGAAACGCGTCCGAAAAACTTTACGTTATGACCGACGACGGGTCTTACGGCGTTCACGGCAACGTATGCGCTCCCATCAACGATATGCTTGCGGCGGGTCAAACGTTCGATAAAGTTATCGCGATAGGTCCCGTTATAATGATGAAATTCGTAACACAGGCGGTTAAACCGTCGGGAATTCCGTGCGAAGTTTCGATGAACCCGATTATGATTGACGGTACGGGTATGTGCGGCGGTTGCCGTCTTACTCTTATTAAAAACGGCGAAAAGGTGACTAAATTCGCGTGCGTGGACGGTCCCGATTTCAACGCTTACGAAGTGGATTTCGACGAAGCGATGTCACGCGGGGCGATTTATAAAGATTTCGAGAGAAAGGCGTTTGAAGAAACGTGTAATCTTTTAAAGAAGGGGGAAAAGAACGATGGCTAAATTCAATATGAGTTTAAAAAAGAACGAAATGCCGATGCAAAACCCCGAAGCGAGAGCAAAAAACTTTGAAGAAGTTGCGCTCGGTTACACCGAAGCGCTCGCTTCGGAAGAAGCGGCAAGGTGTCTTGACTGTAAAAATCCCGCGTGCGTAACGGGTTGCCCGGTAGCGGTTGATATTCCCGCGTTTATAAGAAAAATAAAAGAAAACGATATCGACGGCGCTTACGCGGTTATATCGGAAACGTCGTCGCTCCCCGCAATCTGCGGAAGAGTTTGCCCGCAGGAAACTCAGTGCGAAGCGAAATGCGTTCGAGGAATTAAAGGAGAACCCGTAGGCATAGGCAGACTTGAAAGATACGTTGCCGACAACGCGCGCGACCAAAGCGTTAAAATAAAAAGCGATAACGGGCATAAAGTCGCAATAGTCGGCTCGGGTCCGTCGGGTCTGACGGCGGCGGGCGACCTTGCAAAGGAAGGATATAAAGTTACCGTTTTCGAAGCGTTACATACCGAAGGCGGCGTTCTCGTTTACGGAATTCCCGAATTCAGGCTCCCCAAAAGCATAGTTAAAAGCGAAGTTGAAAAACTCCGCGGCTACGGCGTCGAGTTTATGCACGACGTGGTTATAGGTAAAACCCTTACCGTAGACGAACTTTTCGACAGGGGATACGAAGCCGTGTTCATAGGCTCGGGCGCGGGGCTTCCCAACTTTATGAATATTCCCGGCGAGTCGTTAAAAGGCGTATATTCGGCAAACGAATTTTTAACGAGAAGCAACCTTATGAAAGCGTATAAAAGCGGGTCTACTCCCATAATGCGCGGCAAAAACGTTGCCGTGGTCGGCGGCGGAAACGTCGCTATGGACGCGGCGCGTACGGCGTTAAGACTCGGAGCGGAAAAAGTAACGATAGTGTATCGCAGATCTATGGAAGAACTCCCCGCAAGAAGAGAAGAAGTCGAAAACGCGATAGAAGAAGGCGTTATTTTCAATCTGCTTACTAATCCCGTCGAAATAAAAGGTTATTTTAACCCTGACGACAGGCGCGACCCCATGAACGGCTTCGTTAAGAGTATCGTATGCGTTAAAATGAAACTCGGCGAACCCGACGAAAACGGTCGCCGCCGCCCCGTAGTGATAGAAGGCAGCGAATTCGAAGAGAGTGCAGACGTGGTTATTATGGCTATAGGCACTTCGCCTAATCCGCTTATAAAAGATACCACGAAAGGACTTGAAGTTAATAAACGCGGCGGTATTATCGTAAACGAAGACGGGCTTACGTCGAAAACGGGCGTTTATGCGGGCGGCGACGCCGTAACGGGCGCGTCTACGGTTATTTCCGCAATGGGCGCGGGCAAAATTGCCGCTAAAGCGATTGACGAATACATAAAAAACAAATAATTTTTTAAAAAAGGGCGGCTGTTAGCGGCGTAGCGATAGGGATTTATTGCTACGCCGCAACTATATTTGCCCTACGGCAAGTTATATTGCTAACGCAGTTATATTTTGCTTTCAGCAAAGTGTTATTTCTCTCTTCGAGAGAAGTTAAGGCAAATATAATATAACTTCGGCTGAAAGTCGAAATATAACTTTTAGACTTGTTCTGAAAATATAACTGTTTGAAAAGCAAAAAAGACAAAGGGTAGCAAAATTTGCTACCCTTTTACAATGTACTAAAAAATCCCTAATGGGGACGCACTTTGCCGTCCTTATTTTTGCTTTGCATTTAACGTTTTACAGATAACCGTTATTCTTTAAACGCCAAATAATTATCCGCGCTGAGCGGGCATATTTTATTGCCGAGCGCAACCGTTGCGCCCGTTATTATATCGAGAGCGCGTTGTTTCGATTTCGGCGGCAGAACGTTTAACGAAATTATCGCCGCCGCGGTTTTCATATAGTCTATTATTCCGCTGATTTCTTCAAGATTTTCGGGATAAAACGTTTTAATTTCTTCCGTGCCTTTTTCCTGAAAAAATTTATACATTCAAGTTCCTTTTTCCGAATATTTTCGTGCCTATTCTCACCATATTCGAGCCGTGTTTTATAGCGAGCCGATAATCGCCCGACATTCCCGCCGATAAATACGAAAAACCGTATTTTTCCTTGTAAAAGTCGTAGGTTTTTCTTAATTCGTCAAGCAGTTTTCCGCCTTCTTCTTCGCTTATTCCTTCGGGAAGCATCGCCATAAGACCTTTTACGGCAACGCCTTTTTTAAGCGACGCGTACTTTAACGCGTTTCCGATTTCCGCAAGCGGATAGCCGCCTTTTTGTTCTTCGCCGAGATTGACTTCCAAAAGAATATTCGTTATAACGCCCGCCGCAACGCTCTGACGGTCGATTTCATCGATAAGAGAGTTATCGTCAACGCTCTGAATCAAAAACGCTTTGCCTATAAGATATTTTATTTTGTTTTTTTGCAGTCTGCCGAAAAAATGATAGCGGACGGGCAGAAGAAGGGGATATTTATCTCTGAATTCCTGAGCCTTGTTTTCGCCCGCGTCGGTAAGCCCCCCTTCTATTCCTTCGTTGATATTTTCGGCGGGAACGAATTTAGTAGCCCCCACGAGCGTTATTTTTTCGCCCATATTGTTTCCGACAGACAACTCGCGCAGTAATTCGGTTACGTTTTCTTTTATCATGCCATACCCCGATTTTATTTAAAATAAACGGCAAAGACCGCAATCTTTGCCGAACTTATCCGAAAACTGCGAATCCTTTCCGATAAAACCCGCCGAAGCGTTTACAGCGCAGCCTGCTCGGACAAGGTTGCCTTATGGCACACGAAATTGACCGTTTAGTGCTGCTATATTCCTATCCTGACACGGTTCGCGGGATCTCGTTGCATAAGACCTTATCTTCAACGCCACTTACGCTGCTCTGCCTTCCACGAATTAAACCTCGAAGGACGTTCGACCTTGCTGTAGCGGATTGCAAGTTACAGGGCACCGCTGACTCCCCGTCTATCGCAGCAAGTTTATTTTATAATAAAACGAGAATTTTTGCAAGCATTTTACTTTACTTAAACGCGTTAATTTGATAAAATATATAAGCATTACAGTTTTAAACGCGGTTTTTTCCGTTTTTCGCCCGTTTTCGCGCACCCGAAACATAACCGCACGGAGAGAATATGTCCAAATACGAAAAAGTAGATACGAATCTCGATTTTCTCGAAAGAGAAAAAAACGTTGTAAAATTCTGGAACGATAATCACGTTTTCGAAGAAAGCGTCAAAAAGAACGAAGGTCATTCCGAATTCTGTTTTTACGACGGCCCGCCGACGGCAAACGGCAAGCCGCATATAGGTCACGTTTTAACTCGCGTTATGAAGGATATTATTCCGCGTTATCAGACGATGAAAGGAAAGCACGTTTTAAGAAAAGCGGGCTGGGATACGCACGGGCTGCCCGTCGAACTCGAAATAGAAAAAAAACTCGGGCTTGACGGCAAGCAGGATATAGAAAAATACGGCATAGAGCCGTTTATCCGTCAGTGCAAGGATTCCGTTTTCAAATACACGAACGAGTGGAAAGAAATGAGCGACCGTCTCGGATACTGGTGCGATATGGATAACCCGTACGTTACCTATCACGACGATTACATCGAATCGGAATGGTGGGCGCTTAAAGAAATCTGGAAAAAAGGATTGCTTTACAAGGGGTATAAAATCGTTCCTTACTGTCCGCGTTGCGGAACGGCTCTTTCGTCGCACGAAGTGGCGCAGGGGTATAAAGACGTTACCGAAAAATCGGTATACGTAAAATTCAGAGTAAAAGGGGAAAAGAACAAATATTTTCTTGCCTGGACGACTACTCCCTGGACCCTTCCTTCAAACGTCGCGCTGTGTCTTAACGGCAACGAAGATTATTGCGAGTTGAAAGCGGAAGACGGCTCGGTTTACGTTCTTGCAAAATCGCTCGCGCCCGAACTTTTTGAAAATTACGAAATTTTATCCGTCAAAAAAGGATCGGAATACGAATATGCGGAGTACGAGCCGCTTTACGATTTCGCTTCGACCGAACCCGGCAAAAAAGCGTATATCTGCGTTCTTGACGATTACGTTACCACTGACGACGGCACGGGAATAGTCCACAACGCTCCCGCTTTCGGCGAAGACGATTCAAGGGTATGCAAAAAGTACGACGTGTCTTTCGTAAATCTCGTGGATACCCGCGGAAAACTCACCGAAGAATGCGGTAAGTTAGCGGGCGTATTCGTAAAAGACGCCGACAAACTCATAATCGAAGATCTCGAAAACCGCGGTTTACTGTTTAAAGTTATGGAATTTACGCACAGTTATCCTTTCTGCTGGCGTTGCAACACTCCGCTTATTTATTACGCGAGAAGCAGTTGGTTTATAAAAACCACCGCGGTTAAAGACAGGCTTATCGCGGCCAACAATTCCGTCAACTGGATTCCCGAAACGATTAAAACGGGCAGAATGGGCAACTTTTTGGAAAACGTTATCGACTGGGGTCTTTCCCGCGAGAGATACTGGGGAACGCCGCTTCCCGTGTGGACGTGCGACAAGTGCGGCAAAGTTCACGTTATAGGTTCCAGAAAAGAACTCAAAGACCTTTGCGGACTCGATAAAGATATAGAACTTCACCGCCCGTATATAGACGAGCCCACCTTTAAATGCGAATGCGGCGGCACTATGTCGAGAGTGAAAGACGTTATCGACTGCTGGTTCGATTCGGGTTCGATGCCGTTTGCGCAACTTCATTATCCGTTTGAAAACAAGGAACTTTTCCATAAAGAATTCCCCGCGGACTTTATCAGCGAAGCAATCGATCAGACGCGCGGCTGGTTTTACACTCTGCTCGTTATTTCCACTATTTTATTCGATTGCGCTCCGTTTAAAAACTGTATAGTTTTAGGTCACGTAAACGATAAAAACGGCATAAAAATGTCAAAGCATCTCGGGAACGTGGTCGATCCGTGGAGCGTTTTGAACAAGCAGGGCGCGGACGCTGTAAGGTGGTATTTCTATACGGGTTCTGCTCCGTGGCTTCCTTCGCGTTTCTATCCCGAAGCGGTTTCGGAAGTTCAGCGCAAGTTTATGGGAACGTTATGGAACGCTTACGCCTTTTTCGTTCTTTACGCCGATATAGACGATTACGACCCGTCTCGTTACGATATAAAAAATTGCGCGCTTTCGCTTATGGACAAGTGGGCGCTTTCAAAACTCAACACTCTCGTTAAAAAGGTCGACGAAGGGCTTTCCGAATATAAAATTTTCGAAACGTCGAGAATGATTCAGAATTACGTTGACGAACTTTCCAACTGGTATATCCGTCGCGGCAGAGAAAGATACTGGGGCAAGGATATGACGGACGATAAAATCGCCGCGTATACCACGCTTTACACTATTCTGGTAACGCTGTCTGAAATCTGCGCGCCGTACATTCCGTTCACGGCGGAAAGCATCTATAAAAATTTAGTTCCGAATTTTTATAAAAACGCACCCGTATCCGTTCACCTTTGCGATTTTCCGAAAGCGGACGAAAGTATGATCGATCCCGCTCTCGAAAACGGAATGGAAGTCGTTCTCGACGTGGTCGTGGCGGGGCGCGCGGCGAGAAACGCCGCTAACATCAAAAACCGTCAGCCGCTCAGAACGGTTTACGTTGCGACGGAAAAGACGAAATATCTTACCGAAGACCTGCTTAAAATCGCGCGTGACGAACTCAACGTTAAAAATGTAGAACTTCTTACTGACGCTAAGGGTCTCGTTTCGTATAAACTCAAACCTCAACTTAAAACGTTAGGTCCTAAATACGGCGCAAAACTCGGTCTTATTAAAAATTATCTCGAAAACGCGGGCGATAAAGCCGAAGAAATAGTAAAAACCGTGAAAGAAGGAAAAGCGGTTACGGTAAATCTCGGCGGAACGGACGTTGAACTTACCGAAAGCGATCTTCTTATTTCCACCGAGAGTAAAGAAGGCTTTGTTTCGTCGCAAATAAACGGAATAACGGTCGTTCTCGATACTAATATCGACGAAGAACTCGAAAAAGAAGGCGCGCTCAGAGAAATCACTTCGAAAATTCAGAGCATGAGAAAAGAAGCGGGATTCGAAGTTACCGACAGAATTAACGTTTACTATTCCGCAAACGGAATGGCAGAAAAGGCGTTTAAGGAATGCGGAGATAAAATTGCCGAAGTCGTGCTTGCGGAAAAAATTACGGAAACGGATAACGTTAAAGGTTACGTTAAAGAATTGAACGTCGGCGGCGATAAAGCCGTTATAGGCGTTGAAAAGGTCTGATATGGTTCTTGCGGATAAATGGAAAGATTACCGCGTAATCGCAACGGGCGACGGATATAAACTCGAAAAGTGGAAAGACGTTATTCTTCTCCGACCCGACCCGCAGGTAATTTGGCCCGCCGAAACGGATATGGAAAATTATCCCGGGCTTAACGCGAAATACGTAAGAAGCGAAACGGGCGGGGGTAAATGGATAAATTATAAACCTATGCCGCGCGAATGGGTTATAAGTTACGGCGATCTCAGGTTTTTAATAAAGCCCATGGGGTTCAAGCACACGGGGCTTTTCCCCGAGCAGGCGGCAAACTGGGACAAAATGTCTGCGCTGATTAAAAACGCGGGCAGAGAAATAAGCGTTTTAAATCTGTTTGCTTATACGGGCGGAGCAACGGTCGCGTGTCTTAAAGCGGGGGCGTCGGTCTGCCACGTAGACGCCGCCAGAGCCATGGTCGAAAGAGCGGGCGAAAATTGCAGACTGTCGGGCGTGGGCGAAGGAAAAGTCAGGTTTATTATCGACGATTGCCTTAAATTCGTTCGCCGCGAAATACGGCGCGGCAGAAAGTACGACGCAATAATTATGGACCCGCCGAGTTTCGGCAGGGGACCTAACGGCGAAACGTGGAAAATAGAGAACGAACTTTTCAATCTCGTCGGCACGTGCGTCGAAGTTTTATCGGATAACCCTTTGTTTTTTTTGATAAACAGTTATACTACGGGGCTTCAGCCGCAGGTAATAAAAAACGTTCTCGCGCTGAATCTTAAAAATTACGGCGGGAAAATAGACGCTTACGAAATAGGTTTAAAAACGGACGGAGTTGCCTGTCTTCCGTGCGGTTGTTCGGGCTTATGGACGCCCGAAAAAGGATAAAAATATGGATCAACCACTCATAGTTTACGAAGATAACCATATTATCGTGGTTTTAAAACCGCAGAACGTGCCGTGCTGCGCCGACGAGAGTAAAGACGAGGATTTGCTTACCGAAATCAAAGAGTATATCAAGGTGAGAGATTCCAAGCCCGGAAACGTTTATATAGGACTCGTTCACAGGCTTGACCGTCCTACGGGCGGCGTTATGGTGTTTGCCAAAACTTCGAAGGCGGCGGCAAGGCTTTCCGAGCAAATGCGTTCGGGCGATTTTCAGAAAATATATTACGCCGTGCTTACGGGAACGCTTGCGAAAAAGCGTCAGATACTTAAAAATTACCTGAAAAAGAACCCTATAAACAATATGGTTTACGTCTGCGGGCAGACCGTGGAAGGGGCAAAATACGCAGAACTCGAATATAACGTAGTGGAAGAAAAAGGCGGACTTTCTCTCGCCGAAATTAAACTCAGAACGGGTCGCAGCCATCAGATAAGAGTGCAGATGAGCAATATAGGTGCGCCTGTTTTCGGCGATATGCGCTACGGCGGAGAAAACGCGGTTAAAGGAAATCTCGCGCTGTGGGCGACGACGCTTGCGTTCACTCATCCCGTAACCAAAGAAAGGCTGGTTTTTAAAATCGAGCCGCCGAAAGATATTGTTCCCTGGAAGTTTTTTGATACTTCCGTTGCGGTTAAAACGATATAAAAATATCGTAAAAGCGGCGTTGCGACAAAAACTGTCGCAACGCCGCTTTATAAACGGTTTTAAAAGGCGAAGTAAAAATACTTTCGCCTTTTCGTTTTCGGCCGCAAAACGGCGGCTTTTTTGTTACTTAATCATTTCTGCCGCTTTTTCTTTCGTAAGCGCCTTGATTTTCTCTTCCGGATATTTCGAGTCTTTGCCGCCGTTCGTGTAAAGGAAGTAATTTCCTTTTGCGGTTACGTAAATTGTTTCTTCGTAGCCCGCGGGGTCGCCGTATACGCCGAAAACGTTCTTTTTAACGATTTCGGACGCTTCCGTGTCGTAAGTTACTTTTCCGATTTTTTTTACCATAATAAATCTCCTTTTATTTATTTCAACGGGTTAATCGGCCCGTCGTTCAGTCTGTTTCATAATCTACCGATACAGAATTTTCGGCGTGTTCGTGCATATATTTTTTAACCACGTTCACGTGATATAGGTCGTTTTGATATTCGTCGAGTTTTTCTTTGCTTTCGAGTACTACCTGAAGTATAATATCGAACGAACGCGGAGAGCAAAGAAAGTCCTGACCGACTTCTATTCCCCAAATCGAATGAACTTTGGTTATCATGCTCATAAGAACGTTCGTCGCTTTTTCCTTAGCGTCTATTGAATTGTCTTTAAGTTTGAAACATACTACGTGTTTAATCATTTTACCAGTCCTGCCTGTCGCTTATTTTTATATCGTCGTAATAGGCGAAATATTCGGCTTTGAATTTTTCGTTCGCGGCTTTTTTTCTGCGTTTTTTATTAAGTTCTTCTTTTTGTTTTTCTTTTTCCGAAAGTGTTACGGGGGCTTTTTTATCTTCCATATTTAGTCCTTAACCAAACCAAAAGAACCGCAATATCGGCAGGGTTTACCCCTGAAATCCGCGAAGCCTGATCTATATCGAGCGGGCGGATTTCGTTGAGTTTTTGCCTTGCCTCCGTCCTAAGACCTTCGATTTTCATATAATCGGCGTCTTCGGGGAGTTTTTTCAAACGCAGTTTTTCGGTTTTTAAAATATTTTCCTGTTCTTTTTTTATGTATCCCGCGTATCTTACGTCGGTTTCCGCGCTTTCGAGTATATCTTCGAAAACGCCGTCGAACGCGTTGAATTTTTCCCGAATGAGTTTTACTGAAATGCCGCGTCTTATCATATCCGCGTAAGTAAGGGGAGAGTACACTTCGCCTTTCGAGTTCTGCTCTGCAAATTCTTTCGCGATTTTGTAAGGAACGACGGTTTCAAACTCTTTTTTAACGTTTTCTTTCATTTTTTTGCGTTTAAGAAAAATTTTCCAACGCTTATCCGTAACGAGTCCGATTTTTCTTCCGACGGGCGTAAGGCGTTCGTCGGCGTCGTCCTGCCGTAAAATCAGTCGGTACTCCGCGCGCGAAGTCATCATTCTGTAAGGTTCGTCGGTTCCTTTCGTAACGAGATCGTCTATTAAAACGCCGATATAGGCTTGGTCGCGACGCAATATCAAAGGCTCTTTGCCGTTTAAATAAGCGTCTGCATTGATTCCCGCTATCAGACCCTGCGCCGCCGCTTCTTCGTATCCGCTCGTTCCGTTTATCTGCCCCGCGGTGAAAATTCCGCCGATTTTTTTAAATTCGAGAGTGGGTTTAAGGTCAAGACTGTCAATGCAGTCGTACTCTATCGCGTAAGCGTAACGCATAAACTGCGCGTTTTCAAAACCTTTAATCGAGCGGTACATTTCGACCTGAACGTCTGCAGGCATCGACGACGACATTCCCTGAACGTAAATTTCGTCGGTATCTTTTCCTTCCGGCTCTAAAAATATCTGATGCCTTTCTTTGTCTTTGAACCGAACTACTTTCGTTTCGATGGAAGGGCAGTATCTCGGACCCGTGGTCGTTATAAACCCGTTATACAAAGGCGAACGGTCAAGATTATCAAGAATAATTCTGTGCGTTTCTTCGTTAGTGTATCCGAGATAGCACGGCGTTTGCTTTTTTATAAGACTTTTCGTCATGTAAGAAAAAGGGTAAACGTCCGTTTCGCCGTGCTGAACGGAAAATTCCGAAAAATTTATGCTTTTTTTGTCTAACCTGGCGGGAGTACCCGTTTTGAAGCGGCGGATTTTAAAGCCTGCGCTTATAAGACTGTCCGTAAGCGCGGTTGCGTTCTGAAATCCGTTAGGCCCGGAAAACTTGCGGTAGTTTCCTACGACTATATCGCTGTTTAAATAAACGCCCGTCGCAATAACCGCGGCGCGGCAGTGCAAAACGGAGTTATAGTTCGTTTTTACGCCCGTTATTTTTCCGTTTTCGGTTAAAATTTCAGTCGCTTCGCATTGAAGAATACGTAAATTCACGGTATTTTCAAGCGTTTTTTTCATTTCCGTGTGATAGCGGTTTTTGTCGGACTGCGCGCGGAGCGACTGCACGGCTGCGCCTTTTCCGCGATTGAGCATTTTCATCTGAAGGGCTGTTTTGTCCGCATTTATACCCATTTCGCCGCCGAGCGCGTCGATTTCTCTCACTAAATGCCCCTTTGCCGTGCCGCCTATCGACGGATTGCACGCCATAAACGCGATATTGTCGAGATTTATAGTCAAAAGGGCGGTTTTATTTCCCAAACGCGCAAGCGACAGCGCGGCTTCCGCGCCCGCATGCCCCGCGCCTATTACTACGGCGTCGAACGTTCCTTCGTTTAATTCGTATGACATATTATTTCTTCAAAATAAGATTTTTAAGGTCGTTGATTTCGGTTGCTATTCTGTCGTTTATGCGGATAAGTTCTGAAATTTTATCCCGCGAGTGAATAACGGTGGTGTAGTTTTTGCCGCCGAGCGACTGACCTATCGTCACGAGCGGAACGTTCATCATTTCCGTCATAAGATAAGCGCATATCTGACGCGGCTCTACGAGTTCTTTGTTTCTTTTTTTTGATATAAGGTCTTGCTTAGACACGTTGTAATACGAGCATACCGTATCGATAATGCGGGTGGTGGAAACGGCTTCTTTAATGTCGGGCGAGATGCTTTCTTTAAGCGTTTCTTCGGCAAGCGGCAGGGTTATGGGTTGTTCGTGCAGTATTGCGGAAAATATCACTTTGTTAAGCATTCCTTCGAGACTTCTTACGTTATCGTCGGAATTTTCGGCAATTAGCGTGGCAACGTCAAGCGGGAGAATATATTTTCTGAATTCCGCTTTTTTCTGAACGATTGCTATTTTCGTTTCTATATCGGGCGCAAGAACCTGCGCTTTAAGCCCGCCTTCGAAACGGGTTTTCAACCTGTCGTCTAAAAGTTGAATTTCTTTCGGCTCGCAGTCGGCAGATAAAATTATTTGCTTGTTTTCTCCGTATAACGCGTTGAAAGTGTGAAAAAATTCTTCCTGAGTGGATTGCTTTTTCGCTAAAAACTGAACGTCGTCAACCATAAGCACGTCTACGCCGCGATAGCGGTTTCTGAAATCTTCGCCTTCGCGAGTGTAGGCTTTGCCCGTGCGCAAATTCGCTATAAGTTCGCTTGCGAATTTTTCGCAGGTAGCGTAAAGCACCTTTTTTTCGGGACGGGTTTTCATAATGTAATTCGCTATCGCGTGCATGATATGCGTTTTGCCCAGCCCCGACGCGCCGTGTATAAACAGCGGGTTATAACTGTTACCGGGGTCTTCCGCCACCGCTTTCGCGGCGGCGTATAAATATCTGTTCGACTCTCCCACGACGAAAGTATCGAAAGTGTACTTCGGGTCGATAGGAGTGCTTTCAACGGGCGGAAGAGTTTCCGCTTCCTTTGCGCTCAAAAGATATTCTTCTTTATTCGCGCCCTGAAAAATTTCAACGTCGGTTATGCCGAGATTAAGGCTTTTAAGCGCGTCGATAATTTTATCTTTAAGGTTTGTTTTCGCCATGCTTGCGTGAACGCCCGTTTTTGCAAGAAGAACGAAAGTACTCCCTTTAAGGTCTATAGGCTCTAATACCTTGATAAACGTCGTATAACTTATAGACGACGTTGAATTTTCAAGGTATGCAAGCGCTTCTTTCCATATAATTTCGTAACTTTCCATATTTTTCTCCGCAAAACCGTATCAAACTTTTGTAAAAAACGAATCTTTATGTTAAAATATATTATATACTAACCGAAAGAAAAAATCAATTAAACGGGCGCGCAATGTATATAAAAAATCTTACTCTTAAAAATTATCGCAATTATAAGTTCCAGTCGGTGAATTTTTCGCGCGGTATAAATATCTTGTCGGGCGATAACGCGCAGGGAAAAACAAACTGCGCCGAAGCGGTTTTTTATCTTTGCACGGGATATTCTCCGCGCGCCGCAAGAGATAAGCAGGTTATTCGTTACGGCGAAAGTTCCGCTTCGGTTACGGGAAAGGCGGTTTCGCAGTACGGCGGAGTGGAAGTCGGGATAGATTTTTCCGCAAGCGCAAACAAGTCGATTAAAATCAACGGCGTTCCGATAAAAAAAATAGGCGAACTTATGGGCAATATAAACTCGGTGTTTTTTAACCCCGGGGAATTAAAACTTATTCAGGACAGCCCCGAAGACCGCCGCAGATTTATGGATATATCTCTGTCGCAGATGAGTAAAACTTATTTTTATTCTCTTTCGAAGTACCGCAAAATTCTCGAACAGAGAAACGTTTTGCTTAAAAATCCCGACAAAGAAGTTATTTACGCAACCCTTCCTTTATGGGACGAGCAACTTGCCGTTTACTGCGAAACGATTGTGAAAGAGCGGCTCGGATTTATCAAAAAACTTTTACCGCACGCCGTTGCGGCGCATAACTTTTTGTCTGACGGAAAGGAAAATTTAACTCTTTCGCTCGAAAGTTTTTTCAAAGACGAAAGCGATATAAAATCGTCGTTTTTAATCGCTCTTTCGGAAAGAATCGAAAAAGACGTTGCTCTCGGATATACCGGCATAGGTCCCCATCGCGACGATATTAAAATAAAAATCAACGGCGAAGACGTCCGCGTTTACGGCTCGCAGGGTCAGCAGCGTTCCTGCGCTCTTTCGTTAAAACTTGCCGAACTCGAAGTTTTTAAAGAACGTTTCGGCGAGTATCCCGTGCTTATTCTCGACGACGCTCTCAGCGAACTTGACAAAACCCGCCGCGAACGCCTTTTAAAGCGCACCGAAAACGTTCAGACGATAATTACCTGTACGGACGTGCCTGCCGAATTTTCTCCTTCTGCCGACATTAAAATTTTCAAAGTCGAAAACGGCGTCATTTCGGAAAGCGCGGCGGTAACAGAATTCTTGACAAAATAATATTATTGAGATATAATATCATTACCAAACAGTCGCAAGCGGCTGAAATAAATAAAAAGGAGAAGAGTTATGGGTAAATATTCGGGAACGAAGACCGAAAAAAATCTCGAAGCGGCGTTTTCGGGCGAATCTCAGGCGAGAAACAAGTACACGTATTTTGCTTCGGTTGCGAAAAAGCAGGGGTTCGAGCAGATAGCGGAGTTGTTTTTAAAAACTGCCGACAATGAAAAAGAACACGCTAAAATGTGGTTTAAAGAATTGAGCGGAATAAGCGATACCGCCGAAAATCTTGCGGCTGCCGCGAACGGCGAAAATTACGAGTGGACGGATATGTACGAAAACTTTGCAAAAACCGCCGAAGAAGAAGGTTTTTACGATTTGGCGAAAAAGTTCCGCATGGTTGCGGCGATAGAAAAGCGGCACGAAGAAAGGTATCGCGCTCTTCTTAAAAACGTTGAAACGCAAAAAGTTTTCGAAAAATGCGAAGTAAAAGTCTGGGAGTGCAGAAATTGCGGTCATATAGCGGTCGGCGTTAAAGCCCCCGAAGTATGCCCCGTTTGCGCTCATCCGCAAAGTTATTTTGAAATTTCGGCTGATAATTATTAAAATCTTAGCAACAAGCGCAGTCGCTTGCGGCTACGCGGGCGAATTATTTTTCGCCCGCGTTTTTTTCGGCGGCAAAAAATCTTAACGCCGCCGCTATCGCCAGAAGAACGGCGCCGAAAATTATATAATACACGGGATAGTAAGAAAAAACGGAACTCAGAAGTATTACGGTTCCCGCAAGCAAAAATTTAGGCGACTTTTCCCGCGAGAAAATTTTTTTAATAACTTCGCCGCGCTTTTTCGGTTTGATTTTCGGAATTAAAACGCGTTCGGGAAGCATATCGGCGCTTGAAAGCATATCGTAAACGTTAAAAATATTCAGAACTTTTATCCGCAATTTCATAGCGTTTAAGAAATTTTCGGTTTCGCTCGTAACTCCGCCGCTCATTATAACCGTCGTATATGTTTCAGGTGTGAGTTTATACGCTTTTATCACTTCTTTTGCGGGCGTTTTTTCTAAAGAAAATAAAGGGAAAACCGCTTGTTTATCTTCCTTAAGAATAATAAAATTTTCTTTTAATTCTACGGTTTTGCCCGACTTTTCATAGCACTTTTTGAGTAATTTCAGAGTTTTATCGTCACTTAAAAAACAAAGTTCGCGCATTAACGACTCCGCTTTTTCTTTTCTGTCTTCGGCTCTTTTATAGTCTTCGCTTTTGATAAGACCGTAAATTACCACGCCCGACGCCGCCGCTATTCCCGTCAGGGCGGAAACAAGAAGAGTTGAAATAATATTGAAGCGGTTATATCTTAGTATCGACACGCTTAAAAAAAACGCCGCGGTGAAAACGAAAAAAGCGTCGGAGAAAAAAGAAATTTTATATTTATTCATATTTGAATTATTGCCTTAAAAACTTGTAAAAATGCGTAAAACGTGTTAAAATATAAATATGGAAAGGATAGGAATATTCGGCGGCTCGTTCGATCCGGTTCATTTCGAGCATATTGCCGTTGCGAAAAGCGCCGTAAAAGATTTATTTTTAGACGCGCTTTACGTTATGCCGACGTTCCGCTCTCCCCACAAAAGCGGGCTTACGGCAACTCCCGAAGACCGTTTGAATATGCTGAAAGCGGCTTTTGACGGTTGCGAAAAAATAATCGTGTCGGATTACGAGATCAAAAAGCAAGGCGTAAGTTACAGTTACCTTACCGTGCTTGACTTTAAAAAGAGTTATCCCGACGCAAAACTGTTTTTTATAATGGGCAGCGATATGCTTTCGAGTTTTTCGGAATGGAAAAATCCCGCCGTTATCGCCGGAAACGCTTCGCTTGTTCTCGCTTCGCGCGAAGGAGACGGCTGTAACGACGAAAAGGCGATTGAAAGCGCGAAAAAACTTTACGGGGCCGAAATTTTTAAAATTTCTTATAAAGGGGCTGACGTTTCAAGCAGTAAAATCCGCGTTTACAGCGCGCTCGGTCTTGATATTTCGGCTTTCACGCCGGAAAGCGTATGCGATTATATTGAAAAAGGGGAGTTTTACGGGGGCGATAAGTATTACGCTTTCGTTCGCTCCGCGCTTACGGAAAAACGGCTTATTCACACCGCGGGGGTTATTCTTACCGCCGTAAAACTTGCAAAAATTCTCGGGGAAAATACGCAGAAAGCCGAACTCGCCGCGCTTCTGCACGACGTGTGCAAATATAAAACGGAAAAAGATTATCCGCAATGTGGTCTTCCCGAAAATTGCCCGGAAGACGTAAAACATCAATTTCTCGGAGCGTACGTTGCGGAAACGGTTCTTAAAATCACCGACCCCGACGTTTTAAACGCAATTCGTTATCACACCACGGGAAGAGCGCGTATGTCTGCGCTCGAAAAGATAATTTACGTTGCCGATATGATCGAACCTTCGCGCAGATACGCGGGGGTTGACGATATAAGAAACGCCGTGAGCAAAGATTTTTATTCGGGTTTTAAATTCGCCGCGGAAGAAGTTATAAAATTTCTTACCGAAAAGGGCAGCCCCGTTTATTATCTTACTCTCGACGCCGCAAAATACAATTAAATTCCGCGATTTACGCGGTTAAATTTAAACGGAGGTATTATGACATCGATACAACTTGCCGATTTACTCTGCAATACTCTGAAAAGCAAACGCGCGTTCGACATCGTTAAAATTAACGTCGAAGAAAAAACGTCGGTTGCGGATTATTTCGTGGTTGCGAGCGCGCGCTCGTCTACTCAGGTAAAATCGCTTACCGAATATTGCGAAGAAGCCGCCGAAAAAGCGGGCGCGAAAATTCTCAGAAAAGACGGTATTTCCGACGGCCGCTGGGCAATAGTCGATTTCGGCGACGTTATTCTTCATATTTTCAACGACGAAATGCGTCTTTTTTATCATCTCGAACGCCTTTGGGGCGACGGAGAGAAAATCGAAACGCAGGATTGATATTACGGCGTTTCAGTCTTCTCGGCGTTTACTATCGCGCCTTTAAGCGCAATGGTAGGCGTTTTTCGCGTTTTCTTTTTCGCCTTGGGCGCGTTTTCCACGTAATAAATTTTAGAAGCGGGAGAAATTCCGCTTTTTTCTTTTGCTTTTTTAAAAAAATCCCCGCATTTTATTTTACCGTAAACGAATTTACACAGCGCGGACAGGCACGCGGAGATTATAAACAACAACGCAACGAATACTAACCCTTTCATATATCGGAATTTTAACATAAAAATCTTGTAAAAAACGGGCGGGTTTAATAAATTACAGTCGATTTTGGTAAAATAAGTATAAAATTTACGGCGTTTGAAATAATACGCGTATATGAAAGAATTTAAATCGGGAGTTATCGGCGCGCCGCGCGAAGAAAATGCGGAAAGCGCCGAAAGTTACGGCGAAAGAGTGAGCAAAAACTATTTAGGCGGCATAACCGCGACGGGAGCGGAAGTAAAATCCGAAACCGAAAACGTCGGCGCGGCGGAAGAAAAAACAGAAAACGTCGGCGCGGCGGAAGAAAAAACCGAAGAAACGGCGAGCGACGAAAACGCGCCCGAAAACGATGCCGAGCCGCCGTTTTACGACGCGGCGAAAGCGGATATTATACCCGAAAACGACGGCGAAAAAGAGTTTTCGGAACGAATTTCGGTAAATACCCGCAAAAACAACGTTATAAAATCTTATTTCAACGCCGAACCGCTGCCGAAAGAAGTTGAAGAAATAGCGGATATATTTATGCAGTCAGACACCGAAATAAAGCGGGAATTCGGAACTTTTAAGGCGCGCAAACTGTATTCTCAGTTGAATTACGACCTTCTGGATCCGTCTTTAACGGGCGAACTTTTTTATCGCAAACTAAAACTTGCCGTGAGATACGGAATAAAAACGGTTACGGTTTATCCGAGCGAAGTAAAACTTGCCAAAGCCGCTCTGAAAGGAAGCGGCGCAGAGATAAGAACGGTAATTTCTTATCCTTACGGCAACGATATTTTCAAAACGCGGTATTACGCCTTTAAAAAAGAGATTATCGCGGCGGACGGAATAATCGTTCCCGTACCGACGGGTAAAATCAAAAACGCGGATTTTCGCGGAATCGTAAGGGAGTTTAAAAAACTCGTTAAAAAATCCGCGGGTAAAAAGGTGACGGCGTATTTCGATATGGATATAATAAACGCCGAAGAAGCGGAAACGGTTATAAAAGCCTTTGCGGGAGAAATTAAAATTCATTCCGTTTTGCTGTCTTCTTTCAATTCGGATTACGTTCTCGATCCTATCGTTCTGAAAAACGCCGTTTCCGCCGCCGACGGCAGGTTTTTCGTTGAAGGCGGGGGAGTTATATCTTCTCCCGAAGACGTGGTTACGCTTTTAAGAAAAGGCGCGATTTCGGTTATGAGCGCAAATGCGATAAGAATAGCCGAAAATCTTAATCTCAGAATAAATGTTAGCGGCAACGCTTGACAAACAGCGGCGTTAGTTATATAATCGACTTGTTTCTTTGAGGCGGAGTGCGCGCGCTTGCGCGGCGGAAATAATTTTTCGCAGCATATTTTCGGCGCGTTATTCTCTTAGCCGCAAGCGATTGCGTTTAAACTCGGTCTTGCGTCGTGTTTTCAGGCTAATACATTGTTCCGCAATCGTCATATACGAGTGTATTATGCCGCTTGCGCGCCGCGTCTTAACCTAAAAACGCGACGCAATACTTGCAGACAACCAAAACGCCGCTATTTTCGATGATTTCTGTCGAAGGCGACTTGTTCGTACTTGGCGGTACGGGCGAAGTCGGATTCGGCATAAAGCGCGTAAATATCGGCGCTTTGGCGGGTTCAAACGCAATCGCTTGCGGCTACCGGCAGTGAATCCCGCTTTTTGCGGCGATAAGTCTGCTAAGCGCGAAAATCTTATATTCGCGCCCGACGGAGTGAAATTCTTCGACCGACGGTGATTTCCGATTTTTTTCGGAATAAGTCCGGATGATAAAAGAAAAAAGGTCGCTTTTTTCGTTTCGGGGAAAATTTCCCCGTCTTTTTTATTTCAGGCGTATGCAAAACAATAAAACCCAGATAAAAAAACTCGCTCTTGCCGCGCTATTCGCGGCGACGACTTTCGCCGTAAGTCTTCTTGAAATTCCCGTTTTCCCGCAGATAGGGCTTAAACTCGATTTTTCTTTTGCCGTAATGCTTATAGGCGGGTATATTCTCGGCGTTTTTTACGGTGAAATGATAATTATAGCGACGATGCTTTTAAATCTTATAAAAACGCAATCGTTGGGAATAGGCGAACTTGCAAACTTTATTATGGCGAACTGCTTTATAACGATTCCCGTTTTCGTTTATAAATTCAGAAAAGGATTAAAAGCCGTTATAGTAACGCTTGCGCTTTCTTCTCTTCTGCAGATAGGAGTTGCGCTTTTATGCAACAGGTTTATATTTTATCCCCTTTACGAAAACTTTTTGCAGATGACGGCAAAAGAAGCGTTTATGAAAAGTTGGTATTTAATAATCGCTTTCAACGCGCTTAAATGCTTTCTTAACGCGCTTATAACCGTACTTTTATACAAGAAACTCAAAAAAGTTCTTAACAAATATTTCGATTAGTGGTAAAATAGATATATGATTTACGTAACGCGCTCCGAGGAAGAAACCGTAAACGCGGGAAAAGCGTTTGCAAAAAATTTAAAACAAGGGTCGGTCGTGCTTCTCGTGGGAGAGATGGGCGCGGGTAAAACCGCGTTCACTAAAGGTATAGCGAAAGGACTCGGCGTGACGGATCAGGTAACAAGCCCCACTTACGCTTATATGAACGATTACGACGGCAAACTGTATCATTACGACTGTTACAGGCTTTCAAGCGGCGAAGACGCAGATGCGCTCGGGCTTACCGATTACTTTTACGCGGGCGGCGTGTGCGTTATCGAATGGAGCGAAAACATAAAAAGCGTTCTGCCCGAAAACGCGATAACGGTTACCATCGAAAAAACGGGCGAAAACGAAAGGACGATAACGATATGAATTATCTGGCTGTCGATACGAGTTCAACGCATCTGACGATTGCTCTCGGCTATAATAAAAAGGTGCAATATACTTTTGAAGAAGATATAAAATTACAGCATTCCTGCATTCTTATGCCCGAAATCGAAAAGTTGCTTCTGAAAAGCGGGGCAAATCTTAACGATATCGACGTTTTTGCCTGTTGCGTGGGTCCCGGCTCGTTTACGGGTATAAGGATAGGCGTTTCGGCAATAAAGGCGTTTGCTTTTTCGTTCGGGAAAAAGGTTCTTCCCGTTACATCTTTCGAGACTCTTGCATATAATAAGCGTAGCGGAAGGAATTTATGCGTCATCGACGCCCGCCACGGCAATTTTTACGTTCAGGGATTCGACGGCGTAACGCCGTGTTCGTCCCCGACGTTTTTAAACGAAGAAAGAATAAAAGAAACGATAAAAGATTACGACGGCGTTTTGTCTTTTGAAAACACTTCGGTTTCCGTGAAAAACTGCGATCTCGTAAAAGGTTTTATAGCGGCGGTCGAAGATAAAATCGACACGGCAAGCGACGATTCCGAAACGCTCGTTCCGCTTTACGTAAGAAAAAGTCAGGCGGAAGAAAGTTTATGATTTATCGCGAGTGGAAATTCGAAGACAATATCAGAATCGCCGAAATCGAGAAAGACTGCTTTCCCGATCCCTGGAGCAATCAGATGCTTGCCGACGCTTTTTTATCGGGTAATTTTTCGGGTCTTGTTGCGGAAGAAAACGGTGAAATAGCGGGGTTTATAGCGGTTAAATACTGTCTTGACGAAGGCGAAATAAATATAGTTGCCGTAAAGGAAAAGTACAGGCGCAAAGGCGTTGCTTCCGCGCTTATGAAAAAAGAAGAAGATTTACTTAAAAAAACGGGAGTTGAAAAATTATATCTCGAAGTGAGAGAGAGTAACGCCGCGGCGCAGAGTTTATACGAAAAACTCGGTTATAAATATTCGGGAACGCGTAAAAATTATTACGGCGGAACAGAAAACGCTCTGATTATGAGCAAGGTGCTGAAATAGAAAGTATAATAAACGGATTGTGCGTTGCGGACGTCGGCTCGGGAAAGCCGCTCGTAATGCTTCACGGCTTTATGTCGAGCAAAGAAAGTTTTGTTTATCAGACGGGATATTTTTCGCTGTTCAGAAGAGTTATAGCGATAGATCTCACGGGGTTCGGCAAAAGCGAAAAAATGAGTTATCCTTACGCGCTTTGCGATTACGAAAAGGCGGTTTTGTCGGTTATAAACGCACTCGGTTTAACCGAATACGATCTTCTTGCCCATTCTTTCGGGGCGAGAATAGCCGTAAAACTCGCCGTGCGGGACGAAAGGCTCAAAAAACTCGTTCTTACGGGGGCGGCGGGTTTAAAACCCAGAAGAAAACCCGATTATTATATAAGAATTTACGCTTATAAAATTCTTAAAAAACTGTTTAAAAACGGGAATTTTGATAATTTCGGAAGCGAAGAATATAAAAAACTCGGAAAAACCGAAAAAATAAGTTACGTTAAGATAGTGAACGAATATCTTGACGGCGAACTTAAAAAAATAAATAACGACACTCTTCTCGTTTTCGGCGAATCGGACAAAGAAACGCCCGTTTATATGGCGAAAAGATTTTTAAAAGGGATAAAAAATTCGTCGCTTTACGTAGTTAAAGGCGCGGGGCATTTCGCGTTTATAGATAAGCCTTACGAATTTAACGCGATAGCGGGGGAGTTTTTAAAGGAAGGTTAAGTATGCTGCCTCTCGATTTTAATAAAATAGCCGAACTGTTCACGGCGAGAAATCTCGTGTATTTCGTGCTTACGGGTCTTATCAACGCTATACTTATGATACTCGTATCGTATAAGTTTTTTCAGGCTATACAGCAGTGCGGATATAAGGGCAACGAGTATTTCAAATGGCTTTCGGGCAGAGATAACGTGTATAAAACCAGACTTTTTATGCTCTCGATGCTTTCCGTTCTCGGCTTTATGCTCACGAATATGGCGCTTTCTTTTATAAGTCACCCGATCGCTTCTTACGCGGGTTTTGCCGTTTATCTTTTGTTTTTGCTCGTTTACTTAGGCGGCGAAAAGAAAAGAAAGGATAAAATTCCGCTCGTTATAACAAGGCGAATGCTTCGGCTTATGCTTACTTTCGTTTTGCTTACGGTTTTATTAAGCGTTTCGCTTATATTCGCCGTCAACTTCGTGGCAATACCTTTAAAAAACAACCTTTTAAGTAAATTCAGATACGCGATTTTATGTTTGTGTCCCGTACTCGTTCCTTATATCGTGCTTCTTGCGTATTACGTAAACGAGCCGTTTGAAAAAGCAAACAACAAAAAATTCGTTAAAAAATGCACCGAAAAACTCGAAAGTTTAAGCGGCGTTAAGAAAATAGGCGTTACGGGCAGTTACGGAAAAACGAGCGTGAAAGAAATTTTAAACGTTTTTCTTTCGGAAAAATACAAAGTGCTTGCAACTCCCAAATCTTTCAATACTCCGCTCGGCATTTGCAAAACCGTAAAACGACTTAACGACGATTACGATTATTTTATCGCGGAAATGGGCGCGAGAAGAAACGGCGAAATCAAAGAACTTGCAGAAATCGTCAAACCCGATATTGCGGTGATAACGGGCGTTACGGCGCAGCACCTTGAAACTTTCGGGAATATAGACAACGTTATCAAAACCAAATACGAACTTATCGAAAATATGAAAAACGGCGGTATAGCCGTGTTTTCGTCGGACTGCGAACCGACGAAAAAAATGTACTCGAAGTGCGGAAAGGAAAAATATCTTGCGGGCGTTTGTAACGATAATTCTCTCGTTTACGCGGAAGATATTAAAATTACCGAAAAGGGAACGTACTTCACGATCGTTTCGGGCGGCGAAAAATCGGCGGTACATACTAAACTTCTCGGCAGGCACAACGTGTCGAATATCTGTCTTGCGGCGGCGGTGGCAAAATTGTGCGGATTGTCGCTCGGCGAAATAGCCGCGGCGACGGAAAGGTTAAACCCCGTAAAGCACCGCATGGAACTGATAGAAGGCGAAAACGGCGTTTTAACTATCGACGACAGTTACAATTCAAATCCCGAAGGTTCGAAAACCGCCGTGCAGACTCTTTCGGCGTTCGGCGGAAGAAAATTCGTGGTAACGCCCGGAATAGTGGAACTCGGCTTTGCGGAAAACGAGATAAACTTCAAACTCGGCGCAATGCTTGCGAAAGTTGCGGATTACGTGATACTCGTCGGGCGGGGCAGAACTCTTAAAATTCGCGAAGGGCTTATTTACGAAGGGTTTAAAACAGAAAACGTTATCATGGTAAAATCGCTCGGAGAAGCGAAAGAAGAACTTAAAAAACGCGTCGTTTCGGGCGACGTGGTACTTTTTGAAAACGACCTTCCCGATAAATACAATTAAATTCAGGTTTACCTTCGGAAAAATTTTAAAAACACCAAAGCGGGAATATTTTTTCGGAGGTGTTTTTTTTGAAAAAAATTGCGGTATTTTTCGGCGGTAAATCGTGCGAACACGACGTTTCGGTTATAACGGGCGTTCTTACGCTGAATTCTCTTGATAAAAACCTTTTCGAACCCGTACCCGTTTTTATAAGCGGCGACGGAAAGTGGTATACGGGGAAAATTTTAAACGATATATCGGTTTATAAAACTTTAAACTTAAAAGATCTTGCGCGGGTTACTTTTCTTGCGGGCGACGGTAGTCTTTACGCGGTAAAAAAATCGGGATTAAAAAAATTATTCGAAATTTCGCTTGCGATAAACTGTCTTCACGGCGTGAACGGCGAAGACGGAACTTTGGCGGGAGTTTTGAAATTATGCGGAATTCCGAGCGCAAGCCCCGACCTTTTCGCAAGCGCGTTTTCGATGGATAAAGACTTTACTAAAATAGTTTTACAGGGTCTGAACGTGGAAAGACTTCCTTATTTAAGACTGCTGAGAAAAAACTATTACGAGAAAAAAGAAACGGCGGTAAAAATGATTGAAAAAAAGTTTTCGTACCCCGTTATAGTAAAACCCGCCAACGCGGGCAGCAGCATAGGAATTTCCGTTGCGGCGGGCGAGCGGGAACTGAGCGACGCGCTTTCACTTGCTTTTTCTTACGACGACAAAGTGATTATCGAGCGCGCTCTTAAAAATTTCAGAGAAATAAATTGCGCGGCATACAGGGCGGACGATAAAATCGTAGTGTCGGAATGCGAAGAACCCGTTTCCGTCAACGAAATTTTAACGTTTAAAGATAAATATCTCGGCTCGAAAACGGGCGCGGGGCGCAGAATGCCCGCGGATATAAGCAAGACGCTGAGAGATAAAATAAGGAGCGTTACCGAAAGAATTTATCGCAAAGCGGATTTTACGGGAGTTATAAGGATAGATTACATAATTTACGAAAACAAAGTGTTCGTAAACGAAATAAACACCGTGCCGGGGTCGCTTGCGTACTATCTGTTTTCGGATACGATGAAAGGGTTTTCGGATATGCTCACCGCGCTCGTTAAAGAAGGGCTTTCGGTAAGCGCGGCGTATTATTCGCGGAATTTCGTTTACGAATCGAACGTTTTGAAAATATCGGGAGTTAAAGGCGCGAAGAGTTTTGACAAAACGAAAAAAAAATGATATTATAATACTGCAAGACGGTTGTACGGCTGCGGAGAAGTAATTCTACGAGGAAAGTCCGAGCATCGCGTAGCGTTGTGCCGGTTAACGGCCGGTGAAGGCGACTTCAAGGAAAGTGCAACAGAAAATTACCGCGAACTTCGTTCGCAAGGGTGAAAAGGCGAGGTAAGAGCTCACCGTCCCCACGGTAACGCGGGGAGCAGTGTAAACCCCACATGATGCAAGATAGGGGCGTGCGTTACAGTTGCTACGGCTGCACGTCCGTTTTATTCGCTTGAACTTTGCGGTAACGCAAAGTCTAGATAGATAGCCGTATTAAATGACAGAACTCGGCTTACAGACCGTCTTGTAACTATATATAAAACCGCCCTTCGCAAAGACGACCGATTTATCGCCGCGCGAAGGGCGGATTTTAGTTTTAAAGAGTTTAAATATTAGGGATTCCATTCGTCATCACTAGTTATTTTTGTGGTGATAAACCGATTTATGCGGCGTTTAACGCCGCTCGTAGTACGCCAAGTACAACTTCGGGCGTTTGCCTTGCCTAAACGAGCCGCGATGCGGTCGGTTTCTCATCCGCAAAAATGCTCCGCACCGAAAAGAGCGCATTTTTTGATGATTTTTTGCGAACGTGAGGGTTGCTGTACTTGACGTACTGCGCCCGAACGGTCGCGGAAAATGGCGAAAAAGACGCCTTTTCGGTAATTAGTGATGACGAATGGAATCCCTTATACGCAACTTTTCGTTGTTAACGCAAGCACCGCTTTGGCGGCGTGCAGAAGATTTTCCGTCTGCGCTTTTACGAAAGAACGCGAATTCTTTATAAGCCTGCGGATTTCTTCGTTTTTCGCCGCGGGGAAGGCGCTCATGATAATATAGTCTTTCTCGTTTTTCACAAGATCGTTTTCATTTGCGTTGACGGCTGTTTCGTCGCCGGTGAAATAAATAACGTCGGCATTTTTAAGGGCGGAAAGTTTATCGGTCGTTTCTTCCACGTGCGAAAACTGATTCAGATAGCCGAGCGTTTCTTTATCGGGCGCGCCGTTGCCGTCGTGCAGAAGACAAACGTTCGCTCCGAGTTTGGAAAGCCCCGTAACGAGCGACAAATCGCCCGACGAAAAATTACCTATTATCGTAACTGCAACGTCTTTTAAGTCGTGGTGCTTTTCGGCGATGGTCATAATATCGGCAAAGGCTTCCACGGGACTTTTGTTTTCGTTCGCGTTGATAACGGGTATAGGCGATATGGTTTTCATAAGAGAAGAATCTTCGTCTTTACTCGTGCATACGATCGCCGCCGAAATGTCGGAATCGGCAAGGGTTTTGAGATAATCGGCGTCCGAAAAAATTTCTTCGAGATTTTCGCCGCTCAGAGCCGCCGTAAGCGGTTCGCCGCCGAGTTCTTTTACCGCGAGTTTAAAATTTATCTGCGAACGGATATTTTTGGATTTTATAAGTATAAGCACGTATTTGCCGCGCAGAACTTCGAGTTTTTCGTGTACGACGCGGCGGCGTTTGAGTTCCGTTGCGACCGATATTACTTCGGCAATTTCCGTAGCGGAAATGCCTTCGAGAGTAAGAAGATTGTTAAAATCGACTTTCCCTTGCCTGACGTATCTTGAAATATTCATAAAACCCCCCTGTCGCGGAATAAAAGATTTTGCCCGAAAGCGAAAATAGCGTAGTTTTTAATCGTGAAGTATAATACGGCGTTTTCAGGCTATGATATAAGTATAACCCGTCGGCGCGGCGCAGCGCTCTAAGCGCGGCGACAGGTAAAATCCGTATTATTCGTATATAACTCTGTTTATATTATACAACCGCACCGCCGTTTTGTAAAGCGTAAAGCGAAAAATTGACCTAAAACGAAGGGGAATTTCGGCGATTTATACAAATACGGCTAAATCGGGTTTTAAATTTTGGTTATTTTGCATATTGCAAACGAAATTGCAATGTGTTAAAATATTACTGAAAAAACATGGAGGTATGGTGAAATGGCAAGTTTAAAACTTGATCATATTTACAAAGTATATCCGTCGGGCGTTCAGGCGGTTACGGATTTTACTATGGACATCGAAGATAAAGAGTTTATCGTTTTCGTCGGACCTTCCGGCTGCGGTAAGTCTACCACTCTTCGTATGATAGCGGGTCTTGAAGAAATTTCGGACGGCGATTTATATATAGATAATAAGCGCGTCAACGATATTCAGCCCAAAGACAGAGATATAGCGATGGTTTTCCAGAACTACGCGCTTTATCCCCACATGACGGTTTACGACAATATGGCGTTCGGTCTTAAACTCCGTAAAATGCCTCGTCCGGAAATCGACGCGCGCGTTAAAGAAGCCGCTCGTATTTTAGGTCTTGAAACGTATCTTCAGAGAAAACCCAAGGCTCTTTCCGGCGGTCAAAGACAGAGAGTTGCGCTCGGAAGAGCGATAGTCCGCGAACCGAAGGTATTCCTTCTCGACGAGCCTTTGTCAAACCTTGACGCCAAACTCCGCGCGCAGATGCGTACCGAAATAACCAAACTTCACCACAGGCTTTCCACGACTTTCATTTACGTTACTCACGATCAGGTCGAGGCTATGACGATGGGTACGAGAATAGTCGTTATGAAAGACGGTCTTATTCAGCAGGTTGACGCTCCGCAGAAACTTTACGATTACCCCGCGAATATGTTCGTTGCGGGATTCATAGGCACTCCGCAGATGAACTTCTTCGACGCCGTTTTAACGGGCAAGAAAGACAAAGTTTACGTGGAATTCGAAAATCACAAGATTTTATATCCGAAGAGCAAATCCGCTTCTATTATCAATCTTGACGATTATCTTAACACGGGCAAGCCCGTAGTTATCGGAATTCGCCCCGAAGATTTCCATGACGACGAACTCTTTATCAACAATTCTCCCGAAACCACTTTACAGGTCAGGGTAGACGTTGTTGAAAAACTCGGCGCGGAAACCCTTC
Source organism: uncultured Clostridia bacterium (assembly GCA_934248055.1). Lineage (GTDB taxonomy): Bacteria > Bacillota > Clostridia > Christensenellales > Borkfalkiaceae > HGM11412. Next base: position 159,244 of record CAKQKI010000003.1, on the reverse strand, counting down.
TTTACTGCGTATTCGGCGAACAGGAAGAGGAAGAAGAAGGCAAAATCAAGAGCCTTATAGAAGACAATACCCAGATGATCGCGAAAGTCGACTCCCGTTCGACTACCACTGCCGATCAGATAGTTACTCTCGGCGTTGATATTATTCACACTCACCTTTTCGATAAAGAAACCGAACTTTCCATTCTCGAAGGCGAAGGCACGAAAGCGTACGTTCCCACTCTTGAACTTGAAAGAATCGCTAACGGCGAGCAGGATAAACTTATTAAATCCAAAAAGAAAAAACACGAATAAAAAATTAACCCCGCAAAGATTTCTTTGCGGGGTTTATTATTTCATTGAAAACATTTAGCGACGACGAATGAAATCTTTAAAAAAAAATCCCGCGCTTGCGGGATTTACTTTGGAGCAGATGACGGGAATCGGACCCGCAACCGAGGCTTGGGAAGCCGCTATTTTACCACTAAACTACATCTGCGCTTAATTTTAAACCGCGCCGAAACGATTTTTAATAATTTCGGTTCGAAGCGCAATTTATATCGTACGGTTATTTTAGCAAATTTTTGTAAATTTGTCAACGAATTTCGTATATAGTTCTATTTTTTGCGGGGTTACAGTATAAATAAAACGGAAAGAAAGTCAGGCAATGCGAAACTTTTCGGGGTAAAATGCAGGTAAAAAAGCAAAAACGACGAAAATTTCACCGTTTCGACACATTTTTTCATTTTTTATTCATTTAAAATCTATATAATGAAAGAAGTAAAAGGGTTGTTTACTTCTTTAAAAGGGGCAAATGATTTTTTCGGTAAAACTCAAAAGGGCTTTATTTGCGATTGTTGCGTGCGCGGCGTTTCTTTCGGGAACGATAGTTATGGGAGCAACGGGCGCGGCGGAAGTTTATTTCGGCGGAACGGTTAAAAAAGTTCCTATATATTCCGTGGAGCGGAGCGATAATAAAATAGCAATATCTTTCGATTGCGCTTACGGAGCGGATTATACCGAAAAACTTCTCGACGTAATGGACGAATACGACGTAAAATGCACGTTTTTCTGCGTTGAATTCTGGACGAGAAAATTTCCCGATATGGTAAAAAAAATATCCGCACGCGGACACGAGATAGGCACTCATTCCAAAACTCATCCAAACATGCCCGCGCTTACGGAAGCGAAAATAGAAGAAGAACTCGTTTCGTCGTCCGAAGCGATAGAAAGCATCACGGGTAAAAAAGTGGAACTTTTCCGCGCGCCTTACGGCGATTACGACGATAAAACGCTTGCCGTTGCGAAAAAAGCGGGGCTTTACACCGTGCAGTGGGACGTTGACAGCATTGACTGGAAAAATATTTCCGCAAAAGAAATCGTCAGGCGGGTAACTTCCCGCGTGAAAAGTGGCTCGATTATTCTTTGTCACAATCAGGGGTTGCATACGGCCGAAGCGTTGCCGTATATACTTTCAAATCTTAAAGAAAAAGGTTTTGAATTCGTTCCGATAGGCGAACTTATTTATAAAAACGATTACTTTATCGATTCGCGCGGCGTTCAGCGAAAAACGGTCGGAAAATCATCGCTTTTCAAGGGGCGGTAAAAGTAAACTCAGGAGGACTTTTTATGAACGGTCAGGAAAAACAAAACAATAAAGTATATCTCAAAGGCGAAATCGTAACAGAAGCGAAGTTTTCGCATGAAATATACGGCGAAGGCTTTTACGAAATGGACGTTCTCGTTAAAAGATTATCCGGGCAGGCGGATATTTTGCCGGTAACGATTTCCGAAAGGCTTATCGAAAGCGGAAATTTAAAAGTCGGTTCGGTTTTGTGCGCTCTCGGTCAGTTCAGAAGTTACAATAAGCAGACAGACGGAAGGTCAAGGCTTATGCTTACGGTTTTCGTGAGAGAAATTTTAAAAGAAGATTATTGCAAAAATCCGAATAACATTGTGCTTTCGGGGTATATCTGCAAACCGCCCGTATACAGAACAACTCCTTTCAACAGAGAGATTGCCGACGTTCTCGTGGCGGTAAACAGAGCGTATAACAAAAGCGATTATATACCTTGCATTGCGTGGGGGAGAAACGCGCGTTTCGTTAAGAGTTTAAGCGTCGGCGACAGAGTGGCGCTTGCGGGAAGAATACAGTCGCGCGAGTATCAGAAAAAAATAAGCGATTCCGAAACGAAAACAATGATCGCTTACGAAGTTTCGATTTCAAAACTTGCCGCATTCGACAACGCGGACGATTTCGATCTCGAAGCCGAATTCGATTTTGAAAGAAATCAGCGCGAAAAAGACGCCGTTTTAGAAGAAAAGCGCGCGGCGGATTCCGATTACGAAGAAAAACGCGCGTGCGAGTTTGCCTGCGCAGACGAAACGCACGGGAATAACGCCGATATCGAAGAGAAGGTTTCAAACGAGTCGGATTGCGAAGAACAGGAAATTCAGACCGCTAAAATAGTTTAAAATCGTTTAAATTTAATATTGACAACAATTTAAATAAATGTTATACTTAACTACGGGCGGGTTTGTCCGTAGTTTAATTTTATGCAAAAAAGATATAAGATAGCGGATATTGTTGCCGAATTCGGTTACAGCCGCGAGTTCACGGAAAAATTTTTTAAAGATTACGAATATTACGGTGACGAGCCGACTCAGATAGTCGCTTCGGTTACGGAAAGCGACGTGCGCGCCGAAAATATTCCGAACGTTTCGTTTAATTACGACATTAACGAAAACGTGGCTGTTTTACGGAAATTTTCCGAAATTGCGGCTGAAAAGTACAACGCCTTGTTGTTCCATTGTTCGAGCGTGAAATACGAAAACAAAGGTTTTCTTTTTACCGCGCCGAGCGGCACGGGAAAGTCTACTCACGTAAAACTTTTAAAGCAACTGCTGGGCGACGATCTCACTTACATTAACGACGATAAGCCTTTCGTTCGCGTTATAGACGGTAAAATTTACGTTTACGGTTCTCCGTGGTCGGGAAAACATCGCCGCGGAAACAATATACGCGCCGAACTGAAAGCGATAACGATTTTGCTCAGGGGAGAGACTAATAAAGTCGAAAAAATAGACCCGGCGGACGCTCTGGACGTTCTTTTCCGCCAGACTTATCGTCCCGAAGGTGAAACGGCAGCGTTAAACGCCGCGGATATTTTAACGGATATGCTCGACAACTGCGATTTTTATAAACTGTGGTGCAATATTTCCGAAGAAGCGGCAAAAACGAGTTTCAGATATATATTGAAAGAGGAAAGCGATGAAAATTAAAAAAGGTTTTATAATGAAAAAAATGGCGGACAAATTCGTCGTTATAGCGATCGGAGAGGCCGCTAAAAAGTTTTCGGGTTATTTTACCCTTAACGAAACGGGCGCGTTTTTATTCGAAAACATAAAAGCGGGGATAACGCGCGAAGAATTGCTTGAAAAATTAACTTCCGAATACGACGTGGACGAAAAAACCGCGCGCGAAGATATTGACGAATTCGTGGCAAAACTCAAAGAAATAAATGCAATCGAAGAATAATTCGCTCGAATCCGCGCTTGAAGAAATAGGGTATATTTTAATAGATTTTAAAGGCACGAGCATGCTTCCTATGCTTAAAACGGGGCGTGACAGGGTTGAAATTTATTCGACGAACGAACGTCTTAAACGCGGAGATATAGCGCTTTACAAGCGCGCCGACGGGACTTACGTTCTGCACCGCGTTATGCGCGTTGAAAACGACAGTTACGTTTTTTGCGGGGATAATCACTATTTTTTAGAATACGGCGTTAAAGATTGTCAGATTCTCGGCGTTATGCGCGGGTATTATAAAGGCGAAAAGCATATTCTGTTAGATAAATCTTTTTGCTATTTTATTTATAAAAACACTTACGCGAGATATATCTGGCTCAGGAAAGTTCTGCGTTTTCCGAAAGCCGTCATAAAAAAGATTTTCCGTATCGGGAAAAGTAACTCCGACTCTGAAAAAAGATAAAACGCTTCGATATTGCATATAAAGTAATATTAAACGGCGTAATAATAAAACGGGAGGTAAGTACGATGGGAAGAAAGCCCGACACCGAAAAGAAAACTAAATTGAAAATGATCGAAGCGGGTACAAAACTGTTTTTCGAAAACGGATTTGACGGTACGAGTATCAGGGGACTTGCGAGAGAAGTAGGTTGCGAAGTAGGTCTTTTTTACTATTATTACGACAGTAAAGACGCGCTTTACAACGACGTTATAGTAAGGTTTTTCGATCCGTATAAGAAAGAAGCGGAAATTCTCGTTGAAGAAGCAAGAAAAAATCCGTATCATTCGCTTTTCCGCTTTTTCGGGTTTATGAGAGAAAAGGTCTCAGAATTTCGCGAAAAATACGCAAGAAAAGTTCATGCGAGCGTGCGCTATTCCATTCGCGAGCAGGCTCTTACGATTATCGATCCGTATATCGAAGAAATTATAAAAATTCTCGTTGAAAACGGCGCAAAACCGATAATGAATACTCATCTTACGGCGGTATTTTTATCTCACGGCGTGGGCAGTATTATTATTCACGCCGAAAAAGAGTTTGTAGACGAATCCGAAAAAGAAGTGAGAAAAACGGTTAACACCGTACTCGGCATCAACGAATAATTGCTTTCGGTTATTGCGATTGCCCGTGGGTAATCGCTCTTTTAAATATGAGTGAAATTATAAAAATAGAAAATCTTAACAAAAGTTTCGGCAATTTGCAAGCCGTTAAAAACCTGTCGTTTTCGGTTGAACGCGGCGAACTTTTCGCTTTTTTAGGCGTGAACGGAGCGGGAAAGTCAACCACCATTTCAATAATTTCGGGAACGCTTGAAAAAGACGGCGGAACGGTTACGATAGACGGAAAAAACATCGAGTCCGATATGGCTGAAATATGCGGCGAAACGGGGGTTGTTTTTCAAAGTTCAGCGCTTGACGGCTGTCTTTCCGTTTACGATAATCTCCTTACGCGCGCAGGGCTTTACGGAATAAGCGGCGCAAAAGCGAAGGCGAGAATCGAAGAACTTTCGGAACTTCTCGACTTTAAAGACCTTTTGCCGAGAACGCTCGGAAAACTTTCGGGCGGGCAGAGAAGGAGAATAGACGTTGCGCGCGCGCTTATTCATAGTCCCGCGATACTTATTCTCGACGAGCCGACAACAGGTCTTGACCCGCAAACGCGCAAAACGCTTTGGAAGGTTGTTAAAGATTTAAGGAAAAACGACGGTATGACCGTGTTTTTAACGACGCACTATATGGAAGAAGCGGCGGAAGCCGACCACGTTGTTATACTGAACGCAGGCGAAATCGTTGCGGAAGGCACCCCCGTAGAATTGAAAAATAAGTATACGGGCGATTTTATTACCGTTTACGGAGTTGATGAAAAAGACGTTACAAAACTTTCAAAAACCTACGAAGCGGTGGCGGGCGGCTACCGTATAGCCGTAAAAAATACCGAAGAGGCTCGCGATTTAATAACCGCTTACCCCGATATTTTTAAAGATTTTGAAGTGGAAAAGGGTAAAATGGACGACGTATTCCTTGCGGTTACGGGGAGAAGAGCGGGAGATAACGACTGATATATGAAAGGTTTATTTTGTTTAACGAAAAGAAACGTTAAAGTTTTTTTCAAAGATAAAGGCACGTTTTTTACGTCGCTGATAACTCCGATTATCCTGCTCGTTTTATACGTTACTTTTTTAGCCGACGTTTATAAAGACAGTTTTTATGCTTCGCTTAGAAGCGCGGGGGTTACGATAAGCGATAAGATAGTAAACGCAACGGTTTCGGGGCAGTTGATGGCTTCGCTTCTTTCGGTTTCATGCGTTACGGTGGCGTTCTGCTCGAACACGTTAATGGTAAACGATAAAGTAAGCGGCGTGGAAAAAGATTTGCTCGTAACGCCGACAAAACGTTCGGTGGTTGCCGTTTCGTATTTTATATCGTCGCTTATATCAACGCTTATCGTTACTCTCGGCGCGACGGCGGCATGCCTTGTTTATATAAGTTTTAAAGGTTGGTGCTATACTTTTTCAGACGTTTTGCTGATTGTTCTCGACGTCGTTTTGCTTACCGCTTTCGGCGTTTCGTTCGCTTCGGTGATAAATTCGTTCCTTAAAACGAGCGGACAGGTTCAGGGAATAGGAACGATTGTTTCCGCGGGATACGGCTTTATTTGCGGCGCGTATATGCCCGTTGCGAGTTTCGGTAAAGGATTGCAAAGGATTCTGGGATTTTTGCCCGGAAATTACGGCACTGCCGTTATAAAAACCCACGCGATTTCCGGCGCGACGAGAAAAATGGCGGAAGCGGGTTTTCCGTCAGAAGTGATTGAAAATATTAAAAACGGACTCGATTGCTCGGTAAATTTTTGGGACCATCAGGTAAGTCTCGGAGCGTCGTATATAGTTTTAATCGCTTCAACTCTTCTTCTTGCGGGCATTTACGTTATTATAACCGCTTCCAAATACAAAAAAAAGTAACGCTTGCGTTGTATGCCAGACCAGGGCTTCAATTATTCTTGTCTGGCATCGGAATTTTTTAATATTTCGGATAACGGCGTTTCGCTTCTTATAAAAAGTACCCTGCGGCTTGATTTTACAGCCGCAGGGTACTTTTTGTTCGTCCTGCATAGCAACAAGTTACTGCGTTCAAACTAACCGCCGAGCGCGGTAAATATTGCCGAAACACGGCGTCACGAAAATTATTCGTCGTCGGGGATATATCTTTTCAGCCAGGTTAAATCGAGCGACCATTCGTCCACGCGCGACAACTCCGCGCACTTTTCGTTTGCTTCTTTAAGCGCGCGTATATAGCCTTGAAAATCGGTTTTGTTTACCTTTTCAAAGTGTTTTATCGCCTTGTCTTCAAATCCCGCAAGTTGAGTTCTTCCGATATGAATAACCGAATGGCACGCGTGACAAACGGCGATAACGTCTTTTAAAATTTGTTTTTTTTCGGCTTTATCGAACTCCCACACTTCGTGCGCTTCAAGGCGATTCGTTTCGGCGTTGCAAACGGAACAGCGTCCGCCCGCGCGCGAATAAGCGTCTTTTCTGATAAAATCCCAACCTTTTTTGGATAAAACCGTTCTTAAATTGCAATTCCACGCCGCAGACGGCAGCATTTCGAAATTAAGTTTCATACCTATATTATACACCCGTTTATGAAAACGGCGTTTAAATTTTCATAAAAAAGTAAATAATTTTTCAAGAGGTGAAATATGGCTGAAATAGTAATTGCGGGCGGCGGAGTATCGGGACTTACGGCAGGTATTTACGCGCTTAAAAACGGATTTGAAACGGTAATTGTAGAACGGCATCGCACGGCGGGCGGCAATCTTACGGGCTGGAAAAGAGAAGGTTACGAAATAGATAACTGCGTTCACTGGCTGACAGGCACCAACCCGTCCACGCAAACCTATAAACTCTGGCGCGAAACGGGGGCTATAACAGAAAATACCGCAATTTATACCGCAGACGCGTTTTATACTTACAAGCACGGCGATAAAACCGTTTCGCTCGGCAAAGACTTATATAAAACAAAACGCGATATGCTAACTCTCGCGCCAGAAGATAAAAGAGAGATAAAAAGATTTATATCCGCCGTAGAGAACATGTGGAAAATATGCGATTTATGCGGTAAAAATCACGACGAAAAGGCGGGGTTTTTCGGAAAATTATCGGGCGGAGCGGGTCTTTTGAGATACCTTTCGTTAACCATAGAAGAGTTGTCTGAAAAATTTAAAAACGAAACGCTGAGATCGGCGATAGGCGGATATATAGGCGGTCCGTTCGCTGCGATAGGGCTGATATGCGCGTATGCTCATTTTACCGCGGAAAACGGCGGAGTGGTAGAAGGCGGTTCGCTTGAAATGAGCAAGAGAATGGTTCAGAAATACCTTACTCTCGGCGGAAAACTCATTTTAAACAGCGCGGTTACGGGCGTAGACGTGTCGGGCAGTAAAATAAAAGGCGTTTTTCTCGATAACGGCGAAGAATTGCGGGGCGATTATTTCGTTTTCGCTTCGGATATAAGAACCACTTACGGCGAAATTCTTAAAATGCCGTATCCTAAATTCGTGAAAGACGGGCTTTCCGATTTCAGAACGCCCGTGTTTTCGAGTTTTCATACCGCGCTTGAAATTTCTTCCAACGTGCTTCCGTTTGAAGACGAAACGGTTATAAAAACGTTCGGTTTATACGAAAAATTACTCGGAAAAACCTTTGCTTTAAGAACTTTTCCGTATATAAAATCAAACAATAAAGAAAACGCGACGCTCGTTCAGACGATGTCGTTCGTGTGCGGAAATTATGCAGAAAGGTGGATTGCGCTGAGAAAAAAAGACAGGGCGGCGTATAATCGCAAAAAAGAACTCGTTGCGGGCGCCGTGGTTAAAACAATAGAAAAAGAATTCCCCGTTCTTAAAGGTAAAATAAGAATAATAGACGTGTGGACGCCCGCAACTTACAACAGGTATACGGGAGAGCCGTCGGGCGCGTATATGAGTTTTATATTGCCGAGCCACGCCGTACCCGTGGGAAAACCGCAAAGAATAAAGGGGATTTCAAACGCGTGCGTCGCTTCGCAGTGGCTTAAAGCGCCGGGCGGTCTTCCCATAGCCGCAGAGCAGGGTTACGGAGCGGCAGAGAGAATTAAATCTTACTTTTCAAAGCAAGACTTTAAGCGGATACGAAAAGTAAGCCGCATTACGGTAACCGAGTAATTCGCCGCGGTTTATCGAAAATAAATCAAAAATAACCTGCGCGCAGCGAAACGCCGTTTAATTCGGCGTTGTTTCATCGCGGCAAGTTATTTTTTCGGTTTCTTCTTACTTTGCTTATGTGGCGCGCAAAAGAGCCGTCGCTTAAAATTTTACAAAGAACGAGTTGCTCGAGCGTGGGAACGGAGCAGGAATAGCCGTCTGCCTTTTCTTTGTAAATTTTCAGAAGTTTGTCGGGCAGTATCATATATCCCGCGCGGATTGCGGGGCAAACGGTTTTCGAAAAGGTGTTTATATATATAACCCTGTCGCTTCCGAGAGAAAAAAGAGTTTCGGTAAGCCGTGCGTTCAGTGAAAATTCCGAATCGTAATCGTCTTCTACGATATATCCGTTGCGGCTTTTGATAAAATCGAGATATTCGCGCTTTTTGCCTGCCGTTGCGCTGACGCCCGTAGGATAACTCCGATAGGGCGTTACGTGAAGAACGCTTGCTTTCGTGCGGTTAAGTTCTTCGGTTTTTATGCCGTCTTTTCCGAGAGTTAAGTCGTCTGTTATAACCCCGCGCGAAGCGTAAACCTTTTTTATCGTTTTATACGACGGGTTTTCAATCCCGTATATCGCGCTTTTACCGAGAATTTCGGGAATAAGACCGTATAAATACTCCGCGCCCGCTCCGATTATTACGTTATTTTCGTTTATCTTTACGTTGCGACTTGTCAAAAGGTAGTTTTTTATTGCGATTTTTAGTTCGGTAAGCCCCGAATCCTGCGATTTTCTTAAAACGTTTTCACCGCTTTCGCTTAAAACAGCGCGCACGGCTTTCGCGTACAGCGTGTACGGAAAATATTCGCCGAAATCGTTTTTCGGCAAAGACGGTTCTATTTTGTAGGGCTTTCCCGAATCGAAAACCGCGCTCGGACCGATTACGAAATAACCGCTTCTTTCGCGCGCTTCGATATATCCTTCGCTTTCGAGCAAGCCGTAAACGTGTTCTGCCGTTATAACGCTTACTCCGTTGCTTTCGGCAAGCGCGCGTTTCGACGGGAGTTTATCTCCGCTTTTATACGCTCCCGACAGTATTCCGTTTTTTACTTTTTCATAAATTTCTTCGTACTTCATCTGGTTATAAAAAATTATATCGTTTTGGTTATTTTAATATTACCAAATTTATTGTATAATATAAAAAATCAAAAGTCAAGGAAATATATTTATGAGTATTAAGTTCACGGCAAAAAAACTGTGCGTGGTTGCCATGCTTACCGCGCTGAACGTTATTCTTAGTTCTTTTCGTATACCCGTGCCGGGCGGCGGCTTTTATCTTAACGATATAGTTATTTGTTTTGCCGCGTTGTTTTTAGACCCGATTTCCGCATTCGCGGTAGGCGGAATAGGTGCGTTTTTAGGGGATTTTTTCTTTTATCAGACGACTATGTTCATATCTCTCGGCGTAAGGGGAGTGCAGGCTGTTTCCGTTTCGCTTATATCGGGCGGATATAAGGCGGAAAAACTTAATATCGCGCGCTCGGTAATCGCCGTTTCGGTTGGAGCAATCATTATGATAGCGGGTTATTCGCTTTGCAGGGCGTTTATTTACTCTACTCCCGAATACGCGTTAACAAAACTTCCGTTTCAGATTTTGCAGGCGGTTGCGGGCGCGTTTGCGGGAACTTCGCTTTGCTTCGTTTCGCCGATAAATAAACTTCTTTTAACTGTAAGATAAATTAAAAAGCCCGTATATTCCGTTGAGTTCGGCGGAATATACGGGTTGTTGTTTTACGGGCTGAATTTATTCTTTGAATAAATCGGTTGAAAAATATCTGTCGCCCGAATCGGGGAGAAGAACTACTATGGTTTTTCCTTCCGATTCTTTTCTTTTTGCGATTTCTATTGCCGCGTAAAGAGCCGCGCCGGACGATATTCCCGTTAAAACGCCTTCGGTAATTCCGAGTTCGCGGCTTGTATTAAAGGCGTTTTCGTTTGAAACGGTTATAATTTCGTCGTAAACTGATTTATCGAGAGTATCGGGTACGAATCCCGCGCCTATGCCCTGAATTTTATGCGCTCCCGAAACGCCCCTTGATAAAACGGGCGAACTTTCGGGTTCTACGGCAATTACTTTGACGTCGGGGTTTTGTTCTTTTAAATATTTGCCCGTGCCAGACAGCGTTCCGCCCGTTCCCACTCCCGCGACGAAATAGTCCGTTTCGCCGTCCGTATCCGTCCAGATTTCAGGTCCCGTGGTCAGATAATGGGCGAGCGGGTTTGCGGGGTTTACGAATTGACCGAGTATTACGCCGCCGAGCGATTCTGCAAGTTCTTCGGCTTTTGCTATCGCGCCTTTCATTCCTTTCGCGCCTTCCGTAAGAACGATTTCCGCGCCGTAGGCTTTTATCAGTTTTCTTCGCTCCAAAGACATCGTTTCGGGCATTACGATGATAACTTTGTATCCTTTTGCCGTTCCTACCGAAGCGATGCCTATGCCGGTGTTTCCCGAAGTCGGCTCGATGATAGTCGTTCCCGATTTCAGCGCGCCGCGTTTTTCGGCGTCTTCGATCATTGATTTTGCTATTCTGTCTTTTACCGACCCCGTTACGTTGAAGTATTCGAGTTTGGCGAGTAAGCGCGCTTTAAGTTCGTGTTTTTTTTCTATGCGGGCAAGTTCAAGAAGGGGAGTTCTGCCTATGAGTTCGTCCGCCGATTTATAAATTTCAGTCATAATAAATTCCTTTTATTTTTTAGCCGCAAGCGATTGCGGCCGACAATCAGCGTTTTAAATTTTTTGGTGTTTAGGTTATTTTAGTTTATCGGCGTTTAAAATTTCCAGTCTTTTGCCTTTCCGTAATAAATGCCGAGCGGTTCGTAATGCACTTTGCAGGAAGCGAAAAGTTTCGTCGCGCCGGAATATCCTTCGAGATACGGAACGTGCTGAAAGTAGTTTGCGTCGTAATCGCCCGCGGCAACCCCGTCGTTCTGAAGAGTCCAGTCGAGAATGGTCACTTCGAGATCGTATCCTTCGTTTTTAAGTAAGCCTTTTACGCAATTTTTTAAAACTTCTGCGTGGGGAACGTCTGAAGCGCAAACTTTGATTTTCGCGTTGTTTCCGTTCACGGTGGGGTTTTTAGTCGTTCTTAAATCGATCTGAGATGATTCGTCGCAAGTCATCGCGCCGAGATATTGTTTCTTAAAATAATCGGAAACTGCTTTTGAAAGCATTGCGTTCGTCAGCGCGTCGATTTTAGCCTGATATTCTTTATTGTTTAAATAGTCGTTTTCTCTTGCCGCAATAACGTTTGCTTTCAGGGAAACCTGAGCGGCGTCGTCTTCCACGCGAACTCTTCTCTGAGAAGTTATTCCGCCCGTGTAAGCGGTGTTGCAGGGAAGAAGGGCGTAGTCGTAATCGTTCATCGACGATACGAGCAGGTTTTCCGCCACGAGCGTTACCTTAACGGTTTTCGCTTTGTTCGTCCAACTTTTTTTGCCTTCGGAAATATTGAGTTTTCCGTCTGCGGTTACGGGATAATTGCTTCCTTCCGTCTGCCTTGATATAACGCTTTTCGCTTCGAGAAGTTGAAACGCGCGGACGGCGTTTGATTCGTCGTCGCATATTTCAAAGGTCGTGGCGTTGGATTTACAGCCCGCAAAAAGTCCGAGCGAGAACGCGCTCGTTGCGCAAAGTATGAGTGCTACGATGATTCCTGTGAGTTTTTTCATTTTAATAATCTCCTTTTATCAAGTTTTTTTGCTATATAAAGTCCCGCTTCCTGAATAAGTTGAACTATAACAACCACGATTATAATCAGCAGCCAGAATATACCCGATTTAAGATAATCGCCCGTATGGCGGGTATAATAGGTGTATATTCCCGAAATAAGACCGCCCGCGCCTATATTGTAAGCGAACGAAGTGTAACCTATAATGCTTACCGCCACAACCGCCGCTCCGGTTATGAGTGAAACTTTCGCTTCGGGAAGAAGCACTTTGGTAATGAGTTGAAAATCGGTTGCTCCGAGCGATTTTATCGCTTCTATTTCGCCTGCGGGTACTTCGGCAAGCGATTGCTCGACCATTCTCGAAACGAATCCGAACGCGCAAACGGTAAGGGGGATAAGTATCGTATACCATTCGCCCGTGCCGCGGCCGAACCAGGCTCTCGTCCAGGGTATGCATAAAACGATTATGATAAGACAGGGTACCGAACGAAGTATATTTACTATAAGCCCTACCGTAAAGTTAAGCCATTTACAAGGTTTTAAGCCGTTTTTGGCGGTTACGTTAAGCAAAACGCCGCAAGGAAGCCCCAAAAGATAGGCAAGCGCCGTGGACAGCGCGGTTATAAGCAACGTTTCGCCCGTCATCTGAAGTATATCAACAAAAGTCATCGCTTAATACCTCCTCGTAAGCCACGCCGTTTTTATCAAGATAGTCGCGCAGTTTTTTAATGTCTTCGTCGTAGTAGGGCAATCTGAATATAATCTGCCCGTAAGTAACGCCGTTTATCAATTTCGTTTCGGCGTAGAATACGGATAAAAGTATATTGCATTCCTGAATTATGTTGGTTATAACGGGCTTGTCGGCAGAGCCGTCAAACAAAAGTTTTACGAGTTTTTCGCCTTTTATGCCCGTGTTTATCCGTCCCGAATAGATAAGCCGCTTCGTTACGGGTTTACGGGGAGATAAGAACACGTCCTGCAAATATCCGCTTTCGACGATTTCGGAATGATCTATAATCGCCACTTTGTTGCAAATCGCTTCGATAACCGACATCTGATGCGATATTATCATAATCGTGAGATTAAGTTTTTCGTTGAGTTCTTTAAGAAGTTCCAGAATCGATTTTGTCGTTTCCGGATCCAGAGCGCTCGTCGCTTCGTCGCATAAAAGCACTTCGGGATCGGTCATCAGAGCGCGGGCGATGGCAACGCGTTGTTGCTGTCCGCCCGAAAGTTCCGAAGGATAGGCGTTGAGTTTGTCGCCAAGCCCCACCACGTTTAACAGTTCCGTTGCTTTACGCCGCCTTTCGGGGTTATCGTCGAGTTCGCCCGCAAGTTCAACGTTTTTAAGAACGTTGCGCTGCTGCAAGAGATTGAAACTTTGAAAAATCATAGAAATTTTTCTTCTGTATCGCTGTAATTCCTTTTTCGAAAGAGCGGTTAAGTCTTTGCCGTTTATTAAAATACTGCCGCTCGTCGGTCGTTCGAGAAGATTGACGCATCTTACGAGAGTAGACTTTCCCGCGCCCGATAAACCGATAATACCGTAAACGTCGCCGCGTTCGACGGTCAGGTTTACGTCGTGAAGAGCGGTGAAAACGTTGTTGCCGTCGCCGTAAACCTTTGAAAGATTTTTGATTTCTATCATATTGCTCCTGATTAAAATAAAAAAACGGTAAGCCCGAAAGACTTACCGCTTAATACGATATTCAACGCTTAATTCCCGCTTTCCGACTTTGAGTATGTTAAAAGATTGCGCACGCAGAACATGCACATCGCCATACACATCATAATAGCCGAAAAACCGATTGAGTAAAGCATTTTTTCTCCTTTTGCGTATATGATACTACACGAAAAATAAATCTGTCAACGATTTTTAACCCGAAATTCACAATTTTGCAAAAATTTTTCTACCGCGGACAAAATGCCGCCGTTTATTCGCTTGACAAGTAAAAAAATTAGTATTATCCTTGTTGAGTCGTTAATTTTAGTGTTTTATGAAAGCAAACGGATTTTCAGAAGAGTCGTTCGGCACGGAAGGGATCTGGCGGATACTTATTCATCTCGCCCCGCCCGTAATGCTCGCTCAGTTGATACAGGCGTTATATAATATAGTAGACAGTTTTTTCGTCGGAAAATTTTCAGACGACGCGCTTACCGCGTTGACCGTTATTTATCCTTACCAACTCTTGCTTATAGCATTCGCCGTCGGTACGGGCGTAGGGGTAAACGCTCTTATGGCAAAGCGTTACGCCGAAGGGGACGAAAAAGCCGCAGACGCTACGGGCGGCGCGGGAGTGCTTCTCGCGCTTTTATCGTGGGCGGTTTTTGCCGTGCTTTCGGTATTTTTGGTAGAACCCTTCGTAAAACTTTCGACTAAAACCGACGCCGTGATAAAAGACGCTACCGTTTACGGTCTTATCGTTTCGGTAGGAAGCGCAGGCTTGTTTACCGAAAGTTGTTTTTCTAAAATTCATCAGGCGCGCGGAAATATGCTCGTTCCTACGATCGCGCAGATTGCGGGCGCGGCTGTGAATATTATTCTCGACCCGATTTTGATTTTCGGGTGGGGTCCCGTTAAAGAATTCGGCGTTGCGGGCGCGGCGATTGCCACGGTTGCGGGGCAGGTAGTCGCGGCGGCGATAACGGGAGTTAAAGGGTTCAGAATGCCGCCCGCATTCGGTAAAATGTCAAAAATAGTTAAGGATATATATAAATTCGCGTATCCGTCTATACTTATGCAGGCGCTTTATTTCGTGTATATTCAGACTCTTAACGTAGTTCTTAAAAAATTCGGCGATCCCGCAGTTACGGTTCTCGGGCTTTATTATAAATGGCAATCGTTGTTTTTTATTCCGCTGTTTGCGTTGCAGACGTGTATAGTTCCCGTGCTGAGTTATAATTATACGAGAAAGAATTATTCGAGATGCAAGGCTGTCGTTGCGGATACGGTTATAGTGTCGGCGGTATTTATGATTCTCGGCGTATTTTGCTTCGAAGTTTTGCCCGTTCCGCTCATAAAACTGTTTTCGGGCGGCGAAGAAGTGATAAAAATAGGCAAAGTGGCTTTCAGAATAATAGGTCTGAGTTTTATTCCCGACGCTCTTTCATTCAACGCGCCCATCGTGTTTCAGGCGACGGGAAAGTCGGGTAAAAGCGCGTTTTTATCTCTTTTAAGGCAGATATTTTTGCTTATCCCCGTATTTTTCCTGTTTTCGCTTATAGGGGTAAATTACGTGTGGATAGCGTTTCCCGTAGCCGAAATCGTTACGGGGCTTGCGGGGCTTTTAATGTTTAAAAAGGAAACCGAAACGTGGATATAACGGCGGGCGAAATTTTCGCCCGCTTATATATTTGTATGAAAATATAATAAAACGCCGCGGAGCGCGGCGGGAAATAATGAGTTATTCGTCTTTCGTTTTTTCGGGTTTTGCAAGCACTATTTTCGTAATAAACACTATAAGCATAATTATCGCTATAACGAAAAGCACGTTGATTATTATATTTACGTAATCTTTAAAAAAGAAAGTTAAAAGAGTAATGATAACGCCCGCAACCAGATTGCCGAGAACGAGCGGAAGGAAACTGTTTTTAAAACCGAGTGCCAGAAACACGGCGATTGCCGTTCCCGTCCACACTCCCGTTACGGGGAACGGAACCGCCACGAAGATAAAAAGCCCCAAGCGCAGCATTTTTATTTTTTCTTTTTCGGTATCGCCGTTTGATTTTGCGGCGAGTTTTTCGGCTTTTTCTTTTAAAACCGTTTCGATCTTTTCGATAAATTTTTTAATGAATTTTAATTTTTTGAGTAAATTGAAAATCGGTATCAGCAGAAAGAAAACGGGAATGCATATAAGCGACGAACCCGCGTAGCCGAGCGCGGCGGACGTCCATATACTTTCGCCGCAACTAACGCCGACGGGTATCGCGCCTTTCAATTCTATAAGCGGAAACATAGACAGCAAAAAAGTTATTACTTTGCCGTTAGTTGTTATTTTACTTAAAAAACTTATAATGAAATCAGCCATTTTCTCTCCAAACGGTTGCGAAAAACTTGTTTTTATTATATTATATTATCATAAATAAAAAAAACTGTAAAGAAAATGAGTATTAGTTTACAACAAATAATGTCGCCCGTGCGGAAAGCCGCGGACGATTTTAAAATGATAAAATCGGGCGATAAAATAGCCGTAGGCTTATCGGGCGGGAAAGACAGCGTTACTCTTCTTTCCGCGCTTGCGGGGTTAAGGCGGTTTTATCCCGAAAAATTCGATTTGACGGCTATAACGGTAGATACGGGGCTCGATTTCGATAAAAACGAAAAACGCGCTCTTAAAGAATACGTTTCAAGCCTTGACGTGGAGTATATCGAAATAAAAACCGAGATAGGCAAAGTGGTTTTCGAAACGAGAAAAGAAAGCAACCCCTGTTCTCTTTGCGCAAATATGCGCAGGGGAGCGTTGAATTCCGCGGCGAAAGAAGCGGGTTGCAATAAAGTGGCTCTCGGTCACCATGCGGACGATCTTATAGAAACGTTTCTTCTGTCGGCGTTTTACGAAGGCAGGTTATCCACTTTTCAGCCCGTTACGGAACTTACCCGAAGCGGCATAACGGTCATAAGACCTATGATATATCTGAGAGAAACGGACATATCGTCGTTTGCGAAAGATAAACCCGTTCTTCACAATCCTTGCCCTGCAGACAAGCACACGAAGCGCGAATATATAAAAACGCTTTTAAAAGATATACGGCGCGAAATTCCGTGCTCTGCGGAAAATCTTCTCAACGCGTTAACGCACGAAGAGAGAAACAATCTTATTAAAAAACCAAAATAGGAGATAACTATGTATTATTTAGCGATAGATATAGGCGCGTCAAGCGGCAGGCACATTCTCGGCAAACTCGAAAACGGCAGACTCGAACTTACTGAGATTTATCGTTTCGAAAACGGACCCGAAAAAAAAGACGGGTCGCTTATATGGAACGTAAACAAACTTTTCGGCAATATCGTTGCGGGAATGAAAGAATGTAAAAAGCGCGGCGTTATTCCCGTTTCGGTGGGAATAGATACCTGGGGCGTGGACTACGCTCTTCTCGACGAAAACAACGACCTTATAGGAGATATATATTGTTATCGCGATAAAAGAAACGAAGCCGCAGCCGAAAAGGTGGAAAAAATAGTTCCTTTTAATGAACTTTACGCGGAAACGGGCATACAGCGCGCGGTTTTCAACACCGTTTATCAACTTTACGCGGATAAGGAAAGCGGAAAACTTAAAAAGGCAAAACGCCTTTTAATGATAGCGGATTATCTTCACTTCCTTTTAAGCGGCGTTCCCGCAACCGAATACACTCACGCATCGACTTCCGGGCTTCTGAACGCTTACAGCCGCGACTGGTCCGATAAGATAATCGACGCGCTCGGCTATCCGCGCGAAATTTTCGGAAAAATCAACGACGCAGGCACGATAGCGGGCGATCTCAAACCCGAAATAGCAAAAGAAGTGGGGTTTAACGCCAAGGTTATTCTTCCCGCTTCGCACGATACCGCAAGCGCGGTTTTAGCCGTTCCCGCATGCAGCGACACTCCGCTTTATTTATCGAGCGGCACGTGGTCTCTTCTCGGCACGGAACTCAAACAACCCATAACTTCCGTTACCGCGATGAATTTTAACGCCACGAACGAAGGCGGTTTTGAAAAAACCATAAGATTTTTAAAAAATATTTCGGGAATGTGGCTTATTCAGAACGTCAAGCGCGAACTTAAAGGAAAATACGGTTACGACGATCTTATGAATATGGCAAAGCCTTATAATACGGGAAGTTTAATCGACCTTAACGACGTAAGATTTTTAGCCCCCGAAAGCATGATAGAAGAAGTTAAAGGCTACTGCCGCGAACACGGCGAATACGTTCCCGAAACCATAGGCGAAGTTATGGACGTTATATACAGAAGTCTTGCCACAGCCTATAAAGAAGCGATTTCGGCTACCGAAAAGGTAACGGGCATTACTTTCGATACGCTGAATATCGTCGGCGGCGGCAGCAAAGACGGGTATCTTAACGAACTCACTAAGGAATACACCGGAAAGAACGTGGTTACCGGTCCTACCGAAGGCACGGCGGTCGGCAATCTTCTCGCGCAGGGAATAGCCCTTAAAGAAATAAAGGATATGAAGGCTGCGAGAGAGATTGTAAGACAATCTTTTGCGGTCAAAAATATTTAAAAATATTTAAAAAAGAATTTTTAATAAAACCGTTGACAAAAGATTTAATATAAGGTATGATTAAGTAGGTTCAGTCGTATTGACTGAACCGTTTTTTATTTTTCGGGGGAAATCGGAATGAGCGGAGAAAAGAAAATAACGCGGGATAAAAAAATTATTCCCGACTACGACCATCTGTTTTCGGAAGAGTGCGTGAAGGGCAGGAAAAAGAGCAGATTTTTAAAGAAAATTCTTCTTATGAACTTCGGGAAGATATTCGTTATAATGCTGTTATACGTTTTGCAGGCGTCGCCGCTGTTGATTATTCCCGTTTTAACGTCGAATATAATCGACGCGATAACGTCGGGCGGCGGAAACGCTTCCACCGAAATAATTATAAATTCCGCGATAATAGCCGCGCTTTTATTGCAGAACGTTCCAACTACCGTTTTAAGATCTAAAATTTTATATAAATTCGTAAGGAATACGAGCGCGGGCGTTAAATGCGCGGTCGTAAGAAAGTTACAGGATTTATCTATAACGTATCACAAAAATATGGAAACGGGAAGCGTTCAGGCAAAGTTTTTAAGAGATACCGACTCTATCGAAGGTCTTCTCGTGCAACTTCTGCAAAGCGTTTTTCCTAATATTTTAAACTCGGTTATTTCTATTTGCATAGCCGTTTGCAAGAGCGGAACGGTGTCGCTGTTTTTTCTCGTGGTGATACCGTTTAACGTGTTCCTTTCTCTTCTTTTCAGAAACAAGATAAGAAAAATGAACAGGTCTTATCGTAAAGAAGTAGAAAGCCTGAGCGCGAAAATGACTAATATGCTCACGATGCTGCCCGTAACGAAGTCGCACGGTCTTGAAGACGTGGAAATGCGTTCGTTTGATACCGACGTCCGGAAAGTAGTCGGAAAAGGTCTTACCCTTGACAAAACGAACGCGCATTTCGGCGCGTGGCTTTGGGTGATGAATAATATTTTAAGCAGCGCGTGTCTCGTGTTCTGCGCCTTCCTTGCGCTTAACGGGAAAATATCGGTAGGCTCGGTCGTTCTTTATCAGTCGCTCTTCGTTTCCATATCGAATTACGTGTCGAGTCTTATAGGTGTCGTGCCGCAACTCGGCGTGGGAACGGAAGCGGTTAATTCGATATCCGAAATTATGAATTCTAACGAAGTGGAAGTTCATTTGCGCCGCGGCGAAGTTCCCGAAATAAAAGGCGAAATAGAATTCAGGCACGTTTCGTATAAATATCCGAACGCCGACAAGTATACGATTAAAGATTTCAATCTTAAAGTAGAAGCGGGCGAATGTATAGCGGTGGTAGGCTCTTCAGGTTCGGGTAAATCTACGGTCATGAATATAATAATAGGTTTTCTCGTTCCCGAAGGAGAAGTTCTCGTGGACGGAAAAAATCTTGAAGAATTCAACCTGTCGGAGTATCGCCACAATATATCGGTAGTGCCGCAAAACAGCATACTTTTTTCGGGAACGATAAGAGAAAACATTACTTACGGCTTGTCAGGCTATACTGACGAGCAACTTAAAAAAGCGATTGAAACGGCGGATCTTACGGATTTTATAAATACTCTTCCAAACGGTATAGACACCGAAATAGGAGAAGGCGGCGGAAAACTTTCGGGCGGACAAAAACAGCGCATAACTATTGCCCGCGCTCTTATAAGAAATCCGAAAATACTTATTTTCGACGAAGCCACGAGCGCGCTCGACAATATTTCGGAATATCACGTTCAGAAAGCGATTGCTTCTTCGATAAAAAACAGAACTACTTTTATAGTCGCGCACCGCTTGTCTACGATACGCGACGCAAGCAGAATAGTGGTACTCGAAGACGGCGAAATACGGGAAGTGGGTACGTATAGCGAACTTATGGCGAAAAAAGGTAAGTTTTACGAACTTAAAGAACTCTCCGATTTAAACGCAAACGTAGAAAAAGCGGTAGAATAGGGAGCGTAACAAGAATAACCGAAGCAAGGCGTTTTTTAAAGCCAAAGATATTTCGGGTTAAATTAAAAACCGTTAAAGGCGCAGCGACGATTTTGTCGCCGCGCCTTAATTTTCCGTCCTTACCGTGAGTTTTCCCCGTTATGCGTCATAAACCGACAAAACGTTCGTTATTTTTTCGCGCGGGCGATGATACTATATATTACGAACAGTCGTAAACTTGTTCGGTATGCCCGGCATGCTTCGGGCATAAGGCAAAAATTATTTTAACGGATTAAACATTCAATGGCTAGAAAAATAGTAATCACTTCGGGTAAAGGCGGCGCGGGAAAAACAACGGTTACCGCAAATCTCGGATATCATCTCGCAAAAAAAGGACTCAGAACGGTTGTTCTCGACTGCGATCTCGGTCTTAATAATCTCGACGTTCTGACGGGGGTTGAAAATCTCGTTAATTTTGACCTTATCGACGTTATCAACGGGCGTTGCAGGGCAAAGCAAGCCCTTATCGAAAGTCCGCTTGCGGCAAATTTATTCGTACTGCCGAGCGCGCATACAATGTCGGAAACGGAAGTGAGCGGTCAGCGTATACGCGCCGCAATC
The DNA here is from genome assembly GCA_934248055.1 of uncultured Clostridia bacterium. Taxonomy (GTDB): domain Bacteria; phylum Bacillota; class Clostridia; order Christensenellales; family Borkfalkiaceae; genus HGM11412. The sequence goes on along the minus strand of CAKQKI010000003.1, from coordinate 138,049 downwards.
GAAGCGATAAACTTAAATTTCGACTTTATTCTTATAGATTGCCCCGCGGGGATAGACGTTGGATTTCACAGGGCGGTGTCCGTTGCAGACGAAGCCCTTCTCGTAGTAAATCCCGTAATAACGAGCATAAGAGACGCCGATAAGGTATCATCGCTTTTAAAAAGTTATAAAATACCCGTGAGCGCGGTTGTGAACAGAATTCGCGGCGATCTCGTTTTAAGCGGAGAATCTTTCTCGGCGGAAGATATAGGAAACACGCTCTGTTTAAGCGTTTTAAGCGTTATCCCCGAAGACGACGCCGTGCTTTCGGGAATTGCCGATTTGCCGTCGTCTGCGCCGTATAAGGCGTTTTCGATGCTTGCGGCGAGCGTAAACGGCGAAAAGTATAAAATTTATAACTATCTGAAAAAATACAGCGGGTTTTTCGGCAGTATAAGGCGTGATATAAGGAAGAAATTATGATATGAGCGAAATGGGAAAAAGACTTGAAAAAGTTATTGAAAAAGACAGGCTTTTAATAAGCGGAGAAGCGCGCTCGCTTATCGTTTACGATTTAAAGCGACTTTTGGACAATTATTTTTCAACCACGGGAGAAACGACTCTCGAAGTGTCTGCCGAACGCGGCGGCTACCTTATCAGAATAACCGCCCGAGCAAGCGGAATAAAGCCTTTCGGAACAATAAAATAACCGCCGCGTAAAGTCGCGGCGGTTAGCCGCAATCGCTTGCGGCTATCGGGTTTATGCGCAATCGCTTATGGCTGAGCGCTGTTAAATGATTGCGCGGATTATTCTTTACAGCAACCCGAAGCGCAGGCTTTTTTCTCGAACTCGGCGGCGTCGTAAGAAACGCCGTTTTTATCGTAATAATCTTTTACCGCCGCTTTTATCGCTTCTTCGGCAAGAACGGAGCAGTGCATTTTGTAAGCGGGCAGTCCGTCAAGCGCTTCGGCAACCGCTTTGTTGGTTATTTGAAGAGCGTCTTTTACGGGTTTTCCCTTTATCATTTCGGTAGCCATTGAACTCGACGCGATAGCCGAGCCGCAGCCGAAAGTTTCAAATTTTACGTCGGTTATAATTCCGTTTTCTATTTTAAGATACATTTTCATTATATCGCCGCATTTTGCGTTGCCCACTTCGCCTACGCCGTCTGCGTTTTCTATTTTTCCCACGTTTCTCGGATTTCTGAAATGATCCATTACCTTTTCGCTGTATAAAGCCATAATATTCTCCTTTTTATTCTGATAAGGTTCTCCGTAATTTTAATCGGGCTGACCGCTATCGAGAATGAATTTTCTCTCGCCGTTCAGTTTTTCCTGCCACAGCGGCGACATTCCGCGTAATTTTTCTACCGTTGCGGGAATTTCAGCCAGCATATAATCGACTTCGCTTTCGGTGTTGTATTCGGAAAGGGAAAGCCTTAGCGAGCCGTGCGCGATTTCGTGCGTTCTGCCGATTGCAAGTAAAACGTGGCTCGGGTCGAGCGAACCCGAAGTGCAAGCCGAACCCGACGAAGCGCAGATTCCTTTGTCGCTGAGATATAACAGCAACGCTTCTCCTTCAACGCCTTCAAAGCAAAAACTGACGTTGCCGGGAAGCCTGTTTACGGGATCTCCGTTCAGAACGGAGCAGGGTATTTTTTCTAATCCCGCAATGAGTTTATTTCTTAAACGGATAACTTTTTCCGAGTTTTTTTGCATATTTCGCACGGCGTCTTTCAATGCGACCGCCATACCCGCAATTGCAGGCAGGTTTTCCGTTCCCGCGCGCTTGCCGTTTTCCTGCGCGCCGCCTTCTATAAGACTTGCGAGCCTTACGCCCGTTTTTACGTATAATACTCCCGTTCCTTTGGGGCCGTGAAATTTATGCCCCGACAGGGAAAGCATATCGATATTGTCTTTTACAACGTCAATCGGAATATGACCTGCCGCCTGAACGGCGTCCGTATGAAAAACAACCCCTTTTTCACGGCAAATCTCGCCTATTTCGCGAATAGGGTTAATAGTTCCGATCTCGTTGTTTGCATACATTACGCTGACTAAACACGCGTCGGGAGTAACGGCTTTTCTAACTTGCTCCGCGCTTACCGCGCCGTATTCGTTAACGGGCAGAATTTCAATATTAAAACCTTGTTTTTCAAGTTTTAAAAGAGTGTTCAGAACGGCGTGATGTTCAACTGCCGTAGATATAATTTTCTTTTTGCCTTTTTTTTCTCCGTAATACGCCGCCGAAATTATAGCCTGATTGTCAGACTCGCTTCCGCCGGACGTAAAATAAATTTCATTCGGCTTAGCGTTTAACGTTTCGGCTATTTCCGCCCGCGCCGCGTCGAGTTTTTCTTTTGCGTTCTGTCCTTCTTCGTGAAGGCTCGAAGGGTTGGCGTAAAACTTTTCCATCGTTTCGAGCATTACTCTCGTTGCCGCCGCGCTCGTTTTCGTGGTGGCGGCGTTGTCTGCGTAAACCAACATGTCATTTCGTCCTTTACCTACCTTTTTAGTAGGTAATTGTATTATACGACGATTTACTTACTTTGTCAACAGGTTGAAGGTGAAAAAAAATAAAATTTCAGGTAAAAGTAGCGAAGAATAAAAAAAACGCGGCTGTTGCCGCGCCTTTTGGTTATTTGCCGTTTTTCATTGCGGATAGAATAATATCCGTTAAAACTTCGCACTGTTTTTCGCTTACCGAAGCGTTTTCGGCAATTATTTCCGATATTTTACGCTTGTTTTCTTCGTCGCTTGCGGTTTTATCGCAGGAAGCGGAAATCTCTTTGGAAACGTTTTTTACCGTTTTGTTTGAGAAAATTCCCGTTAAAATTTCTTTTACCGCGCCTTTCACGTTGCCCGATTTATATACTTGTTTAAAAACAGCGTAATAAAAAGTGGCAACGCCGCCTGCCTGAATACCTTTTTTCAAAGGTTCGAAAATCTCGGTTTTGCCGAGAAAAAAGCAGTAATATATCCCGAAAGCGATTATTCCGAGTATAAACGGAACGATAAACACTATGCGGTGAAAGCGATCGGGAATCATTTTTTTTATAAGAAAAGTAAGTAAAAAAGCAATAAAGCCGACTATCAGTACGAGAGTATCGAACGTTTTGAGATACGACAATATTTCCGTTGCATCCATAATAAATTCCTTTCGGGGTAAGGTTGCGCGTTGCCGACCGCGCGCCTTACGCCCGTATAAATTCCAGACGCAATTATATTTTACATCACGTATCGATAATAATAAAGGGATTATGACGCTTTTTTAAAAATTCTTACGCAAAGAACGGTCATATCGTCTTTACCTTCTCCGCCTTCTTCGTTAAGCGCTTTTTTTAAAATACTGTCTGCAATGAGTTGCGGATTGCGGTTGTCTAACGTTCTTAAAAAATCAATCATATCGGTAGACGAGCCGAACGCGTCGCTAATGCCGTCGGTAAGCATTATCACCGTGCTTCCTTCGGGCAGCGCCGCGGTGCAGCCGGTGGGCGACAAGTCGTCGAGTATTCCGAGCGGAAGGGAACTGCCTTCGATTATTTTAATGCTGTTATCGGATAAAATAAAACTGTAAGGCGCGCCGATTTTTATAAAATCCGCGCTCATATCGAAAAGGTTTATAGTTAAAACGTCCATTGCGGAAAAGTTTTCTTCGGTGCTGATTGCAAGAACTTTATTAACCATTCCGAGAATAAGATCGCTTTTAAGACCCGCTTTATAAAACGATTCTATAAGCGAAATGGCGGTAGACGACGTGCTTTGCGCTCTTACGCCGCTGCCCATTCCGTCGCTAACGGCAACTAAAAATCTGCCCTCGTCTATTTTTAAAAGGGAATGAGTGTCGCCGCTTGACAGCGAACCGTTTTTAACGCTTGTCGCCAAGCCGAAAGCGGCGTCGAGCGCGGGTGCGGGGCGGACGGTGATGGCGGAAACGGTCGACGAAATACTCGTTCTTGCGGTTATAGCCGTCTTTTTTCCGCAAAAGGCGTCAGTCGCTTCGATAAGTCCGCGGTTAAACATGTCTTCGTTTTTGATTACGAGATCTATTTCGGGGTCTTCTTCGCTGCCGAGTATCATAATTTCTGAAAAAAGTACGCCTTTTTTCCGTAAAGCGTCGCCGAGTTTTTTCTCTTTGTGCTGAAAATACGACAGATTTTTCGAAAATTCGAGAGCCATTCCTTTAAGCACGCCCGAAACGCCTTCCGATTGCATTCTTACAAGTTCTTTTCCCGATAAACTTTCTTCCGATTCTTTTACTTTTTCGCGGTATTTTCCTATAGCGGCGTTCATTTCGTAAATAACGCCGTTAACGTAACCGCAATTTTCGGCAAAACTTTTGGTAAGGTCTATGAGCGATACTCTGTTTTTTGCAAGTCCTACGGAAAGAATTTTGATAAGATCGTCGCGGTCGGGCTTGCATTTTTGCCTGCAACGCAATTTAGACGGGCATTTGTCGCAAACGTTCAAAGTTACTTCGTCTGCCATTTTACCGAGAAGTTCGTCGTCGGTCGAAACGCATTCTTTAAGCGCGGTAAAACTTTTTTCCATTTCTCCGAAAACGTCGCTAACGCCGTAAAGTTTTGAAGATATTGCCGATCTCATTCTGTTAACCGCGTAGCGCGGCAATACTTTTCCCGAGAACGCCGCCACGCGTTTTCGTATGTATTCGTTGAATTTTTCGGGAATAAAAAGGAATAACGCGATCGGCGCGACGTCGTAAAAAACGTCGGTATAAACGAACGAGCCGTAAACATTTAAAACCAGCATGCAGGCAAGGTCTGCGGCTATAAGCGAAAAGCACGCGATGAGTTTTGATTTTTTCATAAACGCCGACGGAAGCAGAATAAGCGCAGGGTATACCGCGAGCGGAGTAAGGCTTTTTGAGAACGCCGCCGCCGAAACGGACAGTATGACCGAGGCGATTTCGCCCGCTCCGCTTCCGAACCCCGCCGATATTACGAGAGATAAAAAAATTATAAACGACTTTAAAACGTTCGCGCCGAAAACGTTTCCTATGCCGAGCGAAAAAGCAACGCCGAAAACCGCGAGCGAAAGGATTTCGTCAAAACTTGCCTTATAATCGAGTTTTTTAACGTAAATAAGGCGCGCCGCCGAAATAAAAACGGGAACAAGCAGAGTTCCCACGCCCGCTTTTATAAGTTTAACGGGCAAAGTTCCGCTTTCGGCAAAATAACAAAACAGAGTAAATATAACCGCGGAATACGCTATTATTTCTCCCGCGGGTTTTTTATTTTTTCGCCCGTAAAGAAAAAATATAAACGCCGCAACCGCGCCCGCCGCCGATAAGGAAATAAAAGAAGCAAGGCTGAAATCGGGCAAAGTTCCCGCGGCGAGAGCGAGAAGCGCGACTAACGGGTACATTCCCGAATAAATAACCGCGATATAAAAAGAAAGCGCCATAAACGGACTGCTTCCCTGAAGCGAGCCGAGAATAAACGTAACGAACGCGGTGAATATAAATCTGAAAACGCCCTTATACGTTAATTTTTTTTCTTTCATAAAAAAACACCTCGGTAAAGTTATAACATTACCAAGGCGAAATATTTTGTATTTTTTTATCGAAAAAAGCAAAGTAAACGGTTATTCCACGACGGTGGTCCCGAGCGGGCGTACGTTTGCGGTGAAAACGTTCTCGTCGCCGAAAATCTTTTTCATTTCGGCTGCGTAACTTTCCGTTTCGTTTTCGGCAACGATTGCAAGTATCGAGCCTGCAAATCCGCCGCCGTGAACTCTTACGGCGCCGTTTTTGATTATATTGCGCGAAATTTCCGTTCCGAGAACGACGGGTTGCGCTTCGTCCCCCGGCACGTAACAGTTCTGAAGAAGGGTAAGACTCGATATTCCCGAATCGTTAATCGCTTTTAAAAACGTTTCGGTATCGCCGCGTTTAAGCGCGTCTGCCGCGAGAAGAACGCGTTCGTTCTCTTTATAAAAATGCAGCGCGCGAAGTACGGCTCTTCCCGTAAAATGCTTCTTGAGCGACGGAACGTGCGATAAAAATTCTTCGTAAGGCACGTCGCGCAGGACTTTTTTGCCGAAATAGTTCGCAACGCTTTCCATTTCTTCGCGGATTGCGGCGTAATGACGGGTAAGGCTTGCATGGTCGCCGCCCGTATTAGTTAAAACTATCGAATAACCTTCGGGAAAAGTCAGTTTTTCGATATCCGGTTCGGAAGGGTTATTGAAATCGAGTTTGACGAGCGAGCCTATGGAAATGCCGCTCTGATCGAGAAGCCCGCAAGGCTTTTTGAAATACACGTTTTCGGCGTACTGCGATATAACGGCGCGATCTACCGCGTTAAGCGCGCCGTTCAGGTAAAGAGTGTTGAAAATTTCGGCAACGAGAACTTCGAACGCCGCGGACGACGAAACCCCCGCGCCTTTGAATATCGAACTTACCGTATAAGCGGTAAAACCGCCTATTTCGTATCCGCGTTCCGCAATTTTGCTTGCGACTCCGCGGGTGAGCGCGTCGGACGTTCCTTTTTCGCTTTCTTTAACGGAAAGATCGGACAAATCGACTATTACGGGCGGATAACCCGCGGAACAGATTTTTACGATACCGTCGTCTGTTTTGCCTACCGCCGCGATAACGTCGCAACTGATTGCCGCAACCATAACGAGACCGTGATTATGGTCGGTATGATTGCCTAAAATTTCCGCTCTTCCAGAAGAAGAAAAAACGTGTTCGCAAGGCTTGCCTTCGTTTTTTAAAAACTCGGCTTTAAGATCGTCTATGCGTTTCTGCATTTTTGCAACGTCGGCGTTTTCACCGTATAAAAGTTTTAAATCCATATCGGTTACATTATATCATCGCAAAGAGTCGTTGTCAATCGTAAACGCTTGCTAAAAAACAAAGAAAAGTGTAAAATAGAAATATGTACTTGATAGCAGGACTCGGTAACCCCGGTAAAAAATACGAAAACACGTATCATAATCTCGGATTTATGGCGATAGACGCGCTTTCTTTAAAACTCGGAGCGAATTTCAATAAAGAAGCGTTCGGCGGTCTTACGGCAACTTTAAATTACGGCGGCGAAAAAGTTATTCTTTTAAAACCGCTTACCTATATGAATTTAAGCGGCGACAGTATTTCGGCCGTTATGAATTTTTATAAAATTCCCGAAGAAAATCTTATAGTTTTGTATGACGATACGGATATTCCGAAAGCCGCGCTCCGCATTCGCGACAAAGGTTCTGCGGGAACGCACAACGGCATGCGCGATATAGTTCTGAAACTGAAAAGCCAGAATTTCAAGCGTATTCGCATAGGGAGCAGGCAGGCGGCGGAAGACCCCCGTCCGCTCGTCGATTACGTGTTGTCGGAAATACCCGAAAGCGAAAAAGCGGCGTATAAAGCGACATTTTCAAAAGCGGCGGACGCGGCGATAGCGTTCATAAAAGGCGAAAGCACGGAAAAAATTCAGTCTTTGTATAACGGAAATATATGATAAAAGATTTATTGACCGCTAAACGCGGCGGAATCTACGAAGATATACTACTTAACGCCCGCGACGGCTTGCCCGTCGCGGTTTTCGGCGTTTCTTTTCCCGAAAAATGCAGGCTTGCGGCGACGGCGGGCGTCCCCGTGGTGTTTATCGTGCGCGACGGCGTAACCGCCGAAAAAGCGGTGAAAGAAATTATGCAGATGTCGGGCGAAAAGGCGGTGTATCTTCCCCCGAAAGACGACGTTTTGCTGTTTAAATCGGCGTTTAACAAAGACAGGCTTTATAAACGGCTTTCGGCTCTTTACGAAATACAGGAAGGCGTTCGCACGGTGGTTACGACGTTTGAGGCGTTATCCGAACTTTTTCCGAAAAAAATCGATTATTTAAAAATCGTAAAAGACGAAGATTACGACCTTTACGAAGTTATAGAAAAACTCGTTTCGCTCGGTTACGCGCGCGTTCCCGCATGCGACAGACGGGGTACTTTTTCGGTAAGGGGAGATATTCTCGAAGTTTTTCCTATAAATTCGGAATTGTGTTACCGCGCCGAATTTTTCGGCGATACCGTTGAAAAAATTAAAGACGAAAACGGCAACGAAACAACTTCTTTTACGGCGATAACGTCGTCCGACGTAATTATTAAAAAAAGCGAAACCGAAAGAGTAAAGGAAAAACTGAAACTTTCTTACTCTAAGTACGGAAAACTGATAGTAAAAAGCGAAGCGGTAAAAATTTACAACGCGCTTACCGAAAAACTTGAAACAGATCTTTTCGACGATTCTTTGCAGTACGTTTTTCCGCTTATCGAAAATTCCACGCGGAATTTTTTCGATATTTTTCCCGAAAACGCTCTCGTTATTTACGACGAGTGTAAAATCACGCTTGCTAATCTTAAACATCTTAACAAGGAATTTTACGAACGCTACGACGGACTTTTAAGAACGGGCGACGCGCTCGATATTATAAAAGAACAGTTCGTTCCCGAAGAAGAACTGCTGAATTATCTTTCAAAAGCCAAAAAACTTGCCGTCGAAACGCTTAATTCCGAAATCGCGGCGTTCAGACCTTTAAAAACGTATTCGGTGAACCGCTCGCCCGTAACGAGATATTTTTTAAATCCGAAAGAACTTATTAGTGACGCCGAAAACTGGAAACTCACGGGTTATACCGTTCTCGTCGCGGCGGGCGACGAAATGATTGCGGAAGGGGTGTATTCGGAACTTAAAAACGCGGCGTTGTCGCCGAAATATTTTGCCGACGTTCCGCCCGATATTTCGGGAATATGCGTTACGCCGGAACCGCTCGACCAAGGTTTTATTTCGCACGACGAAAAACTCGTTGTTATAGGCACGGGCGACATAACGGTCAAAAAGAAGAAAGAAAAATCCGTTAAAAGAAAAAGAAACGATTTGTTTTCCGCCCCGACCGTAGGCGATTTTGCCGTACACGAAACTTTCGGCGTGGGCGTTATACGCGGCGTTAAAAAAATAAGCACCGTGGAAGGCACGAAGGCTTACGTGGAACTCGAATACGCAGGCGGCGACAGGCTTTACGTTTCGACCGACCAGATGGATAAACTTTCAAAGTATCTCGGCGGCTCGGAAACGCCGTCGCTCAACAAGATAGGCGGCGGAGAGTTTGAAAGAATTAAAGAAAGGGTAAGAAAGTCCATAGCCGAAATGACTATAAACTTAAAAAAACTTTACGCCGAAAGAAAGGCGAAAAAGGGTTTTGAGTTTTCTCCCGACAACGCTCTTACCGAAGAATTCGAAAATTCTTTCGAATACGAAGAAACGGAAGATCAACTTTTATCGCTCGAAGAGATTAAAAGCGATATGCAGTCGTGCAAGGTAATGGACAGGCTTTTATGCGGCGACGTGGGATTCGGAAAAACCGAAATCGCATTCCGTGCCTGTTTCAAGGCGATTTGCGACGGAAAACAGGCGGCGATAGTCGCACCTACCACGATTCTTGCCGAACAGCATTTCAGAACGGCAATCGAAAGGTTTAAAGGTTTCGGAGTAAGAACGGGGGTTTTAAACAGATTCCGCTCGTCGTCGGAAATAAAAGCGACTATCGAATCGCTTAAAAACGGCGACGTGGATCTTATAATAGGAACTCACAGACTCTTTTCGAAGGATATAAAATTTCACGATCTCGGACTTTTAGTGATAGACGAAGAACAGCGTTTCGGCGTAGAGCATAAAGAAAGACTTAAACTTATAAAAGAAAACGTAGACACGCTTACGCTCTCTGCCACTCCCATACCGAGAACTCTTCATCTGTCGCTTTCGGGAATAAGGGATATAAGCACGATAAACACTCCGCCAAAACAGAGAATACCCGTGCAGACGATTGTTTCCGAACTTACCGATTCTCTTATAAAAGACGCCCTTTACCGCGAACTTTCGCGCGGCGGGCAGGCGTTCGTTCTTTATAACAGGGTGAATACGATTTATAAATTCGCCGACAGGATAAAAACTCTCGTTCCCGAAGCGAAAGTGATAGTCGCGCACGGACAGATGCCCGAAAAAACTCTTGAAAACGGAGTTAACGAATTTTATTCGGGGAAAGCCGACGTACTCGTCGCGACGACTATAATCGAAAACGGCATAGATATGCCGAGAGCGAACACTCTGATAGTCGAAAGCAGCGATAAACTCGGTTTATCGACGCTTTATCAGTTGAAAGGAAGAGTCGGACGCGGAAATCTTATGGCATACGCTTATTTTACCTATCCCGAAAACAAAGTGCTTACCGAAGAAGCGTATAAAAGACTTACCGCGCTTATGGAATATACCGAAATGGGCAGCGGTTACAAAATAGCGATGCGCGATCTCGAAATCCGCGGCGCGGGCAACGTTCTCGGAAAACAACAGCACGGTCACATGGACAAGGTGGGCTACGAACTTTACGGAAAACTCCTTAAAGAAGAACTCGGCGAAAGAGTAAAGGGCGAAGAAACGGAACTCGATATAAAGGCGGACGCTTATATTCCCGACGGATATATAGAAGACGAAACGGCGAGAATGGAAGCCTATAAGCAGATAGCGGAAATAAGGACCGAGAACGAAGCCGAAAGGGTAACCGCTTCGCTTAAAGATTCTTTCGGCAAACTTCCCGAAGAAGTGGTAACGCTTATAAAGATAGCCGTTTTAAAATCGGCGGCGTACGCGGCGGGAGCGTCTGAAATATCGATTTCGATGAAGCGGGCGGTAATGCTGCTGAAAGATATAGACTGTCTTAAAGGCGGCGGAATTTTAAAAGCGGTAAACGAATATAAAGGTTCGGTCACTTTGTCGTTCGGGGATTTTCCCACGGTCACTTTTTCGGTAAACGGCGGCAAACCCGCAAACGAGATTGCTCTGATGACGGAATTTTTGACGTTTGCGCTAAAAAATAATAAGAATTAAATAAAATTTTAAGTTAAACCGAAAAAAAACCGAAAAATTTATTGCAATAAAAATAATTATCTTGTATAATATATTCGTTATATTCCTTAAGATGGAAACGGACGAGCGCGTTTTTGCGCGTTCCCGTTATTACGTGGAGAGTTGATTATGAAATTTAAAAGTAGGATAGTATCGCTGATTTTGGTTCTTGCGGTTTCGCTCGGGCTTTTGAGCGGATGCAGTCTTGTTACAACGGACGTCGATAAAGACATGGCTCTTAAAATAGCCACGGTTTCTCTCGATAACGATCTTTCCGACGATATCTACAAAAGAGAACTCGTATCTTTATATAATAATAACGCGCAGTATAATCAGTATTCGGGAAAGACGAAGAAAGAACTTTACGAATATTATCTTGAAAATCTCGCGCAGAACAGAATTATCGTTCAGCAATCGGTAAAGGCTCTTACTTCCACCACCAAAGAACCCGGCAATACCGAAAAGAGTTATTTTGCGCAGGCTGCGGAAAAAGCAGACGCAAACAGAACGAGCATAGAAAAAGTTCTTACCACCGCTAATAAAGACGGCAAGGCGATGACCGAAGTGAATTATTCGGGTTACAAAACCGATTCGGTTGCCGCAAAGAACAAAATTTTAGAAGCGTTCCTTACGGAATACGAATATTACGCGGCGCGTTACAACGTTCTTACCGCCGTAAATTCTCTTATCGATCAGTTTAAAGAAGACGAAGAAAAGACCGAAGAAGAAGCGTACGAGAAGTTTACCTTTACGGGAAGAACGACTTTAACCGTGCCTTCGGATAAATCGGGAAACGAATACGAACTTAAAACCGACGACGAAATTAAAACGATAACCACCGCTTATAAGAAAAAAATGTCGAGAATTATAGCCGACAACGAACTTAAAGACGAAGGCGGCGAGCCTCTTTTTGCAAACGGCGCGGATCTTCCGTCGAACAAGTATGATTACAATCTTGCGATTTACAAGGCTTATAATAAAAAATATTCTACCGGCGCGGTTTATACGGGCGCAAGCAAAAAGGCTCTTTCAAAACTTATAAGGCAACTTAAAAAGGTCGGATATTTAAAGAGCGGCGAAGGAAATTCCGTTCCCGAAAACGCCGAAGGTATTTTAAAACTTTCTTTCTTTGAAAGCATGGTAAGATCGGAATACGAATCGGCGGTAGTAAACAAATATAAACTCGCTCTCGAAAATCAGAAGATCAACGAACTTAACCGCGACGACAGCGTAGACACGATGTATGCGGAATATTCGACTTTGTTCAACAGCCAGAAATCGAAATTCTATAACGGGCATACCGATTACGAAAGCGCGCTTACGGACGGTTCTACGTTCATCGTTTATAATCCCGAATGGAGCGACGGCAATTACGGATATATTCTTAACCTTCTGATACCGTTCGGCGAAGCGGAAAAAGAATTGATTACCGCTTTTTCTTCCACCAAGCACGATAAAGGCGCAGAAACGGAATACAGGAAAAAATTCCTTGCGGGCGTTACCGCGAAAGACCTTCGTTACTCGTGGGTATATCAGAATTACGGTACTTACGCCGAAGACGGCGAACGCTTTACGTTCGGCGACGATTACGTAAAAAATAAAGATAACGAATTTTTAAATCATTTCAACGGAACGATAAAGGGCGCGACTTCTTATAAATATAAGGATAGCGACGGCGACGAACAGACCGCATATCTTTACGATTCCGTTACGCCCACCGAAATTCCGTTCAACGTGTTTTTCGATAATCTCAAAAACGTAATGTCGTTTGACGGTGTTCCCGAAACGGACGCGACGACGGGCGCGATAACGGGAGCAAACGGCAAAATAACCGCCTCTGATATTTCGGAAGTCAAGGGCGACGAAGTTCTTTTAAACGATAAATATCTCGAACTTTTCAGAGATTATATTTACGCGTTCTCCGGCGACGACGGTTCTCTTAAAGAAGATTACGGATATATGTATTCTCCGTTCACTTCTTCCACCAAGTACGTTACCGAATACGCCGAAGCCGCTAAGCGTCTTATTAACAAAGGCGTGGGGTACTACGAAGTGGTCGTTACGGATTACGGCTATCATATAATGCTTTGCGCAAAGGTTATAAACCCGACGGCGGGCGGAACGATGATGACGAAAGAAGCGTTCAGAAGCAGCCTCGAAACGGAAGGTTCTACCGCAAAACTCTTTAAAGAATACAAACTCGAAACGATAACGAGCAGTTCCATAAACGAGATTACTACGGCGTTTATAAATCGCAATATGGATAAAGGAGTTACCTATTATAAAAAGGCTTACGAAGACCTTCTGAAATCTTAAAGCGAACGTTATAAAGTTGTAAAACTCGTTTAAAACGGTCCTGCAACTTTGCGATATTTAAGCGAAAAGCGTAAAAAACGCAAGTTTTTTCATAACCGCTTAAAGTTTTAACGTTTTACCCGAAAGGGTTTTAAAGATTTAATTTTTATATTTTCAACGATTATTTCGGCAAGGCGTTCCGCCTTGCCGTTTTTCGTTTTTCATTAGTTGACGCAGTTAAACGCAAAAACTATATTTTGTTACCGTTCAATAATCTAAACCACAATATCTTGTGGTTTCGATAAAAAAAATTTATAAAAAATATTTTAAAAAAACAACACAAACGGCGCGATTTGTGGTATACTATATAGGCAACGAACAAAAAGAGGATAAAGGCTTATGAAAATCATCAAAAGAAGCGGTAAAGAGGCTGAATTCGATTTAAGTAAAATTATAGGCGCGGTTATCAAGGCAAATAACGAAGTCGTGGAAACGGACAGACTTACGAGCGAACAGATAAACGAACTTGCCAAAAAAGTGGAAAGTATTTGCGCGGGCAGAACGCGTTCTTTAAACGTTGAAGAAATTCAGGATCTCGTTGAAGACGAAATAATGCGTCTTAACAAATTCAATCTTGCAAGAACTTATATAACTTATCGTTATAAACGTCAACTCGTGAGAAAAGCCAACACTACCGACGAGCGTATCCTTACTCTTATAGAATGCAACAACGAAGAAGTAAAGCAGGAAAACTCTAATAAAAACCCCACGGTGAACAGCGTTCAGCGCGATTATATGGCGGGCGAAGTATCCAAAGATATAACCAAGCGTATTTTATTGCCGCAGGATATCGTAAAAGCGCACGAAGAAGGCATTATTCACTTTCACGACGCCGACTATTACGCTCAGCACATGCATAATTGCGACCTTGTAAATCTTGAAGATATGCTTGAAAACGGCACCGTTATTTCGGGTACTATGATTGAAAAGCCGCACAGTTTTTCTACCGCGTGCAATATCGCCACGCAGATAATAGCGCAAGTTGCGTCGTCGCAATACGGCGGGCAGAGTATATCTTTAACCCATCTTGCGCCGTTCGTTCAGATTTCGCGCGAGAGAATAAAGGGCGAAGTTAAAAGAGAACTTGAAAGCGTAAACGCAAACGTTACCGAAGAACAACTGAACGGTATAGTTGAAACGCGCGTGCGCGAAGAAATAAGAAGGGGCATTCAGACTATACAGTATCAGGTGGTTACGCTTATGACTACCAACGGTCAGGCTCCGTTCATAACCGTGTTTATGTATCTCGGCGAGGCTAAAAACGAGCGCGAAAAGCAAGACCTTGCTATTATGATAGAAGAAACGCTCAAACAGCGCATTACGGGAGTTAAAAACGAAAAGGGAGTTTACATAACGCCCGCTTTCCCGAAACTCATTTACGTTCTCGAAGAGCAGAACGTTCATGAAGACAGCCCGTACTATTATCTGACAAAACTTGCTGCCGAATGTACCGCGAAACGTATGGTACCCGATTATATATCCGAAAAAATAATGCTCAGACTTAAAAAAGACAAAAACGGCGAAGGGCATTGTTATACCTGCATGGGTTGCCGCTCATTCCTTACTCCTTACGTTGACGAAAACGGCAAGCCTAAATATTACGGACGGTTCAATCAGGGCGTGGTCACGGTAAATCTTATAGATATTGCTCTTTCGTCGGACGGATCCGAGCCTGATTTCTGGAAAATTTTCGACGAGAGAATGGAACTTTGCCACCGCGCGCTCAGAGCAAGGCACGACAGGCTTAAAGGCACGCTGTCGGACGCCGCTCCGATACTCTGGCAGCACGGCGCGCTTGCGAGATTGCAACCCGGTGAAAAAATAGATAAACTTTTATACGGCGGTTATTCCACTATTTCGCTCGGCTATGCGGGACTTTGGGAAACGGTTTACGCAATGACGGGCAAGAAAATGACCGAACCCGAAGGCAAAGAATTCGGGCTTGAAGTCATGCGCAAACTCAACGATTACACGGCTAAATGGAAGGCGGCGGAAAATATAGATTACTCTTTATACGGCACTCCGCTTGAAAGCACTACTTATAAGTTTGCAAAATCGTTGCAGAAGCGTTTCGGAATTATTCCCGGCGTTACGGATAAAAACTATATAACGAACAGTTATCACGTTCACGTAACCGAAGAGATAGACGCGTTCAGCAAACTTAAAATCGAAAGCGAATTTCAGCAACTTTCTCCCGGCGGGGCTATAAGTTACGTTGAAGTTCCGAATATGCAGCACAATATCCCCGCGGTATTGAAGGTGATGAAGTTCATTTACGAAAATATTATGTATGCCGAACTCAATACCAAGAGCGATTATTGTCAGGTGTGCGGATATAACGGCGAAATTAAAATAGTTAAAGATTCCGACGGAAAACTTATATGGGAATGCCCGAAATGCAAAAACCGCGATCAGTCTAAAATGAACGTTGCCCGCCGTACCTGCGGTTATATAGGAACGCAGTTCTGGAATCAGGGCAGAACGCAGGAAATAAAAGAGCGCGTTTTACACCTTTAATATGAATTACGCTACTATCAAGTATAACGACATCGCTAACGGCACGGGCGTTCGCACGTCGCTGTTCGTATCGGGTTGCACGCACAGATGTAAAAACTGTTTCAACAGCGTTGCGTGGGATTTCAATTACGGAAAACCGTTCACTGCGGAAGTGGAAAACGAGATACTTTTCTCGATAAAAAACGAGTATTGCGACGGTTTGTCGCTTCTCGGCGGCGAGCCTTTCGAGCCGTCTAACCAAGCCGCGCTACTGCCGTTTTTAAGGCGTGTGAAAGCGATAGTTCCCGAAAAAGACGTATGGTGTTATACGGGTTATCTTTTCGATAAAGAATTACTCGGCGAAAGTCGCGCGAAAACCGAAAACACTCTCGAAATGCTTAAACTTATCGACGTTCTCGTCGACGGGCGGTTTATCGAAGAGCAGAAAAACATTTCGCTTTTGTTCAGGGGGTCGGAAAATCAGCGCATTATAGACGTTAAAAAAAGCCTTGAAAGCGGCGAAGTGATACTATACGATCCTACGGAGTATTGATATGGAAAAATTAAGAATAGAATTTAAAGCACTCAACGAAAACGCGGTCGCGCCTACGTTCGGTTCGGAATTTGCGGCGGGCGCGGATTTATACAGCGCGGAAGAAGAAGTTACCGTCGCTCCCGGCGAAACGGTGTTTATAGGAACGGGGATTGCGGTTTCTATCCCCGCGGGAAAAGCGGGGCTTATATTTGCAAGAAGCGGCTTATCCTGTAAACGCGGACTTGCTCCCGCAAACAAAGTCGGCGTGATAGACAGCGATTATCGCGGCGAGATAAAGGTTGCGCTTTTAAATCACGGCGATAAATCGCAGACCGTTCTGCAAGGCGAGCGGATTGCGCAGATGGTTATAATCGACTACTATCCGTGCGAATACGTTGAAACGGACGAACTTGAAAAAACCGACCGCGGAGAAGGCGGTTTCGGTTCTACCGGAAGAATTTAATATTAAAACGCCTTTTATCCTGGTTGCGACAAATTCGCTGTCGGGATAAAAGGCGTTTTTTTTATTTTTAATTATTCCTGTTCCGTCATGCAAGGCTTAAATTGTTCTTGCCTGGCATAAACTAGCAAGGCTTGAATTATTCCTGACCTGCATCGAATAAAAGTCGTCTTTCGATAAACAATGCGGCAAAAGTCACGGTAAAACCTATTAAAATTATCATCAACGCGTCCGTCACGCGTTTTTTTGCGTTTCCGCCGATCGTCTGAGTATTTTCGATAAGAGCGGGGGTAACGTAATCGTTATAGGGCGTAAGAAATCCGCTCGGAACGTAACCCACGGGAGCGCCGCCTTCCGTTAAGGAAATAAGCGTCATCGATTTTCCGTTGAATGATACGGTTTTTTCGGCGAAAACTTTATCGCCTTTGCGAACCATGCCGTAAGGGACTTTATAATCGCCCGAAAAAATCGGTTTTGCGCTCAGCGTTACGTTGTTTGACAAGTAAAAGCCGCCGCTTGCGTCATTAACGGTTATGCCGTAAATATCGTAGTCGTCGGGAGTTATGAGCGTTGCGTCGGAAGTGGGACCGTAAACGGACGATACCGAAGTTTTTCTTACAAGCGCCACGAATTTTTCCGAATACGAAACGAGATAGTATTTATCGTCGATATCGGCAATTATAAGATAAGTTTTTCTTACGTTGAGTTCCGTTTTCGGGTCAATGCTTCTGAAATAAATTTCATCGCCGTCGGTTTCGAGATCGTTAAGGTCTACCTTAAACATTTTAGCGTCTTTTTTAACGGTTAAGAATTTAACGTCGCTTAAAACCGCTTGTTTGTTTACGCTTTTTGCGGATATTTTCGCAAGGCTTACTATACCGAGAGAATCGTCGGCATTTTTTAAAACGCAGGCGTCGGAAAGATAATAAACGCCTTCGCTCGAATAGTTAAGCGCGAAATCTTTTACTTTATCGCCGCTTTTTAAATCGACGCCGAATTTCACGCCGTCGTCGAAAGTGCCGCCGTCGGGCGAATACTTTGTTACGGCGTTATCTTTGGTAAGAAGAAAAACGTTCCCCGAAAAATCCGCCGAGATTGCAAGCGGCGCGTCGCTTACGGTAATGCCTTTGACGGTGTAACCGTCGTTATAGAAGCGGGTAAGGGCGTAACCGTCGCTTTCGGAACTTGTGGAATGAGTGAGCATGTAAACGTAACCGAACACGTCAACCGTCATAAACGCCGTTTTGCCTTCTATCTTGCCGTGGCTTATTTCTTCGAGTTTCGGCTCGGAAAGTTCGTTGTCTTCACTCGGAACGGTAATTCTGAAAAGGTTGGTAAGGTCCTTAGTGTGATCTTCGTTCTGACCGTAAACGGTAAAATAAAAGTTGCCGTCGAGATAAGTTGCGGCGGTTATAGAACCTTCCTGCTCGACGCCCGCGTACACAAGGGTCTTTCCGTTCTGGCGGTATAGCCTTGCTTTCTGGCTTTTCCCGTCGTAAATGAGAACGTAATCGTCGGAAGCGCAGAACGAAGAAATTTCCGCTTCGGGATTAACGGAGTATACTTCCGATAAATCTATCGCGCTGTAATTCTTTTCGCCCGTTACCGAAATTTTAACCAAACGTTTCCGCGGCGATAAAGACGCGTCCGACGCGGCTGCGTTATCGAGAACGTAAAGATAATTTTTAGATAAAAATATCTTGTCCGACTTTTTTGTGAGCCTGTATTCCGCGGTCGCTTCGGTGGTTATTGCAAAATCGGTGAAACCGCGCGTTGACGGGTCGTACTCCTGAACGCAGTTGAGAGCGCTGTCCGTTATTAAAATTTTACCGTTCTTAACGGCTATGCCTTGCGGCGATTTCAGATTGCCGAGCGTAGAAGCGTTTTCGTTTGCGGGTATTAAAAGTTCCGCAGATTGATTTTCGCCTTTTTTTACTTTATACAAGCCGCCCTGAACGAGCGTGTTGCCGTCGTTATCCTTTACGGTTGCGGTCGTGTAATAAACGTAATCGCCGAGCGCAGCCATGCCCGAAATCGATGAAATGCGCATTATATCGTAATCTACGCTGTTCGTCGCCTGACGGCATTTTAAAGTGTTGGGGTTTTTGTCGGTAAGGTAATATACGTTGCCGCTTTCGTCGATGTGACCGTTGACGGAAGTGGTTGCGAGTTCGAACGAAGTTTTAGTGAACGCCGGCGCGCCGCCGCTGAAATCGAGATTGTAAATTTTAAGATACGACGTCGTGTTTATCAGGAAAGTATTTCCGCTTACCGAAAAGAAGTTGGAAGTGAAAACGTTGGTGTTCACGGGAGTTGCGGATAAATCGTCAAGCGGTAAATAGTAAATATTCGAGTCGTAAAGATAGAACAAATAACCGTTTTTAATGACGGCGTTTTTAACGTTGTCAATCGTTGCGCCTTCGAGTTTAACGTATTTTTCCCCGTCGAAAACCACTATCGAGTTTTCGGTTACGACGGTGGTATCGTCTGATTTTTTTTCGGTTGCATACTGCGAAATCGCATAATAATGCTTTCCGTTCTCGTAAGTGTAAGAAACGGAAGTGGGATTATTGAGTTCGTAAAATTCCACGGGAGAAGACGGGAGATAAAATTTTGTATCGAGCCGCGCGGGAGTGTCCGCAAAAGCCTTGCCGATAAAAACGGTGCCCCATAAAATAAACGTAAACGATATTGATAATAAAAGCGAAAAAATAATTTTTCTTTTTTTATTTATATTCATACTATACATTATATCATTAACGCCGTGTTTTTTCAACAATTTTTTCCGATAAAAATTTATTTTACAAAAAGGGAAGTTTTGACTGATTTTGACAGGATTATTTTTTTAGAATAAATGCGAACAAATGTTCGTAAATTACATATTGTAAATCGCTTCGGCAACAATTTCAAGCGGTTATGACACAGTTTGTGTATATTTTGTGCAAAAATAAATTATTTTGTACAAATATGGCATAAACAGTTGCGATATGGCGTTATTCGGCATTATAATGCGTTTGTAAACGCGAAAACGCAAAGATTTGTGTTTAAAAAGAAAAAACAATGTGAAAACAAAGGAGAGTGTTTTTTATGGAAGTATACGGTAAAACCGTGCTTAACTGTTATCCGCTTCTCGATAAGGTGGCAAAGCAGATAGAAAATCTTATTAAGGCAAAGGCGAGAAATTCTTTTTACGATTATTCGGATATGACCGTGCAATCGGAAAAGATTTTAAGATTATCGGAAGCGAGAAAAGACCTTAAAGATCTTGAAATACGAGCGAAAAACGCGTTTGAAAAATTGCCCGAATACGAAAAAGTAATTCTTTCTTACAAATATTTCGGAGTTGTTCCGAAAAGCGAAGGTTACGATTTTAAATCGAGAAATTATTTCAGAAAACAGAAAAAAGCCGCCGATAAATTTACCGACGAACTTAAAAAAACGGGCGTTACGGAAGACGCGTTTATGAGAAAGTATATGAAAATCGCTTTTATTGCGGGCGCATATCAGAAAACGCTTAAAGAAGAAGGAAAAAAGCACGTAAGAGAAGTCTGAAAGTATTTATTCGCTTTCTTCGAAAAAATCTTCGTCTTTAACGGGCACTTTGTTTTTTTGCGGTTTGAAAAGAACGTAAACCACCGATATCGAAACGACGCTTATTCCCACTATGATTATTATCTGAAGAGTTTCGCCCGAAATCGACGAACGCGTTTTCGGGCTTTCGCTTATCTCGTTGTTATTCAAGGGTTCGTTTTCAACGGGCAAGGGGTCTTTATTCTTAGGTATAACAAAGTCGGAAAGAGAATTTTTATCGATATACCCGAGTTTGTTTCTGTAATAAACGTAGCACAGTTCGCTGCCGTTTGAAAAATGCGAGCCGTAAAGATACATAAACGAATCGCACGGAACGTTGAAAAGAGCGCGTTTTCTTGCGGCGTCCTGAAAAAGAACGTCGGAATATAACGAACTTACTTTGATTACGGCAAAAGGCGACGACGGAACGATTGCGGAAGCGGTAAGATTTTCGGAACTCATATATCCTACTATAACGGGGTATTCGCCGTCGTCGTCGCCGTAAACGACGCGAGCGTAAACGGAGTTATACGTTTCCGCCTTTACGTAATAAGTTTCGGGAACTATAAAAAGTTTTTCGCTGAGTTCGGGGTCGGCGTAAACGTATGCGTTTTTGGAAAGCACCCGAAAATACGAGTCGGTTTCGGCGCGTACGGGGCAAGGCGGCGAAAATATAAGAGTGATTCCTGCAACGAAAAATATCGAAGTTGCCGCCGCAAATCTTGAAAGTTTAATCATAGCAGGGTAATTATACCTTAAATTAAGTAAAAAAAATCGTCGAATAAAGCAAAAATCGGAGTAAAAAAGTCGTATGGGGCGAGATATTTCGGAACGCATAGCGGAAATAGAACGGGAGCAGAAAAGAAGATACGACGCGAACGCGATTTTCCGTTATAACGCAGGCAGAAAAAAGCATAAAAAACAGATAGCGTTTCACAAATGCAAAAAACGCAACCGCTGGGTTTTCGGCGGCAACAGAAGCGGAAAAACTGAGTGCGGCGCGGTGGAAGCGGTGTATATGGCAAGGGGAATTCATCCGTACAGAAAAAATCGGAAAAACGTTTTCGGCTGGGTGGTATCTCTTTCCGCGCAGGTTCAGCGCGACGTTGCGCAAAGCAAAATACTTAAATATCTCAATCCCGACTGGATAGTGGATATTACCATGACTTCGGGGAAAAAAGACAGTCCGTCGTCGGGCGTTATCGATCAGATAAAAATTAAAAACGTTTTCGGCGGAGAGTCGGTTATAGGATTTAAAAGTTGCGATCAGGGAAGAGAAAAATTTCAGGGCAGTTCGCTCGATTTCGTCTGGTTTGACGAAGAACCGCCCAAAGACGTTTACGAAGAATGCAAAATGCGCGTAATAGATAAACGCGGCGATATTTTCGGCACGATGACGCCGCTTAAAGGGCTTACTTTTATTTACGACGAAATATATCTTAATAAATATAATTCGGGCGAAGTGTGGTACGAATTCATCGAGTGGGCGGATAATCCGTATCTTAGCAGGCGCGAAATCAAAGAGTTTACTTCTTCCATGAGCGAAAGCGAACTTAACAGGCGGCGTTACGGCAGATTCGTTACCGATAACGGTCAGGTTTATACCGAGTTTGACGAAAACGTTCACGTTATAGAGCCGTTTGCCGTTCCCGAAGAATGGCAGGACACGCTGTCGATAGACCCGGGACTCAGAAATCCGCTTTCGTGCCACTGGTACGCCGTCGATTACGACGGAAACGTTTACGTTATAGCCGAGCATTACGCGCAAGGATTAGACGTAGCCGCTCATTCCGAAAAAATCCGCGAAATATCCGATAAAATCGGTTGGAGAAGAGATTTCGGCGGAAATATCAACGCGCTTATCGATTCGGCTGCAAATCAAAAAACGCTTGCTTATTCCAAAAGCGTTGCCGAACTTTTTTACGAGAACGGAATAAACGTGAACACGAACGTAAACAAAGATTTGTTTTCGGGCATCAACAGGGTTAAGGGCTATTTTAAATCGCGCAGGCTGTTTATCTTTAAAAATTGCGTCAATCTGATACGCGAAATAAAAGGGTATCGCTGGGGCGACGGCGATACTCCCGTAAAAAAAGACGACCACGCTCTTGACGAGTTGAGATATTATATTATGACAAAGCCTTATAACGAAAAGCCGAAAACGGTTTTAACGGAGGTGCAGAAAGATAAAATGAAACTTATTAAAAAACTTAAACGGGGAGGAGAAGGCTACGGATAACGAACTTAAGAACGCGCTTATAAAACGCGCCGTGGGATACGACGCTCAGGAGATTACCGAAGAATTTTCCGAAGACGGCGAAGGCAACGTTAAAATGACCAAAAAGAAAGTGGTTACCAAAAACGTTCCGCCCGACGTTACGGCTCTTAAATTACTTAAAGATATGGACGAATTCGGCGGCGATTTGAGAAAATATACCGACGAAGAACTCGAAGAAGAAAAAACGAGACTTAAATCATTACTGACAAAAGGAGAATGCGATGAAGATTTATAAAGCGGAAAGCGGAATAGTTTGCGACGTTAACGGTTGCTCACGACTTGCCGTGTATTTTGTAAAAAAGAACGAAACGGACAAAGATTCTGACAGTTTAAAATTGTGCAGACGTTGCGCCGAAGAACTGAAAAGCGCGCTTGAAAAGGAGTTTAACCGTGGAAAAAAAGATTGATACCGAAAAGATTGCCGAAAAGATATACGAGCGAGAACTCGTAAAGGCGGTGGAAGAAGATTTCGCCCGCCGCAGAGAAGAGAGAAAAACTATAGAACAGCAGTGGAAACTTAATCTTAACTATCTTGCGGGCAACCAGTATTCCGAGATTTCACCGTCGGGAGAAATAAGAGAAGAAGACAAGTTTTACGGCTGGCAGTCGAGAAACGTGTTTAACCATATCGCGCCGATAATAGATACGCGTCTTGCAAAATTATCGAGAGTGCGCCCGGTGATGTCGGTAAGAGCGGCAAGTTCGGAAGAAAAAGATCTGAAAGTGGCGTCGGTGTCGTCGGATATACTCAATTCGACTTACGCAAGGCTCGGAATAGACAAAACCGTTTCCGCCGCGACGATATGGTCCGAAACTTGCGGAACGGCGTTTTATAAAATAACCTGGAATGCGCGCGGCGGCAAGAAAATAGGTCTAAGCGGCGAAAAAGCGGTGAGCGAAGGCGACGTTGAAATCGACGTGGTTCCGCCGTTTGAAATTTTCCCCGACAGTTTATATTCGCAAAGTTTTAACGACGTTAAAAGTCTTATTCACGCAAGGGCAATGCACGTTGACGACGCTTACGCGCTTTACGGCGTGAAACTCGACGGCGACGATATCGACGTTTTCACTCTCGACAAATCGTCAATCGGCTACAACGGCGGATATAAATGCAAAAAATTGTCGTCCGTTTTGAAAAATCACGTTCTTATTATAGAAAGATACGACAAGCCGAACGATTCTTATCCGAACGGCAGGGTCGTAACGGTGGGCGGCGGCAGGCTGTTGCAGGAAGGGGAATTGCCGTATCTTAACGGCACGGACGGAGAAAGAACGTTTCCGTTCGTAAAGCAGAACGCTCTCAATCAGGCGGGAAGTTTTTTCGGAGTAAGTCTTATAGAAAGGCTTATCCCCCTGCAACGTTCGTACAACGCCGTAAAAAACAGAAAATACGAATTTATGAACAGAGTGAGTATGGGCGTTCTCAACGTAGAAGACGGTTCGGTGGATACGGACGATCTCGAAGCGGACGGACTTACTCCCGGCAAAGTGATAGTATATCGTCAGGGCAGCCGCCCGCCGCAGATGATGGCGGCAGGCTCCGTTCCGCTCGACTTTACTTACGAAGAAGAAAGGCTTGCGCAGGAATTCGTTAAAATATCGGGAACGAGCGAACTTTCAAGAACGTCGGACGTGAGTTCGTCGGCAATGTCGGGAACGGCGATAGAACTTTTAATCGAACAGGACGAAACGCGTTTATCCGTTACGGCGGATAATATACGCGACGCCGTAAAAGATATAGGAAAGCATATTTTAAGGCTTTTTAAACAGTTTGCCGGGAGCGAACGGATAATGCGTTCGGCGGGCGCGGGGAAAACGGTCAAAACGTTTTACTTCAATTCGTCCGACGTGTCCGCAGACGATATCGTTTTCGATACCGAAAACGAACTTACGAGAACGCCCGCTCAGAAAAAGAGCGCGATTATGGAAATGCTCGGCGCGGGGCTTTTAACGGGCGCGGACGGAAAACTCGATATGCGAACGAAGGGGAAAGCGCTTGAAATTTTAGGTTACGGCTCGCTCGACAACGGTCAGGATATTTTAAATCTTCACAGAAGCAAGGCGGAAAGAGAAAATATAGACATGATGAAAAAAGAAGTGTTTTCGGAAGATTACGACGACCACGCCGTGCATATCGAAGAGCATACGCGAAGGCTTATAGAATTCGACGTTGAAGGCGAAACGGACGAAAAACTCAAAGAAAGATTAAAAAATCATCTGAAAGAGCATAAACTCAGGCTTATTGAAAATCAGACGGAAACAAGGGGTTAAAAAATGAATTACGAAAAAGCGGGAGAAAACGACGGAGCAAAAACGGGCGCGCCCGAACGCGGACAACACGCGGAGGCGAACGATGGTAAAGGTCAATGCGCGGGCGGTCTGCTCGAACGCCTGAAAGGCGTGGACAATCTCGTCGTCGCTTACAACTCTTTGCAATCCGAGTTTACCAGACGTTCTCAGAAACTCAGAGAGTTGGAGAGGGAAAATGCCGCGCTTAAAGAAAAAGACAATTCCGCAAGGAAATCTTTATCCGATTACGCGGCGGGGGAAGAAGATTTTATAAGGGAATACGTTCCCGAATTAAAAGACGAAATATCGTTGCTTAAAGATATTGCCGATAAAAAAGGCGACGATAAAGAATGGCGGCTCGTCCGCGCAATAAGGGAACTTGCGAAAACGAAAGCAGAGGCTTCGGAACAAAAGTATAATTCCGAAGAATATCTTCTTTCCGCTTTGCAAGCAAATCCCGATCTCAAAAAAGGCATAATACGCGCGTATCTTAAAGAGATCGGAAGCGCAACACCCGCCGTCAATCTTATAACGGGGAACGGAACGGCAAACATTACGCCGCCCGCAAGCCCTAAAACTTTTGCCGAAGCGAACGAAATCGCAAGGCGCATTTTAGAAAAAAATAAGGAGTAATAACTATGATTACAATGAAAAACGCAGACGACGCTTTGAAATCAGCATATCTCGGAGTCGTTTCGGAGCAACTTAACACGGCAATCAATCCTTTGCTTGCCAGAATCAATCAGACGTCGAGCGACGTGTGGGGCAAAGAAATAAGAAGACTTGCTCAGTACGGAATCAACGGCGGTATCGGCGCGGGCGACGAAGACGGCGCGCTTCCCGAAGCCGCGGGCAATAACTACGAGCAGTTCGTTTTAACCCTTAAAAATCTTTACGGCACTATCGAGATAAGCGATAAGGCGATACGCGCTTCCGAAAACAGTTCGGGCGCGTTCGTAAATCTTCTCAACGCCGAAATGGAAGGTCTTTTAAAGGCTTCGTCTTATAACTTCGGAAGAATGCTTTTCGGCGACGGCTCGGGGGTTCTTTGCAAAGTGGCGGGCATAGAAGACGGAGTTATCGAAGTAAGCGACGTTAAAAATCTTGCCGAAGGCATGGTAGTCGATTTCCGCGCCGCCGCAGACGGCAGCGTTATAGCGAGCGCGGGCGCGAGAAGAATTCTTACCATAGACAGGGCGGACAAAAAAATTACCGTTACGGGTACTGCGCTTACCGCTACCACGGTTCCCGCAAATTCGCTTTTAACCGTTCAGGGTTCGTATAATCAGGAAATAACGGGACTCGGCGCGATATTCAAAAACAGCGGCACTCTTTACGGGCTTTCGAGAAGCACTCACAAATGGCTTATTCCTTATATGAAAACGGGAGTGGGAAGCATCACCGAAACCGTTATTCAGACGGCGATAGACTATCTTGAAGAAAACGCGGGCAGCAGGGTAAATTTCATAGTTTGTTCGAGCGGCGTAAAACGCGCATTCCAGAATCACCTTTCCACGTATAAGAGAAATATCGACGTTATGGAACTCAACGGCGGCTACAAGGCTCTTTCTTATAACGGAATTCCCATAATTTCGGACAGATTCTGCCCTGCGGGTACGATGTACCTTCTCAATACCGACGACTTTAACCTTCACCAACTTTGCGACTGGAAGTGGCTCGAAGGCGAAGACGGTAAAGTTATCAAGCAGGTTGCCGACAAACCCGTATATAAGGCTACGCTCGTTAAATACGCCGACCTTATATGCACCCGTCCGTGCGGACAGGCAATGCTTTCGGGTATAACCGAAGCCTGATATAAACGGAAAAGGAGAAGAAGATGACGGTAAAGGACGTACTTAAAACGGCTGCCGCATACCTTGACAGACGGGATATAATATCCCGTCTTGACGGGGGAGCGGCGGAAAACAGCGAACGGACCGACGAAGATATTAAACTTCTTCTTGAGTGTTACAACGTTACCGCAGAAGAAATAGCGGCGGAATATTTCAGACTTAAAGCAACCGAAACTCTCGTTTCGAAAAACGGATTTATAAGTTGCGGCGATTTTAAAAACGACCCTATAACCGTGTTATCGGTTAAAAACGAAAGCGGCGGCAAGGCAAGGGCGGCGGTAAAACCCGACGGAATTTACACCGCGGAAAATAAAGTGACGGTCGAATACGAATATATTCCCCCAAAACGCGGCGTTGACGACGAAAGCGATTTTTCAGGCACTTCTATAAGAGAAAGAGTTTTAGCGTTCGGCGCCGTAACGGAGTTCTGCCTTATAAAAGGCGCGTTCGAAGAAGCGGTAAATTATCATTCGAGATACGTTGAAGGGGTAAAAGGTTCTTTAAGCAACAGAAAGCCCGTAAGGCTGAAAGAAAGGAAGTGGCTGTAATGTTTTACGAAAAAAAACTGAAAACACCCGCGGCGATAAAAAGAAAAATCACCGTAAACGACTTTTCGCGCGGTACGGGAGACGGTTCCGACGAAGAACTGAAAAAGTTTTCCGAAGCGGAATACGTTTTTAATTTCGACGTTTCCGGCGGAACGCTCGCAAGCGGCGACGGTTTTAAAAAATTTACCCGCGGCGGAAGTTTTCCCGACGGGGTTATTCCGAAAAAACTTTTTTACTATCGGCGTAAAAATTCTCCCGACGGCAAAAACGACGACAGGCTCGGAGCGTACTGCTCAGATAAAAAAGTGTATTTTTTGAAATTATCTGCCGAAAACCCCGCCTTTACGGCGCTTGAAGGAATTACGTTCGATAAAGCGCCGTCGGCGGTATGTTATAACTACAACGACGAAGACGTTATACTTTTGTCGACCGCGGAAGACGGTTTGTATCTTATAAACGACTCCGCCGCTATGAAAATCGAAGACGCGCCGGAAGTCACGTCGGCGTGTATTCACAGCGAAAGGCTGTTCGTTACGGATAAAAGCGACAGAACAGCCGTGTGGTTTTCGGACGATTTCAATCCCGCGAACTGGTACGTTTCGCTCGAAGAAGCGGGGTTTATAAAAATGCGCGACGACCGCGGCGACGTTCTGAAAGTCATAAGTTTTGCAGGTTACGTTTTTGCGTTCCGCTCGTACGGAATATCGCGTATTACCGCATACGGAAAACAGGAAAATTTTACCGTTGACAACGTTTATTTCAATCCGGGGCTGATATACGGCTCGTCCGTAACCGATTGCGGCGACAGGATTATATTTCTTGCAGAGTCGGGTCTATACGAGTTCGACGGCTTCGACGCGAAAAAAATTCTCGACGGTTACGACGATATGCTTTCTTGCGCGTCGACCGATTCCACGGGAGCGTTTTTTAACGGCAAATTTTATCTTTTAACCGACGTAAAAGCGGAAAATCGCGTTCGGAAAGCGGTTTTAACTTACAATTTAAAGAAAAAGTCGGCATATATTATAAATGGCGCGAACGTATCAGACGCCGTTTCCGTCGGCGGAGAAACCAACGAACTTTTCGTAATTGCGGGTAAAAACTGCGAAATAGCGACGCTCGAAGCAAATTCGGGAAAATTCTTCGGTAATCCCGTAAAAAGAGAATGGAAAAGCGCGGAAAGCGATTTCGGTCTTCCGCAGACCGAAAAATTACTTTATAAAATTTCGGTTGCGGGCGGAAACGTTACCGAAGCGTTTATAACGGCAGACGGGAAAACGGAAAGGTTCGTTCTCAAAGGAAACGCTCCCGCGTTTCCGTTTATTAAAGGCAAAAAATTCTCGGTAAAAATCTCGTCTAAAGACTGCGCCGGGAAAATAGGCGGACTTACGCTTTGCGTGTCGTATAAAAAGGAGAATTTATGGTAAATACCGATTATTTAAGGCTTGCCCTTATTAAAATAGAAGAACTTGAAAAGCGGGTTGAAAATCTCGAAAAAATTCTTCCCGAATACGAGTATTCCACTCTCGATTTCGGTTATTCGGATAAAAGCGTTAAAACTCTGCACGAAAAAGAGTTTAAACTTAATTCGTTAAGGGCGGGCGGGTTTTCGGTATCTTACGATCTTAAACTTTCGGGAAACGCCGTTCTCGAGATATATCTTAACGGAATAAAGGCGTTTTCCGCGGCGGTAAGCGAAGGGAAAAATTCGGAAACGCGATTTCTTGCCTTTAAAAAAGGCGAAAACGCGATAAAGGCGGTGATTACGTCTGAAAACGGAACGGCTGTAAGCGGACTTAACCTTACGGTATGCGGCTTGGTAAGTTACGTTAAAGACAGCGGCGCGCTGTCGCGCGCAAGTTCGGGCGGAACGGATTACGTTCTGAGCGTCGGCGACGATCAGACCGTACTTTTCAGTTATACCGTTCAGAACGGGCTTGTAAGTTGCGCGTCGTTAACTACCGTATCGGAAGCGAGCATAGGCGGCGTTTTCGGAAACGTTATCTATATAATAGCCGTAGGAAAAAACAAGTATTTGTATATTTATTCCTATAACTGCGAAACGGGCGGACTTTCAAAAACTCCGCTCGGAATAAACGGCGTTTCTTCCGCCGCGGGATACGCCGTAGACGGCGGTATAAAAATTTTTTATTCCCGCTATGCCGAAATATATTCGGGAACTTACACGCAGGACGGCAATTTTTTACCGTCGAAAACGGGCAGAAAAGGTTTGAAAGTGTATGCCGACCACGACGTTCAGGGAGCGGTGGTTATAGTCGACAGATTTTTAAACGCCAAACTCGTAACCGACTGAACGATTTTCCCCAAAAAAACAAAACGTAAAAGAGGACGATTATGAGTACGGTCAATATAAAATACGGAAGCAATTATCACTTATACCAAAGCGACGGCGGCTACACTATCGAATTTTCCGACGGGAACAATCTTTATTCTCAAAAAGTAAACGAAAGCGGAGCGGGCGAAGCGAAAATAGCGGATTATTGCGCCGAAAGGGTAAAACTCTCTTTCGGCGGATATTTAAAACGGACGAGAGGAACTATCTCGATAGCGGAGAAATAATATGTACGGAATAGAAGCAAAAATAAGAAAATGGCTTTCGGCGCGAAAAGAAACGCCGAAAAACGGCGAAAACGGCGAAAACGAAAACGAAAAAAGCGCGGAAACAGTAGCCGTAAAAGAAGTAAAAAGCGACGGCGGCGCCGAAGACGATTTTAAAAAAAGCGTAAACAAAATAAACGAAGAAATCGGCAGCGCGACGCCGCAGAATTACGTCGAAAAGAGAAACTACGAGAAAAAAAGCGCCGACGAAATAAAAAAAGAAGCCGAAAGTATATCCGAAAAAGAAACGGAACGGAAAAAAGAAGAATTGCTGTCGGAAACGGGCGAAAAGGAAGAAAAAATAAAATCGTCGTCAGCGGAAGCGGAAAAAGCGCTTGAAAGGGAAAAGGCGAATATAGAAAAAGATTTTAACGACAAGCGCGAAACCGCGTCCGACAAGGCGATTAAAAACGGCGTTTCTCGTTCGAGTATAATATCCGAAATAATAAAAGATCTGAACGAAGAAAAAACGGACAAGTTATCCCTGAAAGAAGAACGGACCGAAAACATTCTTAAAAAGAATTCTTCGGATATAGAAAAACTCGAAAAAGAATACGAAGCGGCGGTTAAAGAACTTGACGACGACAAAGCAAAACTTATCGCCGAAACGATAAAAAGTCTTACCGAAAAGCAGTTGAAAGAAATAGAAGAAGTAAATAAGTATAACGAAAAAGCGGAAAAAGAAAATGCGAAAATCGCGGCTACGATAAATAAAGAAGCCGAAGAAAAAATAAGAACTTTAAAAAACGAAAAGTTAAATCTCGCTCTTTCGTATTTCGGCACGATGACGAAAGCCGAGGCTTTGAAAATACTCGAAGAAGACAAAGAAATGCGTTCTCTTTTAGGCGACGGATACCTTCCCGTTTACAACTATATAAAAGCGAAAAAATAAAAACGAAAAACGCTTGACAAAGTTTTAAAGCAAGGCTATAATTATTGTACAATAAATAGTCGGAAGTATTTCGGGACAAGTAGCGTTTTTAAACCGTTTCAGAGAATTCGCCCATGGGCTGTAAGGCGATACGCGATAAAAACAAGTCGAAACCACCCGTTTTTATCCGCAAGCGCGGCGTGCTTTTAAACGCTTAAAGATGCCGTAAGGCGAAATAAGGTGGAACAGCGGTAAATATCGCCCTTAAACGAGAGTTTGAGGGCGGTTTTTTTAACCGCAGGAGGTTATTATGAAAGTTTTTTTACCCGATAACAGTGAACTTGCGCTGAACGAAGGCGCGTCTTTGAAAGACGCTGCCGCCGCTATAAGCGAAGGGCTTATGAAAAACGCGGTCGCGGGGAAAGTGAACGACGAACTCGCGGATCTTTCTCATCCTTTAAAGGAAGGAGACAGGATTCAGATTATAACGCTTAAAGACGACGACGGTCTTAAAATTTACCGTCATACGTGCGCGCACGTACTCGCTCAGGCTGTAAAAACAGTTTTTCCGACCTGTTCTCTCGCAATAGGACCGGTAATAGAAAACGGATTTTATTACGACATAGATTTCAAAACTCCCATCACGCAGGACGATTTATCCACAATCGAAGCGGAAATGCATAAGATTATAAAAAGCGATCTGCCCGTCGAGCGTTTTACTCTTCCGAGAAAAGACGCCGTCAAACTCGTTAAAAAATACAGCGAATCTTACAAGGCGGAACTTATAGAAGACCTTCCCGACGGAGAAGAAATATCCTTTTATAAACAGGGCGCGTTTATCGATTTATGCAAAGGCCCGCACCTTCCGTCGACGGGAAAAATCAAGGCGTTCAAACTCACTTCTCTTGCGGGCGCGTACTGGCGCGGCGACAGTAAAAACAAAATGCTTACCCGTATTTACGGAACGGCTTTCGAGAAAAAATCGCAACTCGACGATTATCTTGAAAAGGTCGAGCAGGCAAAACTTCGCGACCACAACAAACTCGGCAGAGAACTCGGCTTTTTTACCACCGTAGACACTCTCGGGCAAGGGCTTCCCGTTCTTTTGGAAAAAGGCTCGCGCACCGTTCAGGTAATGCAGAGATTCGTTGAAGACGTCGAGCAGAAAAAGGGATATATCCTTACAAAAACTCCGCTTATGGCGAAGAGTGATTTTTATAAAATTTCGGGACACTGGGATCACTATCGCGACGGCATGTTCGTTATAGGCGACGAAGAAAAAGACAAAGAAGTTTTCGCGCTCCGTCCGATGACTTGTCCGTTTCAGTTTCAGGTTTATCTCAACAAATCTAGAAGTTACAGAGATTTGCCGATGAGACTGAACGAAACGTCGACTCTTTTCAGAAATGAAGACAGCGGCGAAATGCACGGTCTTATAAGG
Organism: uncultured Clostridia bacterium; assembly: GCA_934248055.1. Taxonomy (GTDB): domain Bacteria; phylum Bacillota; class Clostridia; order Christensenellales; family Borkfalkiaceae; genus HGM11412. The sequence continues at coordinate 105,852 of CAKQKI010000003.1, read as the reverse complement.
GTAAGGCAGTTTACTATTTCCGAAGGTCACCTTGCGTGTACTCCCGAACAACTCGAAGGCGAGTTCGTTCAGTGCGTCGACCTTATTCACTTCTTTATGAAAGCGATAGGTTTCGATAGCGACGTGACTTATCGTTTCTCGAAATGGGATCCGAATAACCGCGAAAAATATATCGGCACGGCAAGCGAATGGGAAAGAGTTCAGGCGGTTATGAAGCGCATACTCGACGATATGGGTATCGCTTACGAAGAAAAAGAAGGCGAAGCGGCGTTTTACGGACCTAAACTCGACGTTCAGTATAAAAACGTATACGGAAAAGAAGATACTCTTTGCACCGTTCAGATAGATTTCCAGCTTGCAAAGCGTTTCAATATGATATATACGGATAAAGACGGCGAGAAAAAATATCCTTACGTCATTCACAGAACGAGCCTTGGCTGTTACGAAAGAACCCTTGCTTATCTTATAGAAAAATACGCCGGCGCTCTTCCTTTGTGGTGCGCTCCCTATCAGGCTACGATTATCAGCGTAAACGATAAAAGCGAAGAGTATTGCCGCAATTTATGGTCGGAACTTCTGGACGCGGGTATTCGCCCGAATCTCGATCTTCGTTCCGAAAAAATCGGAAAGAAAATCCGCGACGCGCAACTCGACAAAGTGCCGTATATGCTTATCGTGGGCGATAAAGAAGTGGAAAACGGCAATACCGTTTGCGTCCGCGACAGAAAGAAAGGCGATCTCGGCGAAATGACGATAAGCGAATTTATCGAAAGAGTAAAAAGAGAAGTTAAAGAACTTAAACTCGACTGAAAAATCAAAATCGGGCGCAACTTTGCCCGATTTTATTTTTTGAAAAATAAATTGTGAAAATGTAAAAAATACTGCGAAAATTACTTGACATATTATTTCATAGAGAGTATAATCGCCATAGTAAGTCTTTAAGAGATGCGCCGTGACGCTTCCAAGGCAATATATTAAACCGTACTACCGATTTTTTGCGCCTTGCTCTTAAAGCAAGGCATTTTTTTTGATATTATGAAAGAAAAAACGATTTTAATGGACGAAATTGCCGAAGGACGCGCTCTTTACAGAATTTCGCACGAAATAATTGAAAAAAATAAAGGCGCGGAAGACGTCGTTCTCGTGGGAATAAAAACCCGCGGCGTTCCCATGGCGGAAAGGCTTTCTGAAAATATCGAAAAGATAGAAGGGGTTAAAGTGGCTGTCGGCAGCGTGGACATTACTTTGTATCGCGACGATCTTACCGAAATAACCTTTATGCCCGAAGCAAAGCCGGAAGACATAGGCGTTTTCGTAAAAGACAAGAACGTTATTCTTTGCGACGACGTGCTGTATACGGGCAGAACCGCAAGGGCTGCAATAGAAGCCGTTTTAAAACAGGGCAGACCTAAAACAATTCAACTTGCGGTACTTATAGACAGGGGTCATCGCGAACTGCCCATTCGCGCCGATTACGTCGGAAAAAACATTCCCACGGCAAAAAACGAAGTCGTTTCGGTTATGTTCGCGGAAACGGACGGCGAAAATGCCGTTAAATTATTCGAAAAGGCTTAAACGGAAAATCCGTTGAGTTAATAATTAATTTTATACAAGGAGATATAAAAATTATGAACCTGATTTATGGCGTAAGACAGAAAGTACCTTTCGGTAAAAACCTTGTTTATGCGTTTCAGCAAGTGCTTGCCATTCTGGCGGCAACGGTATTAGTGCCGTTTCTCGTTAACGACAAAACGGGAACGGGATATTTAAGTCAGTCGGCTGCGCTTATCGGCGCGGGCGTAGGAACTTTGGTTTACCTTGTCTTCACGCAGTTTAAAAGCCCCGTCTTTTTAGGAAGTTCTTTCGCGTTCATCACGCCGCTTTGCACGGGCGTACTGTACGGATATTGCGGAGTAATACTCGGCTCGGTTTTCGCGGCTCTCGTATACGTGGTTATAGCAATCATCGTTAAAAAAGCAGGTGCGAACTGGCTTAACAAACTTATGCCTCCCGTTATCATCGGACCCACGGTTGCTTTAATCGGTTTAAGTTTATCGGGTTCTGCCATGAATAACCTTATGAACATTGCGGGCGGTAAGGAAAACTACAATCTCCTTGCAATACTCGTAGGCGTAATCACCTTTATCGTTACCATAATCGCGTCCGTAAAAGGAACTAAAGGAATGAAACTTATTCCGTTCGTTATAGGCGTCGGCGCGGGCTACGTAGTCGCTCTTATCCTTACGCTTATCGGAAAAGCATGCGATAACACTTATATGCAACTTATCAATCTCGCGGCGTTCAGGCAGATAGCCGACTTTAAAAACTGGGTACCCGACGTAACGTTCGTCGGCGCGATAAAAGAAATTATCGACGGAAAAGTCGCCGTTGACGGCGCAGGCGTTCTCTCGATATTCCTTGCGTTCGCTCCCGTTGCGATGGTTGTGTTTGCAGAACACGTTGCGGACCACAAGAACATCTCGTCGATAATAGGCGCAGATCTTCTTGAAAATCCCGGTCTTCACAGAACTCTTCTCGGCGACGGTATAGGTTCGTTTGCGGGCGCGGTATTAGGCGGCTGCCCGAACACTACATACGGCGAATCGATCGGCTGCGTTGCTATAACGGGAAACGCTTCGGTATATACTATATTCACAACCGCAATCATGTGCATAGTGCTTGCGTTTATCTACCCCGTAATGGTGTTTATCGAAAGCATTCCTTCCTGCGTCGTAGGCGGCATCTGCATAGCCCTTTACGGTTTCATTGCGGTATCCGGCTTGAGAATGTTCAAGAACGTTGACCTTGACAACAGCAAAAATCTCTTTATAGTAGCGGCTATTCTCGTTACCGGTCTTGGCGGACTTGAACTTAAATTCGGTCCCGTTACCATATCGAGCATCGCTTGCGCGCTCATTCTCGGAATTATCGTAAACCTTATACTTAAACCCGCAAATGTTGAAGTTAAGAAAGAAGTAGAACTTGCTCCCAACGAAGAACTCGAAGACAATATGTTCGGAACGGTAGTTAAGGAAAAAGACGAAAACAAATAATAAAACGTTAAAAAAACACGCCCGAAGCAACGCTTGCTTCGGGCGTATCGTATTTTTAAAATAAACTTCGCGCGGGTTAAACAGGTCGAATAACGAAATTAACGCAGCGCGGGTTAAACAGGCTGAATAGCAAGATTAACGCCGCGCGGGTTAAACAGGCTGAATAGCAAGATTAACGCCGCGCGGATATTGTTTTAAGGCGATTAAAGATTATAAAACCGCGCAAGTTCTTTGAATTTCGGAAGGGAACGGATAACCGTATCTTTTGAAACGCAGGTTGCAATTCTTACGTAGCCTTTTATTCCGAACGAATCCGACGGAACGACGAGTATTCCGTATTCTTTTGCTTTATCCGAAAATTCGGTTGCCGTTTTTGCGGGCGATTTCATAAAAATATAAAACGCGCCTTTGGGGTTTTTAACCGAAAAACCGTAACCGTTAAGTTCGGATATTAAAACGTCGCGATTGTCTTTGTAATCTGAAATATCCGAGATTTCGTAAACGCATTCTTCAATTACTTTTTGAAATAAAGACGGCGCGCATACGTAACCGAGCATTCGCCCCGCGCCCGCAATAGCGTTAAAAAGTTTGCGGGAATCCTGCGCTTTTTCGGAAACGGCAAGGTATCCTATGCGTTCGCCGGGAAGCGATAAACTCTTGCTGAAAGAATAGCAAACGACGGTATCGTCATAATAATTCGGAACGTACGGGCAGGACGCGCCGTCGAATAATATTTCTCGATAAGGCTCGTCTGAAATAAGATATATTACGTGTCCGAATTCTTTTTCTTTTTCTTTTAAAACCGCCGATAGTTTTTTTATCGTTTTTTCATCGTAAACGGTGCCGCTCGGATTGTTGGGGCTGTTGATTATTACCGCCTGAACGTTTTTCGTAAGTTTGTTTTTCAGGTCGGAAAAGTTTATGGAAAAATCTGCTTCGTTCGCTTTTACGATTTTAAGTTTAGCCCCCGCATTTTCGGTAAATACGGAATATTCGGGGAAAAACGGCGCAAAAGTAAGAATTCGGTCTCTCGGCGACGAAACTATTGCTTTTAAAATTATAGCGAGCGCCGCGGACGCTCCGCAGGTCATATATATAAGATTTGCGGGCATTTTCGCACCGTATTTTTTAAAAATTGCGGCTGAAATCGCTTCGCGCGCTTTTTCATCTCCCTGAGCAACGGTATATGAGTGAACTTTAACGGGGTCGCCGGATAAAAGTTTTACTGCGGTTTTTGTTACGTTTTCGGGGCAGGGGGTAGAAGGATTGCCGATAGTGAAATCAAAAACGGCGGCTTTTCCCTTGGTTTTTTCGAGTTCTTTACCGAATTCGAACAGTTCTCGTATTTTGGATTTTTGTGTTCCTAACATGAACGCTTTTTCGTTTATCATATAAAAAATTTTACCACGAGCGTTGCCGTATAGTCAACGCTTTAAAGGTAAAGTGAAAAAAATATTTTTTTAAAAGTTTTAAAAGATAGTTAAAAACGGTTGCTTTTAAAGCGAAGTTGTTATATAATAAACGAGTAATTTTAAGTTACGTTGCGATAAAAGCGCGAAAACCGAGGTGTAGCGCAGTTTGGTAGCGCGCATGGTTCGGGACCATGAGGTCGCAAGTTCAAGTCTTGTCACCTCGACCATTTTTTTACGGCTTCTGTCGCTTATTCGGGGATATGGCTCAGTTGGTAGAGCGATGCGTTCGCAACGCATAGGCCACGAGTTCGAATCTCGTTATCTCCACCATACGCAAATAATACGAACCCTGATAGCAAGTCAGGGTTCGTATTATTTTTTGCAAAGGACTTCTGCGGCGTCAGATTTAAGTTTTGTCGTCATGCCAGGCAAGAATAATACAAACCTTGGTCTGACGCTGTGTTTTTGACTAATACTGTGTTGCGCTAACGGGTTATACGGACAAGTATTAAACGCTCACGCGCCTTGTCTTAGCCTAAAAACGCAGCGTTATACTTGCACGCAAAACACATTAAAAACTTACGGCATACGATAACCTTGCACGTAAAACGCAATAAAAACGCGGACGCTCGAAAAAAGCGTTCGCGTTATGCGTTATATTATATAAATTATATAAAGCGATAAAAAATATAAAAAATGCAAATTATAATTTATTCCTTAAAAAATCCGCCAGGGCGGTTCCCCACAAAAGCGAGCCTTCTTCGTTTGGATGCCCGCCGTATTTTGCGCGGAAAATATCTTTTTCGTCGGAAAGAATAGGGCAAGGGTTGAAAACGGCAAAAACTTTTTTGCTTATTTCGTTATTGATATAATCGTTCAGTTTAAGCCACAATCCGCCCTGTTCTTTATTGTAATCAAATGGCGGAACGCATTGAAAAATAACCTGCTTTCCCGACAGTATTTTTACTATTTTATCGTACGCGTCGGTGATTTTTTTATAGTCGCGCACTTTGTTTATATCGTTTACGCCGAAACAAACTATCGCCGTATCGCAATTAACCGCTTTTTGCGCCCACGCCCCGTCGGTTGCGGCGTCGGTTGCTCTGCCGAAGCCTATGCCTATATTCCAGAACGAGTATTTTTCTCCCAGCGCTTTTGCGCATACCGCGTTGTAATGCCGATATGAATTTTCTTTACAGCCGATACCCTGAGTAATACTGTCACCCCAAAAAACGACGCGTTTTTCAACCTTGCGTTCAACGCCTGTCATCGACGGAAGGGGCAATAATTTGTCCGACTTAAATCCGTTGCCTTCATCTTTGAAAGTGGGAATCTGATTTTCAACGTGACACGGAACGCGTTCGCCGTGATATACGATTTTAATTCTTAAATATTCGTCTGATTTTACATCGAGCGATATACCGTCCGTAAAAAATTTTTCGTCGGGGAGAACGGTTTTACTTTTTTCGCCGGCAAAAGTAAGCGGCGTTTCGGGTAAAACGGCGGTAGTTATTTCTTTCGTTACCGAAACGGACAAACTTTCTATGCGCCACTTTCCGCAAGAATCGTTGCATTTGCTTATGCTGCCGTCGCTGTAAGTGCCGTCTACGGTGTTGGTGTAAAGAAAAGAATAATTAAACCTGCCCGGCGCGAAAATACGATAAAAAGCATACGCCGTTGCCGATTTATCCTGATTATAAAAAAGTTGATTGCTCGTTCCGGCCAAAGTGTTGGACACGTAACGCGCGTAATACTCGTCAGTATTCATAACGCTCCTTTTAAACGATTTTCAGTGTGGCAATACGGCGGAATTCCGCTTCGCGCCGCAAGCGTTTTAAGATTGTTTTTCAAGAGAATATTTTATAAGACCCATAAAAAGCGGATGCGGCTTGTTCGGGCGGCTTTTGAATTCGGGGTGGAACTGAACGCCTATAAAATATCTGCACGCGGGATTTTCTATCGTTTCAACGATATATCCGTCGGGCGAAGTTCCGCCCGTTTTTAAACCTTTTTCAGTGATGATTTCTCTGAAATCGTTATTGAATTCATAGCGGTGGCGGTGGCGTTCGAAAATTTCGGTTTGCTTATAACATTCGTAAAGTTTGCTGTTTTTATCTATTCTGCAAGGGTACGCGCCGAGCCGTAACGTGCCGCCTTTGTTTACGCTTTCGCTCTGGTCGGGCAAAAAGTCGATAACCTTATGCGCGCTTTGTTTATCGAATTCGCCCGAATTCGCGTCTTTAAATCCGCAAACGTTGCGGGCAAATTCTATAACCGCCGTCTGCATTCCAAGGCATATTCCGAGATAGGGTATATCGTTTTCTCTCGCGTATTTTGCGGCTGCGATTTTGCCTTCGATACCCCTGTTGCCGAATCCGCCGGGAACGAGAATACCGTCGGCGTCTTTTAAAACGGTAGAAACGTTATTCTCGGTTATCGTTTCGCTGTCTGTCCATAAAATATTTACTTTTGCTCCGTAAGCGTAGCCTGCGTGGCGGAGAGATTCCGCAACCGACAGGTAGGCGTCGTGCAAAGCGACGTATTTTCCTACGATTGCGATTTTAACTTCTTTTTTAAGGTTTTTGATGTTATCGACCATCGCTTTCCATTCGGCAAGGTCGGGTTCTTTCGTTTCAATACCGAGTTCGCGGCATACCACTCCCGAAAAATTGCTTTTTTCAAGCATAAGCGGGGCTTCGTAAAGCACGGGCAGGGTTCTGTTTTCTATAACGCAGTCGCGTTTTACGTTGCAGAATAAGGCGATTTTTGAAAATATGCTTTCTTCGAGCGGCTTATCGCACCGCAAAATCACTATATTCGGGTTTACGCCCATACTTTGCAGTTCTTTGACCGAATGTTGCGTGGGCTTGCTTTTATGCTCGTCGCTCCCCGACAAAAAGGGAACGAGAGTAACGTGAATAAACAAACTGTTTTCGCGTCCGACTTCGAGCGAAACCTGCCTTACCGCTTCGATAAACGGCTGAGATTCTATATCGCCTATCGTGCCGCCGATTTCGGTGATAACCACGTCTGCTTCCGTTTCTCTTCCCACGCGGTAAATAAAGTCTTTGATTTCGTTGGTAACGTGTGGAATAATCTGTACCGTCGAGCCGAGATATTCGCCTTTGCGCTCTTTATTCAGAACGTTCCAGAACACTTTGCCCGTCGTAAGATTAGAAAATTTGTTAAGGTTCTCGTCGATAAAGCGTTCGTAGTGACCGAGATCGAGATCCGTTTCCGCCCCGTCTTCCGTAACGAAAACTTCGCCGTGCTGATAAGGACTCATCGTGCCGGGGTCAACGTTGATGTACGGGTCGAGTTTTTGCGCCGCCACTTTAAGCCCGCGCGATTTTAAAAGCCTGCCGAGTGACGCGGCTGTAATTCCTTTGCCGAGCCCCGAAACTACGCCGCCCGTTACGAAAATGTATTTTTTCATAAAAACCTCTTTTAATAATTATCTCTTAAATATTTAAGTTACCCCGAAAAGTTCCCGATAAAGTTACTTGTTTTCCGCTTTTTTAAAGCAATCGCCTGCGGCGTTTTTGCAAGGCTTCAATTATTTTTGCCTAGCATAATAAACAAAACCGCGTTTTTTCAAAAAAAAGGGGCAAAGCCCGTCATCCCTTCGGGGAAAGACGACTTTGCCTTTCAGAACACCCGAAAATTATATCACCTGAAAACCCCGCCTGTCAAGAATTTGAGTAAAATTTTCCGATTATATTTTAAAGAAAGCGTTATTCATTATTTTTAGTTAAAAGTATTCGTTATTTTAGCCCGAGACGATTGACATTTTTTTTTATTTGGTTTAAAATGATTTTTAAAGAAGTTGCGGAGTACGTCCGCGCGAAATTTTTATAACGATAAAATAATATGGAGGAAGCAATATGCAATATTCAAACGAAGTAAAAGATATGGTTTGCGTTGCAAAAGGTCCTAAGCACGGTCCCGCCCCGATACCCGAAGAGGGTAAATGGATAATGGCGAAAGAAGTCGCGGATATTTCCGGTCTTTCCCACGGCGTAGGATGGTGCGCGCCTCAGCAGGGAGCATGCAAACTTACTCTTAACGTAAAGAACGGTATCATTCAGGAAGCGCTCGTTGAAACGATAGGCTGTTCGGGTATGACTCACTCCGCCGCGATGGCGTCGGAAATTCTTCCCGGCAAAACTATTCTCGAAGCGTTGAATACCGACCTTGTGTGCGACGCTATCAACACCGCAATGAGAGAACTTTTCCTGCAGATAGTTTACGGGCGTACTCAGTCCGCTTATTCGGACGACGGTCTCGTTATCGGCGCAGGTTTAGAAGATCTCGGAAAAGGTCTTCGTTCGCAGGTAGGCACTATGTACGGTACGGCGGCCAAGGGAACGAGATATCTCGAAATGGCGGAAGGTTACGTTACGAGAATGGCTCTTGACGAAGATATGCAGGTTATCGGTTACGAATTCGTTTCTCTCGGCAAGATGACCGACTTTATCAAAAAAGGTATGGAACCGAACGAAGCTTACGAAAAGGCTACGGGTCACTACGGCAGATTCGAAAACGCGTTCAAGTACATCGATCCGCGCAAGGAATAAGGAGAAGAGTTATGTCTTTATTTGAAGGTTATGAAAGAAGAATTGATAAAATCAACTCCGTTTTGAAAGAATACGGTATAGGTTCTGTCGAAGAGTGCAGAGATATTTGTCTGTCAAAAGGCGTCGATTGCGACGAAATCGTAAGATCCACTCAACCCATTTGTTTTGAAAACGCGGTATGGGCTTACACCGTAGGCGCGGCTATCGCTATTAAATCGGGAGTGAAAAAGGCTTACGAAGCGGCTGAAAAAATCGGCGTGGGCTTGCAGGCTTTCTGTATTCCCGGCTCGGTTGCGGACAACAGAAAAGTAGGTCTCGGTCACGGTAATCTCGGCGCGATGCTCCTTAACGACAATACGGATTGTTTCTGCTTCCTTGCGGGACACGAGTCTTTCGCCGCTGCCGAAGGCGCAATCAAAATCGCGCTCAACGCAAACACCGTAAGAACGAAACCTTTAAGAGTTATTCTTAACGGTCTCGGAAAAGACGCGGCTATGATAATTTCGCGTATCAACGGATTTACTTACGTTGAAACCGAATTCGATCCTTATACCGAAACCGTTAAAGTGGTTTATGAAAAACCGTATTCCGACGGTCCCCGCGCGAAAGTTAAATGTTACGGCGCGGATAACGTACCCGAAGGCGTTGCGATAATGGATCTCGAACGCGTTTCCGTTTCGATTACGGGTAACTCCACTAATCCCACGAGATTTCAGCACCCCGTTGCGGGAATCTATAAGAAAATGTGCATTAAAAAAGGCCGTTCGTATTTCTCGGTCGCTTCGGGCGGCGGAACGGGCAGAACCCTTCATCCCGACAATATGGCGGCGGGTCCTTCTTCTTACGGCATGACCGATACTATGGGTCGTATGCATTCCGACGCGCAATTCGCAGGTTCGTCGTCCGTTCCCGCGCACGTTGAAATGATGGGGCTTATCGGTATGGGTAACAACCCGATGGTCGGCGCTACGGTTGCCGTTGCGGTTGCTGTCGAAAAGGGAATGAATAAGTGACGTTTAAGTCCTGAAAGTTATAATTAAATCACGTTATTTTTGAGAAATCATTTATAACGTGATTTTAGTTTATTTATAATCGTTTAATAAGAATAATTATGGAAACCGCTCAAAGTAAAAAGAAACAGAATTTGCTGTTATTTATGTGCTGGCTGATATACGTTGCGAGTTACGTGTCGAGATACAGTTACAACGCGAATATCGTTGCCGTAAAAGAGTATTATAAAGTGACTAATTCCGTAACGGGCCTTGTAAGCACGTTTTTCTTTTTTGCTTACGGAGCAGGGCAGATAATAAACGGAATAATGTGCAAAAGGTATAATAAAAAATTATTTTTATCAATGCCTTTGATAATTTCGGCGTTTATAAATTTATATTTGTTTACCCGTCCGCCCATAGAAGCGTATAAATATTTATGGCTGTTAAACGGGTTGAGTTTATCCGTTCTGTGGTCGCTCCTTCTGCTTACTCTGAGTGAGAATTTAGACGAAAGTCATTTGACTTCGGCAATGGTGGTAATGAGTTCCACCGTAGCCGTCGGAACGGTGCTTTCTTACGGCGCAAGTTCGCTTTTTAATCTTATAGCGGATTTCAGATATTCGTTTTTATTCGGATTTATAACGGCGGGCGCCGTCGCGGTAATATGGATTTTCAGTTGCGATAAACTTACCGCGAAAGAAACGCATATTCGGGAAGAAGAAGTCCTTAAAGAACCCGAAAAAAAGGCGAATTTCTTCGTAAAGGCAACTCTCATTCTTTTCGGATTGTTTATGATTATAGTAAATCTCGTAAAAGACGGACTTAACACCTGGGTACCGCAGATATTGAAAGACACGTATAATTTCGGCGACAGTTTGTCGATTATTCTTACTTTAACGTTGCCGCTTCTCGGCTTATTCGGAGCGGCGTTCGTCGTGTTTGTGAATAAACTGATAAAAAACGACGTTATGATAAACTGTCTGCTGTTTTTTATGGCGGGATTATGCGTTTTCGGCGTAATGACTCTTTTAAACACTAAAAGTTTTGCGGTTGCGGTTATAATTTTATTCGGAATAATTTCGCTTTTAATGCACGCGATAAACAGTTTTATTACGAGTTTTATACCGCTTAAATTCAGAAAAAATTTCAATTCGGGTTTACTTGCGGGAATTCTGAACGGGTGCGGATATGTGGGCAGCACGCTGAGCGCGTATTGTCTCGGTCTTATAGCAGACAACGGCGGCTGGAACGGCGTGTTTATACTTCTTACCGTTCTTTGCGGGGCGACGGTCGTTATATCTCTATTATTTTCGATATTCGCCGCCAAAAAATTAAAATAAAATTATAAACGCGCCTTTAAACTTGCTTTTGTCGGTTTTAAGGGCGCGTTTTGTTTCAGCCGTTTTTTCTAAAACGCCTGAATAAAGCATAATATGTTTTATGAAAAAAAAATTCAGTCCGCTGAAATTCGCGTTTTCATATTCGGGGTGCTTTATAGGCGCGGGGTATCTGTCGGGGCAGGAATTATGGCAGTTTTTCGGCAGTTTCGGAAAATACGGGTGGGCGGGACTCGTCATCGCGTTCGTCTTGCAGTCGGTTTTTGCGTATTACTCGGTAATGCTTGCCGTAAAACTCGGCTCTGACGATTTCACCGCGCTTATATCCGAAGCAGAAAACTCTTTTTTAAAAAAATTCTTTTTTTATTCCGCCGTAATTTTCGTTTTTTTAACGCTTACCGTTACCGTTGCGGGAGCGAAAAGTTGCTTTGAAAGCGTTACGGGCAAAAACGGATTATGGTTTTCCGTTCTTTTTTCTTTGTTTGTTTTTTTCGGCGCGACGCGCCTTTCGGGCGGCGCGACCGCAATACTTTCCGTAAGCGTTCCGCTACTGACCGCGGCAACGTTTTCAATTGCGGTTTACGTTGTTTGTAAATTCGGCTTTCCAAACGTTTACTCCCTGAAAGTTACGGGAAAAACCCTTCTTTTGCCGAATTTTTTCATATCTGCCGCAATGTTTGCGGGGCATAACTTTTTCTGTTCGCTCGGAACAATCGTTCCCGCGGGGAAAAACGCCGATAAAAAGTCCGCCGCCGCGGGTTCGGCTATTTCGGGCGCGCTGTCGCTGACGGTGGCGGCGGCAACTCTTTTGCCGATTTGCGTTTTCGGCGAGTTTTCGGGCGAAGATTTACCTATTCTGAAAGTTGCCGAAAAGGCGGGCGCGCCGCTTTTTTTAACGCTGTCCGTTCTTCTTTTTATCGCGGCGTTCGGTTCGGCAACGTCGTGCGTAGGGGAACTCGGCGATTTTATGAAAACAAAAGGCAATAAAAAAACGCCGCTTGCGATTGCGGTCGTCTGCGCGTTCGCGCTTAGTTTTTTCGGCTTTAAAAAACTTATAGCCGCGGCTTATCCGCTGTGCGGGATAACGGGGCTTGCGGCGGCGGTTATTATAGCGTATAATTTTAAAAAGTCCAGTCGGGAATATACTTTTCGGAAGAAGACGAAAGAGATTGTGTAAAATATTCGTCTTCGCTTAATCCGTAAAGAGCGTCAAGCGCGCGTTCGTACTCGCGTTTTGTTATTTTTCTTTTGAGTTCGGGATAGTTTTCAATATCGCCGAAAGGCGTGTACTGCGACATAAGCGAAAACTTCGCGCCGTTTTTTCTGTTTTTTATAAACCATTCGGCTATGCTTACGCTGTCTTTAGAATTCATAGGCAAAATAAGATGGCGCACTATAACTCCGCTTTTCATAAGTCCGTCGGATATTTCGGCGGTTTTTTTATCCATCATAAACTTTATCGCTTCCGAAGCGACGGAAAAATAATCTTTTATTCCCGTATATCTTTCCGATACCGACGGCGAAAAAAATTTAAGGTCGGGAAGATAAACGTTTACGTAAGGGTCTATAATTTCAAGAGTTTTCAGACTTTCGTAACCGTGCGTGTTGTATACCACGGGAACGGCGGGTTTGTAAATATCGAGCGCTTCGGCGATTTTCAGCGCGTAATGAGTGGGCGTAACGAGATTTATATTGTGCGCGCCTTCGTCTTCAAGAGTTTTGAAAATTTCGGCGAGTTCTTTCGGCGTTATCGTTTTTCCGCGCTCTGCGCGCGATAATTCGTAGTTCTGGCAAAACCTGCATCTGAGCGAGCAGCCGCAAAAAAACACCGTACCCGATCCGCGCGTTCCGCTTATAAGCGGCTCTTCGTAAGGGTGAAGATAATATTTCGCTATTTTGATTTCGTCGCTTACTCCGCAACGACCTGTTTTCCCCGCGCTTCTGTCGATTCCGCAGTTATTAGGACAAATATTGCAATTCATAAATATATTGTATCACGCCGCGCTTTAATTGACAAATAAATTAAAAGAGATTATACTCTTATTATTGACCACAAAATGACCACAAATAAATTTTGAGAGGCAATATTATGAACAAATTTTTTACCAGCGAAAGCGTTACCGAAGGTCATCCCGACAAGGTCTGCGATCAGATTTCAGACGCGGTTTTAGACGCTATTCTTGAAAAAGATCCCGACGCAAGGGTTGCGTGCGAAGTGTCGTGCTGTACGGGTCTTATTCTCGTTATGGGCGAGATTTCGACTAAATGTTACGTCGATATACCCGCAATAGCGCGTAAAACCGTAGCGGAAATAGGTTATACCCGCGCAAAATTCGGTTTTGACGCGGAAACCTGCGGCGTTATAACGAGTATACGCGAACAGAGCGCGGATATTGCTCTCGGCGTTGACAGTTCTCTTGAACACAGGCTCAGCGGCGACGTTGCCGACGTTACGGGAGCGGGCGATCAGGGTATGATGTTCGGCTACGCTACCGACGAAACGCCCGAATATATGCCCCTTGCGATAACTCTTGCGCATAAACTTACAAGGCGTCTTGCGGAAGTAAGAAAAAACGGTACGCTCGACTATCTTCGTCCCGACGGCAAAAGTCAGGTAACGGTTGAATACGACGGTAAAAAAATCAGGCGCATAGAAGCGGTGGTCGTTTCGGCGCAACATTCGGAAAGCGTAACTACCGAACGACTCCGCGAAGACATAATGCGCGAAGTTATAAAAAAGGTTTTGCCGCAGGAACTTCTCGACGAAAACACCAAATATTACATTAACCCCACGGGAAGATTCGAAATCGGCGGTCCGCACGGGGACAGCGGTCTTACGGGCAGAAAAATAATAGTCGATACTTACGGCGGCGCGTGTTCGCACGGCGGCGGCGCGTTCTCGGGTAAAGACCCCACGAAGGTTGACAGAAGCGCGGCTTATATGGCAAGATATATCTGTAAAAACATAGTTGCCGCAGGGCTTGCGAAAGAGTGTACGCTCGAACTGTCTTATGCGATAGGCGTAGCAAAACCGCTTTCGGTGTATATAAATACCGACGGCACCGGCGTTATTCCCGACGGCGAAATAGCGGATATAGTAAACAAAGAATTCGATTTAAGACCTTATTCCATCATAAAAACTCTCGATTTGAAAAAACCCGTTTACAGGCAGACCGCGTCTTACGGTCATTTCGGACGGGACGGTTTTAGTTGGGAAAAACTCGACAGGGTAAACGACCTTAAAAAATATCTTGCAAAGGAGTGATTATGACGATACGTTTCGGCGCGTTCGCATACGCCCTGTGCGCGGCAATAACGCTCGGCTCGGCGGCTTTATCTTATCTCGCGTTCGCAAAAAGGAGCGAAAAGGCGAAAAACGTATTCGTTTTGGTTCTTATCGCGCTGAATATATTTCAGCACTTTTTTAAATTCATAATCTGGCCTACGGATTACGGCAGCGGATTCGGACTTAAAAACACCGCTTACAATATGTGCGCGTTTCTTATTATTTTAATGCCGATAGCGTATTTTTCAAAATCCGTCGCGCTTAAAAATTTTGCCTGCGTTGCGGGAACGTTCGCGGGACTCGGAGCAAGTCTTATTCCGATGTGGTTTTTCGGCAAAAACCCGTATTTATGGGAAGTAATAAGGTTTTATTTCTGCCATATATTGCTGTTTCTGACGGCGGCGTTGCCCGTTGCGTTCGGAATCGTTAAAATCGCGTTTAAAAACTTCCTGAAAATGCCGATTATGTTTTTCGGCGCGATAATTGTAGTTTATATCAACAATACTCTTGCGTATTTCATAGCGGGCGGAAAAGCGGAAGGTCTTTATTCGCACCTTTCCGCTCAGAATCCGATGTGGGCGATAAGACCGCCCGAATTTATAACCGCAAACGAAACCGCGCTTAAAATCGTGAACGCGTTGGTTCCGCCGTTTTTCAAAAACGTGGGCGGAATGCCGTATATGCCGTTTCTTTGGTATATTATTCCTTTCGGCATAGCGCTTTTCGCGCTTTCGCTTCTGGTTTGTTATCTTTTCGATAAAAACGGCGCGCGCGAGTTTTTCAATAAAGATAAACGCGCTTAGTTTTGGCAGAGTTTAAACGAAAGTATAACGGCTGTATTTACCGAAATATTTATTTTTTTATTAAAAATGCTTTTACTTTTAAAACGTAATATGCTAAAATAGTTATTGTAAATTACTTTCCGCCAAGCCGCGGGCGCGGCGGAAATTTACGGAGACGTAGCTCAGTTGGTCAGAGCGTTCGCTTCACATGCGAGAGGTCCAGAGTTCGAGCCTCTGCGTCTCTACCATATATTAAACGTAGGCGCAGCGGCAGAGTTTGTCGCTGCGCCGCAATTTTGCCTTATTTCGGTGTTGCGTAAAAGTTATTCGGTATAAGGTGATTTTTTCTTTGCTTTTTTCAAAAAATGTAGTATACTCTATTTAATTAACGTAGTATAATACCGTAAATAAGGAAGGGAATTCGGTTTAATGGAAACTTTTATAAAACTTTGCATGATATTCATAATAGGCGGAACGCTCGGATACGTAATAGAACTGTTTTTCCGCCGTATCGTTCATAAAAAATGGATTAACCCCGGCTTTCTCGTCGGTCCGACGCTGCCGCTGTACGGCGTGGGCGTGCTTGCGCTGTATCTTTTGTGCAGTATCGATTATTCGTTTATCGAAAACAAAATTTTGCGCGCCGTGTTCGCCGTTTTCGTTATAACCGCAACGATGACCGTTATCGAGTATATAACCGGGCTGATATTTATCAAAGGTCTTAAAGTAAAACTTTGGGACTATTCCAACAGAAAAGGCAATATTCAGGGTATAATTTGTCCGTTGTTTACTCTTTTCTGGGGGCTTGCGGGCGCGTTTTATTACGTTTTCGTGCATAAGCATATCGTAAACGCGGTGAACTGGATAACTGTCAATCCCGTGTATTCGTTCTTTCTCGGTATGTATTTCGGAATAATGGCGATTGACGTGTTTTATTCTTTCCATATCGTTACTAATATAAGAAAATGGGCTACGGAACATAACGTGGTGGTAAAATTCGAAGAATTCAAAGTGGCCATTAAAACCCGCGCGGAAAGAATGAAAGAGCATAAGCCGTTTTTCCTTGCGTTCAGATCTCATAACGGTCTTAACAACGAACTTGACGATTACGCGGGCGCAATGTCAAAATTTATGGAGAAAAACAAAAGGTAACTTTTATGGACAGCAATAATAATATCGATATTAAAAAGCGCGATAAATTGCGGATTTTGAAATGCGCTTTTATAGTGCTGCTTGCGTCGGTCATATCGTCCGTCGCGCTGCATTCTTTCGTTTATCCCGCAAATTTCGTTCCGCTCGGCATGGAAGCGGTCGCAACGATGCTTTTTTATTTGTTTCCTAAAATAAACGCTGGTTATTTCAATATAATTCTCAACGTGCCGCTTTTTGTTTTTGCGTTTTTCAAACTCAATAAAAAGTATACGTTTTTAACTCTTGCGTTTACTATCGTTTCGTCGGTTATCCTTATACTTCTCGAAAAAATAAATTTTCCGCAGTATAAATGCGAAGACAGCGGCAGACTTCTTGCCGCGATTTTTACGGGCATTATGCTCGGTCTGAGAACGGGGCTGATGCTCAGGATAGGCGCGTCTACGGGCGGAGTGGATATCGTTGCGAGTTTCGTTCAGAAAAAGTTGCCGCATTTATGCGTTGAAAGAATAATCACGGTTTTGTGTTTGGGTCTTATAATCGTATCGTATTTCGTGTATAACGATTTTAACAGTATTCTTCTCGGAATAGTGCAGATGTTTATATCCGAAAAAGCGACTACTTTTCTTCTTCGCGATACGCGCAAAGCCGTTCGCGTGGAGATAATAACCAAACACCCCGAACAGATAAGAAACGATATCGTTGTAAATCTTCGGCACACGGCAACCGTTACTGAAAGCACGGGAATGTTCTCGGGCGAAAAATATTACGTCGTGCTTACGATACTCAATTTATATCAGATGTCGCTTTTTGCAGAGATTATGAAAAAATATCCCGACGCGTTCGCCACTTATTCCGAAGTACAGGGCGTGCTTGGTAATTTCAGGCGTTATCGCGACGAAGAGGCTAAGTAAAGACTTTCCCGAATTCTTTAAATTTTCTTTTCGCGCGCGTATTTTTTTCACCGTTAAGGTGTAGAATAAAATGAAAAACGGAGAAATATAATATAAATATGAATATATGCGTATACGGCGCGTCAAGCCGTGAAATTGACGAAAAATACGTTGTCGCGGGGGAAAAACTCGGCGAAGAAATGGCAAAGCGCGGAATTACTCTTATATTCGGCGCGGGAGCAAGCGGAATGATGGGGGCGGCTGCGCGCGGAATCACGAAAGGCGGCGGAAAATCCGTCGGAATAGCGCCGTCGTTTTTTAACGTGGACGGAGTTTTATACGATAAATGCACCGAACTTATCCGCCCCGAAACGATGAAGAAAAGAAAAACGTTATTGCGCGATATGTCGGACGGATACATCGTAACCGCCGGCGGCATAGGCACGATGGACGAGTTTTTCGAAGTGCTTACTTTAAAACAACTCGGGCGCGACGATAAACCCATAGTCGTTCTCAATACGAGCGGGTTTTATAACGGTCTTAACGCCATGCTTAAAGGCTTTATCGAAGAAAAAGCGGTGAGCGACAAGATATGGGAATTGTTTTTCGTTACGGAAGACGTAAACGAAGCGTTGGATTATATAGAAAAGTACGAAAAAGAATTCAAAGACCCGAGAAATTATAAATTCTACTGAAAACAAAAAACGGCGGACGCGTCCGCCGTTTTTTATAAATGCTTTACGTTTTTGTAAAGTTTGCATTACTTTTTTTCGTCTGAAAGCCAAAAATGAAAAATCAGGCGTTAAAATTACTTGACAACGCGCGTTAAATTTTATATACTCTTATCAAGGTACACGATTATGATAAAGAATTTTGCCTTTTATTACGCATACTTTTTCGGAGAAACCAGTATTTAAAATATCGGTTATTTTTTGCGTACCTGAATTTTTAGTATTCTTAAACGACCGATTCAAATCGGTCGTTTTTTTGTGAGGATTTATGATAATAGTAGTTAAAAACGATCGCGAACCGAAACAATTCGATAATTTAGTGCGTTGGGTAAAATCGCAGGGCGTCGAAGTGGATATAAGCAAAGGCGAACACTCAACCGTAATAGGTCTTATAGGCGATACGAGCAAAATAGACATCGACCTTCTGCGTTCGCTCGATATAGTTGAAACCGTAAAGCGTATACAGGAACCTTTTAAATGCGCAAACCGCAAATTCCACCCCGAAGACACCGTTATCGAAGTTGCCGGAAAAAAAATAGGCGGAAACAATTTCGCGTTCATTGCGGGACCGTGTTCCATCGAAACCGAAAAGCAAATAGTGGGCGTTGCCGAAGCGGTAAAAGCCGCGGGCGCCGACTTTTTAAGGGGCGGCGCGTTCAAGCCGCGTACGTCGCCTTATTCTTTTCAGGGGCTTAGAGAAAACGGACTTAAACTTTTACTCAAAGCGAAAGAAGAAACGGGAATGCCGATAGTTACCGAGATTATGAGCGAAAAACACCTTGACCTTTTCGGCGACGTTGACGTTATTCAGATAGGCGCGCGCAATATGCAGAATTTCGAACTTCTTAAAGAAGTGGGAAAAACTCACAAGCCCGTTCTTTTAAAGCGCGGACTTGCCGCCACGATAGAAGAATGGCTTATGAGCGCGGAGTATCTTATGTCGGAAGGCGCGAAGGATATTATTTTGTGCGAACGCGGAATAAGAACTTACGAAACGTATACGAGAAACACTCTCGACTTATCCGCAATACCCCTTCTTGAAGAACTTACTCATCTGCCCGTTATAGTAGACCCGTCGCACGCGTCGGGAATAGCAAAACTCGTTAAACCTTTGTCGCTTGCGGCGGTAGGAGCGGGCGCGCAGGGACTTATGATAGAAGTTCATAACGACCCCGTTCACGCGCTTTGCGACGGCGCGCAGTCGATAACGCCCGACGCATTCAAAGATATAGCCGATTGCGTAGACGTTATGTTGCCGCTCGTAAATAAAAAAAGGAACGTTTAAAAGATAAACGGAAAGAGAAGAGTATGAATATAGGAATAGCAGGCTTAGGTCTGATAGGCGGTTCGTTTGCAAAAACCGTAAAAAAGAATACCGCCGACTTGGTTTTCGGTTACGATCTGAACGCCGAAACTCTCGAAAAAGCGATTTTAACGGGGGCGATAGATGAAGTTCTGAGCGCGGAAAACGCGGAAAGCGTGGATTTGCTCGTCGCGGCGGTAAATCCGAGCGATTTTCTGCCTGCCGTTTCGCGTTATTTTCCGCTCCTTAAAAGCGGCGCGACGGTTATGGATTTTTGCGGCGTCAAGCGCGGCGTTACGGCTGAAATGCGCGCGTTAAGCGAAAAATACCCGGAACTTAATTTTATAGGCGGTCATCCGATGGCAGGGCGCGAATTTTCGGGGTTCGATAAATCTTTAAGTACTCTTTTCAATAAAGCGTCAATGATTTTCGTACCCGTGAAAACGGATATTTTCGTTCTTGACGAATTTAAAAAATATTTTTTATCGCTCGGTTTTTCGAAAGTCGTTATAACTACTTCCGAAAATCACGATAAAATGATAGCGTACACGTCGCAACTGTGCCATATCGTTTCAAACGCCTTTATAAAAAGCGATGCTGCCCGCGAGCATTCGGGTTATTCGGCGGGCAGTTATAAAGATTTGACCCGCGTTGCAAGGCTTGACCCCGTCATGTGGTCGAAACTTATGTCGGAAAACGTAGATTTTCTTGAAAAGGAACTCGAAACTCTTATAGTAAATCTTAATAAATATCTTTGCGCGCTTAAATCGCGCGACGAAAACGAATTGCGCCGTCTGCTCGAAGAAGGCAACGCGGCGAAAACGGATATAGACTGAAAATGAAACTTACCATAAACGCTTCGAAAATTTACGATATAATAATTGCGGAAGATTTTTCCGCATTTCCCGCCGCGTGCAAAAATTTTTACGCGGGGAGAAAAATTCTTATCGTTACGGACGATAACGTAAAATCTTTATACCTTTCGTCTTTTAAAAATATTTTACAAGACGAAGAAGTGTTCGTATACGCGCTCGAAAGCGGCGAAAAGAGTAAAACGCCCGAAAATCTTATAAAAATAGTCGAATTTATGGCTGAAAACGGCTTTACCCGCAAAGATACGGTTATAACGCTCGGCGGCGGAGTGGTAGGCGATATAGGCGCGCTTGCGGCTTCGGTATACATGCGCGGAGTTACTCTTATAGCCGTTCCGACCACTCTTTTATCGATGGTGGATTCGTCCGTGGGCGGTAAAACGGCGGTTGATTTAAAACAGGGTAAAAACCTTTTGGGTACTTTTTATCAGCCCGACGCCGTGTATATCGACACCGCCTGCGTTAAAACTTTACCGCGGCGCGAAATAATTTGCGGTATGGGCGAAATTATCAAATACGCTTTGCTCGACTGCCGCATTTCGGAAAGCGATCTTGAAAACGTAAGCGACGAACTTATTTACAAATGCTTGTCGATAAAAAAAGAAATAGTAGAAAGCGACGAGCGCGAAAGCGGAAAAAGAATGCTTTTAAATCTCGGTCATACTGCAGGGCATGCGGCGGAGAGTTTGTCGGGTTACGAATTATCTCACGGCGAAAGCGTTCTTATAGGTTTAAAATACGCAATCGACTTTTCCGCGCGATATTTTTCTCTTCCCGAAGCCGTCGTGAACGAAATGCTTTCCCTTTTAAACCGCGCGGGAAAAATCAGCGATAAAAAATTTATTCTTACAGATATTATCAAAAGAATTTCAAGCGATAAAAAACGCGACGGAAATTATATCAATTTCGTGGCGTTAAAGGGAAGGGGTAAACCCGTTATAGTCAAAATCGATATAAAAACGCTCGGAGAGATGCTGAATAGATGAACGTTGTCGTTAAAAAATTCAAATCGCGGGGCGAAATAACCGCGCCGCCGTCAAAATCATACGCGCACAGATACCTGATAGCGGCGTATTTAAGCGGTAAAAAAACAGCCGTTTATAACGCCGGCGATTCAGACGACGTTAACGCCACTATATCCTGCTTGAAGTCGTTCGGCGCAAAAATCGAAAAAACGGAAAACGGCGTTCTGATAGAAAAGGGCGGCGTGCCGCGCGGAAAGGTTATATGCGATTGCGGCGCAAGCGGCTCTACGCTCAGATTTTTAATGCCGCTCGCGGCGGCTCTCGGGGTGAACGCGGAATTTACGGGAAGCGATAAATTGCTTTCAAGGCCGATAACGGAACTCGTAAACGTTCTCAACGCGCACGGCGCGAAAATCGACGGGTTTACCGTAAACGGGAAAATCGATGGCGGCGTTTACGAAATAAACGCTTCGCTGAGTTCGCAGTACGTAACGGGGCTTATATTCGCGCTGTCCGCAACGGATAAAGAAAGTGAAATAATAATAAACGGCATAGCCGCAAGCCGCAGTTATCTCGATATTACTGCCGACGCCGTTACCGCGTTCGGCGGCAAAATTTTTAAAACGCGGAGCGGCTATTTGGTTCACGGCGGATACGATTCCAAGATAGATAAAATCACCGTTGAAGGCGACTGGTCGGGCGCGGCGTTCCCGCTTGCGATAGGCGCGGTAAGCGGCGAAGTTACGGTTAAAAATCTTATATTAAATTCAAAACAGGGCGATAGAGAAATTTTTAAAATATTCGATAAATTCGGAGTTTTTACAAAATTTTCAAACTCTTGCGCCACAACCCGAAAGAGCCGTATGAACGGCGTCACGGTAGATATAACCGATATTCCCGATCTTGCTCAGGCGATAGCGGCGGTTGCCGCATTTGCCGAAGGCGAAACGAAAATTTATCCCGTTTCAAGGCTCAGGCTTAAAGAGAGCGACAGGCTTGACGCAATCGTAAATTCTCTGTATTCGGTAGGCGTTAAAACCGAACTGAACGGCGAAACGCTCACGATATACGGTGGCGGCAAACTGCACGGCGCAACTATACGCGCCGACGGCGATCACAGAACGGTTATGGCTGCGGCGGTGCTTGGCGCGGGGATAGAAGACGGAGTAAAAATTATCGGCGCGGAAGCGGTGAGTAAGTCCTACGTAAATTTTTTCGCCGACCTTAACGCGCTCGGTTGCGAGGTTTTGTATGAGTGAATTCAACGGAAAAAAAATAAAACTGAAAATTTTCGGCGAGTCGCACGGGGACGAAATAGGAGTTATCGCGAAAGGCTTTCCGCCGTTTAAAATAGACTTCGACCTGCTTTATAGGTTTTTGGAAAGAAGAAAACCTTCGGGAGCGGTTTATTCCACTAAACGAAAGGAAAGCGATATTCCCGTTTTTTACGGTCTTAAAGACGACGCCGTTGACGGCGAGTTTACGGCCGTTATTAAAAACGAAAACAAAAAAAGCGGCGATTACGGCGAATTGTATGCAAAACCGCGCCCGTCGCACGCGGATTACGCCTGGTATCTGAAAGACGGCACTCTTGATTTTTCGGGCGGCGGCAGGTTTTCGGGCAGGCTTACCGCTCCGCTTTGCGTCGCGGGCGGCGTGGCGAAACAAATACTCGCAAGTAAAGGCGTTTTCGTTGAAGCGTTCGTGTCGAAAGCGGGCGGCGTTCAGGCAAAATCTTATAAAAACGGCGCGGTAACCCGCGAAGAGATACTTAAACTTCGCGATGCGGGCGGATTTCCTTCGCTTAATAAAAAAGAAGAAATGCTTAATGAAATCGCGCTTGCCGCGAAAGACGGCGATTCCGTCGGCGGAGTTATCGACTGCGTGGTTTACGGGCTTTGCGGCGGCGTCGGCAACGACGGCTTTGACGGGCTTGAAAGCGAAATATCTTACGCGCTTTTCGGCGTTCCCGCGGTAAAAGGAGTCGAATTCGGTCTTGGGTTCGGGTTTTCCGAAAAACGCGGAAGCGAAGTCTCCGACGGGCTTACGTCGGAAAACGGCAAAATCAGACTTTTGTCTAATAATAACGGCGGTATAAACGGCGGTATAACAAACGGCGAAAACGTAACGTTGAGCGTTGCGGTAAAACCCACGCCGTCTATATTCAAAACGCAAAAAACCGTAAATCTTATAACGAACGAAAACACGGAAATAAAAATTGTCGGGCGGCACGACGCCTGTATCGTCCCGCGCGCGTTGGCGCCCGTGGAAAGCGCGGTTGCGATTGCTGTACTCGATAAATTACTCAGTGAGGATAAATTATGAAAACGATTGAAGATTTAAGAAAAGAAATAGACTGCGTCGACGACGAACTCGTTGATCTGTATCTTAAAAGAATTTCCCTTTGCGGCGAAATAGGAAAGATTAAAGCGACAGCGAATAAAGCCGTTTACGACGACGCGCGCGAGAAAGCCGTCGTTTTCAGGCTTACGGAAAACGTAGACGATTGTAAGAAAATTTACGTAAAAGAACTTTACGACGTTATTTTTTCCACTTCGCGCGCCTATCAGTCGGGAGTGGCGGGGCAGAAAAGCGATATTACCGAAAAGATAGACGAAGCCTTAAAAAACGGTCTTAACGAATTTCCCGTGTCGGCTACCGTGGCGTGTCAGGGCGTAAAATTCGCTCACAGCGGCGACGCCGCCGAAAAATTATTTCCCATAACGAGCGTTACCTATTTCAAAACGTTCGAAGGAGTGTTCTCCGCGGTTGAAAACGGACTTTGCGATTTCGGCGTTCTGCCGATAGAAAACAGCACCGCGGGGTCTGTTTCCGAAGTTTACGATTTAATGAAAAAGTATCGTTTTTCAATCGTCAGAAGCGCGAGAATAAGAATAGATCATTGCCTTGCGGTCAATAAGGGCGCGAAGAAAGAAAACGTTAAAACGATAGTTTCTCACCCGCAGGCGATCGCGCAATGCTCGGAATATATAAAACAAAACGGTTTTAATACCGAAAACGCCGAAAATACCGCCGTGGCGGCAAAGCGTCTTTCGGAAAGCAAAGATTTAAAAACCGCGGTTTTATGTTCTGAAAAATGCGCTCTTTCTTACGGTCTTGACATAATCGACAGAAACGTTCAGGATACCGACAATAATTACACGCGCTTTATCTGCATATCAAAAGAATTCGAAGTGTATAAGGGCGCGGATAAAATAAGCGTTATGACGAGCCTTTCGCATACCCCCGGGAGTCTTAACAGAATATTAAGCCGTTTTTCCGCGCTCGGTCTTAATCTTACGAAAATCGAATCCCGTCCGATAGTCAATTCTCAGTTCGACTTTATGTTCTATTTCGATTTCGAAGGGGATATAACCGACGTAAAAGTTAAAAATCTTATCGCCGAACTCGATAACGGCTCCGACAATTTCGTGTTCTTAGGCTCGTATAAGGAAATTATATAATGAAATTCGCGCTGATAGGGAAAAAACTCGGTCACAGTTATTCCGCGATAATCCATAATGCCGAAGGTCTCGATTATTCGTTGAAAGAAATTCCCGAAAACGGTCTTGAAAATTTTTTAACCGAAAACGAATTCGACGGGTTTAACGTTACCATTCCTTATAAAAAAGCGGTTATGCGGTATCTTGACGAAATATCCGACGAAGCCTTGAAAATAGGCGCGGTAAACACGGTTAAAAAAGTTGACGGCAAACTATACGGTTTTAATACCGATTATTACGGTCTGGAATTGTCTATGAAACGCGGCGGAATTACCGTCGGCGGGAAAAACGTTCTCGTTCTCGGAAGCGGCGGAGCGGGCGCGACGGCGATATGCTACGCCGAAAATAACGGCGCGAAAAGCGTAAACGTCGTTTCGAGAAACGGGGAAATAAATTATAAAAACGTTTACGAAAAAACCGAAACGCAGATTATAATAAACACCACTCCCGTGGGAATGTTTCCTGATAATTACTCGTCGGTTATAGACTCGTCGCGTTTTTTAAAACTCGAAGCGGCGGTGGATTTTATATATAACCCGTGCGACACGCCTTTGATTGTTTCGGCAAAAAAACGCGGGCTTAAATACGCAACGGGACTGCCGATACTCGTCGGTCAGGCTCTTGAAGCGGAAAATATATGGCTTGACAAAACGCGCGGTTCTGGCGATTTCGAAAGAGTTCTCTCCGCACTTTACAAAAAGACTTTAAATCTCGTTCTTATCGGTATGCCGGGGAGCGGAAAAAGTAAAATCGGAAAACTCGCAGCCGATAGAATAAATCGCAAATTTTACGATTGCGACGAAGTTTTTTGCGATAATTATAAAATATCGCCCGCCGATTTCATATCGCTTTACGGCGAAAAAGAATTTCGCGAAAAGGAAACAGCCACGCTTAAAGAGTTAATGAAAAACACGGGCGCGGTAATCGCGACGGGCGGCGGAGCGGTGCTTAAAGAAGAAAACGTTACGGCGATGAAATCGAACGCGGCGGTTATTTATATAAGGCGCGACTTAAATAAACTTGCCCTGAAAGGAAGACCGCTTTCCGAAAGCGACGGCGTTGAAAAACTTTACGCCGAAAGAAAAGAAAAATACGAAGCGGCGGCAGACGGAACCGTTTACAACGATTTTAAAGCGGAACGCGTTGCAAAGGAGATAATAAAGGCTTATGAAACTGCTTGTGATAAACGGCGTTAATCTTAATATGCTCGGAATAAGAGAACCCGACCTTTACGGAAAGGCGGATTACAAATCGCTTGTTAAATTTATAAAGAAGTGCGCGAAAGAAGAAGGAGTAAAGGTAACGGTAAAGCAAAGCGACAGCGAAACGCGTATCGTAAAATTCGTTCATCGCGCTCTTAATCGTTACGACGGGATCATCATCAACGCGGGCGCTTACACGCATACGAGCGTAGCGATACTCGACGCTTTAAAAGCCGTTGCCGTGCCGACGGCGGAAGTTCATCTTACGGATATCAACTCGCGCGAAGATTTCAGAAAATTGAGTTATATAAGCATGTACGCCGAAAAAGTTATAGCGGGGCGCGGGTTTGACGGCTATAAAGAAGCGATAAAATATTTTACCGCTAAAAAATATTGCTGAATTTTTTATTTTATCCGATTAAATCGATTGACAAACTCTTCCGGAAATGTTAATATATACGCGACAAGCAGAAGTTACCCCTTCTCGCCGCTCGCTTTCGGCTAAACGGCAGTATAGAAATTTGCGTCCTTTACGGGGCGATATTCTGACGGGTGATTTTTGCGCCCGTCAATTTTTATTAAGGAAGGTATACGGCTATTAAAGACCAGCACCAGTTAAACGAACAAATAAGGGACAGAGAAGTCCGTCTTATCGGCAGCGACGGCGAACAACTCGGAATCGTAAGCGGGCAGGAAGCGCTCCGCATGGCTTACGATAAAGATTTGGATCTCGTAAAGATTTCGCCTAACGCAAATCCGCCCGTTTGTAAAATAATGGACTACGGCAAGTATAAGTTCGAGCAACTCAAAAAACAGAAAGAGGCGCGCAAGAACCAAAAAACCGTGGAACTTAAAGAAATCTGGCTCAGTATGACTATAGACGTAGGCGATCTTAACGTAAAGGCGAGGCAAGCGTCAAAATTTCTTGCCGCAGGCAATAAAATTAAAGTATCTATAAGAATGAGAGGTCGTCAGAACGCTCACTCCGATCTCGGAGTAGAAGTTATGAACAGATTTTACGCCATGCTCGAAAACGAGGCGGTAATCGAAAAAAAACCTTTGCAGGAAGGCAGAAGCATACTTATGATTTTAGCGCCGAAAGCAAATCAGTAATAATTTAGGAGGACATTTTAAAATGCCGAAAATGAAATCGCACAGCGGCGCAAAAAAACGTTTCAACGTTACCGCTACGGGCAAAGTAAAAAGAGGTCATCAGGGTAAAAACCACATCTTATCCAAAAAGACCACCAAAAGAAAGAGAAGACTCAGAACCACGACTTACGTTTCAAGCACTCAGGAAAGAACCGTTAAGTCGATAATTCCCTATAAGGCGTAAGACGGAGGTAAAGTAACATGCTTATTAAAAGAGGAGTAAACGCTGTTAAAAAGCGCAGAAAAATAATGAAACTCGCTAAGGGTTATTACGGATCGAAGAGCAAACTTTACAGAGTTGCGCGCGAAGCCGTTATGAAATCCCTTAACTACGCATATATCGGCAGAAAGAACAGAAAGAGAGATTTCCGTCAACTCTGGATCGCGCGTATCAACGCCGCTTGCAGAATAAACGGCATTTCTTACAGTAAGTTTATGCACGGGCTTAAAGTTGCGGACGTAAATCTTAACAGAAAAGTTCTTGCCGACATGGCTGTAAACGACGCGGCAGGTTTTGCTTCGCTCGTCGCTACCGCCAAGAGCAATATCTGATTTTTCGGACTGTCGGTCGGTTTTCGTTTTTATAACGAAACGGCGGCGGTCCTTTTTCGTTTATGATTTATTCGTCGAAGCAAAATCCGCTCGTTAAAAAAATAGCCGCGTTGAAAGACAAAAAGTACAGAAAAGAATACTCGGCTTATATTGCGGAAGGTCTGAAACCCGCGCTCGAAGCGGTCAAACTCGGCGCAAGCGTGAGATATATGATCGTAAGAGAAGATAAGGCGTATTCCGTTCCGCAGGGTAACTACGAAATCCTTACCGTGTCCGACGGGGTTTTTTCGTTTTTAAGCGAAGAAAAAACTCCGCAGGGCGTTATGGCGGTTATAGATATTCCCGAAAGCAAAGTTTTAAAACCGCGCGAAAGGAACGTTCTTCTCGACGGGGTTCAGGACCCCGGGAACGTAGGCGCGATAATCCGCAGCGCCGCGGCGTTCGGATATGAAAACGCGTATCTTATAAATTGCGCCGACCCGTATTCTCAGAAGGCGGTGCGCGCGAGTATGAGCGGAATTTTTTCCGTTTCGGTTATGACGGGCGGCGCCGACGAAATTTTATCGGCGTTATCGGGAACGAATATCGTTGCGGGCGATATGAACGGCGTATCGTTAAAAAGCGTTAAAATAAGCGGCGATATATGCGTGGCGGTCGGAAGCGAAGGAACGGGGCTTTCCGAAAAGGTGAAAGCAGCCGCCGAAACCGTCGTTTCCATACCTATGAGCGATAAAACCGAAAGTCTTAACGCTGCCGTGGCGGCTTCGATTTTGATGTATGAACTAAAAAAATAAAACAGGAGAGTTAATTATGTCAGGACACAGCAAATGGGCTAACATTAAAAATAAAAAAGCGAAAACCGACGCCGCAAAGGGCAGGGTTTTCACAAAAATAGGCAGAGAACTCGCGGTTGCGGCAAAATCCGGCTCAGACCCCGCAACGAACAGCAAACTTGCAGACGTTATCGCGAAAGCGAAAGCCGCGAATATGCCTAACGACAATATCGTAAGAAGCATTAAAAAGGCCGCGGGCGAACTCGGCAACGTAAATTACGAAGTTAAAATTTACGAAGGCTACGGTATAGGCGGAAGCGCGGTTATAGTAAAAACGCTTACCGATAACGTGAACAGAACCGTAGGCGAAGTAAGGCATATTTTCGATAAATTCGGCGGAAATATGGGAACGAGCGGCTCCGTTTCGTATATGTTTGAGAATAAGGGCGTGTTAATCGTTGAAAGAACGGTCGATCTCGATGAAGACAAGATGATGGAAATGGCTCTCGAAGCGGGCGCGGACGACGTTATCACTCAGGACGACGTTTTTGAAATAAGAACTTCCCCCGCGGATTTTTCGGCGGTCAGAAAATATTTTGAAGAAAAGGGCGTTACTTTCGACGAAGCGGATATTTTAATGATCCCGGGCGACCGCATAGATTTAACGGACGAGCAGACCGTTTCCTTTATGAAAATGCTCGACGCTTTCGAAGACAGCGACGACGTTCAGGACGTTTATCATAACGTAAATCTTGCAGACGACGAAGAAGACGACGAGTAATTATCGCTTGCGGTGTCAAAGCAGGTTTACAAGCAGTTTTAAAAATGCTTTAAAAGGATTTAAAGCAAGGCTGAAAACAAAGTCGGGCGCAAGCGTATCGCGTCCGACGTAAAACGGCATAAAAAAACCTACCTGTGCCGTGCATAGAGAATTATTAACCCGCTTTTGAGCAGGTGGGTATTCTGTTCTTTGTTTTAAGACTTTCCGCTCGTATGGGGCTTGCATAACAAAGCCCGCGAAATACGCTACCGCAAAGAAACTCCGAATTCCCTTTTATAATACTGTGGATCCAACAAATCTCCGCCTCGAACACCGTAGGCAAGATTAGTATATTACATAATTTGCGTTTTAGTCAATTATTTTAAGGTACGTGAAAAATGAAATTTAAAATTCTCGGCAAATACGGACCGTTTGCCGTTAACGGCGGCTCTACGAGCGGGTATCTCGTTAAGGGAAGCGGCAAATGCGTTATGCTCGACTGCGGTTCGGGTACCGTTTCAAGAATGCTTTCCGATATAGATATAAACGATCTCGAATGCGTTGTTTTATCGCACCTTCACGCGGATCATATCGCGGATACGGGCGTTCTTTCTTACGCGGTCGGCTTTTTAAAGCGGGATAAAAAACTTACGGTTTATCTTCCGTATTCCGAAACCGAAGAATATCAACTTATAAAAAACAACAGCGCGTTCGTTACGGTGGATATCGCGGAAGGTGCAACGTTTTCGTCGGGCGGTTTTTCGTTTGAATTTTATAAAACTTCGCACCCCGTAACGTCTTACGGCGTAAGGGTAACGGAAGGCGGAAGAACGCTCGGATACACGGGCGATTCCCGTCTTTGCGACGGCGTTGAAAAAATCGCTTCCGACTCCGACGCGCTGATTTGTCACGGTGTGTTTTTACCGCGTGATTTCAAGCCCGAAAAGCCGCACATGTCGATTATTCAGGGCGCGGAACTTTCCGCCCGTTACGGCGTAAAAACAGTGCTTTCGCATCAGAATTTTTCGTATTCCGACGAAGAGATAGAAGAAATAATCAAACCTTATAAAAACGTGATTTTAGCAAAAGAGGGCGCGGAATACGTCGTTTAAAATGGAAATCGAAAACGAAAGAAAAAAGTATATAAATTTTCGTCCCGTAGTTACGATCGCGGCGATTTTTCTGACGGGTATACTTTCGGCTTTTTTATCGCTCATAACGGTAATCGGCGGTAAAATAGTATTTTCATCGGTTGCCGTTGCAATCGTTTTAACGGTTATTTTTACGTTTAAACGCAATAAAACTCTTGCGGTTACGCTGATTACGGCGTTTCCGCTTTTTATATACGGTTTTTCGGTGCCGTTTATTAAAATATCCGCAAACGTAAGCGAAAAAACGTCGGGCGTTTACGAAATTTCGGGAGAAGTGGTAAGAGCGGACAAAGTCCTGAAAGGAGTAAACGGCTTTGAAAACACGGTTGTCGTTTCGATAAGCGGCGGCGAACTCGACGGTAAGAAATTACTCGTTGAATTATATTCCGACAGCCGCGCCGATAAGGGCGCGACGGTGAAATTCAGTACGTACGTAAGACCGCTTCGCTATTACGATAACGGTTATTTAAGCGTTAAGAATATGAAAAACGGCGTTACTCTCAAAGGAAATCACGCAGAATGTGAAATAACGGGGTATAAAACGGGCGTTTTCGACAAAACGAGAATACTTTTAAGAGAAAGGCTCGAACGCGGCGCGGGCGAAAATTACGGATTTACTTACGCGCTTTTAACGGGCGATACAAACGATATAAACGAATCGGTTTTAACGGCGTTCAGAACGAACGGTCTTGCGCACGTTTTTGCCGTTTCAGGGCTACATATCGGTTTTTTATTCGGCATTATAGCCGCCGTTTGCAAAATTTTCAAGGTAAAACGATTCGTTAAATTTTTTATAACCGTACCCGTTTTGTTTCTTTACGTTGCGTTTTGCGGATTTACGGCTTCCTGCATGCGGGCGTTTTTGATAATTACCGTTGCCGAAGCCGCCGCCTGCACGGGCATGAAAAACGATAAACTGTCAACGCTGTTTCTGAGTATGATAATCGTTCTCGTTGTGAATCCCGAAGATTTATTCGGCGTAGGGTTTATTCTTTCTTATTCGGTTTATTTCGGAATAGTGTTTTTAACTCCCGTAATAAATAAATTTTTATCGCGGTTTATTCTCGGCGGCGCGGCAAAATTTCTTTCGCCGCTCGTTGCGGCGTATTTATCGTCGCTTCCCGTATGCGCGGATATGTTCGGAACGACGTCAGTATTTTCCATGTTTCTTAACGCGATTGTCATTTCAGCCGTCGGCGTGGTTTTTACCGTTGCGTTCGTTTGCGCGGTCATAACGCTTATAACGGGCGCGAATTTTCCGTGCGCGGTATCGGGCATTACGTCGGGCGCGCTTATAAAATTCGTTAAAAGTTTTGAATATTTAGGCGGCTTAAAAATAGATTTTACTTTCGGAATTTCCGCTTTTTTATATTACGGGCTTTTGATTTTCTCCTGCAAGTTCGTGAATTTTTCCGAAAAAACCGATAAAATAGTATCGGCGGGCATATTTTTTGCGTTTATTTTGACGTTTACGCTCGTAAACTGCGGTTTATTGTAGTTTATTGTCGCTTAACCGTTGATTTTTAATAAAAATAATGTTAGAATATTATCAGAATGGTTTTCACTCCCGCAAGGCGAAAATTTACGGGAAAAAGAAACGTTTTTACTTTGACGGGCTATAAGGAACGCAATACGTATGCACTTCGGCGAACTTAAAAAATCGGTATCGGAAGAGATAAAACCGATATACTATATAGAAGGGGAAGACGCTTTTTTGCGCGAAAACGCGCTCAAAACGATTTTTTCCGCCGCTCTTTCAGAACCCGATTTTAATCTTAACTGCTTTGTCGGGCAGGAGATGAAAAACAATCCCGAAGCGGTGCTTACGGCTGTTCGGAGTTATCCGTTTATGTCGGATAAAAGAGTTGTGGTTATAAGAGAATACTATCCGTCGGCTCAGGATTTAAAAAACAAAACCGTTAAAGAAATTTTATCGGGAACCGAAGAAACTACGGTACTCGTGATAGTAAACTCGGAAAAATCGGAAGCGATAAAGAAACAGGATATGATAACGCTCGTTGATTGCTCGAAACTCGACAGGGAAACGATAGCGAAATATATCCGCCGCGAATGTTCGGCGTTCGGAATAGTAGCCGAAAGGGAAGCGATAGATATGCTTACCGACTACGCGTCTTCCGATATGACGAAAATCAGCGGCGAAGTTAAAAAACTCACGGCGTATATAGGCGATAACGGCGAACTAACCGTCGAAGCCGTGGAAGACGTGTGCGTGAAAGATACCGAATATCAGGTTTACGAACTTGCGGAATACATTGCCGCCAAAAACGAGAAAAAAGCCTTTGAAACTTTAACCGATATGCTCGATAAGAATACCGACAAGCAAAGGTTGTTTATATCCGTTTATTATCATTTCAGAAGACTTCTTCACTCCGCCGTATCCGCGTGTTCGGACAAAGAACTTGCCGCGGCTCTCGGCGTTAAAGAGTACGCCGTTAAAAAATCGCGTGTTCAGGCTAAAAAATTTACGCCTAAACGGCTCAAAAAAATATGCGATAAACTTTCTTATTTGGATTCGGCTTTCAAAAGCGGCGAAGTTACCGTAGACTCTGCTTTATGGAATTCCGTGTTCAATGCGATTACAGGTTAGATATGAACGTTATTGTTGATTTTTTTAAAAACAGAATATTTCCCGTGTTTACGGAAATAACTCCCGTGCAGATAGTAGAATACGTTCTCTTATTTCTCGGATTTTTAGTGTTGTTCGCGCTGTTTTCGAAAAACAACGCGCATAAAATTTCGTTGTGCCTTATCGCTTACGCGGTGATTATAAGCGCAATGAAAATCGCGCTCGGTATGAACGAAATAATTTATATTTTGTTTATGCTTGCGTTCGTTATATGCGTTGTGGTTATGTTTTCAACCGAAATCAAGCGTTCGGTGTGGAATACGGGCAGTTCTAAACTCGTATCTTTAGAAGTTGCGAATTCCGTGAAAAGCGCGTCCAAAAACGTCAACAATTGCATTAACGAAATTATAAAAGCCCTTCAGAACATGTCGAAAAACGACGTCGGCGCGATAATCATTTTATCAAACACCAAAATCCCCGGCAGTATTTTAGACAGCGGCGTGAGAATAGACGCGGAAATCACGAGCGCGCTTATCGAAAGCATTTTCTTTCCGAAAACGCCCCTTCACGACGGCGCGATAATAATAAATAACGATAAAATTCAGGCGGCGGGCTGTTTCCTTCCGTTATCGCAGGAAACGGATTTGCCGAAAGATCTCGGAACTCGTCACAGAGCGGGCATAGGAATAACGGAAGTTTTAAACGTCACGGCGATTATCGTTTCCGAAGAAACGGGAATTATTTCTTATGCAAGAGCGGGTAAAATAACCCGTTACGCAGATTCCGAAATGTTAAGAAAAATACTCAAAGAATTTTACTGGCAGGATTTAGTAGGCAGGGGAAAGGGGGATAAACAATGATTAACGGCGGCGAAAAAAAGAAAAGTTCCAAGGCTTTGAAAATTTTAAGGGACATTGCTTACGCTCTTATCGTTGCAACGATAGTTTTCATTGCTATAAACGTAAAATAAATTTACTTGTAAAAAAAAAGCGTTTTGTGACAACGTAAAAAAAAGATAGCGGAATTCCGCTATCTTTTTTTACGTCGTTTAAGTAATTCGTATCGATATATTAAATTTTTCTTATGCGGATAACTCCGTTTACCGATTTTAACGCGTTGAAAGTATCGTCGTCGATTTCGGGAATATCTATTAAAGAATACGCGTAATTGCCTTTGCTCGAATTTACGAAATTATCTATATTTATTCCGCCTTTTGCAAGAGCGGCGGTAAACTGCGCAATCATATTCTGCTGGTTAAGGTGGATTATGGCAAGCCTTACTTTAGAACTTCTCGGCGCGTAACAAGCGGGGTAATTAACGCTGTTTTTGATATTGCCGTTTTCGATATAGTCTTTAAGTTCTTTTGCCGCCATTACGGCGCAATTGTCTTCCGCTTCGGGTGTTGACGCGCCAAGGTGCGGTATGCATATTACGTTTTCTTCGCCGATAAGATCGTTCGACGGAAAATCCGTGATATATCTTGAAATTTTACCTGATTTTATTCCGCTAAGAATATCTTTCGTGTTTGCGAGTTCGCCGCGCGCAAGGTTGATTATAACAACGCCGTCTTTCATCTGAGAAACAGCGGCTTCGTTGATCATTCCTTTGTTCTTTTCGGTGCAGGGAACGTGAACGGTGATATAGTCGCAGGTTTTGTAAATTTCATTCGGGTCCTGCGTTACGGCAACGTGTCTTGAAAGGTGCAGGGCGCTTGTCACCGATAAATAAGGGTCGTAACCAAGTGCTTCCATTCCGAGCGAAATCGCAGAATTCGCAACTCGCGCGCCTATCGCGCCCAAGCCTATAATTCCGAGTTTTTTGCCCGCAATTTCGTTGCCTGTAAACCGTTTTTTTCCGCTTTCTACGGTTTTTGAAAGGTTTTCGTCGTTTTTAAGCCCGTTGACCCATTCGATAGCGGGAATTATTTTTCTCGAGCCTAAAAGCAACGCGGTTATAACGAGTTCGTTTACGGCGTTTGCGTTCGCGCCCGGGGTGTTGAACACCGCCACGCCTTTTTCGGCGTATTTTTCAAAAGGAATGTTGTTTACGCCCGCTCCCGCCCGCGAAACGGCAATAACGGAAGAAGGTAAATCGTAATCGAGCATATCGTAACTTCTTACGATTATTCCCGTCGGGTTTTTCGCGTCCGCTAAGACGACGTAATTTTCGCCGAGTTCTTTTTCCACGAGTGCGCTTACGGGGTTAAGTTTTAATATCTCTTTCATTTCGCGTTCCTCAGTTCGAACTCTTTCATAAACTTAATAAGAGCGTCTATTCCTTCCGTTTGCATGGCGTTATATATGCTTGCGCGCATGCCGCCCGCAAGCCTGTGACCTTTTATCGAAACGATACCGTGTTTCTGCGCTTCTTTTACGAATTCGGCGTCGAGTTCGGGGCTTTTCGTGACGAAGGTAACGTTCATCAAAGACCTGTCTTTTTTATTCACGTTATTGAAATAAAAATCCGAGCCGTCTATAAAGTCGTATAACTTTGCGGCTTTGTATTCGTTGATTTTTTGTATCGCCGCCACGCCGCCTTGTTTTTTAAGCCATCTGAACGTAAGCATTGCCATGTAAATCGAAAAACACGGGGGAGTGTTGTATAAACTGTCGTTTTTGTCCTGCACGGCGTAGTTCAGCATGGTAGGGCATATATCCGCCGCTTTGCCGAGAAGGTCGCGCCGCGCTATAACTATCGTAACGCCCGCAGGCGCAACGTTTTTTTGCGCTCCCGCATAAATAACGCCGAAATCTTTAACGTTCACTTCTCTCGATAATATATCAGACGACATATCCGCAACGAGCGGACACGGCGTTTTGGGAAATTCGGTATATCTCGTTCCGAAAATAGTGTTGTTTGAAGTAATATGCACGTAAGACGCGCCTTCGGTGTATTTAACGGAATTAAGGTCGGGAATGTATGTAAAGCGCTTGTCTTCGGACGACGCAACGACGTTTGCCTTACCGTACTTTGCGCCTTCTTCCTGCGCTTTTTTTGCAAAATTACCCGTAACTATATAGTCGGCAACGCCCGTAGTCATAATATTCAGCGGAACTGCGGCGAATTGCTGCGACGCGCCGCCCTGAACGAATAAAACGGCGTAATCGTCGGGAATATTCATAAGTTCTCTTAAAAGAGCGTTTGCCTCGTCGTTCACAGCCATAAAGGTTTTTGAGCGGTGGCTCATTTCGATTATGCTCATTCCCGAACCGTTAAAGTCGAGAAAATCGTTTTGGGCTTCTTTAAGTACTTCGAGCGGCATGGTCGACGGACCTGCGGCGAAATTATAAACTCTCATTTTCTTTCTCCGATATTCTAAATATTATATTACTTTAAACGCGTCGTTACAACGAAAAAGGCAATCAAACGTCAAAATCTTTTCAGGGCGTACTGATTTTTACTTTCAGTACGCGACGTAAACTCATTTCAGCGTAAACTGAACAGCAGTTTTCCGTAAGTAGGATAAGGCCAGCACGTTTCGGAAGTGATTTTTTCTTCTTCGTCGGCATAATATCTCAGTTTTTCCATTACCGTTAAAACTTCGTCTTTCATAAAGAAAGCGAGTTTTTCGGCGTCGTCGAAAAGTTTTGATTCGGAAAGCAATTTTTCGAGTTTTTCGGATTCTTCGAAAACCCCGTCGTTAAGTTCGGATAGTTTAATTGCAAGTTGAATATCGGTATCCGCGTTTACGCCTATACTTTTTTTCGCGCTTGCCGAAGCCGATAGTTTTACGATATATTCGTTTATTGCGGGGTAAATCTGTTTAAGCGACATATCGAGCATGGTAAGCGCTTCGATATTGATGATACGCGCGTAGTTTTCATACGCGACCTGACGCCTTGCCGCAAACTCCGTCGCGCTCATAATTCCGTGCTTTTCGTAAAGTTTAACGTTCTTTTCTTCTCCCGACGCTTTTATCGCGTCCGGCGTTGAAGGCAGATTTTTAAGCCCGCGCTTTTTCGCTTCTTCTATCCATTCGGGGGAGTAGTTGTTTCCGTTAAAGATTATGCGCTTATGTTTTTTAAGCGTGTCGACCACTATATTATGAATCGCTTCGTGAATATCGTCGGCTTTTTCGAGAATATCCGCGAATGCCGACAAACTTTCCGCAACCGACGCGTTAATCGCAACGTTGCAGTCGGCTATCGACGCGCTCGAACCTACCATTCTGAATTCGAACTTGTTCCCCGTGAAAGCAAGGGGAGAAGTGCGGTTTCTGTCGGTAGAGTCTTTCGGGAGAGCGGGCAGAATGCTTGCGCCGAGCGCCATAAGTTTTTTATTGCGCGTGTAGGTTTCGTGATTTTCAAGCGCGAGAAGGGCGGCGGAAAGATCGTCGCCGAGATAAACCGATAAAACCGCAGGCGGCGCTTCGTTTGCGCCGAGTCTGTGGTCGTTTCCCGCCGACGCTACGGACGCGCGCAGTAATTCCTGATAATCGTCCGCCGCGCGTATTACCGCCGCAAGGAAAAGAAGAAATTGCAGATTTTCAAGTGGCGTTTCGCCGGGGTCGAGAAGATTTACTCCCGTATCCGTGGAAACGGACCAGTTGTTGTGTTTTCCGCTTCCGTTCACGCATTTGAAAGGCTTTTCGGCAAGCAGACAAACAAGACCGTGCCTGTCCGCGATTTTTTTCATAAGTTCCATCGTGAGTTGGTTATTGTCGGTTGCAAGGTTTACTTCGGAAAACACGGGCGCGAGTTCGTGTTGCGACGGCGCTACTTCGTTATGCTCGGTTTTTGCGAAAATACCGAGTTTCCAAAGTTCCCTGTCAAGGTCTGCCATAAAATTTTTCACGCGCGGCTTTATCGCTCCGAAATAGTGATCGCCGAGTTCCTGCCCCTTGGGCGAGCGCGAACCGAAAAGAGTGCGGCCGGTATAAACAAGGTCGCGACGCTTACGCCATACTTCTTTGTCGAGAAGGAAATATTCCTGCTCCGCGCCTACGGTGACGCGCACTTTGGCAACGTCTTCCGTTCCGAGAAGACGCAGTACTCTCAGAGCCTGACGGTTCAGCGCTTCGGTCGAACGGATAAGCGGGGTTTTTTTATCGAGAGCCTCGCCGCTGTAAGAACAGAAAGCGGTGGGGATATATAAAGTATTGTCTTTAACGAAAGCGAACGACGAAGGGTCCCACGCCGTGTAGCCGCGCGCTTCGAAAGTTGCGCGTATGCCGCCGTTTGGGAAAGATGAAGCGTCGGGTTCGCCTTTGATGAGTTCTTTACCCGAAAACTCCATAATCGCGCCGCCGCCCGAAGCGGGCGAAATAAAACTCTCGTGCTTTTCCGCCGTTATTCCGGTCATCGGTTGGAACCAGTGGGTGTAATGAGTTGCGCCTTTCTGGATAGCCCAGTTTTTCATCGCGTCCGCAACGGGTTGGGCAAGAGAATCGTCAAGCGACGCTCCTTCGTCGATAGTGCGGCGTAAAGACTCGTAAACTTCTTTTTTCAAAGATGATTTCATTACTTCGTCCGAAAAAACGTTTTCTGCAAAAATGTCCGGTATGTACATAAATTCTTTCTCCTGCCGAATAAATTATAATTATTTATTATACAGAACTTACGGGCGTTTTGTCAAGCGCAGTCGCGTTACGATACGTTATAACGAATATAATTTTTTTAAATATCATAACGCTTGACTTAATATGCCTTACGGGAGTATAATTTACGTGGTTCGGGAGCGGAGTTTTGCGCTTTGCCCCGAAAACATAAAAAGTGAGGTTTTTTTAATGTTAACTTCTATCGTCGGCATAAACTGGGGTGACGAAGGCAAGGGGAGAATGGTCGATTTGCTGTCGTCGGATTACGACGTCGTCGTAAGATATCAGGGCGGCAACAACGCGGGTCATACCGTTATCAACGAGCGCGGCAAATTTATTCTGAATCTTTTACCGTCGGGCATACTTCGCGAAAACGTGGTAAACGTTATGGGCAACGGCATGGTAGTAGATATAAAGCACCTTTGCGGAGAAATAGCAAAACTCCGCGAAGCCGGTGTGAAAATCACTCCCGATAATCTTAAAATCAGCGATAAAGCGGTTATCTGCATGCCTTACAACGTGTTGCAGGATCAAATGGAAGAAGCAAGGCTCAAAGATAAAAAATTCGGCTCTACAATGCGCGGAATCGCTCCCATTTACGCCGATAAATACCTGAAAAAAGCCTTCCGTATGGGCGAACTCAGAGAGTTTGATAAACTTAAAGAAAGGCTTAACGGCATAGTCGAATGGAAAAATCTTACGATTGCGGGCGCGTACGGTCACGAACCCGTTAAATACGAAGATATGGTTAAATACTTTGAAGAATACGGGCTTTGCCTTACCGATTATATCGTAGATACGAGCCTTTATCTCGACTCCGCCGCTAAATCGGGCAAAAAAATCATGTTCGAAGCGCAACTCGGCGCGCTCAGGGATATCGATTTCGGCATTTATCCTTACACGTCTTCGTCGTCAACGATTTCCGCTTACGCTCCCATCGGCGCGGGAATTCCTAATCATAAACTCGATAAGGCAATAGGAATAATGAAAGCGTATTCCACGTGCGTCGGCGAAGGACCGTTCACTTCCGAATATTTCGGCGAGAAAGCGGAAAAATTAAGAAAAGCGGGCGGCGAATACGGCGCGGCTACCGGCAGACCGAGAAGAGTTGGCGCGTTTGACGCGGTCGCTTCTAAATACGGCGTGAGAATGCAGGGCGCAACCGAAGTTGCAATCACCAAACTCGACGTTTTAACGGGTTTTGACGAACTCGAAGTATGCGTGGCTTACGAACTTGACGGAAAGCAGACGAAAGATTTCCCGTTTTCGGCGGATCTTGACAGATGTAAACCAGTGATAGTTAAAATGAAAGGCTGGAAAGAAGATATTTCGGGTTGCAGGAAGAAAGAAGACCTTCCCGAAAACGCGATTAAATATATAGAATTTATCGAAAAAGAAACCGAATGTAACGTTACTTACGTTTCGGTGGGCGCGGAGCGCGAAGAGTATCTTAAATTCAGATAAAAATTCAAAAATAAAAAAGGGCGGCAGCCCTTTTTTTCGTTGCGAAAAATCAAAAATTTTATTGCGGAAATTAAAAAAAAATCCGTTAGAAAACCAAAAATATTTTGTTGCGAAAATTAAAAAAATCGTTACAAAAACAAAAAATATTTTGTTGCGGAAAAATAAAAAACGGGCGACTTTACACGGGTAAAATCGCCTTAAACGTTCTATTTAAGAGTTATTTTTTCCTGACCGCCCATAAAAGGTCTTAAAACTTCGGGTATGGTAACGGAACCGTCTTCATTCTGATACTGCTCTATAAGAGCGGGGAACACGCGTGACGTTGCCAGCCCCGAACCGTTAAGAGTATGCACGAAATTAGTTTTTCCCGTTTCGGAATCGCGGTACTTCGTGTTGTTGCGGCGAGCCTGATAGTCGCGCGCGTTGGACACGGAAGACACTTCTTTATAAATCTGCATGGAAGGAATCCATACTTCCACGTCGTAAGTTCTTGCCATGGAAGCGGAGCAGTCGCCTGCGGCAAGTTTGGAAAGGCGGAAATGAAGCCCCAACTTGTCCATAAGCGAGCATGCTTTGTTCACGAGTTCTTCGAAAGCGGCGTCGGAACCAGCGGGGGTAGTGTACTGAACCATTTCAACTTTGTTGAACTGATGCCCCCTTATCATTCCGCGCTCTTCCGACCTTGCCGACCCCGCTTCTTTTCTGTAACACGGAGTGTAAGCGAAAAATTTGAACGGAAGTTTTGCTTCGTCGATAATTTCGCCCGAATAAAGATTTACGAGCGCCGTTTCGGCGGTAGGAAGCATAAAGCGGTTTTTCTTTCTGTCTTCGTCAACGTCAAGCCAGTAAACTTCGTCTGAAAACTTCGGGAACTGACCTGCGCCGAAACCGCAGTTGTAAGAAAGTTGGTGCGGGGGAAGAATGAATTCGTAACCGTCTTTAAGGTGTTCTGAAATAAAGAAGTTAAGAAGCGCCCATTCGAGCCGCGCGCCGTCGCCGCGGTACGCCCAGAAACCGTTGCCCGAAAGTTTAACGCCCCTTTCATAGTCGATAAGACCGAGCGACGTGCAAAGATCCACGTGATTTTTCGTCGGGAAAGAGAATTCGGGTTTTGTTCCGAACACTTTTACCACTTTGTTGTTTTCTTTTTCGCCGGGGAGCAAATCGTCGTCGGGAAGATTAGGAAGACCCGCTAAAAAATTAAAAATTTCGTCCGAAAGGGCGTTTATTTTAGCGTCGCCGTCGGCGATTTTTACGCCTAAATCGCGCATTTCGGCAAAAATATTCTCAACGGGAAGACCTTGCTTTTTAAGTTTGGGGATTTCAGCCGACACTTTGTTTCTTTCGGCTTTATATCCTTCGATTTCATACTGAAGTTTTCTTTTTTCGGCGTCTTTTTCAATAATTGCCGAAAAATCGGCGTCGCATCCTTTTTTTGCAAGAGCGGCTTTTACGTAATCGGGTTTTTCAATTATAAGTTTTAAATCTATCATAATAATGCCTATATCGGTAAGTATACTATATTTTAAAAAAAAATGCAAGATTTTAATTGCAATTATTCAATTTTTATGTTAATATAGGCGTATAATATAGAGTAAATAATCAAACCGTCTGAAAAAAGAGTAGTTTTTCGTCCGCCTAAGAGAGAGGCTGTTTGCTGAAAAGCCTTGCGCGCGGAAAGCGAAAGTGCGTTTTCTATAGCCGATATGTTTTATAATATTTTCGGCTGCGGGGGAGTAATTATCCACGGGTCGCGCCGTTATACGCTTCGAGTTTGCGATTTTTTTCGCAAAGAATTAAAGTGGAACCACGTTTAAACGTCTTTAAGTTTAAGCGCGGTTTTTTTGTTTAAAAGGGTTTAATATGTTCAAGAATTTAAAAGCGGATATAAACGCCGCAATGGCAAACGATCCCGCGGCGAGAACGCGCTTCGAAGTGTGGCTCACGTACTCGGGAATAAAGGCTCTTTCCGCTCACAGGCGCGCTAATTTTTTCTATCGCCACGGAATGAAACTCCTTGCGCGGATAATCAGTCAGAACGCCAAGCGCAGAACGGGTATAGAAATTCACCCCGCGGCAACGATTGCGCCGGGCGTGTTCATCGATCACGGCGCGGGCGTCGTGATAGGCGAAACCGCCGTTGTGGAAACGGGCGTGGTTATATATCAGGGCGTGACGCTCGGCGGTACGGGTAAAGATAAAGGCAACAAGCGCCATCCGACGATAAAGCACGATTGCATTATAAGCGCGGGCGCGAAAATTCTCGGCTGCATAACCGTTGGCGAAAACTGCAAGATAGGCGCGGGCAGCGTCGTCCTGCGCGACGTTCCGCCCGATTCCACGGTCGTGGGAATTCCGGGGCGGGTTATTAAGCGCAACGGCAAAAAGGTGCATGATCTCGAACAGGATAAGCGCGATCCCGTGCTTGACGAGATAAATTCTTTAAAGCAAAGATTAGCAAAACTTGAAAAGGAAGTAAATAAAGATGAGATTTTATAATACTTTAACGAGAAAAAAAGAAGAATTCGGGACTGTTGACGGTACGAATACCGTAAGAATGTATTCGTGCGGTCCTACGGTTTACAATTACGCGCACATAGGCAACCTGCGCACTTACGTTTTTATGGATATTCTCCGCCGCGTTCTGAAATACGAAGGGTATAAAATAAAAGGCGTTATGAATATAACGGACGTCGGTCACCTTACCGACGACGGCGACAACGGTGAAGACAAGATGGAAAAAACCGCCCGCGCTCAAAAAAAAGACCCTTACGAAATAGCCGCGTATTACACGAAAGTTTTCTTTGAAGATTTTAATAAACTCAACATAGAAAAGCCCGAAATCGTATGCAAGGCGACGGATCATATCGCCGATATGATAAAATACGTTGAAGGGCTTATTAAAAACGGTTACGGCTACGAAACCGACGACGGCATTTATTACGACATATCTCGTTTTAAAGATTACGGCGCGCTTTCGGGCAATACCCTTGAAGATCTTAAAGCGGGAGCGCGTATAGAAGTGAACGACGGCAAGCGCAATCCTTACGATTTCGCGCTCTGGAAAAAAGCGCCGAAAGAGCATATCATGCAGTGGGAAAGTCCGTGGGGAATGGGTTATCCCGGCTGGCATATTGAGTGTTCGGCAATGTCTGAAAAATATCTCGGCG
The DNA here is from genome assembly GCA_934248055.1 of uncultured Clostridia bacterium. Taxonomy (GTDB): domain Bacteria; phylum Bacillota; class Clostridia; order Christensenellales; family Borkfalkiaceae; genus HGM11412. The sequence goes on along the minus strand of CAKQKI010000003.1, from coordinate 62,650 downwards.
ACGTTTTCGATATTCATACCGGCGGCGTGGATCATATCCCCATTCATCACGAAAACGAAATCGCGCAAAGCGAAGGATTAACCGGGAAAAACCCCGCAAAATTCTGGATGCACGGCGAATTTATGCTTGTTGACGGCGGCAAAATGAGCAAGTCGCTCGGGAACACTTATACCGTTGCGCAACTCGAAGAAAAAGGCTATTCTCCCATGGCGTTCAGGTATTTTTGCCTTAACACGCATTACCGCAAAAAACTCAACTTTACTTTTGAAGGAATGGACGCCGCTAAAACCGCTTACGAAAGACTTTGCGCGCTTATTTTAAAACATAAAAATTCCGCCGCGCTTCTCGGCGAAGAAAAGTTAAACGGCTATAAAAAAGAGTTCGAAGAAGACGTTTCGGACGATTTAAACGTTCCGTCCGCGCTCGGGGTTTTGTGGAATATGCTCAAAGAACCGCCGTCGAAAGACGTTTACGAAACCGCGCTCGATTTCGACAGGGTTTTCGGTCTCGGCTTTAAAAATTTAAAAGAAGAAAGCAAAACCGAAAGCGTTCCTTCCGAAATTATCGCGATTGCCGAAAAAATGCAGGCGGCAAGAAAAATTAAAGATTACGCTTCTGCCGACGCGCTCCGCGCAGAGATTTCGGAAAAAGGCTATATCGTAAAAAACACCAAAGACGGTTATGAAATTTTAACTAAATAATTTTAACGGCATTTTCTAACCGCCGTAAAAATAAATATTTATCGGGTGCGTAACCGTCGCGCACTCGTTTTTATTGCTAAAATTTTAACGGCGGTTACCCCGATAAGCGATATTTTTAATATATTCGTTGACAGCGGCGTAAAATAAGGGCGGGCAAGGGCGGCTTATTCTTGTCCGACGTAAAAAAAAAGCGCGTAACGGAATTTTCCGCTACGCGCTCTTTTTTATCGTTGTAATTAAATTTTAAATATTTACTACTTTTATAGTGTCCGTCATTCCCGACTGACCGGTTATTCCGCCCGTTATTACTATTCTGTCGCCGTCGGACAAGCCGAGAGTTTTTTTGGCAAGGCGTTTCGCTTCCGAGAACATTTCGTCGGTCGTGGTATATCTGTCGCACAAAACGGGAACTACGTTCCAGGAAAGCGAGAGTTTGTGCCACGTTTTTTTATCGCTCGTTACGCCGAGTATGGTAACGGGGCAGCGAAATCTTGAAATCATTCGCGCGGTAAGCCCCGAAATAGTGCATGCCGCCACACATTCCGCGTTTATATCGAGAGCCATACAGCACGTTGCGTGCGAAATAGCGTCGGTAAGGTTTTTGATTTTAAAATCGGCGTTATGAAAACGCTTTTCGTAGTGGATATTTTCTTCGGTGTGACTTGCAATGCGGCTCATCGTTTTTATCGCTTCCACGGGGTATTTGCCCGCGGCTGTTTCGCCCGAAAGCATTATCGCGCTCGTACCGTCGTAAACGGCGTTTGCAACGTCCGAAATTTCGGCGCGGGTAGGGCGCGGATTGTATATCATAGATTCGAGCATTTCGGTAGCCGTTATAACGCGCTTGCCTAAAAGGCGGCATTTGGTTATAAGTTTTTTCTGAACTTCGGGCAGACATTCATACGGAATTTCAACGCCGAGATCACCGCGCGCGACCATAACGCCGTCGCAACTTTGCATTATTTCTTCAATATTGTCTATCCCCGCGCGATTTTCGATTTTCGCTATAAGATCCACGTTTTTATCTCCGATCGTTTTAATAAACTCTTTAACGTCGTCAAGATTTTTTTTGCAGGAAACGAAAGAGCAGGCTATAAAATCAACGTCGTTTTCAAGTCCGAAGGCAATATCTTTTTTGTCTTGTTCTCCGAGATATTCTATTTTCAGGTGTTTGCCCGGAAAACTCATGCTTTTTCTGTCCGACAGCACTCCGCCTTCCGCAACTTTACAGCGGATTTCTTTACCGCATACGCTTTCTACCGTAAGAATGACAAGCCCGTTGTTTATAAGCACTTTATCGCCCGCGTAAAGTTCTTTGTAAAGGTCTTTATACGATACCGAAACGCGTGTTTCGTCTCCTTCGCAATCGTCGCACACAAGGGTAAAATCGCTTCCGCTTTTAAGGGTTATTTTGCCGTTTTTATAAGTTCCCGTGCGAAATTCGGGACCTTTCGTGTCGAGCATTATCGCAAGCGGAACGTTTAATTCGTCGCGCACTTTTTTTATAAGATTTATCTTTTTAAGATGCTCTTCGTGAGTGCCGTGCGAAAAGTTAAGCCTTGCAACGTTCATTCCCGCAAGACACATTTGTTTAAGAGTTTCTTCGTTTTCCGAAGAAGGACCTATCGTGCATATTATTTTCGTTTTTCTCATATAACTTCCTTCGGTGGAAATAAAAAAGGGCAGAACGCCGTTCTGCCTGAAAATTTCAATCAAAAAAATCCAACGTAAAATACGCTTAAAGCGTATGACAGACTCCACCATTTACGTCCGTATAATTATACGATTTCAAACGGATAAAAGTCAAGTAAATGAAAGGGGATAAAAAACGATTTTTATATTTTACGATTATTTTACGGTGTAAGCGATATACGTTAAGTGATCCCCGAGCCTTTCTATATTCGATACCGAATTTATAAACACGCCGCTCGATTCGGGTTTGCAGTTTCCGTTGTTAAGCCGTTCGATATGTCCGTTGATAAGGTTTTTACGCATAGCGTCGATTTTATCTTCTTTCTCGTCTACTTCTTTGAGTAAAGAAACGTCACCCGAAAGATAGCACTCTTTAACGGAGTCGAAAAGCGAAACGGTGAGTTTGACCATATCTCTCACTTCGTCCTGCACGCCTTCGGAAAAGTTGATGTTGTGCTTTACTTCGTGCTTTGCGTACTTCGTAAAATTATCGGCAATATCCGCAATTCTCATAATATCGCCGACGTTGTTGTGAATGTTCGCCACTTCTTTTTCTTCGTTCGAGCCGTTGCATACCGACGATACCTTTATAAGATACCCCGTTATGTTTTCGCTTCTCTTTTCGCATTTTTCTATTTCGGAATAAATCGCGTCGAGATCGGAAACGTCGCGCTTGTCAAACGCGTCGAACGCGGCTATGTACGCGCCCATGGCGGTGTCTGCAAGGAGCATGCTTTCTTTTTTGAGTTGCGTTATCGCAAGCGAAGCGTTTGATAATATACGCTCGTCGATATACGTAATTTCTTTCGGCAGGGCTTTGTCTTTAATTACAAATTTCGCTATTTTTACAAACACTTCCGTAAAGGGCAGAAATACTATCGCGCACGATAAATTGAAAAACGTGTGGAACATTGCGATCTGCGTTGCGGGAACGTAAAACCAGCGTTTGAAAGTAACGTCCATAAAAGAAGGGAAAACGGAGAGTATTATATAGAATATAACAGACCCGAAAACGTTGAACATAAGGTGAATAAGCCCCGCTCTTTTAGCGTTCGTGCTTGCGCCTATAGTCGACATAATCGCGGTAACGCACGAACCGATGTTCGTTCCGAGAATAAAAAACAAAATTTCGTTTCTGCCCGTGCCTATCGTAAGCCCCGCAACCGACATGGCAATTACTATAGAAGTCGTTGCGGAACTCGACTGAACGAGCGCGGTAAGTATTATTCCGACTAAAAACAATACTAAATTATTCGTCAATCCGCCGAGAACGGATTGAATTGCTGCTTTATAATCCGTCATCGAGTGCGACATTAAAGAAAGACCTATAAAAATAATTCCCAGCCCCGCTATAATGTATCCTGCGTTTTTAACTTTTTCTTTCGAAGCGACCATCGCCGTCATTATTCCTACGCACGCGAGAACCTGAACGTAAACGGTGAAATCGAATTCGCTGAGCGCGGCTATCTGCGCGGTTATGGTCGTTCCTATGTTTGCGCCCATTATCATTGCCGTCGCCTGCGTTAAACTCATAAGCCCTACGTTAACGAAGCCTACTATAAGCACCGTGGTAACGCCCGAACTCTGAATAAGCGCGGTAGACGCCATTCCTATGCCCGCGTTAAGCAGTTTTTTGTTCGCCGTTTTTTGAAAAAGATTTTTTATTCCGTTAGTTGCAAGTTGTTCTATGTTTTTCGTAAGAAGGGTAACGCCTACGAGAAATACGCCCGTTCCCGATAACAGTTTTACGATAAACAAAGTCCAGTCCGAAAAACTCATTTGTTAAACCTCGTGTAAAATTCTCGTAAAGTATTATAACTCATTGACAACCGATATGTAAAATAGTATAATATTATAAAGTTTATATAAATCAGGTTATAGGTTATGACGTTAAGGCATTTAAAGGTTTTTATAACGGTGTGCGAAACGGGAAGCGTTACCAGGGCGGCGGAAAATCTGCATATAGCGCAGCCCGCCATTTCGCAGACGATTTCGGACGTTGAAAAGTATTACGGCGTCGCGCTGTTTAACAGAATAAATCAGAAGTTAAAACTCACGGAAGACGGAAAGTTATTGTTTATAAAGGCAAAAGAAGTCGTTTTAAACTTTGAAGAATTCGAAAATATGGCTAAATCCGCCTCGGAACGACCCAAAATCAACATAGGCGCGTCGCTTACGTTCGGTAAAACGGTATTGCCGGGGATAATGCGTTACGTTAAAGACAATATGCCCGAAGTGCGACTGTTTTCCGTTATAAACAACGCGCGTGAAATTCAGGAAGGCATTCTCGACGGTAATATAGATTTCGCGATAATCGAAGGCAAGCCGTCGTTTCCTAATATAAAAGCGCTGGAATACAGCAGCGACAAACTTACCGTCGTTTGCGGTTACGATTACGATTACCCGAACGAAGTTTCTATAAAAGAACTTGCTAAAGCCGATTTGCTTCTTCGCGAAAAGGGGAGCGCGTCGCGCGATTATCTCGAAAGCCTTTTCGATATTAACGACCTTGCGTTTACGCCCACGATGGAGTCGATAAGCAATCAGGCGATAATTTCGGCGGTAAGGGAAAATCTCGGCGTGGCGGTTTTGCCGGAAGATCTTATAAAGAGTTATCTCGGTAAAAAAAGAATGAAAGAAGTTAAGATAAAAGACGCCGAACTTATAAGAAAATCTTACGTAATAAGCCATAAAAATAAAACTTTCCTTAAATCTGCAAGGAAAGTTTACGATTACGTTTGTAGCGGTTTATAACCTAGGGATTCCATTCGTCATCACTAGTTATTTTTGCGGTGATAAACCGATTTATGCGGCGTTAAACGCCGCTCGTAGTACGCCAAGTACAACTTCGGGCGTTTGCCTTGCCTGAACGAGCCGCGATGCGGTCGGTTTCTCATCCGCAAAAATGCTTCGCACCGAAAAGAGCGCATTTTTTGATGATTTTTTGCGAACGTGAGGGTTGCTGTACCGGATGTACTGCGCCCAAGCGGTCGCGGAAAATGGCGAAAAAGACGCCTTTTCGGTAATTAGTGATGTCGAATGGAATCCCTACTTTATTATTATAACACGTAATTTTGCTTTTGTAAATACCTTTTTGAAAAATAAATACGATAAAAATTTTTAAAAAACCTATTGACGAAAATCGGTTTATGCCTTATAATAAAGGTACAAAAGGAGATACCCTTTAATAAGGAGAAAGACCGATGCAGTAGGATAGCAAAAAATACCGGAAAAGGAGGTAACAATCAGATGTTCAACTTCTTAAAAGGTAGGAAATCTACGGCAAAAATCTGAGAAACGGAGGATAGTCCGATGTACAGTACAGGAATTTTCTAAGAGCAAAGTAACCGTGAAAAGGGCAAAAAAATTTGCACATAGTAATAAATAAACGGTAAAAGCGGTAAAATTAAATATGATTATTAAACCCCGTTCTTTCGCGAACGGGGTTTTCGTTTAAATTCTTCCGAACAATTCGTTATAGCGTTTTAACTTGTTCCTGTCAAGAGAGTTTAACTGTTCTTTCGTTATTCTGAAAGCCCAGTTGCCGTCCGTTCTGCCGGGAGTGTTAAGCCTTGTGTCGCTTCCGAAATGCAAAAGATCCTGTATCGGAAAAACGGTCAGCCCCGCGTGCGACGAGAGCATTCTGTTTATAATTTTGTCGTAGCAGCCGTCTAAAGTTTTGTCGCAGCCGAAATAATCGAGCACTTCAAGTCGGGTTTTTTCGTCGAGTTCCCACATATAGCCGAGAAGGGTGTTGTTGTCGTGAGTACCCGTATACGCAACGCAGTTTTCGGGGTAGTTGTAAGGAAGATGCGGCGAGTTTTTATCGCCTGAAAACGCGAATTGCAGAACGCGCATATTCGGAAAACCGCTTTCTTTAACGAGTTTTTCGACCTTTTCGGTTATAATGCCTAAATCTTCCGCTATAATAAGCGAATTTCCGCTTGCCGATTTTATCGCTTTTATAATGTCTTTTCCGGGCGCTTTTATCCATTTGCCGTTTTTTGCGGTTTTTTCGCCGTATTTAACCGAATAAAAGGATTCGAACGCGCGGAAATGGTCTATGCGCACGCCGTCAAAGAGTTTTGCGGTGAACGCGATTCTTCGTTTCCACCATTTGAAATCATTTTTTTTCATAGCGGCGTAATCGTAAAGGGGATTACCCCATAGTTGACCGTCTTTTGAAAAATAATCGGGCGGAACTCCCGCAACGGACGTGGGAACGTTATTCTCGTCGAGAAGAAAGTCGCACGGGCGCGAGCGGACGTCGGAACTGTCAAAATCAACGTAAATGGGCATATCGCCGATTATTTTTATACCTTTTTCGCCAGCGTACTTTTTAAGGTCGAAATACTGCGTAAAAAATTCGTACTCGATGAATTTATAGGCTTTAAGAGTATTTTCGTCAGGCTCGGAAACGCTCCATTCCGTCCACGTTTTGCCGCCGTTTTTTTCTTTTAACGCCATAAACTCGCAAAACGCCGAAACTTCGGGAAAATCCCTGAAAAAGTTGTTGAAATCATCTGTTTCCAAGAATCGTTCCGCCGCTTTTTTCAGAAGGGGAACGCGTTCTTTTTTAAGCCTTTCGTATTCGCAAAGATAGGGCGAAATTTGTTTTGCCGAATTAAGTTCGCTTTTCGTTAAAAGACCTTTAAAGAATAAGTCTTCAAGGTCGATGAAATACGGGTTGCCACTGAACGCGCCGAACGATTTGTAAGGCGAATTGCATTCGTCGGGCATAAGAAACGGGAGAACCTGCCAGTAAGTGAACCCCGAATCGCTTAAAAAGTCTATAAATTCCCGCGCGCTTTTTCCGAACGCGCCCGAAGAATAATCTCCGTAAAGCGAAGATACGTGCATTAAAATTCCGCTTGCTCTTTTCATGGGTAATATTATAGAATAAAACCTTTAAAAAGTCAATTAAAGAGAAGATCTTCCGCTTTATATAATCCCGCGGGCTTTTTAATCAGTTCTCTTGCGCATTTTACCGCGCCTTCGGCAAAAATTTTTCTCGAATACGCGCGGTGAATTAAGGTTATTTCGTCGTTTTCTCCGAAAAAATGCGTTTCATGCACGCCGCAGACCGTACCGCCGCGCATCGAAACAGTCTTAACGGGAGTTTTCAGTTCTCTCGCTATCGCCGCCGCAGTTCCCGAAGGCGCGTCCCTTTTTTCTTTATGGTGCGTTTCGGATATAACCGCGTCGTAACCCGAAAGATTTTCGCTCAATAGTTTTGCCGCTTTTATATAGGCGCATACTGCGGGCGAAAAATTTCCCGAAACGCATACGGGCGCGATTTCGGATACTTCTTTGATTTTTATAAGACAATCTTCGTTAAGACCCGTAGTGCCGATTACGAGCGGAGTTTGCGTTTTCAAAGCGTAGCGCGCCGCCTTTAAAGTAAGGGCGGGAGCCGAAAAATCTATTATCGCGTCAGCGTGCGCGGTAATATCCGAAAAGTCCGCGAATTTATTGAATTCGGGGCAATTTCCGCACTCTTCCGCATTTTTTCCTTCGCATTTGCAATTTGCGGTTTTTCCCGAAAAAAGTCCGTCTATTTCGATAATTTTATCGCCGCGGCGCAATAAAATTTCTTTAACCTGTTTTCCCATTTTTCCGAGCGCGCCCGAAAGTATGATTCTCATAAAAATATCTCCTTTAATTCGTTTATTGCGGCAAAAACTTCGCCGCGCTTGTCTTCGGAAAGCGGCGTAAGCGGAAGCCTGAGTTCGTTTTCGCACAGCGAAAGAGTCGACAAAGCGTACTTTACGGGTATGGGATTTACGCTTGAAAACAAGGCGGAATTTATTCTTTTAAGTTTTGATTGAACGGCTTTTGCCTTTTTTGAATTTCCCGCCGAAACTTCGTTATATACGTTTACTGCCGCTTTAGGGAAAACGTTTGAAGTAACCGAAATCGCCCCGCTTGCTCCGCGCTCGTAAAAGAAAAGATTTTTGTCGTCGTTGCCGCTGTAAACGGGAATACGGTTTTTAAACGTTTCTATCGTTTCGCGGATTTGCTTTTTATCGCCCGACGCTTCTTTTATTCCCGCTATAAAGCCCGATTTATAAAGTTTTAACGCCAGCGCGGGAGTTAAATTATATCCCGTTCTCGACGGCACGTTGTACGCTATCACGGGGAGATTTGCGGCTTTTTGCACCGCTTCGTAGTGCGCGGTAAGTCCGCTGTCGGAGCATTTGTTGTAATAGGGAGTTACCACGAGCAACCCGTCTGCGCCCGATTTTTCTGAAACTACGGCTTTTTTTACCGCCGCCGCCGTTGAATTCGAGCCTGCGCCCGCTATTACCGGCACGCGTTTGTTTACCGTTTCGACGGCAAAGCGGAGTATTTTTTCGTATTCGTAACACGAAAGAGCGCACGGCTCGCCCGTAGTTCCCAAAAAAACCAAAGCGGCGATTTTCCCCGCGATTTGCCTTTCGATAAGTTTTTCAAAACTTTCAAAATCAACGCGCCCGTTTTTAAACGGGGTTACGATTGCCGTGGCTACGCCGCGAAAAAGTGAATTTTCCATAAACCTCCTTGAAAAATCAGCGAAAATTTTTAAAAAATACGCGTAATATCGGGAATGTACTTTAAAACGATTGAAAAATTTTCGCAAACGGTATATTATATATATATTCTGATATTTTTTAAAGTTTAACGCGCAAGGCTAAAGGCTTTAATTCCGCGTTGAATTTAAAGGGGTTGCCGATGGCAAAAAATAAAAAAGGACTCTTCGCGAGAATTATCGAAGGTCCCGAACGTTCTGAAGATTACGCTCGTAAAACGATGCCCACGAACCGCTGGTCGCTCGGCTGGGATCTGCTCGTTACGAATTTCGGAAAAATAGTTAAAATAAACCTTTTAACGTTCATTTTCGTTATTCCGATCGTTCTGGTGCTGTTTTTGCGTCAGATGCTGATTTCGGGTCAGTCTACGCTTTATCCGTTTTCTCAGAACACTTCTATGGTTTATCCCGCGTATCCGTTTTTATCGGGCGTGGCGGAATCTATAACTTTGCAAACGGATTTTATATCTTTCGTTATCGTTCTTGTATTTTCCCTGATTGCGGCGGTAGGGCTTTCGGGCGGGTTTTACGTTATGCGTAATCTCGTGTGGACGGAAGGCGTTTTCGTTGCGTCGGATTTCTGGACGGGCGTAAAGAAAAACTATAAAGTCGTTCTTCCCGCAACTCTTGTTTACGTATTAGCGCTCGCTCTTTCCGTTCTTTCGATAGACCTTGCCGAAATGCTGATAGCGTCGGGAGCGGGCAAAGAGTGGCTGTTCGTCGTGTCGAAAATCATATCGTATATATTCATAGTGTTTTTCACGAGCACGTATCTGTTTATGCTGTCGATGGGCGTAACGTACGAACTCAAATTTTTCCAGAGTTTAAGAAATGCGTTTATTCTGACGGTAGGGCTTTTGCCGCTCAATATTTTTTATATGATATTCGGCGCGTTGCCCGTAATCTTTTTGCTTTTCGGAATGCAGAACGTTTTGTTTATGATAGGAATTATTGTTTTTATATTCCTGTCGATCGCGCTTTTCATGCTCGTATGGACGAATTACAGTCAATGGGCGTTTGACGAATTCGTCAACGACAAAGTCGCGGGGGCTAAAAAATATCGCGGCATAAACAAAAAACAGGTTCAGCAGGAAAACGAAGAATTCGTTTACAAAAAATCCGCTCTTACGAGCAGACCCGTAAAGCCGATAACCGATTACGACGTGGAAATAGCGGCTCTTCCGGAATCGTATTCGCGTAAAGATCTCGAACGCCTTGCCGAGAGTAAGAAAAAGATGATAGAAGACAGCGACCGCTACGCCGAAGAGCATAAAGACGATTATCTGAAAGCGCAGGCGGATATAGACGAGTTTATGAGCGACAAAAACGCTTCCGACGCAACCGCCGCGCCGTCCGACGCCGAAAATTCGGAAAAAACAGACGATAAAGAAAAGGCGGGTAAATAATTTTGAGCGCGCCTTACGGAGTGCTTTCAAAATTTTATTCGCGGCTTATCGGCGGAAGCGATTACGACGAGTGGACGGATTACGTGGTTTCTCTCGTTGAAAAATACGCGCCCGAAAAGCACGGCGCAGATCTTGCATGCGGCAGCGGCACGGTAACCCGCAAACTTTTTAAAAGCGGCTTTTCGGTTACAGGCTCGGATATAAGCGCGGATATGTTAAGAAGCGCGGAAGAAGAAAACGTAAGAAATAAAACGTCTGTCAAGTATATTCTCGCCGATATGAAAACGCTCAGATTGTTCGATAAGGCGGCGTTTATAACGGCGGTGAACGACGGGCTTAATTACGTGTCCGGTAAAGACCTTTTAAAAACTTTTAAAAACTTTAACAAAAACCTTATAAAAGGCGGAGTTATAGTTTTCGATATTTCTACGGAATATAAACTTAAAACGCTTATCGACGGGGAAATGTACGGCTCGAACGGAGAAGATTTGTCGTATATGTGGTTTTCCGATTACGACGATAAGAAAAACGTTGTGAATTACACGCTCACTTTTTTCGAGAAAAACGGAAATTATTATTCCCGTTACGACGAGTACGACGAGCAGTTCGTTCATTCCGTAAACGATATAAAATCCGCTCTTTCGGGCGCGGGTTTTTCAATCCTTTTGCTTACCGACGAAAAGGGCGGCGAATTTACCGATAAATCTTCGCGCGCGGTGTTCGTTGCCGAAAAGTTATAACGCGCGGCGATGGTTTTTAAAAAATATAACGCGCGGCGATAGCCCGAAAGCGATAATCGGGAAGGCGTATTTCCGAAAACGAAATTATGGATAAATTATTAAAAGGAGTTACCGAAAACGGTTTTCTTTCGGTAACTTTAATAGAAGAAACAAAAGTCGTGAATACGGCTATAAAATTGCATAATTTAAATCCGCTCACGGCGGCGGCTCTCGGCAGAACGCTTATCGCTTCTACGTTTATGGCAAGCGAACTCAAAAGCGAAAGCGACAGGCTGTCCGTAACCGTTGCGGGCGACGGCGTCGGCGGAAAGGTAATAGTATCTGCAGGCAGCGATCTTAAAGTGCGGGGTTATATTGAAAATCCGGACGCGGAACTTCCCCTTAAACAAAACGGCAAACTCGACGTCGCTTCGCTCATAGGAAACGGAAGAATTACAGTCGTTCGCTCAACGGGACTTAAAGGTTCGTATACGGGTACTTCTAAAATAATAAGCGGCGAACTTGCCGAAGATTTTGCGTATTATTACGCCGTTTCCGAGCAACAACCCACCGCAATGGCTCTCGGGGTTAAAACGAGCGCGGGCGGAGTGTGTCTCGGAGCGGGCGGAGTTATTATTCAGGCTCTTCCCGGCGCGACCGACGAAATTCTTACCCGCGCCGAAAACAAGATAGCGGAATTTTCAAACATCAGCGAACTTGTAAGAATTCACGGGATAGACGGCGTTAAGGAAAAATATTTCAGCGACGTGACTTTCGACGAACGCATTCCCGCATACGAGTGTATATGCAGTAAGGAGTATATCGACTCTATAATAATTTCTCTCGGGAAAAGCGAAGCGGAAGACATATTGAAAGAGCAGGGCAAAATCGAAATAAAATGCGAGTACTGCAATAAAAAATACGTTTACGGCAAAAAAGACACGGAAGAACTTTTCAGGAGTAAAAATGGCTGAAATTTACTATGCGGATTATAACGACAAAACTTTAAGCGCGTTATATCTTAAAAAACTTGCCGCAAAAGACTACGACGGCGCCATCGGCGCGCTGAAACGTATGGAAAGCGCGGGTAAAGATCCGATAACGCTTTATTCGGGATATGCTAAAACTTACTACGCGGCGGGTCTTTTCAATAACGCCGCGGACGCGTGGTTTTCTTATCTTACGGTTTGCAAAAACAAAGCCCGCGCCCGCGCTTACAACGGTCTCGGAGCGTGTTATTATCGAATGGGAGATAAGGAAACAGCGAGTTACTATTTTAATCTTCAGTTCGGCGAAGCGCGAGAGGCTTTTTACGAGTATAACGAAGTGGCAACCGAACTTTTTGCGGATTATACCGACTATAAAAAGAATTATAAACTCGTTTATCCTTACGACAAAGCAGACCTTTCCGAACTTTTTTCCGAAACTTCCGCGCTTATGCGGCAGGGCGAATATCGGCAAGCCGCAGACCTTCTCTGCGAAATACCCGAAACGTCTTCGTATTATCGCGACGCGCTTATTCAACTTTCGCTGTGTTATTTCTTTTCGGGAGATGAAAAAAACGCTCTCGAACGCATAGAAAAGGCTGTTTTGCTTAACGAAAACGATCCCGTTGCGATATGCAACGCGATAAATTTTTGCCTGACTCTCAACAAAAAGAAAAAGGCGGCGGCTTATATCGAAAAACTCGATAAAATAAATTTTTCGGAAAATATTAACGAATTCAAAAAAGCCGTGCCCGTTATTTTCGAAGTTCTGCCCGTAAAGGCGATAGAACTTGCAAAACTCTATCTTTATAGCAATCCTTACGATTTAACGGTAAACTTTTTTCTCGGCATAGCCGAATTCAACGCGGGCGATTATAAAAACGCGTATAACAGATTCGGTCTTAATTACAGAATGACCGATTCGTTCGTTTCGCGGTATTATCTTACCGTCTGCGAGCAAGCCGAAGGCGGCAATGCGGGCGAAAAACAATTAGATTATACTCTCGATCTGCAAAACTCCGAGCGCAAGAAAATTTACGAAATTTTATACTCTTTTATGAAAGACGAAGACGTTTCCTGCGATACGAGTTATATACCCATAATAAATTACTGCATACAAAGCAATCTTATAAGTTTGCAGACTGTGGCGGTTGAAATGCTTGCGGGTTCTACGGATTTTTCCGCTACGGACGAACTTAAACGCCTGCTTATAAAAAGCACCGTTTTCGACGACGTAAAATCGCATATCGTCGGGTTTTTGTCGCTTGACGCGTACGACGGCGAATTGAGCGTGGTTATTAACGGGATATTCAGAAATATAAGGCTTTATCACGCGGGATTCGGCGGCGAATTCGAAAAAATATTTTCGCGTGCTTATTCTTTTGCCGTTTCAAGACTTTTTATCGTGGAAAACGATTTGTCGAAACTTCGCGATACTGCCGAAGAAATGTGCATTTTATCGGGCATTTATTTTGCCGAAGAAAAAATCGAAGACGAACGCTCTCTCGCCGCGCTTATGTTTGAATATTCGGGCTATAAAAAAATAGTCAGGCGGCGCACTTTCGCAAGTTATTTCGACGCTAACTTAACCGAAATAAAAAGACTTAAAAATCTGTTTGAAGAAGCGGGGATAACTTCGGGGCATTTTGCTCCCGAACCGTCGGAAGTTGCTTTTACCGAAGAAACCTGACGGGCAGAAACGACAAAATCAAATAAAACGCACGACAAAAAAGGGGCTATGCCCCTTTTTGCTTTGTTCGGATTAAATTATTTTGCCGCTTTAAGCGCGTTTAACTTTTTTGCAAGACCGCTCTTTTTGTTTGCGGCGGTGTTTTTTGCGTATATGTTTTTCGTAACGGCTTTATCGATAACAGCGCAGGTAGCGGGGAAAGCCGCTTCCGCTTCTTCGAGATTGCCCGCGTCAATCAAAGCGTTGAAATTCTTGATGCAAGTTTTAACTTCGGATTTCTCGCTTTTGTTGATTAAAGTCTTTTTTCCGATTACGTTAACGCGTTTTTTAGCCGATTTAATGTTAGGCACAGTAGTATCTCCTTTCTTTTACGAGTGATAATCTTTTTAACTCTTGCTATTGTAGCACATTTTTTTTAAACTTGCAACTTTTTTTAGCGTGGTTATATAAAAAAATAACGGGCAATATATTATTTATATGATTAGCGATAATAAACCGATAGGTGTGTTCGACAGCGGCATAGGCGGTCTTACCGTTCTGAACGCCCTGAAAGAAAATTTCGGAGCGGAAAATTACGTATACTTCGGCGATAACGAAAACGCGCCATACGGCGGTAAAAGCGTTGCCGAACTCGGCGCGTTGTCCGCGCGTTCGGTAAAACGACTTTTAAAGGCGGGCGTTAAACTTATAGTAACGGCGTGCGTTACTCTTTCAACGACCTGCGCCGAAAAAATTTCGGAAGCGGCAGAAGGCGTTCCCGTGATTTTTACCTATCCGCGAACTGATATAAAAAACGCCGTTCTGATATGCACGCCGCGAACGGCGCTGAGCGGATTCGTGCGCGAAAATTTTAAAAACGACAGGGTAGTGCCGCTGCCGTTTCTTGCGGGAGAAATCGAAAGAAACGTATTGTTTCCCGAAAAAATCAACGTAAAATGCGACGTTTTGGCGATAGGAAACGCCGAAAACGTCGTTCTTGGGTGTACTCATTACGGTTTTGTAAAGGAAAAACTTGAAAAACTGACGGGCGCGAATATTTACGAGCCTTTCTCAAACGTTCTCGACGGCGGCGTTAAATACGGTCTTAAAGCGGGCTTTGGCGGAACGGTATCTTTTAAAGGTCGCTCCGCTATGTATAACGAAAAAGTTTATAAAATATATTTCGACAAAAGCGCAGGCGAAAAAGCCGTTGCCGGTAATGACGAATGGAATCCTTAGGGATTCCATTCGTCATCAATAGTTATTTTTGCGGCGATAAACCGATTTATGCGGCGTTAAACGCCGCTCGTAGTACTTTAGTACAACTTCGGGCGTTTGCCTTGCCTGAACGAGCCGCGATGCGGTCGGTTTCTCATCCGCAAAAATGCTTCGCACCGAAAAGAGCGCATTTTTTGATGATTTTTTGCGAACGTGAGAGCTGCTGTATTCGGCATACTGCGCCCGAACGGTCGCGGAAAATGGCGAAAAAGACGCCTTTACGGTAATTAGTGATGACGAATGGAATCCCTAAATAAAAAACCTGCATAAAAAGCAACCCGCAACCGTAGACAATAAGTTTGCTGCAAGCGAAATTATTATGCCTTTAGCGCATTTTTTACTGTTTTTGCATTTTACAAAGTATACGGCGGAAATGTAAAAAGTCGTTTCCGAAGAGCCGTATAAAGCGCATGCGCACAGCGTTATATAGCTTTTAACGCCGTGCGTTTTTATTATTTCCGATAAAAGCGCAAAACTGCCGCTTCCCGAAAACGGCTTAATTATAATCAGTTTTATAAGTTCTTTCGGAACGCCGAAAAAGGTAAACGCGGGCGATAAAAAGTTTATGAATTTTTCGGAAAGACCGCTCGTTTCGAAAAGTTCGCTCATTATAAGCACCGAAAACAAATAAGGCATGAGCGAAACGGCAAGCGGAAAGGCTTCTTTTGCGCCTTCGGCAAAAACGTCGTAGAGTTTAACTTTTTTTATTAACCCGTAAACGAGAATCAGAAGAATGAAAACGGGAATTATATACGCGCTTATCTTCATGCGAATGCTTTTGCAAGTATTATTCCCGCGGCGGTGGATATTGCGGTCGTTATAAGCGTGGGAATTATCACCGTCGACGGGTCGCCGCCGCCCGTTTCGGCTAAAAGTTGTATAACCGAAAGGGGAAGAACTTGAACCGACGTGGAAGATATTACGAGCAGCATAGTTTTTCCCGATTCGTTTCCGTTTTCGTCCATTTCTTTCATGGCTTCTATTGCCGTGGGTGTTGAAACGCCGCCTATTCCGAGCATGTTGCAGGATAAATTAAGCGATAATATCTCCGTCGTTTTATCGTCCGAAACCCCGAATAAGAATTTTATTATCGGTCTTAGCGGTTTTGAAAGTTTTTTGTTCAGCCCCGACTTATCGAGTATTTTCGTGAACGCGTTCCATATAAGGTATACGCTTAAAAGGGCGGCGGTTAAATTTATTGCGTTTTTTGCCGCCGAAGAAAACGCCGCGAGCAGTTTTTCGGGCGCGGTTACGCCTATAATTGCGACCGAAAGCACGGTTACAAGCGAAAATATAACGTTCATAATCTAAAATATGAATTTATTCTTTCAAATATCGCTAAGCGATTTACAAAATTTAAAAAATATTGTATAATCGAATACGAGGTGTTTTTTTTATGGAAAGCAATAAGTTTTATATAACTACTCCCATATATTATCCGAGCGGAAACTGGCATATCGGGCACTGCTACACTACCGTTGTGTGCGACGCTCTCGCGCGGTTCAACCGCATGCTCGGAAAAGACGTTTTCTTTTTAACCGGTACTGACGAGCACGGTCAGAAAATCGAAAAAAAAGCAGCCGAAAAGGGAGTTTCTCCGATTGAGTTTATAACGCCGCTCGTATCGGAACTTAAAGATATATGGAAAGAACTTGATATTTCTTACGATAAATTCATAAGAACTACCGACGATTATCACGTCAAAGGCGTTCAGAAAATTTTTAAAACGCTTTACGATAAAGGCGAAATTTATAAATCGGAATACGAAGGCTGGTATTGCACTCCCTGCGAATCGTTCTGGACGGAATCTCAACTTAAAGACGGTAAATGTCCCGATTGCGGCAGACCCGTTCAGAAAGGAAAAGAAGAGAGTTATTTTTTCCGTCTTTCGAAATATGCCGACAGAATTTTAAAACTTTACGAAGACAATCCCGAATTTTTACAGCCTAAATCCCGCGTGAACGAAATGGTCAACAATTTCATAAAGCCCGGACTTCAGGATCTTTGCGTTTCGAGAACTACTATAAAGTGGGGAATACCCGTAACGTTCGACGAAAAGCATACCGTTTACGTCTGGCTTGACGCTCTTACGAATTACATCACCGCGCTCGGTTACGACTCGCAGGATACTTCGCTTTTCGATAAATTCTGGCCTGCCGACATTCATATGGTGGGCAAAGAAATAGTGCGTTTTCATACTATTATCTGGCCCGCGATTTTAATGGCGCTCGACCTTCCGCTTCCGAAAAGAGTTTACGGTCACGGCTGGCTTTTAATCGGCGGCGATAAACTTTCCAAAAGCAAAGGCGAAAACGTAAAAACCGAGATAACCGATCCGAAGGAACTCGTTGAACGTTACGGTACGGACGCGCTCAGATATTTTCTTTTGCGCGAAATACCTTTCGGCAGCGACGGCGTTTACACTAACGAAAGTCTTTTAAAGAGAATAAACGGCGATCTGAGCAACGATCTCGGCAATCTCGTTTCGCGCACAACCGCTATGATAAATCAATATTTCGGCGGAACGCTTCCCGAAGGCAAAGATTATACGGAACTCGATAAAGAAGTAACGGATATGATAAACGCTTTGCTCGGAAAAGTAAACGCGTGCGTCGACGCGCTCGACGTTCCCGCCGCGCTTTCCGAAATTTTCGCGCTTATAGGCAGGGCGAATAAATATATCGACGAAACCGAACCCTGGAAACTCAGTAAAGACGAAGCCCGAAAAGACAGGTTGGGTACGGTTTTATACGTGCTTTCCGAAGCGATAAAAACTTCGGCAATCGCGCTTAAACCGTTTATAACCAAAGCGCCCGATAAAATACTTGCGCTTTACGGCATAAACGGCGAAGAAGTAAAAAATTTCGGCGATATGAAATTCGGCGTTTTAAAAGCGGGAACGAAAGTGGAAAAGGCTCAGCCGCTTTTCCCGAGAATCGACGTGAAAAAAGAAACCGAAGAAATAAACGCTATGATGACGGCTCGCCGCAAAGCGCAGAAAGAAGCCGAAAAAGTTAATGAAAAAGCGGCTGAAAAAGAGCGGAAAGCAGCCGAAAAAAAGCCCGAAATAACCATTGCCGAGTTTTTTAAAACCGAACTTAAAGTGGCAAAGGTTAAAGGGTGCGAAAAACTTGAAAAATCGAATAAACTTTTAAAACTCACGCTCGAACTCGGCGACGAAGAAAGAACGGTCGTGTCGGGGCTTGCAAATTACTATACTCCCGAAGAACTTATCGGAAAAAAAGTCATACTCGTTTCTAACCTTAAACCCGCAAAACTTTGCGGAGTGGAAAGCAACGGTATGGTGCTTTGCGCCGAAAAAGACGGTAAAATATGTATCGTTTCGCCCGAAAGCGATATGCCGTCGGGGGCGGTTGTTTGTTAGGCTTTTACGACGTTCATACGCACGTTTCCGACGATAAACTTTCGTGCGATATCGAAAACGTACGCAATCGTTATCTTTCGGCGGGAGTTACGAAAGTAATCGACAGCGGGTGCGACGCGTTCTGGACCGAGAAATGTAAAAATAACGCGGAAAAGTTCCCCGAAATTTATTATACGGCGGGTATTCATCCTGAAAATACCAAAGATTGCGGCTTTGACGAAATCGAAAAAATCGCCGCGCTTACGAAAAGCAAAAAGTGCGTTGCGATAGGCGAAATCGGGCTCGATTATCATTACGACGGCTTCGATAAGCAAGTTCAGGCCGAGTTTTTTAAAAGACAACTCGTTCTTGCGGATAAACTTTCGCTTCCCGTGGTGGTTCACTCGCGTGACGCCTGTCAAGACACTCTCGATATTCTGAAAGAAAATTCGCATCTTTTAAAACGCGGGTTTTTAATGCATTGTTACTCCGAAAGCGCGGAAACGGCGAAAGAACTTGTTAAACTCGGCGCGTATTTTTCGTTCGGCGGCGCGCTCACTTATAAAAACTCGCATAAAGGCGAAATTATGAAAACGATACCGCTTTCGAGAGTAATGTTCGAAACGGACGCTCCGTATCTTGCTCCCGTGCCGTTCCGCGGAACGGTAAACGAACCGAAAAACGTGATTTTCGCTTACGAATACGCGGCGGGCGTATACGGAATAACGATAAACGAATTAAAAGCCGTCGTTTCCGATAACGTTTACGATTTGTTTGGAATATAGAAAAAATTAAATTTCGGCCGTGTAAGCCGAAAACAAGGTTTTTATGGACGTAAAAAAAATTCTTATAAACGACGGTTTTCGTTTTGAAAAAAAATACGGTCAGAACTTTCTGACGGACGAAACCCTTCTCGGCGGAATAGTCGAAAAATCTGGCGCGGGCAAAAACGATACCGTTCTCGAAATAGGCGTGGGTGCGGGTACTCTTACGCGCGAAATAGCAAAGCGCGTCAAAAAAGTTTACGGTTACGAGATAGATAAAAAGTTAAAAGCGGTTATTTCAAAAACTCTCGGCGAATTCGATAACGTTGAAATAATTTTTGAAGACGTAATGCGCGTTCCGATGAAAGAACTCGAAGAGAAAATAGGGGTTAAGTATACGCTTATAGCGAATTTGCCTTACTATATAACAACGCCCGTTATTATGCGTTTTGCAGAACAAAGCGAAAACTGCGAAAGCATATCGGTTACCGTTCAGAAAGAAGTTGCCGAAAGACTTGCCGCTTTGCCGGGGACTTCCGATTACGGCGCGATAACCGCGTCTTTGAATCTGGTTGCAGACTGCGAACTTACAAAATATATAGGAAGAGAAAAATTTTTCCCGTCGCCGAACGTGGATTCTGCCGTGGTAAAAATAACTTTCGACAAAAACAAGTTTGCGGGCGCGGATAAAGAAAAGTGTCGTAAACTCATTAAAAACGCGTTTTTAATGAGAAGAAAAACTCTCGTGAACAATCTTATGAGCGGATATTCTTTACCGCGCGCCGCCGCGGAAAATTTAATCGCTGCGGCGGGGATAGACAAGGACGCGCGCGGCGAAAGTCTTTCGGCGAAAGATTTCGTAAGGCTATGCGGAGTTATTGAAAAAGAAAACGCCGTTAATTGAATTCAACGCGTTTAAATTATAATGTAAATTAAAATAAAAATATAAGGAGCAAACTTATGAAAATGACTTTTCGTTGGTACGGCGAAAACGACTGCATACCGCTTGATTATATCAAACAGATTCAGGGTATGACGGGCGTCGTTACCGCCGTTTACGATGAACCCGTAGGGGCGGTGTGGGGTTTAAATAAACTTTTAAAACTCAAAAACCTTGCAAACGCCGCGGGGCTTGAAATGGAAGTTATCGAATCGGTACCCGTTCACGAAGATATAAAACTCGGCAAACCCACGCGGGACGGACTTATAGAAAATTATAAACAAAATATAATCAACTGCGGAAAGGCGGGCGTTAAGTGTATCTGTTATAATTTTATGCCCGTTTTCGACTGGTTCAGAACGAATTTATATTATAAGCACGACGACGGCTCCACTTCGTTGTCGTACAGCGAAGCCGATTTTAAAAAACTCGACAAGCACAATCTTCGTCTTCCCGGTTGGGACGAGAGTTATACTCCCGAGCAACTGAACGGATTGCTTAAAGAATACGAAGGCGTAACGCACGAAAAACTTTTTGAAAATCTCGTTTACTTTTTAAACGCGATTATGCCCGCGTGCGACGAAGCGGACGTGGATATGGCTATTCATCCCGACGATCCGCCGTGGGATATATTTTCTCTTCCGAGAATAGTCGGAAAAGAAGAAGATTACGACAGGCTTTTCAAAGCCGTTCCGAATAAGCATAACGGAATAACTTTCTGTACGGGCAGTTTAGGTGCGGGCAGATTCAACGACCTTCCGAAAATGGCGGCTAAATACGCAAAACGCATTTACTTTGCTCACTTGCGGCAATTGAAATATACTTCGGACACCGATTTTTACGAGAACGGGCATCAGACTCGGGAAGGCAACGTGGATATATATTCCATAGTAAAAGCGCTCGTTGAAAACGGTTTTAAAGGTTATCTTCGCCCGGATCACGGCAGAAACGTGTGGGGAGAAGACGCGAAACCCGGTTACGGTTTATACGACAGGGCTATGGGCGCGTGCTATCTGCAAGGCGTGTTCGAAGCGGTAGAAAAAGATTTGAAAAACTTAAATAAGTAGCCGCAATCACTTGTGGCAGTAAGGAGATTTTATGAAAATATTATTTTTTGGCGACAGTATCACCGACGCTTCGCGCGACAGAAATTCAAATAATCGCCCCAACTCTTACGGGACGGGATACGTTCGTTATATCGCGGGCAGACTTTTATACGAAAACCCCGACGATTACGAAATCGTAAACAGGGGAGTGAGCGGCGACAGAGTTGTCGACCTTTACGCCCGCGTAAAACGCGACGTGTGGAATTTAAATCCCGACGTGCTTTCGATTTTTATCGGTATAAACGACGTCTGGCACGAAATCGATCATGATAACGGCGTAGATTTACAAAGATACGAAAAAATTTACAGAATGCTTATAGAAGACACGTTAAAAGTTTTGCCGAACGTGAAAATGATGATAGTCGAGCCTTGCGTTTTAAAAGGTACTGCAACCGAAAGCAACGACGCTCAGCCCGACAGATGGCAGCGTTTTACCGAAGTTTATAAATACGCGGAAGTCGCCCGTAAAATAGCGAAAGACTATAATATACCGTTTGTTGAACTTCAGAAAGATTTAAGCGCGCTTGCCGAAAAGCACTGCGCGGAAAAATATCTTGCGGACGGCGTTCACCCGAACGTGGCGGGCGCGTCGCTTATAGGCGAAAACTGGATTAAAGTATTTAAAAAGGAGATTATAAAATGAAATTACCGTTCAACGTCGATTTATCCGATAAAGTAATAGCGATAACGGGAGCAGGCGGAATTATATGCGGCGAATTTGCCCGCGCGCTTGCCGAATGCGGAGCGAAAGTAGCCCTTCTCGATATAAATTACGACGCCGCCGAAAAAGTGGCTGACGACATAGGCGAAAATGCGGTTGCGGTAAGATGCAACTGCCTTGACAAAGAAAGCATCGTCGAAGCGAAAAAAACGATAAACGAAAGTTTCGGAAAAGTAAACTTTTTAATTAACGGCGCGGGCGGCAACAGTCCTAAGGCGACTACCGACGTGGAGTATATGACCCCCGCAACGGAAGGGGTAAAAACCTTTTTCGATATTGACGAAGCGGGTTTTAAATTCGTTTTCGACCTTAACGTTACGTCTGCGTTTCTCGTAACGCAGGTTTTTGCCGAAGATATGGTAAAAACGGGCGGCAACATAATAAACGTTTCGTCGATGAACGCTTACAGACCTTTAACCAAAATACCCGCGTATTCCGCGGCTAAGGCGGGAATATCCAACTTCACCGAATGGCTTGCAGTGCATTTCGCGCCGTGCGGAATACGCTGCAACGCAATCGCGCCCGGATTTTTCGTGACTAATCAGAACAGAAACATGCTCTTCAACGAAGACGGTACGCCCACTCCGCGCACCAGCAAGATTTTAAACGGAACGCCCATGAAAAAGTTCGGAGAAATATCGGACCTTATCGGCGCGCTTTTATGGCTGTCTTCCGACGAAGCGAGCGGCTTCGTTACGGGTACGGTTATTCCCGTAGACGGCGGTTTTGCGGCGTATAGCGGAGTTTAATCAAATTATTTTTTAAAACGAAAACAAAAGCGTCGGGGTTTGCTTATGAAATCTTTAAAAGACTTATACAGAATAGGAGCGGGTCCGTCGAGTTCGCATACTATGGGACCCGAAAAGATATGTCGTATATTTTTAAACGATAACGAAAACGCCGATTCTTTCAAAGTGATTCTTTTCGGTTCGCTTGCCAAAACGGGTAAAGGACACGGAACTGACGCCGTTATCGAAAAAGTTTTTTCGGGCAGAAAATTCGACGTTTGTTTCGACGAAGAAACGCCCGCGGAATTTCCTAACGCAATGGATTTATACGCGTTTTACGATGGTCGCGCGGTAAAACGCCGCGCGTTCAGTCTCGGCGGCGGCGCGATTGCTTTCGATAAACCCGTTTCGGGCGAGAAAGACGTTTATAAATTAAACACTTTCAGAGAAATAGCCGAAAGGCAAAAGCGGCGCGGTATGCGGCTGTACGAATACGCGTACGAAACGGAAAGCGGAATTTACGATTATCTTGCGGAATGTCTGCGCGCCATGTTTTTATCGATAGAAGAAGGTATCGCCGCAAGCGGCGTTCTGCCGGGCGGACTCGGCGTTGAAAGAAAGGCTAAAATTTTATTCAACGCGCGCAGCATAGGCGAACCCGAAGGGGTTAAGGAAGACAGGCTCATTTCCGCTTACGCGTTTGCCGTCAGCGAGCAGAACGCGAGCGGCGGAAAAATAGTGACCGCTCCGACGTGCGGTTCGTGCGGCGTCGTTCCCGCCGTTTTGAAATATGCGAAAGAAAAACACGGTTTTTCGGAAAGGGAACTCGTAAACGCGCTGGCAACCGCGGGGCTTATAGGCGATATTATCAAACAAAACGCGAGCATAAGCGGCGCGGAATGCGGCTGTCAGGCGGAAATAGGCTCTGCGTGCGCTATGGCTTCGGCTGCTCTTGCGGAACTTTACGGTCTTTCGATAGATAAAATCGAATACGCAAGCGAAATTTCAATCGAGCATCATTTAGGTCTTACGTGCGATCCCGTTTGCGGACTCGTTCAGATACCCTGCATAGAACGCAACGCCGTTGCGGCAATGCGCGCGATAAACGCGGTTTCGCTTTCTAATTTTTTATCGGATACGAGAAAGGTTTCGTTCGACACTATCGTGGAAACGATGTATCAGACGGGTAAAGACCTTAATCTCGGTTACCGCGAAACGAGTATCAACGGACTTGCAAAATTTTATAGCCGAAACGGACAATAATAACGTTAACGACGACGAACGGAATCGTTGTAAAAAGTATTTTAACACCGTTAGTCGGTTAGCCACAAGCGATTGCGTTTGAACTCGGTCTTGCGTCGCGTTTTCAGGCTAATACATTGTTCCGCAATCGTCATATACGAGTGTATTATGCCGCTTGCGCGCCGCGCCTTAACCTAAAACCGCAACGCAATACTTGCAGACAACCAAAACGCCGCTATTTTCGATGATTCCTGTCGAAGGCGACTTGTTCGTACTTGACGGTACGGACAAAGGCGAATTCGGCATAAAGCGCGTAAATATCGGTGCTTTGGCGGGTTCAAACGCAGTCGCTTGCGGCTACGCAAAAACGCATTCTTAAAACCTTGATTTTGCGTTTAAACGCTTGATTATTAGGTAAAACTGTGATAAAATATACGATATGAAAAGTATGACAGGTTACGGCAGAGCCGAGTACTCGGAAAGCGGTATCGAACTCGTTGCCGAAATTAAAACCGTGAACAATCGGTTTCTCGATCTGAATCCGCGTTATCCGCGTTCTTTCGTCGCGCTGGACGACGTTATCCGCCGCGCGGTACAGTCGGAATTGAAGCGCGGTAAAGCCGATTTATATATTTCGTATAAAAATTCCAACTCGGCAAACGCCGATCTCGAAATAGACGTAAATCTTGCAAAGGCTTACGTTTCCGCGGCTAAAACCTTATCGGGCGAAATAATCGGAATAGAAGACGATTTTACTCTTACTTCGCTTATGCGTTCGCCCGACGTTATCACTCTTTCGCAAAAAGACGAAGATATAGAAAGTCTTTCAAGCGTCGTTCGCGACACGGTGATAAAAGCGTGCAAAAAACTTAACGAAATGCGTTTTTACGAAGGCGAAAAACTCAAAGCGGATTTGCTTGAAAGAGTAAACGTCGTCGAAACGCTCGTAAACGAAATATCCGAACGCGCGCCGCTTCTGAGTAAAGAGTATTACGAAAGGCTTGCGGCAAGAGTGAAAGACGCTTTAAACGGCGCGGATTACGACGAAGCGCGGCTTTTGCAGGAAGTTGCGGTATTTGCAGACAAGTCGAATATCGACGAAGAACTTACCCGTCTTAAAAGCCATATAAGTCAATTCCGAAAAATCGCCTGCGAGAGTGAAGAAACGGGTAAAAAACTTGATTTTCTCGTTCAGGAATTCAATCGCGAAGCAAACACTATCTGCAGTAAATCAAACGACGTTGTTATAACCGATAACGCTCTCAAACTTAAATGCGAGATTGAAAAAATCCGCGAGCAGATACAGAATATCGAATAAAAGGAAAAAGGAGAATCGATAATATGATTAACGAACCGCCTATCGACGAACTTATTAAAAAACTCGGTGAAAAGTACGATGGCTCAAAATACGCGCTTTGCGTGGTCGCTTCGAAAAGAGCAAGACAACTCATCGACATAACCAAATCTCAGAACAGCAATGCCGTTCTGAACGGCGAAAAACCGCTTACCGCCGCCGCGCTCGAAATTTACGACGGAAAAATCGCGGTTTCTGATAACTGATTTAATCGGTCGGGGCGCGAGCCGCCGACCTTTTATTTTTTATGATTGCGGAAGTAATAATCGACGTTAACGCTTTTGAACTTGACAGAATATTCGATTACGTAACGATTGACGGCGCGCGTGAGGGCAGCCGTGTAATCGTTCCTTTCGCAAACCGTAAAACCGAAGGGTTTATTATCGCGCTTAAAGAAAAGTCTGACGTTCCCGCCGAAAAATTAAAAAAAATAATTCGCGTGGTAGAAGAAATTCCCGCGCTTACGGAAGAATGTTTGTCGCTTGCGAAATACGTTGCCGATAAATATCACACTTCTATGGCACTATCGTTAAGGCTGTTTTTGCCGAGCGAAATGCGCAAGGGCAAAGTGCGGCATAAAACGGTCGCTTTTTTATCCGTTGCGGACGGGATTGACGGCGAAAAAGTTCTTGACGGGTTCAAAGCGTCTGCTCAAAATCAAAAAGCGGCGTTTTTATTCGTTTTGAAAAACGGCAGGGTAAAAAGGTCGGAAGCGGCGGCGGAGTTTTCTCAATCGAGCGTTTCCGCGCTTATTAAAAAAGGTTTTTTAACGGTTAAAGAAGAGCGCGTTACGCGGCTTCCTTATAAAGAAGCGGAAGTAAGCGATAAAACGGTAGAGTTAACCGAAGAACAAAAAAGCGTAATAAATTCGATAGAAAATTCAACAAAACCCACCCTTATTTTCGGCGTTACCGGCAGCGGCAAAACCGAAGTTTATATGCGGCTTATAAAAAGCACCGTCGAAAAGGGTAAAACGGCGATTATGCTCGTTCCCGAAATCGCTCTTACGCCGCAGACTTTAAGCCGTCTTCGCGGCAGGTTCGGAAGTATGTGCGCGATATTGCACAGCGGTCTTTCCGCGGGAGAGAAATTTGACGAATGGTGGAGACTGAGAAGCGGCGAAGCGAAAATCGCAATAGGCGCGAGAAGCGCGATTTTTGCTCCGATTACCGATATAGGTCTTATAATAATAGACGAAGAACACGAGCAGAGTTACGAGAGTGAAAGCGCACCCCGTTACGAAACGGATAAAATCGCTCTCCGCCGCGCCGAATATAACGGGGCGAAACTCGTGCTTGGCAGCGCGACGCCTAAAATCGAAAGTTTTGCCGCCGCGAAAGACGGGCGTTACGATTTAGCGATAATGCGTCATCGCGTAAGCGACAGAGAAATGCCCGAAATGATAGTTGCCGACATGCGCGAAGAAGTAAGAAGCGGAAATCCTTCGGCGTTTTCGTCGGCTTTGAAAACCGAACTCGAAAACACTCTTAAAAGCGGCAATCAGGCTATGATTTTTTTAAACCGCAGGGGGTATTCGCATAAAATAATTTGCCGCGAATGCGGCTACGTTGCAAAGTGCGACAATTGCGACGTTTCTCTTACCTATCACCGCTATGAAAATTTGCTTAAATGCCATTATTGCGGGGCGCGGTATAAAATGCCGTCGGGTTGCCCGGAGTGCGGCAGTACTAATATAAATTACAGCGGAACGGGAACGCAGAAAGTCGTTGACGATCTTAAAGAACTTTTTCCGTCTGCGCGTATTTTGCGAATGGATAACGACACTACGCAGAATAAAGAAGCGCATTTCAGAATTTTAAAAGAATTCGCAGATAAAAAGGCGGATATTTTAGTCGGAACGCAGATGATTGCCAAAGGGCATGATTTCGGCGGGGTAACTCTCGTCGGAATTCTCGACGCCGATA
The DNA here is from genome assembly GCA_934248055.1 of uncultured Clostridia bacterium. GTDB lineage: Bacteria > Bacillota > Clostridia > Christensenellales > Borkfalkiaceae > HGM11412. The sequence goes on along the minus strand of CAKQKI010000003.1, from coordinate 35,487 downwards.
TGAGCCTTTATTTTTCGGACTACCGCGCCGGCGAGAGAACTTTTCAACTGATAACTCAGGTTGCGGGCAGGAGCGGCAGAGCGGAGCGGAAAGGTAAGGCGGTTTTACAGACGTTCAGTCCGCAGAACACCGTTTTAAGATTTGCCGCGCGTTACGATTACGAAGGATTTTATAATTACGAATCCGCAATCAGAAAGGCGGCGGGATTTCCGCCGTATTCGGATATTTTGCGGATAATGGTCGAGTCCGACGACGATAAAAAGGGTATGGAAACCCTTAAAAACGTATTCTTTGCGTGCAGAGAAGTTTACAACGAGCATCGCGGCGATTTTGCTTATTTTGACAAAATGAAAAGCCCCGTAAAGCGGATTAAAAATAAGTTCCGCTATCAGGTGCTTGCGAGAGTTTTAACAGACAGAGAAACGATAGAAAGAAAATTTTATGAAATAGCCGACGGAAACACGTCGAGAAACGCGTTTTGCTATCTCGAAATTAACCCGTCGAGTATGAGTTGAGGTCATATATGGCAATCAGAAAAATCGTTCAGGCAGGAGACGACGTTTTAAGAAAAAAATGCTTTCTCGTAACTGATTTCGGTAATAAAACGGCAGAACTTTTAGACGACATGCGCGATACTTTGCTTAAAGCGAACGGCGTCGGGCTTGCCGCGCCGCAAGTGGGCGTTTTAAGGCGCATTTTCGTTATCGATATGGAAAACGAAGGCTTTTTCGAATTTATAAATCCCGAAATCATCGAAGAAAAAGGCGAACAGTACGGAACGGAAGGCTGCCTTTCGATCGTGGGGAAATGGGGCGACGTAAAACGCCCCGAAACGGTAACGGTAAAATATTACGACAGAGAAGGAAAAGAATTCAAAAAAACCGTAAGCGGACTTTTTGCCCGCGCCGTATGCCACGAAAACGACCATCTTAACGGCATACTTTATATAGACAAGGCAGATAACATCCGCGCCGAAACGGAGGATAAATGAACGTAGTTTTTTTAGGAACTCCCGATTTTGCGGTACTTCCGCTTCGCGCGATAAACGACAGCCGTCATAAAATACTTGCCGTTATAACGCAACCGGCGCGCCCCGTCGGGCGAAAGGCGGTTATAACTCCCTGCGCCGTGGAAACGGAAGCGAAAAAATTGAATATTAAAACTCTTTCTTATGAAAAAATACGAAAAGAAGGAGTTGATGATTTAAAAAAGTTAAACCCCGATATTATGGTCACCTGCGCTTACGGGCAGATTTTATCGGGCGAAATTCTTAATATTCCGAAATTCGGCGTTATAAATATTCACGCGTCGCTTTTACCGAAATATCGCGGCGCCGCGCCCGTTCAGCGCGCGGTTATAAACGGTGAAAAAGAAACGGGCGTTACGATAATGCAGACGGACGTGGGGGTAGATACGGGCGATATTCTTGCCGTCGTAAAAACGGAAATCAAAAGCGACGAAACCGCGGGCGAACTTTTATCAAGGCTTTCGCACGCCGGCGCGGAACTCGTGGTAAAAACGCTTGACGATATCGAAAACGGTAAAGTAACGCCGATAAAGCAATGCGAAAGCGACGCTACTTACGCAAAGCCGATTGAAAAGGAAGACGCCGTAATCGACTTTTCCAAAACCCCGCGCGAGATTTGCGATTTTATACGCGGTATGAATCCCAAACCCGTTGCGCGAACTTTTTTAAACGGAAAAATCTTAAAAATTTTTAAAGCGGATATAAGCGAAGGCTTCGGGAAAAGCGGCGAAATATTAAGGCTTGACAAAGCCTTCGGCATTACCGTTGCCGCTTGCGGCGGCGCGGTGAACATTACCGAACTTCAGCCGGAAGGCGGCAGAAAGATGACCGCAAAAGAGTTTTTGCTCGGAAGAAAACTTAACGCGGGCGAAATTCTCGGTAAATAAAATGTATATCACTTATTACGATTCTTACGTGGTTTTATCAAAAGTTTTTCAGGGCGGCGCGTTTATAAAGCAGGCTATTGCCGACGCGCGCATGCGCGAAACCACCAAAAACGCGTCGATAAAAATATGCTACGGCGTTCTCGATAAAAACGTAACGCTCGACTATATAATAAAAAAACTTTGCGAAAAATCCCCGAAAACCCCGATAAAAATCATACTTAAAATAGGGCTTTACGCCATAAAATACTTAAAGACAGCGCCTTACGCGGTAACCGACGCCTGCGTTACGCTTTGCAAAAAACTCGGCAAAGGCGGCGCGGCGGGTTTTGTGAACGCAACGCTGAGAAATTTTTCCGAAAACGGCGTTAAGTTTCCGGAAAACGGCGTTAACGCTCTTTCTGTAAAATATTCGTATCCCGAATTTGCCGCAGAACTTCTTATCGCCGATTACGGCAACGCCGTCGCCGAAAATATTATGAGCGCGGACGAAGAAAAAACTTTCGTTCGGTTCAATAAAGGCGTAAACGGCGAAGAATATCTCGAAAAAGCGGGAAAAACTTATTGTAAAACGCCGTTTTCAAATCTTTACGAAGTAAAAAATTTCGTTGTCGACGACGGCTTTTACAACGGGTTATACACTTTTCAGTCGATAGGCAGCGTTGCGATTGCGGAAGCGGCGAAAGGGAAAGGCAAACTTCTTGACGTTTGTGCCGCTCCGGGCGGAAAGTCGGTGTATCTTTCGGATTATTACGACGAAGTTTTGTCGCTGGATATTCACCCGCACAGAGTGGAACTGATAAAAGCGTACGCCGAGCGTATGAAAAAGAATAACGTAACCGCCGCGCTGAACGACGGCACGGTGTTTAATCCTTCGTTTTTTGAAAAGTTCGACGCCGTTCTGTGCGACGCTCCTTGCAGCGGTTTCGGGGTTATAAAGGAAAACCCCGATATTAAAATTAACCGAAAGAGAGAAGATATTGATAATTTATCGGAACTGCAATATAAAATTTTATCCGTTTCGGCAAATTACGTGAAAAGCGGCGGAATGCTCGTGTATTCTACGTGTTCGGTCTTTCAGAAAGAAAATTCGTCGGTTGCCGAGCGGTTTTTAAAAAATCACGGCGATTTTTATATAACGGACGTGAAATCGGAACTCGGTTATTATAAAGTCGGAATCGGCTTGCAATTTTTGCCGCATATATCTTACGGAGCGGGATTTTATCTTGCCGTGTTTAAAAAGAAATGAAAATTTTACAGGATCTCAACTTAAAAGAACTCGAAGATTTGTTTTTATCGCTCGGCGAAAAGCCGTTCAGGGCAAAGCAGGTTTTTTTCGCCCTTTCAAACGGTCTTAAAATCAGCGAAATATCGAATATTTCAAAATCTTTAAGAGAAAAACTTATCGGAATTTACGCCGATAATCCCGCTGAAATAATCAGGCGGCTCGTATCGGAAGACGGCACCGAAAAATATCTTATAAGGCTTATCGACGGCAACGTGGTCGAAGGCGTTTATATGAAAAACGACTACGGCAATACGGAGTGTCTGTCAACGCAGGTAGGTTGCAGAATGGGTTGCAGGTTTTGCGCTTCGGGGATAGGCGGGCTTGTAAGAAATCTTACGGCGGGCGAAATGCTTGCCACGGTTGCCGCGGTGAACAGGCTCGGCGGCGGCGATACCAAAAAACGCGCCGTTACCAACATAGTTTTAATGGGCAGCGGCGAGCCGCTCGATAATTACGATAACGTTATACGATTTCTTCGCCTTGTGTCCGATAAAAACGGACTTAACGTGAGTTTGAGAAACATAAGTTTGTCTACTTGCGGTCTGGCGGATAAAATATATAAACTTGCGGAAGAAGGTCTTCCCGTAAACCTTACCGTTTCGCTCCACCAACCGTTTGACGAAAGGCGTAAAACGCTTATGCCCGTTGCAAACGCATATTCCGTTTCGGAAATTTTAAAGGCGTGCGATTATTACTTTTCAAAAACGGGCAGGCGATATATTTTTGAATACACTCTCGTAAAAGGCGAGAACGACGGGCGCGATTGTATAGACGAACTGACGCGGATTTTATCCCGCCGCCCGTGTCATATAAACGTTATAAGACTTAACGAAGTAAAGGAAAACGGACTTAAAGGGTCGGGCGAAAAAGCGGCTTACGCATTTTGCGATAAACTCGTAAAAAACGGGCTTTCCGCAACCGTAAGAAGACTTAACGGCGCGGATATAGAAGGCGCGTGCGGTCAATTGCGCCGCGATTTTATAAAGGAGTAATATGAGTGATAAAATTTTGATTGCTCCGTCGATTTTATCTGCGGATTTTTCCGAAATGGGATCTGCGGTGAGAAAAATCGACGAAGCGGGCGCGGATTTCATACATATGGACGTTATGGACGGTATTTTCGTTCCGAACATAACTTTCGGAATTAAAATGGTTGCCGATATTCGCCCCGTTACTAAACGCGCGCTTGACGTTCATCTTATGATTGACAGACCCGAGCGGTATATAAATGAATTTGCAAAAGCGGGCGCGGATATTATAACCGTGCATTACGAAGCGTGCGAAAAACCCGTTACGGAAGTTCTCGACGATATACGCGCTCTCGGCGTTAAAAGCGCGGTTTCGATAAAACCCGACACTCCCGTCGAAGTATTAAAAGAACTCATGCCGCATTCGGATATGATTTTAATAATGAGCGTATACCCGGGCTTCGGCGGTCAGAAGTTTATAGAAAACTCCGTTTCGCGTATCGCCGAAACGAAAAAGTATATTGACGGGAGCGGTAAAAACGTACTGCTCGAAGTGGACGGCGGCATAACCGCCGAAAACGTAAGGCGGGTAAAAGAAGCGGGCGCGAACGTTATCGTGGCTGGTTCTTCCGTTTTTAAAGCGGGCGATATTAAAAAAGCGATACGGGATCTTCGTCAACTTTAAAAAATCATTCGCATATAATAGGCGGAGAGGTATAATATGAAAATTTATTGTTTCCGTCCGCCTAAGATTATCCGCGCTTTTTTAAGATTGTTTATAAAGAATAAATAAATTTACCGCCGATAATTCAGGGCGCGATACGTATCGCGCTTTGAGCGGCGGACTGATACGATTAAGGAAATCATGGGAAATAAAGAGATATACAACGCTTTCGGCGTGTCGGACAAGTTGTACGAATTCGGCGAAAAAATATCCGAAAGTTTAAAATCGCGTTTTGAAAAAATAGACGAGATAGCGGAATACAATCAGTATAAGGTTCTTCTTGCAATGCAAAAAAACCGCATCGACGCGGCTTGCATGCAATCGTCCAACGGTTACGGTTACGACGATACGGGCAGAGAAAAACTCGAAAAAACTTACGCCGACGTGTTCCATACCGAAGCGGCGCTCGTTCGCCCGCAGATAGTGTGCGGAACGCACGCGCTTACTGTCGCGCTTTCCGCAAATCTTCTCCCAGGCGACGAACTCTTATCCCCCGTGGGCAAGCCTTACGATACTCTCGAAGAAGTTATAGGAATACGCCTTTCGCCATGCTCTCTTAAAGAATACGGCGTTACTTACAGGCAGGTCGATCTGATTAACGGCGGCGAATTCAACTATCCCGAAATCGAAAAGGCGATAAACGAAAAAACGAAACTGATAACCATTCAACGCTCGAAAGGGTATCAGCCGAGACCTACTTTTTCGGTTGAAGAAATAGGCAAACTCATAGCGTTCTGCAAAAAAATAAAACCGTCGGTTACCGTTATGGTGGATAACTGTTACGGAGAATTCGTGGAAAAAATCGAGCCGAGCGACGTCGGCGCGGATATGGTAGTCGGGTCTTTGATTAAAAATATCGGCGGCGGACTTGCTCCCGTCGGCGGATATATATGCGGCACGCAAAAATGTATCGACAGGTGCGCTTACAGGCTTTCCGCTCCGGGGCTCGGGCAGGAAGTCGGCGCGACGCTCGGGGTTCTTCCGAGATTTTATCAAGGCTTGTTTCTTGCTCCCACGGTGACGGCTGCCGCCGTAAAAGGCGCGATTTTCGTTGCCGAATGCTTTGAAAAATTCGGATACAAAACCGTTCCGAAAGCGAAAGAAGATCGCCACGATATAATTCAGGCGATAGAACTTAAAAACGGCAAGGCGATGGAAGCGTTCTGTAAAGGAATTCAGGCCGCCGCGCCCGTAGACAGTTACGTTACCCCCGTTCCGTCCGAAATGCCCGGTTACGACAGTCAGGTTATAATGGCGGCGGGAGCGTTCGTTCAGGGTTCTTCCATAGAACTCTCGGCGGACGGACCTATAAGAGAGCCGTATTGCATATATTTTCAGGGCGGTTTAACCTTCTTTCATGCAAAACTCGGCGCGTTAAAGGCGTTACAGGAAATGATTGACGCAAATCAGATATTATTATGACATTTTATATTTTTTCTATTATAGCCCTTCTTTGTTGGAGCGGCTCGGACTTTTTCTCCAAAACGGGTACTGCGCAGGACGATAAACTCAGTCACTGGCGGGTTATTTTCTGCGTGGGCGCGGTTATGGGGCTTCACGCCGTTATTACCTTAATCGCCGGCAAGTTCATCGACCCCGAAAAAGTACCCAAATTCGTAAGCTGTTTATTTTATACCGACTTTAAACCCATCGACTTTATTCATTATTTTCCCGTCGCGTTTGTTTACCTTGCGGCGATGGTGGTGGGTTACGTCGGTTTAAGGTATATAGAACTTTCGGTATCGAGTCCGATATGCAACTCTTCGGGTTCTCTGGCGCTTTTGATTTGCGTTATATTCGGGCTTTGCGAATTCGATATTCACTCGACGGAAGGTATCCTTTCGGTGGTCGGGGTAGTGCTTGTCGCGCTCGGCATAATCGCGCTCGGAATAACCGAGTATCGCGAAGACGACGAGATTAAGGCTTTGCGGAACGACAATTCTAATTTCAAATACACTAAAAGCGTTATCGCCATACTTATACCCATACTGTATCTTATCATCGACGCTCTCGGCACGGTAGGCGATCAGATTATCGCTAAAAAAGAACTCTTCGATCTGAGCGATTACGCGTCGAACACGGCGTTTGAATTTACTTCGCTTTGCTTTGCGATTTTTGCGTTTATCTACGTAAAATTTATCAAAAAACAGAAATTTTTCACTATGAAAAAAGACTTGTTCATAGGCGCGGGTTGCGAAACGATAGGGCAGGTCTTTTATATGGCGGTTATGTTTTCGGGCTTTGACGCGGGCATTGCGATAATATCGAGTTATTGCGTTATGTCGGTAGTCTGGTCGAGAATATTCCTGAAAGAAAAACTTTCAATCTGGCATTATCTTTCGATAGCCGTAACGATAGCGGGCATTATAATTCTCGGAATATACAGTGCCGTTTAGCGAGGTGTTATGAAAATTACCGTTTTAGGCTGCGGACGTTGGGGCAGTTTTATAACCTGGTACCTTTCGGGCGAAGGACATTCGGTTACCGAATGGGGTCGCGAAGGCGGCAAATCGTATACCGTGCTTAAAGAAACGGGTAAAAACGATTACGTTACTCTCGACGATAAGGTTTTTTTGACGAGCGATCTCGAAAAAGCCCTTGACGGGGCGGAACTCGTGGTAATATCCGTTTTAAGTCAATCGTTAAGAGAACTTCTTAATAAAGCCGTAAAATTCGGTCTTAAAGACAAAAACGTTCTTTTATGTATGAAAGGCGTAGAAGTCGCCACGGGCAAAAGACTTTCCGAAGTCTGCTTTGATTGCGGTCTTTCGAAAGATAAGGTCGCCGTCTGGGTGGGGCCCGGGCATATTCAGGAATTTCTGAAAGGCAAACCGAATTGCATGGTTATAGATTCGGAAAATAAAAATCTTATAAAAACCCTTGCGGACGGTTTAAGAAGCAACCTTATAAGATTTTATTACGGCGACGATTTAATCGGCAGCGAAATAGGCGCAGCCGCAAAAAACGTTATGGGGATAGCCGCGGGTATGCTCGACGGAGGAGGATATTCTACCCTTAAAGGTCCGCTGATGGCGCGCGGAGCGAGAGAAGTGGGGCGGCTTATAAAAGCGATGGGCGGAAACGAACTTTCGGCTTACGGGCTTTGCCATCTCGGCGATTACGAAACGACGCTGTTTTCGGAATTTTCGCATAACAGGCTTTACGGCGAGTCTTTTATAAAAGGCGAAAAATACTTAAAAAGCGCAGAAGGGGTCGAAACGGTAAAGGCGTTGAAACTTCTCGGCGATAAATACGGCGAAGAACTTCCCATAGTGAACGCGGTTTATAAAATTTTATTCGAAGGCGAAGAGCCTATGAAAGTTTTCAACGCTTTGTTTTCACGTAGCGGCAGAAAAGAATTTTAAATTAAATAACGGACTTTTCTCGGGAAAAGTCCGTTATTTTTAAGTTTTTAATTCTTCGTGCGCCAAAGGCGTAACAATTATCGTTTTATAATCCGAGTAAGTAACGCTGCCGGGTTTTGCGCCGCTTATTTTTTTAACGAATTTTAACAGAGTATAGTCGATTTCGATTTTTCCGCCTTTGCTTTCGGAGCGATAAGCGCATATTTCAGCCGCCGTTTTCAAAACGCCGTCCGGAACGGGTTTTCCTTCGGTAACGATATAAACGTGCGACGAATGATAGTTTTTTGCGTGCAGCCATATATCGCCGTTTTGTCGTTCCTTGAAAAGGTTATCGTTCTGAACGTTGTTTTTGCCCGCGATTATTTTAAACCCTTCCGATAAATACGTCGCGTAAGGCGACGTTTTTTGCTTTTCTTGCCGCTTTTTATTACCGTTTTTCGGAATTATTCCCTGAGCAAGCAATTCCTGAGCGATTTCTTCGAATTCTTCCGCGGTTTTAGCGGCGTTTATTTCGAATTTTACGCTCGAAACGTAATCGAGTTCTTTTAAAATATCTTCTTTCTGCTCGGCGGCTATTTTCGCTCCTTTTTTAAGTTTCGAGTATTTTTTAAAATATTTTTGTGCGTTAGCGTTCGCGCTTAAAGTCTTATCGAGCGGAACGGTTACCGTTCCGCCGTTTTCGGAGTAGTAATTTTCAAGAGTAACGCTGTCTGCGCCGCTTTTTATTTTGTAGCAGTTGGCAGTTAAAAGTTCGCCGAAAAGTCTTGCTTTTTCGGCTTCTTTGCCTTCCCTTATCCGTTCTTCCGTGAGAATAAGTTTTTTATTCTCTCTCTTTTCGATTACCGAAATTTTTTGTAAAAGCGCGTTGCGTTTTCCCGAAATATAAGCGTCGGTTTCGGCATTATCGCAAACTTCCGTCATGCAGTCGAGAACGGAAGGAAAGTATTTTTTTTCCGTTGACAGGTGCTTGTAGTCCGTAACGAAAAAATCGCGTTTTCCGTCGATAGTAACGGCGTTGGGGTTGTTTTTTTCGTTTAAAAAATCAAAAATCGCGGCTCTCGCGCCGAAAGCGGTTTTTTCGTAACCCGAATTTTCGTAACGGAAAGATATTTCGTCGGCTGTGACGGGCGCGAATTCCGAAAACTTTTTCATTAAAAATTTTGAAAAATCCGCGGCGGGGTCGAAGTCTTTGAAAGCGTCGTCAAGACTTACCCCGTTACGCGGTAAAAAGCATACGCGTTTTTCGGGAAAAACGTACTCCGATCCGATAAAAAGCGGGCGTTTTCCGTCAATACCCTGCGGCGACGTTTTTAAAATACCCGCGATAACGCCGTCGGCGGTCAGAAACACGTTTGAATATTTGCCCATGATTTCGGTTATGACGGAATAGGTTTTATCGTCTTTGAATTCGGTTAAATTCTTAAAATTAACGGCGATTATTCTGTCGTCGTTAAGAACTTCCGCCCCCGTGATTTCCGCGCCCGAAAGGTGTTTTCTCAAACACATCAGAAAATTCGGCGCGTTCTGCGGATTTTCTTTACGTGCGTTCGTTAATGAAACGCGCGGAAATCTTGCGCCCGCGCAAAAAATCACGTTATAAACCGTTTTATTGTAAACGGTCATAACGATTTCTTCGGGCGAAGGCTCGGTTATTTTATTTACTTTTGCTCCTTTTAAAAGCGCGTTCAACTCCGTCGCTTCGCGCCTTATCGCATATAAATCCTGCGGCATAATATTCTCTTTCGGTAGGGATTCCATTCGTCATCACTAATTACCGAAAAGGCGTCTTTTTCGCCATTTTCCGCGACCGTTCGGGCGCAGTACATCAGTACAGCAACCCTCACGCTCGCAAAAAATCATCAAAAAATGCGCTCTTTTCGGTGCGAAGCATTTTTGCGGATGAGAAACCGACAGCATCGCGGCTTGTTCAGGCAAGGCAAACGCCCGAAGTTGTACTTAAAGTACTACGAGCGGCGTTTAACGCCGCATAAATCGGTTTATCACCGCAAAAATAACTATTGATAACGAATGGAATCCCTAGTTTTTAAAATATTATATCGCTTAATTTGGTATTTGTAAATTAAAATCGCAAAAGCCGCGATAAAAACTTTACAATCTCGCAAATATTTGTTAAAATAGATAAGCATTTGGAAATAACAAGGAGTTTTAATATATGCAATATACTTTTGAAGCGGCTGAAAAAAGCACGGTAAAGATTAAAATCACGCTTAATGCGGACGAGTGGAAAGACGCCATCAACGGCGCGTATTTCAAAATCAAAGGGAAATTCACTATTCCCGGATTCCGTAAAGGTCACGCGCCCAAACACGTTATAGAACAGCAGTACGGCAAAGGCGTATTTTTCGAAGAAGCGATAAATTACGCGTTCCCCAAATATTATTACGATATTCTTGATAAAGAGCCTTCTATCGAAGCGATAGACAGACCCGAACTCGACGTTGAAAATATAGACGATAACGGTATAACCTTAATCGCCGTTGTTCCCGTTAAGCCCGAAGTTAAACTCGGCGCGTACAAGGGTATAAAATTCGATAAGATTGAGTATAATGTAACCGATAAAGAAATCGACGACGAACTTGACAGGCTCGTGAAAAGAAACGTGAGAGAAGTTGAAGTTACAGACAGAGCGGCTAAAAAAGGCGACGTGACGACTATCGATTACAGCGGCAGTGTAAACGGCGTTAAATTTGCGGGCGGCACGGCTGAAAATCAGACTCTCGAACTCGGCTCGGGTCAGTTTATTCCCGGTTTCGAAGAACAGGTCGAAGGTATGAAAATCGGCGAAGAAAAGGATATAACCGTCAAATTCCCCGAAGACTATCACGCGGAAGACCTTAAAGGAAAAGAAGCGGTGTTTAAGGTTAAACTTAACGCCGTCAAAGAAAAACAATATCCCGAAGTGAACGACGAGTTCATAAAAGAAGCGGCAGGCGAAGACAGCATTGAAAGTTTCAGAGCGGCTACGAGAGCCAAACTCGAAGCAAACAACGCTCAGAAAGCAAAAGCCGAACTCGAAGACAAGATTATCAAAACGATAGCCGACTCTTCGGAAGTCGAAATCCCCGACGCGCTCGTAGAAAGACAGGAAGACGCGTTCGTTCAGGATATGGAATACAGAATGATGTATCAGGGGCTTAAACTTCAGGATTACCTTAAATACACCAAGCAGACCGTCGAAGATTACAAAAAGGGCTTTGAAAAGCAGGCGAAAGAGCAGGTTAAGGCTCAACTCGTTATCGAAAAGATAATGGCAACCGAAAACATCAAAGCGACCGAAGAAGAAGTAGACGCCAAAATCGCCGATCAGGCCGTCGCGCTCGGAAAAGACGCGGGCGAATACAAAAAAACTCTTAACGACCGTCAGATCGCGTATTTTGAAAACAACGCGTCGGTCGACAAACTTTTTGCATTCCTTCTTGAAAACAACCAGATAGACTAATTAACCGTTCAACGCCGCAGCCGTACGCTTGCGGCGCGAAACGATAAGGAGAGAAATATGTCTTTGATACCTATGGTCGTAGAGCAGACGAATAAGGGCGAAAGGTCCTACGATATTTATTCCCGTCTTCTCGAAGACAGAATAATTATGCTTTCCGGCGAAATCGACGACGCCACGGCAAACACCGTCGTAGCGCAACTTATATATCTCGAAGGAAAAGACCCCGATAAAGATATCTGCATTTATATCAATAGTCCCGGCGGCTCGGTAACGGCGGGTCTTGCGATTTACGATACGATGAATTACGTCAAATGCGACGTTTCCACGATCTGCATCGGCATGGCGGCTTCGATGGGCGCGTTTTTACTGTCGAGCGGCAAAAAAGGCAAAAGATTTTCCCTTCCGAGCAGCGAGATAATGATTCATCAGCCGCTCGGCGGCACGCAGGGTCAGGCGAGCGATATAAAAATTCAAGCCGACCATATAATCAAAATAAAGGAAAAACTCAACAGGATTTTATCCGAAAACACGGGTAAACCCATTGAAGAAATCGAAAGGGATACCGACAGGGATAATTACCTTTCCGCCGAAGACGCGCTTTCTTACGGCATTATAGATAAAATTTATTACAACAGATAACCCGCTTTTGCGGCTTGATATTAAGGAGTTTTGATGGCGAATAACGCTGATAACAGAAACAACGGAATGTTTTGCGCGTTTTGCGGAAAACCGAAAGAAGCGGCAAAAAGGCTCGTTGCGGGACCTAACGGTCTTTATATTTGCGACGAGTGCCTTGAAATTTGCAACGTAATTCTCGAAGAAGAAGAGTCGGAAAGCCGTAACGTTTCGGTGGAACTTAAAAAACCGCACGAAATAAAGGCGGAACTCGATAAATATATCGTCGGACAGGAAAATGCGAAAAAAGTTCTTTCCGTTGCGGTTTACAATCATTATAAGCGCATAAACAGCGCGATAAAAAATAAAAAAGACGGCGACGATACGGAGATAGAAAAGAGCAATATTCTTCTTCTCGGTCCTACGGGTTGCGGTAAAACCTTGCTTGCGAGAACGCTTGCGAGAATTTTAAACGTGCCTTTCGCCGTTGCCGACGCCACCACTCTGACCGAAGCGGGTTACGTCGGGGAAGACGTTGAGAATATTTTACTCAAACTCATTCAGAACGCCGATTACGATATTGACCGCGCGCAACGCGGAATCGTTTATATCGACGAAATCGATAAAATCGCAAGAAAAGGCGAAAACGTGTCCATCACGCGTGACGTTTCGGGAGAAGGCGTTCAGCAAGCCCTTCTTAAAATAATAGAAAGCACGGTTGCCGCCGTTCCGCCGCAGGGCGGAAGAAAGCATCCGCAGCAGGAACTTCTGCATATCGACACTACTAATATTTTATTCATTTGCGGCGGCGCGTTCGTCGGGCTCGATAAGATAATAGAGAAAAGAAAAGATAATTCGAGCCTTGGTTTCGGCGGAAACGTTTCGGTCGGAAAATCCGAAAAAGCGGTGCTTACCGACGTTCAGCCGCAGGACCTTACGAAATTCGGTCTTATTCCGGAATTCGTGGGGCGCATACCCATAACGGTTTGCCTTGAACCGCTGAATGAAGACGCGCTTGTCAAAATAATGACCGAGCCTAAAAACGCGCTCGTGAAACAGTATAAAAAACTGATAGGAATGGACGATTGCGAACTCGAAGTCACAAACGACGCCGTTTACGAAATCGCGCGTAAAGCCATCGCTCTCAAAACGGGCGCAAGGGGTTTGAGAACTATTTTCGAAAACATAATGCTTGATTGTATGTACGATATTCCGAGCGTTAAGGACGTTGAAAAAGTAGTTGTCGACGCAGACGTCGTCAAAGGCGTTAAAAAACCCGAAATAGTATATAAGAAAATAGCGTAATTTAAAAGGTTTTTGCGGTTTGAAATCACAAAAACCTTTTTTATTGCTATTGATTTTTCAGGTCGATTGCTAATCGGTGCTGACGTTATTCGTCGCCGAACGCGTCAATACTTGATTTTTCAAGCGTTTCGGTGATGATGCGGGGAGTTTTTGCGGGCATAAGACCGTATCCTAAATTCATAAGTTCGGCGTCTAACCCCGTGATAATCCGCTTTTTTCTTTTAATTGCTTTTTTCAATATCTTTCTGCACGTTTTATCGAGCGGCGCGGAGATTTTGTTCACGAGTTTTAAATCTCTTTCGGTCATTATCTGATTTCGCATAACGTCGGTTTTCGTGAACCCCGGAAGAACGGTTACAACGCTTACCGTTTTTTCTTCGCACGAAAGACATTCCGAAAATCTTTCCGCCGCGGCTTTCGACGCCGAGTAAAGCGATACTTTTCCGAACGGACACAGCGCCGATGAACTTGCAACGTTTATCATAAGCCCGTCGCCGCTCTCTCTTAAAACAGGGAGAATATATTCCGCGGAATATACTATAGAAAAATAGTTTATCGCGGTTATCGTTTCAACGTCGCCGTCGCGGCAGTTTTTAAAATCCGAAAACTTGGGAAGAACGCCCGCGCAGTTTATAATAATATCCGCGCCGCAATTTTCGCTTAAAACGAAATCGCGGAGTTTTTGCCATTCCGCGCGCAAAGACACGTCCGTTACAAACGGTATGAAAACGTCGCCGAGTTCTTTTTTTACGGCGTTGAGTTTTTCTTCGCTGCGCGCCGCGCCTATAATTTTTTTAACGCCGTTTTCCTTTAAAAGAAAACAAAGGTTTTTTCCTATTCCCGAAGATGCGCCCGTAACGATTGCGGTTTTTCCCGATAATTCAAATTTTTTCATATATAGATTTTATCATTTTTTAACACGTTTGCATAGCGTTTTACATAAAACGCTTGATTAAAAAGGAAAATTATTGTAAAATATATCAAATGAATGAATTCAACACCGAAAAAACGGCGCAGAACGCGCCCGATATAATTATAGACGCAAACCGCGATTACGGTATTCCGAGTATTGCCGTGCGCGGAAAAATCGTTTTTCCCAACGTTTTCACTACGATTGACGTAGGCAGGCTTAAAACTCTGGGAGCGGTAAACGCCGCTCTTAAGGGCGATAAAAAAATATTCGCCGTCAGCCAGAAAGACGTTAAAATAAACGATCCTTCGTCTTCCGACCTTTACACGGTAGGAACGGTTTGCAGAATAGGCAACCTTGCAAAAGTCGGAACAGACAGTTTTCGTCTTACCGTCGAAGGACTTTATCGCGCCGAGATAAAAGGCGAAGAAACAAATCCCGATTATTTTGTTTTCAACGTGAGCGAAATCAGGGGCGAAGACGATTATTCCGACGAAGCCGAAGCGGCGTTCCGCGTGGCAAAAGATATGTTCACCGCCTTCACCACGGGGCTTGCCCGCCCGAACCGCGAAACGGTAAACAACGTTCTTGCGCTCGAAGACAAAGATTCTTTTATCAACGCCGCGACTTTTAATCTTCCCGTGCGGGAAACCGACAAACAGGTTATTCTCGAAACCGTTCAGATTAAAGACAGGCTCGATATTTTTATAGACCTTCTGAATAAAGAACAGCGCATAGCCGACATTCAGAAGTCGATTGCCGAGCGCGTAAAGAAAAACGTGGATAAAAACCAAAAGGAATATTATCTGCGCGAGCAAATCCGCGCAATTCGCGAAGAACTCGGCGACGACGTGGATATTACCGACAAATTAAAAGAAAAAGTCAAAGCGAAAGGACTGCCCGCAGAGAGCGAAGAAAAAGTTCTGGGCGAGATTGAGAGAATGGCTAAAATGTCCGCATCGTCACCCGATTATACGGTTTTAAGTACGTACGTCGACTGGATTCTCGATTTGCCGTTCAAAGAAGCGGGCAAAGATACCGAATCGCTTACGGAAGTTAAAAATATTCTCGAAGAAGACCATTTCGGACTTGAAAAGGTAAAAGAACGCATAGTTGAATATCTTGCCGTTTATAAACTTACGGGTAAACTTCAAGGCTCGATACTTTGCCTTGTAGGTCCGCCGGGCGTCGGAAAAACTTCGGTAGCCCGTTCCGTTGCGCGCGCGCTTAACAGGTCGTTTGTAAGAATGAGTCTCGGCGGGGTAAAGGACGAAGCCGAAATCCGCGGACACAGAAAAACTTATATCGGCGCAATGCCCGGGCGGATAATTTACGGAATGAAAGAAGCAAAAACGGTTAATCCCGTATTCCTGCTCGACGAAATCGATAAAATTTCGCAGGATTTACGCGGCGATCCCGCAAGCGCGCTTTTAGAAGTTCTCGACCCCGAACAGAATTATACTTTCCGCGACAGGTATCTCGAAATACCTTACGATTTAAGCAAGGTAATGTTCATAACCACCGCTAACAGCGCGGACACCATACCTGCGCCGCTTCTTGACAGAATGGAACTTATAGAAATCGCGGGGTATACCGAAGAAGAAAAAATTCAGATAGCAAAGCGTTATCTCGTTCCCAAACGCCGCGAAAAAAACGGTCTTTCAAAAGACGACGTTACTTTTACGGACGGCGCGATTAAATCGGTTATCCGCGGTTATACGGGTGAAGCGGGCGTAAGAAAACTCGAACAGAAAATAGACGAAATTTGCAGAAAAATAGCAACCGCCGTTGCCGAAAATGGCGTTTCGGGCGTAGTTAAGGTAACCGAAAAATCGGTAAAAGACTATCTTGGCGCGCCGCGATTCGATATTTTGTCGGAAATAGAAGAAGACGGCGTCGGCTCGGCCACCGGTCTTGCCTGGACGGCTATCGGCGGCACCGCGCTCACGATAGAAGTTGTAACGATGAAAGGCAAGGGCGCGTTGTCGCTTACGGGTAAACTCGGCGACGTTATGCAGGAAAGCGCGAAAACCGCGCTCAGTTTTATACGCTCGTCTGCCATCGAATACGGTATCGATCCCGAAATTTTCGAAACGACCGACGTTCATCTTCACGTTCCCGAAGGCGCAACTCCGAAAGACGGACCGAGCGCGGGCATTACGATAGCCACCGCTATCCTTTCGGCGTTTACGGGTAAAAAGGTAAGGCGCAATATAGGAATGACGGGCGAAATAACTCTTCGCGGGAACGTTTTGCCGATAGGCGGGCTTAAAGAAAAGTCGCTTGCGGCGTACAGGCTCGGAATAAGAAAAATAATTATTCCGTATAAAAACCTTAAAGATTTGGAAGATATTCCCGAAGAAATCAAAAAAGAAATAGAATTCATTCCCGTAAAAACGGCAAGCGAAGTGTTTAAGGTTGCTTTGGTGTGATATGATAATTAAAAATGCTGAATTTATAACTTCCGCCGCAGACAAAAAGGGTTTTATCGTAACCGATAAGCCTATAATCGCGGTGTGCGGCAAGTCGAACGTGGGTAAAAGTTCGCTGATAAACGCGCTTGCGGGGCAGAAAAAACTTGCAAAAACTTCGGCGGACCCGGGTCGCACGCGGCTTGTAAATTATTTTAACTTCGGCGATTTCGTTCTTGCGGATTTACCGGGTTACGGGTTTGCAAAAGTTTCAAAGACCGAAAAAGATAAGTGGGCTACGCTGCTCGAAGATTTTTTTCGGTTTGAAAAACACGTTGCGCACGTTTTTTCTCTCGTTGATATTCGTCACGACCCGACCAAAGACGACGAAACGATGATAAACTATCTTCATCATTACGCGCTTCCATTCACGGTGATTGCAACCAAAGCCGATAAAATCGGGAAAACCCGAATATACGGCAGAGTGAAAGATATAGGCAATTATCTCACTATAGGCGAAGGGAGCGTTATTCCGTTTTCAAGCGAAACGGGCTACGGAAAAGATAAGGTTTACGATAAAATCGAACGGGTAATAAGCGTGTTTTCGGACGATTTTTTCAATATAACCGAAAATTAAAATTAAAAAGCCGCCGTGCTGATTGCTCGGCGGCTTGAATTATTGTCGGGGAAAATTGTATTCAACCGATAATTAAAATTTTACCTTACTTTCTTTTTTGTTTTTTTTACGTTAAAGGTATTGAAAATGCCATGAATATATGCTAAACTGATAATATGAACAGATATATACTTGCGCTCGACGAAGGAACTACGAGCGCGCGGGCGATTCTTTTCGACGCCGAACTTCATTCCGTAAGCGAAGCGCACAGAGAAATAACGCAGATTTACGAAAAAGAAGGATACGTAGAGCAGGACCCTACCGAAATTTACGCGGCGCAATACTCAGCTATAACCGAGTGTATCGTAAAAAGCGGCGTTTCGCCGAACGAGATTGCGGCTATCGGTATAACAAATCAGCGCGAAACAACCGTTTTGTGGGATAAATCCACGGGAAAACCCGTTTATAACGCTATCGTCTGGCAATGCCGCAGAACGGCTGAGATTTGCGAAAGTTTAAAACCGCTTGAAAGCGAAATATCCGAAATCACGGGGCTTAAAACTGACGCGTATTTCAGCGGCACGAAAATAAAGTGGATTCTCGATAACGTTGACGGCGCGCGCGAAAAAGCGGAAAGGGGCGAACTTCTGTTCGGCACGATAGACACTTTTCTCATTTGGAAACTGACGGGCGGCAAAGTTCACGCAACCGACGTTACCAACGCTTCGCGCACTATGCTTTTCGATATAAATTCGATGAGTTGGTCAAAGAGAATGCTTGAAATTTTAAACGTTCCCGAAAGTTTGCTTCCCGAAGTAAAAAGCAGTTCCGAGATTTACGGTTACGCCGAAATTATGGGCGCAGTTATCGGGATATGCGGCGTTGCGGGCGATCAGCAGGCAGCCCTTTTCGGTCACGGCGCGATAAACGCGGGCGACGCGAAAAACACTTACGGCACGGGTTGCTTTTTGCTTGCTAATATCGGCGAAAAGAAAATCAACTCTTCTTCGGGGCTTATAACCACGGTTGCGGCTAACGTAAAAGGCAAGCCTATAACGTACTGTCTCGAAGGCAGCGTTTTTATCGGCGGGGCGGTCATTCAGTGGCTGCGCGACGAAATGCGGTTTTTTTCCGACTCGAAAGACAGCGAATATTTCGCAAAAAAAGTTCAGTCGAGCGGCGGAGTGTATTTCGTTCCCGCGTTTTCGGGGCTTGGCGCGCCCGAATGGGATATGAACGCGCGCGGCACGATAACGGGCATAACGCGCGGCACTAAAAGAAGCCATATAATCCGCGCGGCGCTCGAAGGCATTGCTTATCAGGTGGACGACGTTATCAAAGCCATGAGTAAAGATCTCGGAATGAAAATTACGTCGTTGAGCGTTGACGGCGGAGCGGCGAATAACGGGTTTTTAACGCAATTTCAGGCGGATATTTCCGACGTTACGGTAAACGTTTCGCAGGATACCGAAGTTACCGCGCGCGGCGCGGCGATTCTTGCGGGGCTTGCTTCGGGAATT
This sequence comes from uncultured Clostridia bacterium, assembly GCA_934248055.1. Lineage (GTDB taxonomy): Bacteria > Bacillota > Clostridia > Christensenellales > Borkfalkiaceae > HGM11412. The sequence continues at coordinate 16,394 of CAKQKI010000003.1, read as the reverse complement.
TTCAAAAAAGAAGAAGACGCTTTTTCTCTCAAAGAAGAAGGTAAAAATTTTTCGCCCGCAATGACTCAGGAACAAAGAGAAAAATTATTGCTCGGCTGGCATAACGCGATAAATGCGTGCCGCGCCGCAACGAATAAACAGGCGCAATAAATTAACGTTTAAAAGGAGAAATATGAATATAAGAGTTATTTATAAAGAAGTACTTTCTACTAACGGAACGCACGATTTAAAAGGCGTTGTTTACCTTCCCGAAGGTGAAATAAAAGGATATTTTCAGATTGTTCACGGAATGACCGAATATATCGGTCGGTACGATAAATTTATGCGCGACATTGCTTCGGACGGATATATCGTGTTCGGTTACGATCATCTCGGACACGGCAATACCGCCGTAACCGAGCAGGAACTCGGCTTTATCGCCGAAAAAGACGGGTACAAAATGCTTTACGAAGATGTAGGCGCGTTTTATTCGGCTGTTAAAGAAGAATACGGCGAAATGCCTTATATCCTGATGGGGCATAGTATGGGGTCGTTCGTTGCAAGGCTTGCCGCAGAAAGATCGGTAACTCCCGACAAACTTATAATTATGGGCACGGGCGGCAGAAACAATCTTGCGGGGCTTGGTATCGCTCTTGCGGGGCTGACGTGCGCTTTCAAAGGAAAAAGGGCGTATTCGTCGTTCCTTGAAAAAATGGCTTTCGGTAAATACAACGCCCGTTTCCGCGACGAAAACGATAAATTTTCCTGGATTTCTTCTGATAAACGCGTGCGCGATAAATTCCGCGGAGATAAATTCTGTAACTTCCGCTTTACCGTAAGCGCGCTCAAAGATCTTATAACTCTTAACAAACTTGCCAACGAAAACGAATGGTTCGACGAATTCAATAAATATATCAAAGTTCTTCTCGTTTCGGGTGATAACGACCCCGTAGGCGAAAACGGCGAAAAAATAAAGTGGATTTACGAAAAATTAAGAAACGAAGGCGTTCAGGTTACAATGAAACTTTACGAAGGATACAGACACGAAATTTTAAACGACTCGTCTTACGACAAGGTTTTGAAAGATATAAAAGAATTTATAAAATAAAAAAAATCGTTGCGGCGCAAAACCGCAACGATTTTAAATTGCTTTATTATTTAAGAATGGTTTTAACCGCAAGGCAGAGCGCAGAAACGATAGAGAATATCGCCGCGAGAATAGAACCGATTGCAAGAGAGAAGTACTTCTTGTCAAGTAACGCTATGCCGGTGCTTTCGCCTTTTGCGGGAATGGGGAACTTGGGGGCAAGGAAGAAGAATACCGCCGCTACCACGAACGCCGCAAACGCTACAAACGTTACAAGTTTGTTTTCTTTTCCCACAACGTTGAGAACGAGAAGAACCGCTCCTACAAGGGCAAGTAGGTATGGAAGCATTGCCATAAACGAGAATTTAAGATAAGTAGTCGTTACGGAAACTACGCTGCCGCTCGTTTTGCTATATCCGAAAACGATTTGCGTGCCTTTGTAGAAAGACGGATCGGCGCTTTCGCTTACCTGATACTTAACCGCGTTTACGAAAATCATACATACCGACGCGACCGCGAAAAGGATAGCCGCGAGAGTAAGATATTTTCCCATTGACGATTTTTTAACTTTTTTAGCCATAAAAGCCTCCTTAAAATTATTTATGATGTAATTATATCATACGGAATTTAAAAAAGCAACACACTTTAATAATATTCGTTGATTTTTTAAATTGTTTTTTCGATTCTTTTTAACTTGACTAATTACGGTCAGTCGGGTTATAATTAAACGGTATGCTGGAACTTAAAAATATTTCGTACACCGCGCGTGACGGTAATTCCGAAAAAGAAATAATCAAAGACGTCAGTCTTACGATCAACGGCAAATTCGTGGCTTTTACGGGGCCGAACGGCGGCGGCAAGTCTACCCTTGCAAAAATCATTATGGGCATTTATAAGCCTTCGTCGGGCAAAATCTTTTATAACGGAGAAGATATAACCGATTTAAGCATTACTGAGCGCGCAAACAAAGGAATCGCGTTTGCATTTCAGCAACCCGTCAGATTCAAGGGGTTAACCGTTTCGGATCTTATAAATATATCGAGCGGTAAAAAACTCGGCGTTTCGGAGATATGCTCGTATCTTTCCGAAGTCGGACTTTGCGCGCGCGAATACGTTAACCGCGAGATCAACGCGAGTTTATCGGGCGGGGAACTTAAAAGAATAGAAATCGCCGTTACAATGGCTCGCGGCGCGGGTCTTACGGTGTTCGACGAACCCGAAGCGGGCATAGACTTATGGAGTTTTAACAGTCTTATAAGGGTTTTTGACCGTCTTGCGAAAAAAACGAAAGGCACGCTGCTTATTATTTCGCATCAGGAAAGAATACTTCAGATTGCCGAAAGAATAGTCGTTATAGCCGGCGGCAAAGTCGTTAAAGACGGCGTTAAAGATGAAATTCTGCCCGAAATATTATCCGCTTCTACCTGCGGCGCGCTTGAAAAGGCGAAGGAGTGTTTATGAGTTTTTCGGAAATTCAGAAAAATTTGCTGAAAGAAACGGCGGGGATAGAAAGTATACCCGCAGGCGCTTATAATATCCGCTCGAACGGCAAACTTGCGGGGCGCAACGTAACGGCGAATATAGATATAAAAACCAAAACCGACAAGCCCGGTATCGACATTTTCATAAAACCCGAAACCAAAGGCGAAAGGGTGGATATCCCCGTAATTTTAACCGAAAGCGGTCTTAACGACCTTGTGTATAACGACTTTTTCGTGGGAGACGGGGCAGACGTTATTATCGTTGCCGGTTGCGGAATCTGCAATACCGGGCATGATAAAACCGAGCATGACGGCGTTCATTCCTTTCATATAGGAAAAAACGCGCGCGTTAAATATATCGAAAAGCATTACGGCGAAGGCGACGGCTCGGGCGAAAAAGTGCTTAATCCGTCTACGATAATTAAAATCGACGAAGGCGGATATATGGAAATGGATACCGCTCAGATAAAGGGGGTTGACAGTACCGTCCGCAAAACCGAAGCGACGCTTGAAAAGTCCGCAACGCTTATCGTTCGCGAAAAAATAATGACGCACGGCAAACAGACGGCGGTCACCGATTTTTACGTCAACCTGAAAGGCGAAAACTGCAAGGCGCACGTTATTTCGAGATCTATCGCGAAAGACCATTCCCATCAGCATTATATTTCCTGTATAGACGGCAACGCGGCTTGTTCGGGGCGAACCGAGTGCGACGCTATTATTATGGATAACGGAACGGTTACCGCCGAGCCTAAACTCAACGCAAATTCGATTGACGCGAGTCTCGTTCACGAAGCGGCTATCGGCAAAATCGCGGGCGAGCAACTTATAAAACTTATGTCGCTCGGACTTACCGAAAAAGAAGCGGAAGAAAAAATAGTAAACGGATTTTTAAAATAAAATATATTTTTAACGCGGCGATAATTTTTTTATCGCCGCGCTTTTCTTTTTAGCCACAAACGCAGTCGCTTGTGGCTAAGCAAGTCGTTTATAACGAACGGAATCTTTATTCTTTCGATTTTTCGAGTTTACGGTATCCGAGCGGAGAAAGCCCCGTTTTGTTTTTAAAAACTATTCCGAAATACGCCGCCGAAGAAAATCCGCACAAATATGAAATTTCTTCAACGCTTTTATCGCTCGTTGCAAGGTATTGTTTTGCTTTGTTAAGTCTTATTTCGGTCACGTATTCGTTAATCGTGGTGTTCATCGCCTTTTTAAACCCCGCGCAAAGCGAAACCTTGGAAATATAAAATTTTTTGCTTAAATCTTCAAGCGAAAAGTCTTTATCGTAATTTTCGTTAAGAAAATCGATAAGCCTTAAATATACGGGCGAAACGTTTTTCAGATTGCTTTTTGCGCATGCGGCGGCGTGCGACGGGTCGAACCCGTCGAGAAGATAAATCGCGTAAGAAACAAGCGTTTTCAGTTTATCGCCAGAAAACGGCGAATTTTTTTTCGTTTCGTCGAGCGATTTTTCAAGTACCGCCGAAATTTCTTCGTATTCACGCCTTGATAGATTGATTATTTTTTCGCCGAGCCTTGTTAAAACGGCTGTTTCGTATCCGCCGAGAGCGTCGGGCGCGATATTAAGATTTATGCGCGTAAAGCCCACGCCTTCGGTTTTATGCATCGTGTAAGGCGGAATTACTATGACGCACGGCGCGGAGATTTTAAACATTTTATTAGTAAGAAAAAATTCGCGCGTTCCCGATATTAAAAAATATAATTCGTAGTGCGAGTGCGCGTGCAGGTCCGACATCGACCATTCTTTTTCTCTTACGGATTTTTCAACTTCTATAAATTTCATATTTCACTTTACTATTTATATAATTTTTAATTATTATAAACTATTTTATATTTTTTTTCAACTAAAAAGTGGTATACTAAATAAAAACGCGGATATATATCGGCGCAGAAGGAGAAATGCTATGATAAAAATTATGCAGTACGGCGAAGGCGGATTTTTAAGGACTTTCGTTGACCTTTATTTCGACACGCTCAATAAAGAAGGGAAAGATTACGGCGTGAATATCGTTAAACCCATAACTTTCGGTAGTCTTGAAAAATTTAAAAATCAGAATAATAAATACCACGTTATACTCCGCGGTATGGAAAACGGAAAAGCGGTTGAAAAGGTTTATAAGGTAGACGCTTTGCAAAGCGTTATCGATCCCTTTTCGGAACGTGAAAAATATCTGAGCCTTGCGGAAGACGAAGAACTTAAAATAATCGTTTCAAACACCACAGAAGCGGGCATTTGCTTTAACGACGGCGATACTTTTGACGGGTTTGAAAGTGTTACTTATCCCGCAAAACTCACGCAGTTTTTATATAAGAGATTTAAAGCGGGGCTGAACGGCGTGTACCTTATGCCCGTAGAACTTATCGATAATAATGCCGACGAACTTTATAAATGCGTCGACAAGTATATTTCGCTATGGAATCTCGGCGAAGATTTCAGAAAATGGAATAACGAAAACAACTATTATTGCAACACGCTCGTCGACCGCATAGTGTCCGGTTACCCGCGCGACGAGAAAACCCGCGAGCATCTTACGGCGCTTATCGGCGAAAAAGACGATTTAATGTCGGTAGGCGAGCCGTTCGGCTTGTGGGCGGTCGAGAAAAAGGGCAATATCTCGGATTATATATACGAAGGCTCGCATAATATAGAAGTCGTTTTAACAAACGATATCGGCTACTACAAAAAAAGAAAGGTAAGAGTACTCAACGGAAGTCACACGAACCTTGTTCCCGCGGGATTATGGCTCGGAAAAACCACCGTTGACGAATGTATGAACGACGAAACTTTATATAAATTTCTCGACGATACCCTTAAAGAAGAAATTATTCCGTTCGTTTCCGACGACGTAAACGCGACTACCGCTTTTGCAGACAGCGTTAAAGAAAGATTTTTCAATCCGTTTCTTAACCATCAACTTTTATCGATTTCGCTTAACAGTATAAGTAAGTGGAGAGCGAGAGATTTGCCGAGTTTTAAAGATTATTACGAAAAGTACGGCAAAATTCCGCCGCGCCTTACTGTCGGTTTTGCCTATCTTATGGCTATTTACAAAACGCTCGAAACGGGTGAAGACGGTAAGTTTTACGCCGCGCTTCCCGCTCGCAGACTCGAATTCAAGGACGACGTTTCCTATCTTGAATATTTTGCCGACGGCGGTTGCGTTGAGAAGTTTATGAAGAAAAAGGACGTTTGGGGCGAAGACCTTACCGAATACGCAGGCTTTTCCGAAGCCGTTAAAAATTACGTTGAAATACTCCTTTCGGGTGGAAAAATTTTATGAACGACAGCGTTATAATAAACGAGAAAGATAACGTGGGGATAAGTCTTTCGGGAACGGAAACTATCCCTGCGGGGCATAAATTCGCCCTTAAAGACATTAAAAAAGGCGAATTTATAATAAAATACGGCGAAATTATCGGAAGGGCGACAAAAGATATTAAAAAAGGCGAATGGGTTCATACGCAAAACGTGCGCTCACACCTTGACGAATCGTTTAATTACGAGTATAATAAAAGCGTTGCCGAATTTCCCGTTAAAAACGGCGTGTTCAAAGGTTTTGCGCGTTCTTACGGCGGCGCGGGGATAAGAAACGAAATATATATTATTCCGACCGTCGGTTGCGTGAATAACGTTTGCATGCGTATAGAAAAACTTGCTCAGAAATACGTTGAAGGCAGTATAGACGGAATTTTCGCCCTTACTCATCAGTTCGGCTGTTCGCAACTCGGCGAAGACAACGAAAACGTAAAAAAACTTTTGTGCGGCGTCGCGCTTAACCCGAACGCGTCGTTCGTATTGTTCGTGGGGCTCGGTTGCGAGAACAACGGGCTTGACGGCATAAAGGAATATTTAAAACCGTACGGCAGGGATAATATAGAATTTTATAATTGTCAGGACGTGAAAGACGACGTCGGTTACGGTTTGAAAATTATTGAAAAATTCGCGGAAAAAGCCAAGGATTTTAAACGTGAAAACGTTAGTTTTTCAAAACTTACGATAGGTCTTAAATGCGGTGGGTCGGACGGTTACAGCGGTCTTACCGCAAATCCGCTCGTGGGAAAAATTACCGACAGAGTTATCGCTTCGGGCGGCAGCGCGATTTTAACCGAAGTTCCCGAAATGTTCGGCGCGGAGCAACTTCTTATGAACAAATGCGCAAACGAAAACGTGTTTGAAAGTTATAAGAAGATGATAACGGATTTTAAAAACTCTTACACTTCGCAGGGGTTTCCCGTATACGAAAACCCTTCGCCCGGCAATAAAAAAGGCGGCATAACCACGCTCGAAGAAAAATCGCTCGGTTGCATTGAAAAGGCGGGGTCTTCTGAAATAACCGACGTTCTTTCATACGGCGAGCAGATAAAAAAATCGGGCGTTTCCGCTCTCGACGCGCCCGGCAACGACCTTATTGCGTCAACCGCGCTTGCAGCAAGCGGAGCGCAGATAGTGCTTTTTACTACGGGAAGGGGAACGCCGTTTTCCACTTTCGTTCCCACGATGAAAATCGCTTCGAACACTCGTCTTGCGGAATTTAAAGACGACTGGATAGATTTTAACGCCTACACGATGGACGAAGACGGGCTTTTCGATCTTCTGCTTAAAACCGTTAACGGCGAATATAAGTGTAAAAGCGAAGATATAAGAGAAATAGCGTTTTATAAAAAAGGCGTTACGCTTTAACTTTAAGCGTTTTGTCCTTTATATATAAGGAGTAACCATGAGTTATATAAAAGATGAATTTTTGCTTGAAAACAAAACGGCGCGTAAACTTTATCACGACTACGCCGAAAAAATGCCGATATTCGATTATCACTGTCATTTACCCGAAAAGCAGATACTCGAAAACAAAACTTTCGGCGATATTTTTGAAATCTGGCTTGCGGGCGATCATTACAAATGGCGTCTTATGCGCAATTACGGCGTGAACGAAGACTATATAACGGGTAACAAGTCGCACAAAGAAAAGTTTATAGCGTACTGCAAAACTCTTTCGACCGCTTTCGGAAACCCCCTTTATCAATGGTCGCAGATCGAACTTAAAGAGTTTTTCAACTGCGAACTCGAAATCAACGAAGAAAACGCCGAAACTATCTGGAACTGGTGTAACGATTATATCGCTCTCAACGGCATCACTCCCGAAAGTCTTATAGAAGGCGCAGGCGTTAAAATAGTGTTTACCACGAACGAGATATTCGACGATCTTTCGACTTTTCTGAAAATTAAAGAAAAGGGATACGGGTTTAAAGTTATTCCCGCGTTCCGCGCCGACAAAATTATGAATTGCGACGCCGTCAATTATCCCGAATTTATTAAAAAACTCGAACTTTTAACGAATAAAATCGATAAGCTTAGCGATCTCGAAACGGCAATAGAAGCGCGTCTTAAAGAGTTTATCGGAACGGGAACCGTCGCAAGCGACATTGCGCTCGAAAAGGTTTATCTCGTTTCCGACAAATCCGCGGCGGACGAAGTTTTTAAAAAAGCGCGCAAAGGCGTCGTTCCGACGGAAAAGGAAACGGAAGTTTTCAAAGGGTATTTGACGTACTTTTTAATGAAACTTTACGCGAAATACGATATAAGAACGGAACTTCACGTCGGCGCGATGCGAAACAATAACTCCGTAATGCTTGAAAAATTAGGGCTTGACACGGGTTATGACAGTATAAGCGACAAGAACTCGATTACCGAAATGTCAAGGCTTTTCGACAGGCTTAATTCCGAAAATTCCTTGCCGAAAACGATAATTTTCAATCTTAATCCTAAACAGAACACGGAAATTATGACTCTTATAGGCTGCTTTCAGGACGACGGCGCGCGCGGCAAAATTCAATACGGACCCGCCTGGTGGTTCCTTGACAATAAAGTGGGAATGGAAAAGCATATCAACGATCTTACCGCAACGGGTCATATCGGCGCGTTCGTAGGAATGCTTACCGACAGCAGATCGTTATTATCCTATCCGCGTCATCATTATTTCAGGCGTATTCTTTGCAATTATTTCGGAACGCTTATGGAAAAAGGCGAAATGACTTCGGATATAGATTTCGTCGGGAAAGTCGTTAAAGACGTTTCGTATTATAACGCGATAAACTATTTCGGAATGGAAAAGTAAATTTTTAAGCGATTGCCCGCAATAAATTTCGGACAATCGCTTTGCTTTCGGGGCTTTTTAGTCGTTTTAACGTATCAAACGGCGTCCGACTGCCTTATAATTGAACTTTTTTATCCATTATATTTAAAAATTTACCTTTTTGCGCTGTACAAATTCAAAAAACTTTGTTATACTATATTACAGGACTTGCCGGAACGCCTTGTTTTTTTGCAAATCCCGCTTTTAAGGAGCATTATGGAGTATAAAGTAATACCCGTAGTAGTTATTAAAGATTTAAACGAAACAATTCCCGTTATGCAATCGCTTTCGGACGGCGGAATGCCCGTTGCGGAAATTACTTTCAGAACGGCTTGCGCGGAAGAAGCGATAAAACTTGCGGTTAAAAATTTCCCGCACGCTTATATAGGCGCGGGTACGGTTATAAATCTCGATCAGGCAAAACGCGCTTGCAATGCAGGCGCGAAATTTATCGTTTCGCCGGGGCTTTCGGAAGAAGTCGCGCTGTTTTGTAAAGAAAAGGGGATAACTTATTATCCCGGTTGCGTAACTCCGACGGAAATAATGAAAGCAATATCGCTCGGAATAACCGTAGTCAAGTTTTTCCCCGCTAACGTTTACGGCGGTCTTAAAGCGATAAAAGCGTTGTCGGGTCCCTTCCCGCAGGTTAAATTTTTGCCCACGGGCGGAGTAAATCTCGATAATCTTAAAGAATTTCTCGATTGCGATAAAATTTTCGCCGTCGGCGGCAGTTTTATGATGAAAGGCGATATAACCGAAAACTGCAAGGCGATAAACGCCGTTATTAAAGGAGAATAATATGAAAGTAGTCACTTTTGGCGAAATAATGTTAAGGCTTGCGCCCGAAGGTTACCTTCGCTTCGTTCAGAGCGATAAGTTAGAAGCCACTTTCGGCGGGGCGGAAGCAAACGTAGCGGTATCTCTTGCAAATTACGGAGTTAACGTTTCTTTCGTTACGAAACTTCCCGATCACGAAATAGGTCAGGCGGCTGTAAATTCTTTGAGAAAATTCGGCGTGGATACTTCTTTAATCGTCCGCGGCGGAAACAGAGTAGGCATTTACTATTGCGAAAAGGGCGCGAGTCAGCGACCGAGCAAAGTTATTTACGATCGCGCGGATTCTGCGATCGCAACGGCTGATAAAAACGATTTCGACTGGGATAAAATTTTTAACGGCGCGGAATGGTTCCATTTCACGGGTATAACTCCCGCTCTTTCGGACGGTATGGCGGATATATGTCTTACCGCGGTAAAAGAAGCGAAAAAGCGCAATATCACCGTTTCGTGCGATCTCAATTTCCGTAAAAAACTCTGGTCGAAAGAAAAAGCGGGCAAAGTTATGAGCGAACTTTGCAAGTTTATAGACTATTGCATTGCAAACGAAGAAGACGCGAAAGACGTTTTCGGTATCGAAGCGAGCAACACCGATATAACGAGCGGCAAACTTGACAGAAACGGATATATTTCCGTTGCCGAAAAACTTACCGAAAGGTTTAATTTCAAAGGCGTTGCCATTACTCTTCGCGAAAGTTTATCCGCTAACGACAATAACTGGTCGGCAATGCTTTATACGGGCGGCGAAGCGTATTTTTCTAAAAAATACTCGATGCATATCGTAGACAGGGTCGGCGGGGGCGACAGTTTCGGCGGCGGTCTTATCTACTCTCTTTTAAACGGTTACGACAGTCATAAAGCGATTGAATTTGCGGTTGCGGCGTCGTGTCTTAAACACTCCGTCGAAGGGGATTACAATATGGTTTCGGTCGACGAAGTTAAAAAACTTGCCGAAGGCGACGCGTCGGGCAGAGTTCAGAGATAAATAAATATTTTTACCTTTTCGGCGCAAACTCTTATTAAGGAGTGAATATGCTGAATGGTTTTAACGGAAACGGAGATATTAACGATTTGTTGTGGCAGATGTTCGCGTCAACGGGCGACATCAGTTATTTTCTTTTAAGAAACAGGATAAAAGAAGATAAAAAAGACGTTGAAGAGCGTCAAAAAAGATAATTTTAAAAAAGGGGGCGAAAACTTATGGAAATTATAGTCAACGCCCTCGTTTTACGTTCTGTCGACTATAAAGACAACGATAAAATACTCACTCTTTTTTCTTTGGAAAGGGGTATTATAACCGCTGGCATAAAAGGCGTAAAAAAGGCGGGCGCAAAGTTGAAATTTGCCGCAGAACCCTTTTGCTTTGCAGAATATGCTCTGGCGGAAAAAAACGGAAGATTTACGGTTATAGGCTCGTCTTATTCAGACGGGTTTTATAATTTGCGGCTTAATATCGAAAAGTATTACGCTTCTGCGGTTATCGCGGAATTCGCCGAAACGTTTTTCGCTCCCGAAACGCCCGACGCGGAAGCGTTTTCGCTCATTTTAAACGCCGTAAAAGATATTTGCTATAAAGAAAACGAAAGACTTTCCTTGGCAATTTTCCTTATAAACGCACTTAAAATTTCGGGATACGGCATAGACGGCGGCGAGTGTTACGCTTGCGGCGAGATAATTAAAGGAAGAGTTTTTTACAGGTTTTCGGATTCTTCGTTTTCCTGCGAAAACGACAGAGACGAAAATTTTTCCGAAATAATGCCGCAAACATATAACGCGTTTTTAAAAGTTTTGGGCGGCGACGGCGAAAGCGTAGATACGGAAGACGTTACGCGGCTTATAAAATTTTTACTTTACGATTTAAGATACGAAACGGAAACGAAACTAAAAAGCGCTTCGGCGTATCTTGAATTTATTTCGTAATCCGCGTTTTAATCCTGTTTAGCGCAAACGTAAAAGATTGCAAGGAGTTAAACAGCGAAAAATATTAAAAAAAAGATAAATCAGCGGGAAACCGCAAAAAAGGAGATATAAATGAAATATATTTATCTGTTCAGTGAAGGCAACGGCAATATGCGCGAACTTCTGGGTGGCAAGGGCGCGAACCTTGCGGAGATGACTAATCTCGGAATGCCCGTACCTCGCGGATTTACCATTACCACCGAAGCGTGTACTCAGTACTACAAAGACGGAAAAGAAATCAATAAAGAAATTTCCGCTCAGATTATGGAGTACATAAAAAAACTCGAAGAAATTACGGGAAAAGAATTCGGAAGCACGGATAATCCGCTTCTCGTTTCCGTTCGTTCGGGCGCGCGCGCTTCCATGCCGGGAATGATGGATACGATATTGAACTTAGGTCTTAACGACGTGGTCGTAGAGCGTTTTGCCGAAAAAACGGGCAATCGTCGGTTTGCTTACGATTCGTACCGTCGTTTTATTCAGATGTATTCCGACGTCGTTATGGAAGTAGGCAAAAAGTACTTCGAAACGCTTATCGATAAAATGAAGGAAGAAAAAGGCGTTAAACTCGACACCGAACTCGACGCGGACGATCTTAAAGAACTTGCCCGTCAGTTCAAAGAAGAATATAAAGAAAAACTCGGCACGGATTTCCCGTCCGACCCGAAAGAACAACTTATGGGCGCAATAAAAGCCGTTTTCCGCTCGTGGGACAATCCCCGCGCGATTTATTACAGGCGCATGAACGATATTCCGGGTGACTGGGGTACGGCTGTAAACGTGCAGGAAATGGTCTTCGGAAATATGGGCAACACGTCAGGCACGGGCGTTGCGTTCTCGCGTAATCCCGCTACGGGCGAAAAGGGGCTTTTCGGCGAATTTTTAATGAACGCGCAGGGCGAAGACGTTGTTGCGGGCGTAAGAACTCCTCAGACTATCGACCAACTCGCCAACGAACAGCCCGAAGTATATAAACAGTTTATCGGGATAGTAGATAAACTCGAAAAGCATTACAGGGATATGCAGGATATGGAGTTTACTATCGAAGAAGGCAAACTCTTTATGTTGCAGACCCGTAACGGCAAGAGAACGGCTGCCGCCGCGCTTAAAGTTGCGTGCGATCTCGTAGACGAAGGAATGATTTCCGAAAAAGAAGCCGTTCTGATGATAGACCCCAAACAACTCGACGCGCTTTTACACCCGCAATTCGATTCGCAGATTCTTAAAAAGGCTATCCCCGTAGGGCAGGCTCTTCCCGCTTCTCCCGGCGCGGCTTGCGGTAAAATAGTGTTTACCGCCGACGACGCAACCGAGTGGGTAACTCAAAAAGGCGAAAAGGTAATTCTCGTAAGACTTGAAACTTCTCCCGAAGATATCGAAGGCATGCATTACGCCGAAGGCATACTTACGGTAAGGGGCGGAATGACTTCTCACGCGGCGGTAGTAGCGCGCGGAATGGGTACTTGCTGCGTTTCCGGTTGCGGCGATATAGTTATTAACGAAGAAAATAAAACTTTCGTTCTCGGCGGCAGACTTTTCAAAGAAGGCGACGTTATCAGTATAGACGGTTCGACCGGTAAAATTTACGGCGAAGCGATTAAAACCGTTCCCGCTTCGGTCAGCGGTTATTTCGGAAGAATTATGGATTACGCGGATAAATATCGCTCTCTGGAAGTAAGAACAAACGCCGATACGCCTAACGACGCCCGTCAGGCAAAATCTTACGGAGCAGAAGGCATAGGACTTTGCCGTACGGAACATATGTTCTTTAATCCCGACAGAATAGCGTCCATGCGCGAAATGATCGTTTCGAAAACCGAAGAACAGCGCGAAAAGGCACTTTTGAAAATTCTGCCTATGCAGCAAAGCGATTTCGAAGAACTTTACGAAGCCATGGAAGGCGAAAGCGTTACCATTCGTTTCCTTGATCCGCCGCTGCACGAATTCGTTCCCACCGATAAAGACGATATAATCGCGCTTGCCAAAGAAATGAAAATGAAAGTGGAAGACCTTAAAGCGGTTATCGCGTCTCTTCACGAGTTTAACCCGATGATGGGGCATAGGGGTTGCCGTCTGGCGGTTACTTATCCCGAAATTGCAAGAATGCAGACGAAAGCCGTTATTCAGGCGGCTATCGCCGTTTCGGACAGACATCCCGAATGGGAAATCGTTCCCGAAATAATGATACCGCTCGTCGGCGAAGTGAAAGAACTTGCCTTCGTTAAGAGTATCGTTGTGGAAACGGCGGAAAAATGTATCGCAACGTCGGGAAAGCGTCTTAAATATAAGGTCGGCACGATGATAGAAATACCGCGCGCCGCGCTTACTGCCGACGAAATCGCAACGGAAGCGGAATTTTTCTCTTTCGGTACCAACGATTTAACGCAGATGACGTTCGGTTTCAGCCGTGACGACGCAGGTAAATTCCTTGAATCGTATTACGAAAACAAGATTTACGAAAGCGATCCGTTCGCTAAACTCGACGTTAAAGGCGTCGGAAAACTTGTTAAAATGGCGGTTGATTTGGGAAGAAAAACCAGACCCGGAATCAAACTCGGTATTTGCGGAGAACACGGCGGCGATCCGTCCACGATAGAGTTCTGCCATAAAATAGGGCTTACTTACGTTTCTTGCTCGCCTTACCGCGTTCCCATTGCCCGCCTTGCCGCCGCACAGGCTAACATTCGCAACCCTAGGTAAAGCAAAAATAGCCAAAATCGGCTAAAAAACGCATAATTTATACTAAAATACACGAAAAGCAGTCATTCTTGTGAAAGAGTGACTGCTTTTTTCTCTGCATTTAGTTCGTTAAAACTCGAAAAATACCCTAAAAAACGGGGGTGGTCAGAAAAACTGAACACTTTCCCGTATATACGGATACAGGTAAAAGAGGGCGACAAAAGGAGCGTTTTTTATGGTAAAATACACGTTAATCATAGAGTATTTGTCAAAAGAAAATAATTTTTCGCAGGTTACAACACTGTGTATCGCATTACAATCCGAACGGCGAACAATATCAAAAGTAAAAAAAGGAAATGTGGCTGAAATTGCTTGGACTGGACGAAAATAAAATTATAGGCGATAGAAAAAAGTAAAATAAATTAAAACTTCTTTGAATTTATTTCAAATACCTGTTGCAAAACATACCGGAATATAGTATAATGAACGCAGAGTTTTGCATTCTGCAAAACGAAAGCTTTCGCTTTTCCCCGTGCCTTCGGCGCGCCTGCGAGATTGAAAGCAATCATAAAAATGCCCTTGCCGGCAAGCATTTTTATTTATGTTATAATCGAATAAATTAGTCAATGAGGTGTATTATGGCAGCAAGTTATAAAAAATTATTCAAATTACTGATAGACAGGGAGATGAAGAGCAAGGAACTCGCCGCGCTCGCAAAGGTAAGCCCCGCAACGCTTGCAAAAATGAAAAAAGACGGCGTTTCCGTAAATTCCGACGTGCTTATAAAAATCTGCACGGCGTTAGGATGTACGCTTGACGATATCGTCGAAATCGTGGACGACGAAAAATAATTGCAAAACTCAAGAGAAATATTTTAATTATGACCGCAGTTGTCATGTTTTGTATGATAAAATAGATAAAACGAAAAAGTATACAGGAGAAAAGCGAAATGGCTGATATAAAGAAAGAGCAGGAAAGGGCGGAATTACACAAAATGATTTGGAACGCGGCGACCGATCTCGTTCATGCGGGCGGCGTTGACGCGTGGGATTTTAAGCAGTACGTTTTGGGTACGATGTTCTATCGGTATATTTCCGAAAATATTACCGAATACATAAACGAAGGTGAACGCGAGGCGGGAAACGAATCGTTTGATTATGCGAAAATGCCCGACGAAGAGGCGGAAACGGCAAGAGACGGGCTTGTAAAATCGAAAGGATTCTTTATGCTTCCTTCCGAACTTTTTTGCAACGTTCGCGAGCGCGCCGCTACGGACGAGAACTTAAACGAAACGCTTGAAAAGGTGTTCAAAAATATCGAAAGTTCGGCGCAGGGGAGCGAGAGCGAAGACGATTTTAAAGGTCTTTTCGCAGATTTCGACGTGAACTCGAATAAACTTGGCGCGACGGTTGCAAAGCGCAACGAAAAACTCGTAAAACTTTTGAATACCGTTGCCGAAATGAAACTCGGCAAGTATCAGGACAACACGATAGACGCTTTCGGCGACGCATATGAGTATTTAATGAGTATGTATGCGAGTAATGCGGGCAAAAAGGGCGGCGAATTTTTCACCCCGCAGGAAGTATCCGAACTTTTAACAAAACTTGCAATTGTCGGAAAAACGGAAGTAAACAAGGTTTACGATCCCGCGTGCGGTTCGGGTTCGCTTCTTTTGAAAGCAGCGAAGATTCTCGGCAAAGACAATATCCGTCAAGGCTTTTTCGGACAAGAAATCAACATCACGACGTATAACCTTTGCCGAATCAATATGTTTTTGCACGACATCGAGCCGGATAAGTTCGATATAGCGCACGGCGATACGCTTATCGACCCCGCGCATTGGGACGATGAGCCGTTTGAAGTAATCGTGTCGAATCCGCCGTATTCTATCCCTTGGGCGGGCGACGATAACCCGATTTTAATCAACGACGAACGTTATAGCCCCGCGGGTATTTTAGCCCCGAAATCGAAAGCGGATTTTGCTTTTATCATGCACTCGCTTTCGTGGCTGGCGAGCAACGGAACGGCGGCGATCGTATGCTTCCCCGGCATTATGTATCGCGGCGGCGCGGAGCAAAAGATAAGAAAATATCTTATCGATAACAACAAAATCGATTGTATTATACAACTGCCGAGCAATTTATTTTTCGGCGCGTCTATCGCCACTTGCATTATGGTGTTAAAGCACTCGAAAGCGACGAACGACGTGATTTTTATCGA
>CAKQKI010000002.1 GCA_934248055.1 uncultured Clostridia bacterium | reverse complement strand
GCGTTGCGTTTTTAGGTTAAGACGCGGCGCGCAAGCGGCATAATACACTCGTATATGACGATTGCGGAACAATGTATTAGCCTGAAAACGCGACGCAAGACCGAGTTCAAACGCAGTCGCTTGTGGCTAACCGCAAGCGACTGCGCTTGAACCCGCCAAAGCGCCGATATTTACGCGCTTTATGCAAGCCTTGCAAAAGCGCCGCAATTTAAATGCGTATAAAAAGACTGCATGCTTTGAAGGCCGCAGTCTTTTTTCGGCGTTTCAGCCGCTTTTATGATATTCGGTTTTATTCGTTGCCGTTATCGGAGCCGTCGTTTGCTTCGGGGATTTCCGTCGCTTCTTCGGGTTCTTTTCCGATTTCGTTTACGTCAATAACCTGTTCGTCGGCCTTTTGCTCGTCGGGCATTTCTTCCGGAGTCGTTCCGGTAGCGTCGCCGTCGACGTTGTCGCCGTCCGTTGCGCTTTCGTCTACGTTGCTTGCCGCGTCGTAATCGTATTCGTCGGAAAGTTCGTCGTCGCTTACGTCTACTTTGCGTTTTTTGCTGTCTGAAATCTTCTTGAAGGCTGCGTCGCGGGTGTTTCTGTCGTAATACGACTGTACGCGCGCTTTTTTCGTTTTTCTGCCTTTAAGCATCGTTTTAAGGAATACCGCAACGAGCGCGATTATTATCGCAACCGCTATTATTATCGATGAAACCTGAAGCCATACGCTTGCTTCCGCGCCTTTATAACCGCTGTCGGAATCGTTGTCGCCGGAGTTATCGTCGTCGGTCGAACTGTTTTTGGTATTGTCGATTTCGGTTACGGCGTTGGTAGTGGAGTAATCGGTAAATTTAATAAGGTCGTTTGCGATATAAACCGTTTTTTCTTCGAACGTCGTTTCCGTGGTAACTTTGTTGCCTTTACTGTCTTTGGTGTAAGTTTTAAGCGGAGCGCGGGTATGTTTGATTTCACCGCCGAATTTTTCCGATTCCGCTCCGAGTTCGGAGTAATCCGCAACGTATTCTTCCATAGTCGCCTTGAACGTTTCTTCGGTTAAATCGGTTGAAACTTCGGGGTTTTTAAAGAATATCGCGCCGAGAGAATTTTCCGTTCTCGAGCCGTTGCAAATTTCTATTCTGTAATCGATGGCGTCTTTACCGCTTGCAAGGAAGAAAGTAACTTCCGTCCAGCCGTCGTTCGTTCTCGAAGCTTTCGTCACTTTCGTCGAAAGAGTACGCGTTTCGTCGCCTATCGTAAGGGTAAGGGGGATAAACCGCTTGCTGTCTCCGTCGATTTCGTCCGAAGTTACGTAAACCGTTGCAACCGCGTTGCCCGTAACTCTCACTTTAACGGTGATTTTCGCGTAGGAATTAGCCGCAAGAGTTTTCTTATCGTTGAGAACTACGTAAGACTTTGCAGACGTTTTATTGTCAAGGATAATTGCCTGAGCGTATTTATTGTCGCCTTCTTTGAGTTCGTTTTTAAACGTTTCAAGACCGTTTAACGCAAGATTATCTGCGCCGTAAGTATTGTCTGCGTTTACGTATTTACCGTTGATAACGCCCGCCGTTACGTTTTCGGTTTTAGAAAAACCGTATTCGCCGAAGTATCTTGCGGGTTGGGTTTTAATCTGATTTTTATGAACGAGATCGACCGTTACGTCGTAACTGTCCGTCGACTCGGAATCGTCGTCTTCAGAGTAATTCTGCTTTACGCCGGTTATGGAAATACCTTTCTTTACGTAAGTGCCTGCCGTCGCTTTATCGGCGATTTCGGAATCCGCCGTTGCGTATTTAAGGTCGGCAATTACCGCGTAACCCGATTGAAGGTCGTGAACGTCCTGACTGTCTTCGTAATCGAACTTGTCGGGTCCGAAAGTTAAACGGATTTTGAATTTACATGGAACGTTTACTGTGTTTTCGACGAATATCGTGTATTTAACCCATTCGCCGTAGTTGCCGTCTTTTTCGCTCGTTTCAAACGAAGAAAGCACGCTGTTTACTTTATTTTCGTTTAAAGTGTCGATTACGTCGATTTTAGCCTTGTCTACGCTCGCTTTGTTTTCGGCTTTGACTTTTGCAAAGAAGGTAATCATTTTGATTTCTTCCGCAGCAATGTCGATATCGCTCGATTCGAATTTCATTGCGTAAGCCGTTTTGAAATTCATATAAATAACGTCGGGATCCGTTACGCCCGTATCGCTGATTCCTTTGAACATTTCGCTGTCGGATAAATCCGAAGGAATTTTTTGCGCGCCGTATTTAGCGTCTGCCGGTAACGGTCTTACGGTAGGAACGTTGGTAAAAGTACCCGCGGTTATCTGTGAGAAGGTAAGGGCGGAATAATCGTTTCTTAAATTAAGAGCGTAGCGAAGACTCGTTGAATTGTCGGAAACGTTGCTTTCCGAGTATTCCGTTTTGCTTTCGGGGTTAGCCTTGAAAGACGTGCCGTTTAAATCGGTTTTGTTTTCAAGAACGTTCGTAATTTCGCCGTAGCCTTTTTCGATAAACTCTTTTCTCGTAAAGGTTTTAAGAGTTGCGTCGTCAAAGAACGCAAAGCCGTTTACCGCCTGATAAGCCGCCGTTCCGTTCGCGCGGCCTAAACCTAAGTAAAGAGAAAGCGAAGAAGACGAAAGATCCGCACCCGAAACGGCGATGGTGAATTTAGCCCAGTTGCCGTTAGTGTTAATCTTGTCAAGATAATAGTTTTCTCCTCCGGAATGCTGAACGCGGATATACGCGCCGCCGTCGCCGTTAGCGCTTTCGATATAGGTTTTTACCCAGACCGAAATGACGGCGTAACCGTCCGCGTCAACGGAAACGGAAGAAGAATATTTAAAACTCTGAGCGGTGCCTTTTTTCGTTCCGCTTTCGTAAGAGTTGTTTATCATCAACACTTTCGTTCCCGCGGAATTCGCGTTTACACGCTTTTCGGTATCGTCTTTATCGTATTCGTTTTTCGTAAGACCGTAATAATAGGGAGAACGCGGGTTTACGAAATTACCGTCGGAAGTTTTGTATTTATTTTTCGCGTCGAGTTTTTCGAACTTTTCGTCGGCAGTGTCGATAACGCCGCTCGAACCCGTGCTTGACGGGGAAGTGCTGCTGTTGTCGGAATCGGTAGAACGCGACCAGCCTATCGAAGACGTGGTCGGGAAAGTAGTCTTGTCCGTAACGTGATACTCGAAATCCCCGTTTTTAAGACTCTGATAGTCCGTAACGGTAGTCGTGGTATCTTTGTCTTTGTCCTTGTCGCCTTTGTTTTTGCCGGAATTGTTCGAGCAAGCAGCCGCAAACACCAGCGTGAGCGACAAAAGCACGGCAAGTATCGTGACTAAAAAGTTTTTGAATTTGTTTTTTGTCATAAAATACATACGTCACCTTTAATATTATTTAAAGTAAAGCGCACGCGCGCTTTTAATATACGATAACAAGTATAATATATTTAATGAAAAATTGCAATAGATTTCAGGCAAAAACAAGAATTTTTTTAATAAACCCGAATTATATGCGGGCAGTTTGAGCATACTTGAACGTAATGAACGATAAAACAGATAAAACCGCTCCTTTAAAAGCGGGAACGGCGTTAAGTTGCAAAAAAAAGCGTATGCTTGTCGTAACGGGCGTGGTTACGGGATTCGTAAGCGGTTTTTTCGGCGGCGGGGGCGGAATGATAGTCGTTCCTATGCTTACGTTAATCATCGGGCTCGGCGAAAAGGAAGCCCACGCGACGGCTATAGCGGTCATGCTGCCCGTTACGCTTGCCGGAGCGATCGTAAACGTAATAAACGGTAATTTTCATCTTTACAGCGGATTGCCCGTGGTGGCGGGAGTTTTTATCGGCGGATTGCTCGGCGCGGCTATTCTTAAAAAAATCAGAAACAAGGTGCTTTCGAAAATCTTTGCGGTTGTTATGGCGATTGCGGGAATTAAACTGTTGTTTTTTTAAAAAGGCGTGGTTTTCGCGGAAATAATCGCCGTTACATATGGATTTGAAATGGTTGTTTTTCGCGCTGACGGGGCTTTTGGGCGGTCTTTTGGGCGGTATGGGAATGGGCGGCGGAACTTTGCTTATACCCCTTCTAACGATTTTCACGGGCGTTTCGCAACACGAAGCGGGCGCGTTGAATCTTGTGGCGTTCGTGCCTATGGCGATAGTTGCGATAATTATGCACTTAAAAAACAAACTGATTAAAAAAGAAGGTTTAGCCTTCGTTATAATTCCCGCCACGGTTCTCGGGATTGCGGGAAGCGTCCTTTCTTCTCTGACGGACGGGGTTTTACTGTCGAAAATTTTCGGCGGATTTCTGATTGTTCTTTCAATCGTTCAGTTTTTTTCGTTGCCGCTTCGTAAGGCTATAGAAAGTAAAATTTCGTCGTCTTTATCAAAAACGCCAAAAAAAGGTTAAAAAATTTGTTGAATTTTTTTTCAATTTGCTATTGAAATCGCTTCCAAAATATAGTATAATATCTATGATTTTAGTTAATTACGATATTTCACGACGGAAGTAAGGGAAAAAGAGGTAGGCAATTTGGAAAAGATAGGTATTATAGATTTAGGCTCCAACACTGCAAGGCTCGTCATCGTAGAAATGCTCGGTGACGGTCATTTTATGGTTATCGATCAGATAAAAGAGAGCGTCAGGCTCGGAAAAGATATGGAGCGCGACGGGTTTTTAAAACCCCAACGCATTGCGGAAACTATAAAAACTCTTAAAATGTTCCGCAAACTTTGCGACGCTTACGAAATAGAACGCATAATCGCAGTCGCTACGGCTGCGGTGCGCAGAGCGAAAAATCAGCGCAGTTTTCTTGACGAGATAGTTGCGAATACGGGTATTAAACTCAAAGTTTTATCCGCGGAAGAAGAGGCTACTTACGTTTACCGCGGCGTAATAAACACTATGGACGTGCCTAAGGGGCTTATTCTCGAAATAGGCGGCGGCAGCACGAAGATTATTTATTATAACCGCAGAAATCTTTTAAATTACGAAACACTTCCTTTCGGCGCGGTTACTCTTACCGACCTTTTCGGCGGCGACGGTTTGTCTCCCGAAGAGCAAACGGCGAAAATCGAAGAGTTTATAACCGAACAACTTGCGAGAATAGAATGGCTTAAAGACATTGACCCTGAAACTCAACTTATAGGTTGCGGCGGCTCGTTCAGAAATCTTTGCAAAATCGTCAAGATGAAGAAAAAATGTCCGCTTCCGCTTATTCATAATTATAATATAACCACCGAAGAGTTCGAAAGCGTTTACGATATGTTCAAAACGCTCGATCTCGATAAGAAAAAGAGAATTAAAGGAATATCTTCTCAGAGAGCGGATTTGTTGCCGTCGGCGTTTGCCGTGGCGCACGCGGTTACTAAATATATGAATTCGCGCAGCGTTACCATTTCCGCCTGCGGATTAAGAGAAGGCATAATGTTCAATTACGCCGTGCCTATGACCGTAGAAAAACCGATTAACGACGTTTTGACTTACAGTTTGCAGACGCTCGTAAGATATCACAATTGCAACGAAAAGCACAGCGAACAGGTTTTGAATCTTTCCGTGCAACTTTTCAAGCAGTTAAGAGTATTGCATAAATTTCCCCGTCAACTTTTAAAAGTGCTTAAAGTAGCGGCGTATCTTCACAACGCGGGAACGAGAATCAAGTATTACGATTATCAAAAGCACACGAGTTACATTATACTCAATTCGAGTATTTACGGCGTATCGCAAAGAGATATAGTGCTTGCCGCGCTCGTCGTGTCGAGTTATAAAAACGACGATTTCTCTCTTTCAGATCTTGTAAGATACAAAGAATTCATTGCGGACGAAGACGTTGAAGTTATAAGAAAACTCGGCATAATTCTGAGAATTGCCGCAAGTCTTGACAGGAGTATGTCCGATTGCGTCGTTTCTCTTAATTGCGACGTTCTTGGCGACTCGGTGATTATGAAAACCGAACTTAACGGCGACGCTTCGCTTGAAATTAAAGACGCGCTTTCCGCTCAGTCCGATTTTAAAAGAATTTTCAAGAAAAATCTTGAAATTCTGTAATTTCCGACGTTAAACGTCGAATAGAATAATGCATAACGGCTTTTTTAAGCCGTTTTTTATTTTCCGTTCAATGTCGGGCATTCGTGAAACGAAGATGATTTTTTTATGACGTTGCGAATTTTTTAATCCGAAAATTGACAAATCGCTCTGAAATATGCTATTTTAAATTTTAGGGATTCCATTCGTCATCACTAGTTATTTTTGCGGTGTTAAACGCCGCTCGTAGTACGCCAAGTACAACTTCGGGTGTTTGCCTTGCCTAAACGAGCCGCGATGCGGTCGGTTTCTCATCCGCAAAAATGCTCCGCACCGAAAAGAGCGCATTTTTTGATGATTTTTTGCGAATGTGAGAGTTGCTGTATTCGTCGTACTGCGCCCGAACGGTCGCGGAAAATGGCGAAAAAGACGCCTTTTCGGTAATTAGTGATGACAAATTAAATCCCTGACAATCTTTACTTTCATCGGAGATAAAAATGTTGTTTTTAAAAAATATAGTAAAAGATTATCGTGCGGGAAGTCTTACCGTTCACGCTCTTAAAGGCGTTTCGGTCAATTTCCGCAAAAGCGAATTCGTTTCCGTACTCGGTCCGTCGGGTTGCGGCAAAACCACGCTGCTCAACATAATAGGCGGACTCGATCACTATACTTCGGGCGACCTTATCATAAACGGAAAAAGCACCCGATTTTACGGCGACAGAGAGTGGGACGTTTACCGCAATCATCGCATAGGCTTTATCTTTCAGAGTTATAATCTCATTCCGCACCAGACCGTTCTTGAAAACGTGGAACTCGCGCTTACCATTGCGGGCGTAAAAAAAGAAGAGCGCGTTAAAAAAGCGAAACTCGCGCTCGACAGAGTAGGTCTTTCGGGCGAATACGGTAAAAAGCCGAATCAGTTGTCGGGCGGGCAGTGCCAGAGAGTTGCGATTGCGCGCGCGCTCGTAAACGACCCCGAAATACTCCTTGCCGACGAGCCTACGGGCGCGCTCGATACCGTAACGAGTATTCAGATAATGGATCTCATAAAAGAAATATCCGCCGAAAGGCTCGTGATTATGGTAACCCATAATGCCGAACTTGCCGAAAAATATTCCACGCGCATAGTGCGGCTTAAAGACGGCGAAATCATAGAAGATTCCGATCCGTATATTCCCGAACGGGCGGAAGAAGCGGAAAAAGAAAGTGGCCTTAACGCGGGTTTAAGTAGCGGCGATATTTTGAAAGAAAAAGAAATATGCAACGAAAAACAAGGCTATAGCGCGAAAAACACCGCAAAATCAAAGAAAAAAGAGCGCGCGAAAATGTCGTTTTTCACGGCTTTCGGTCTGTCGCTCAGAAATCTTCTCGGCAAAAAGGGAAGAACCGTAATGGTAGGTATTGCGGGTTCTATAGGCATTATCGGCATCGCGCTCGTGCTTGCCTTTTCGGCGGGGATAAAAGGTTACGTTGTTTCGATGCAGGACGATATGTTGTCCGGAAACCCTATAACGATAACCGAAGAAGGCTATGATTTTTCCGCGCTTACCGATATGATGAACGGCGCGCAGAAATCGGAAATCGTCAGACAGCCCGACAGGGCGTATATAAATTCGCTTGTAAAATATCTTGCCGATACGAGCGAAAAAATGAACAGAATACTTATAAAAAACGAGATAACCGATAAATACGTGCAATACGTAAAAGAAATGCCCGAAGAATATTATTCGGCTATGCTTTTAGGGTACGGAACGGATTTATCGAACAATCTTTACGCGGAGTATAAAAAAACCGCCGCCGACGCGGGCGAAAAACTTTCCGTAACCGCCATCACAGATCTTTATATGGATATTTTAAAGCGCACGGATTACGGCTCGAACGCGAGTTATCTTTCGTCGCTTATTCCGTCTTTTCAGCAGGCTCCGTCAAGCGAAGAATATATTAAAAATCAATACGACGTTTACGGAAAAATAGCCGCCGGAAAGAACGAAATAATGCTCGTTCTCGATAAGCAGAGCAGGCTTTCCGATATATTGCTTGCAAGGCTCGGTTATTATACCCGCGAAGAATTTCTGAATCTTATTTATTCTACCATGAAAAACGGCGGCGATTATATGACCGAAGCGAAGCGCGAATACTTCGATTTCGACGAATTGCTTTCCGAGTCTTCCGACAAACGCTTTACCTGGCACGCGAATAACGCGGCGTTTCAGAAAGACGCGTCCGCAACGCCTAACGAGCGGTATAAGTATAATTTTAAAGAAAGCGACATCGCGGCGGACGAAAAAGCCGTGGATTTAAGGGTAGTGGGAATACTTTCGCCGAAAGAAAACGTTTCTTACGGCTGTCTTTCGACGGGCGTTTATTACACCGAAGCGTTTACCGATTACGTTCTTAAAACCGCAAAGAGCGAAAGCGACGGAATAATTTCGGCGTTTTCCGCTTACGCCGACAAAACGGAACTCACCGCCGAAGAAAAACTTGCCGTGGCAAGCCTTATAGCGGGAACGGCGTATTCTTACGAATATTCGTTCAAAGGCGAAGATTTTACCTTTAATTCAACCGCAAACTTTACCGCGGGGAATACTTCTTCTATTATAAAATTCGGCGGCTCGGGCGGAACGGAAATAGATTACGCTTCTCTTGCGAGAATCGCCATAAGAACTCTCGGCGGCAACGATCTTGCAAATTCAATATCTTTTTATCCCGTCAGTTTCGACGATAAAAATCTCGTTACCGACTATCTCGACAAATGGAACGGCGAAGAAACGCTTACCGTAAACGGCGAAGAAATCTCCGCAGCGGAAAGGGCGGATATAAGGTACAGCGATTCTCTTTCTCTCGTCATTTCGATAATTAAAACGCTTATCGACGTCGTTTCTTACGCGCTCATTGCCTTTACGTCGGTATCGCTCGTTGTTTCAACGGTTATGATAGGAATAATAACGTACGTGTCCGTGGTGGAACGCATAAAAGAAATAGGCGTTATACGCGCTCTCGGCGGCAGAAAAAAAGACGTGGGGCATCTTTTCAACGCGGAAACGTTTATTCTCGGAACTCTTTCGGGCATTATAGGTATTGCGGCAACGTATCTCGTGTCGTTTATAGTAAACGCCGTACTTTACCCAATTACGAAAATAAAATCGCTTGCGGCTCTTCCCTTATGGAACGCGGCGGTGCTTATTTTGCTGAGTATTTTTCTCACGCTTATCTCGGGGCTTATTCCCGCGGCGAGCGCGGCGAGAAAAGATCCCGTTATCGCTTTAAGAACGGAATAAACGCATATTGTTATAAAAACCGCGCTATGGCGCGGTTTTTTGCGTATTTTTGCGTTTTTAAAAAGAAAACGGCGGTTTAAAACGGCGAATAAAAACGTTTACGGACGCGAATAAATAGTTAAATATTTCAAAAAACCTTTAAAATTCTTGATATATTTTAAAATATATGCTAATATATTAACATACTTAACTTTGTAGGGAGATGGCGCAAATGAAAAGAATTTCGGTCGTATTTGTATCGATAATAGCGTTATTCGCGGCTTTTCATTTTCAGTTTTTTGCTTATGCCGAAGAAGGCGCGGCGGTTACGAAAGATTATTCTGCCGTCGAAAAGGCTTACGCCGCCGTTAAAAATCCGGTAAGAGAGCCCGATTACGAAGAAACGGTTTCTCTCGGCGCGGCACAGTGCGACGAATGGTCGGAAGAAGAAGTCGCTTCTCTTACGGCGGAACAGAAAAACGTTTTTCAGACGGTTATCGACGAGTATAAAGACATCGTGCTTAAAAAAATAGACCTTTTAGCCGAAGAAAACGCAAATAAATTTTCCGCAACGAGCGGCGGCAGGGTCGCTTTTGAAAAGGACGTGAAAGCGGCGAAAACGAAAATAGACAAGTTAAATCTTAAATCCGAAACGGATAAGTGTTATTCGGAACTTAAAAACAAGGTCGACGGCGAAGAATATTCCGTCGCGACGGACAATATCGTAAGTTCAGACGGTATAACGGTTTCGCTTAAAACCGAAAACGGCGAAAAAGACTTTGCCGAAGACGACGGAGTAAAAGTTATAAGATATCTTAATTCCGCGGTTATAAGGAACGCGGGGCTTGCTCTTTCGAAGAGTGAAGATATGACGGTCGAAAACGGCGGGGCGGCTTACTTTTTTACGATTAAATATATGCGCAACGGAGTATACGCCGAAAGTTTTAATTCTTCCGTCGAAGTAAAAATAAAACTTTCGGATCTTAATCTTGCTGGCATCGAAGACGGTTCTTCCGTTCAGGCGGGAGCGTACGCGGGGAAAGGCAAAGTCGTTCTTTGCGACGCGGCGATTAAAGACGGTTTCTTTTCGTTCACCGCTTCAAAGCCCGGCGATTATTTTATAGTTGCGGGCGGTTACGCTTATAAGGACGACGGCTTCTTTAAAAACTACGGGGCGTATCTTCTGATCGGACTTGCGGCGATCGCGGTCGCGGCTATAATCGTAAATTGCTTTATAAGAAAGAAGAAAAAGGCCGAAAAAAAATTGATGAAAGAATTCAAAGAATATAAAAAACACAAATAAAAGGCGGTGACATCATGGAATTTTTAAAAAACGTATGGACTATTTTCACAAGTTGGTTTTTCGGGTTGGGTTTTGTAGTCGCTATCCGCGACAAAATTTCACCCTGGTACGGTAACGTTGCGATAAGCAAAGTCGTTAACGTCAATTACGCCATACTTATAGCCTTTGCGCTGGCGATAATAATAGTTATTTCTATAATTTCGTCAATCGTAAAGAGCGCGAAAAAGCAGAAAATTACCTTATATTCGTGCGGTAAAAAGTGCGGCTCGCTCAAAGTTAAACGCAAAAAAGAAGTGGAACTTCCCGCTCCCCCCGAAAAAAGCGGCTTTACTTTTTCGGGTTGGTATAAGGATAAAAACTTTACAAAGCCTTTCGAAGGAATGCTGGTAAAGAAAAAGGGTATTAACCTTTACGCGAAATACGACGAAGAGATAAAAGAAGAAGCGCCCGAAGCGCCGCTTTCAGAAGTTAAACCCGAAGAAAAAACGGGCGTGGCGGAAATCGGCGTTTACGAAACGAATTACGCCGAAAAAACGGGCGTGGTCGAAGAAATTATCGAAAATCTTCCCGAAGAAAATTCAATCGGTTCTTTTTACGACGGCATAAGATACGAGTTGCTCGGTTACGAAAGAGCGGCGTCGTTTAAAAAACTCGGCGTTGAAAGAAAGCAGGTTATCGCCGAAATGTTCGAGCGCGACGACGTTATAAATCTTTATCTTTCGGCAGACCCGTCGCTTTTAAAAATGCGCGGCTATTCCGTAGAAGCGTATCGCGAACCCGAATTCGCAATCGTTCCCTGCAAAAAAACGATTAAGAATAACGAAGATTATCAGGAAGCGTTGAAAATTATAAAAGACGTAATGCTTCTCAATAATCTTATAAAGAGCGAAAATACTTACGCGAAGAAAGTTTCGAGCGACGAAAAAACGCGTAAAAACGGTTTCGCTTTCTACGTTAAAAACGACGTGGTGGCAACTTCGGCTGCCGATTATTATCGGCTTTTAAGGGCGATAGTTTTAAGTTACACGCTTTCTCCGAACCGCAAATTCCCGCAGAGTCTTGACAATAAAATGATTCTTAAAATCTTTAAAAAAGAAGAGAGAGTATTTTTATATCTTGCGCTCAACGCGGACAAGGAAGGTCTTGAATTCGTAGGGTACGACAAAAACTTTGCCGACACTCCCGCGATGTTCGAACTTAAAACCGCGGCGGATTGCTATAAGGCGAACGAACTTATAGATAAACTTATGTATACGTTCGGAATGGAAAAAAATCCCGAGCAGGCTGAAATTTCGCTCGACGATCCGCTTGAAAACAGTTGCGGTTTCGGTTACAGAATAAGACACTGACAATAAACGCGGTTTTTTAAGCCGTTAAAGGAGCATATATGGACAAAATTATACTTACCGAAGAAGGTAAGAAAGAACTCGAAGCAAGACTCAAAGAACTTAAAAACGAACTTATCCCCGCAGTAGTGCAGAGAATTAAAGTCGCGAGAGAACAGGGCGACCTTTCCGAAAACGCGGAATACCATTCCGCGCGGGACGAGCATGCAAAACTCGAAGGCGAAGCGCAGGAAATAGAAAATAAACTCAAATACGGCGAAGTTGTAACGGCAAAAAACAAAGGCGTCGTAGACGTAGGCACGAAACTTAAATATCTCGACATAGAAGAAGACGAAGAGTACGTGTTTATGGTGGTCGGAACGGCCGAAGCGGATCTTTCCAAAAACAAAATTTCGATAGAGTCGCCTATCGGACAGGCAATCGTCGGCAAAAAGGCGGGCGAAACGGTTCTCGTCAAAGCGCCGAAGGGCGTAGGTTATCGCATAAAAATTCTCGAAATAATTGAATAATAATGGATAATAAAATAAACGGTCGCAGATTAAAAACTTTTTTTACTTACGACGTCATAAAAACAATCGCCGTTTCTATTATAGTTTGCGTGCTGCTTACTTTGATATTCAACGCTCTCGGGAAAAAAGCAACGGACGGGCAGTCTTTTAAAATTCTCGTCGGCGACGATATAATTTCCGGCGAAGACGAAAACAAAGCGTATAATACCGCAATTTCGTCCGGCGCGCTCGATTACGGGTTTTCTTACGAAATTCTTACCGGCGGAATAACGAATTTAAGTGCCAAGGGTAATTACGGCGCGGCGTATATGCTCAATACCTTTCACGAAATCGGCGACGACGACGTGTTTATCGCGTCCGAAACGCTTGCCGGGAGTTACGTTAAAAGCGGTTGGGCGATAAAAATAAAGAGTCTTGACGGCAGTTACGGCGAAGACACTTACGTGGGCTTAGCGTATAAATATCTTAAAAGCAACGGTTTTTATGAAGACGAAACGGCGGATTATAACGACGTTAACGAGCAAAAAGTAAGAGAAAACTTTATAAAAACGCGCGGAAAAGATTCTCGTTTCAACAACGCCGAAAAAAAGGAAAGCGGAGTGAAAAAAGAAATAGAGCGCATAAAAGGTCTGAAAAAGAATATCGACGCGTTCAAAAACCTTATAGAAACGTGTCCCGATTTGCTTGCGTCTTCCGAAAAACTTACCGAATTCAAAGTTTCCGAAAAAGTCGTTTTTAAAGGCTGTTATCTTATGAATCTCGGCGCGCTCGGCGATTCGTTTATCAACGCGTTCAAGGTCGCGGTGAAAAAGACCGGAGAAGAAGGCGGAACTCAAAGTTCGGGCGGATCTTCGAAAAGCGGCGAAACAGAGTATACGAAAGACGGGATTTATCTCGCTATCGGAAATTACGCTAAAAAAAGCGGCGATTTGTTTTTTGAAACGGCGGCGTACGTTTTGTCGCTCGTAAAAGAATTCGGCACAGCCGAGCAAAAAGCCGCGATAGGCTTATAAAGGCGTTACGGGAAAACAGATGAAAGGGAAATTCATAACTTTCGAAGGGTGCGAAGGCAGCGGTAAATCAACCCAACTCGCGCTTTTCAAAGAATATCTGATAAACAATAAAATAGACTACGTTTTCGTTCGTGAGCCGGGCGGCACGGAGATTTCGGAAAAAATAAGAAATCTTATTTTAGACGTCGATAATTCCGCCATGACTTACGAATGCGAAGCCTTGTTGTACGCCGCGGCGCGCGCGCAACTCGTCAAAGAAAAAATAATACCGTCGCTCAACGAAAACAAACTCGTTTTCTGCGACAGGTTTATAGACTCGTCTTACGCGTATCAGGCTGTGGCGCGCGGTTTAGGCTACGGGTTTATATCGGATATAAACGCTTACGCGATAAACAACTGTATGCCCGACTGCACGGTGTTTTTAGACATTTCGCCCGACAAGGCGTTCAGAAGAAAAGGCGGAGCGGACGAAGGCGACAGAATAGAGCAGTCGGGAAAAGATTTCCACGAAAAAGTGTACGCGGGGTATAAGGAACTTGCCCTTAAATATCCTGAAAGGATTGCCGATATAGATTGTTCGGGCAGTAAGTACGAAACGCACGAAAAAGTTCTTGCCGCATTGAAATCAAGAGCGGTGATACGGTAATAAAATGGATTTTTCTTCGCTTTTAAAAAATACGAACGCGTATAAAATACTTGCGGGCGACGAGAAAAAAGGCACGCTTTCCCACGCAATTCTGATTGTTTCGGAAGATTCGTATACTCTTAAAGACTTTGCTGTGTTTTTTGCAAAACTCATAATTTGCGGCGAAAACGGAGAAAATACGCGCGCTTTAAGGCTCATAGAAAAAAACGAATATCCCGACGCCGTTTTTTACCCGACGGACAAAAAGATAAAAACCGCCGATATAGACGAACTCGTTGAAAAAAGTTTTTTAAAGCCGCTCGAATGCGATAAAAAACTGTTCGTTCTCGTCGGCGCGCAGGATATGAACGCTCAGGCGCAGAACAAACTTTTAAAAACTCTCGAAGAACCGCCCGAAAACACCTATATTCTGCTTATGGCAACAAGCGTTTATCCGCTGCTTGCGACGGTAATGTCCCGCGTGAAGAGAATAGACGTTCCGCCGTTTACCGACGACGAAATTTTTACCGCGCTGAAAGACGGGCGTACGGACGAAGAAAAATTAAAAGCCGCAATCAGATTATCGGGCGGCAAAGTCGGCGAAGCGATTTCGAGATACGACGACGGCGGCGCGGGAATTCCCGAAAAAGCGGCTTATAAAATTTTAACCGAACTTAAATCGAGCAGACAGGTTGCTTTATTAAGCGCGACTCTCGATAAAATTTCTCTTTCCGACTTCGTTTCGGCTGCGTTTTCGCTTATCGCCGAGACTTTAAG
The DNA here is from genome assembly GCA_934248055.1 of uncultured Clostridia bacterium. GTDB lineage: Bacteria > Bacillota > Clostridia > Christensenellales > Borkfalkiaceae > HGM11412. Next base: position 228,248 of record CAKQKI010000002.1, on the reverse strand, counting down.
GTATAAAAGCGGACTTAAAAAGAACGTGGAAAACAACGTAAAAACGCTTGCGGGCGAGTATTCTTTCGGCGCGCTTTCGTTTATAGAAGAAAAACTCAAAGAAGCCGAAAAGGCGATATATTTCAACGGTAACCGCGCCGCCGTTACGGACGCGATACTGTTCGGAATTCTGGAGGGCAGACATAAATGGTCAGAATAGTCGGCGTGAAATTCAATCACACCTGCAAAGTATATTACTTCGACCCGAAAGGCGAAGATTTTAAAGCGGGCGACGGCGTAATCGTCGAAACGGCGCGCGGCGTCGAGTACGGCGTGGTTGCCATTGCTCCGCGCGAAGTTGACGACGATAAAGTTTTTCAGCCTTTAAAGCCTATAATGCGTCGCGCAACCGAGCAGGATAAAAAGCGCATAGAAGAACACGAGCGCAAAATTCCCGAAATAATAAAAAGCGCGGAAAAAGAGATAGAAAAGTCGGGGCTCGATATGAAAATAGTCGACGCGGAATACCCCTTTGACAATTCCAAAATCATCATATATTTTACCGCGCCGAACAGAATAGATTTCAGAGAACTCGTAAAAGCGCTTGCGGGCGCGCTCAAACAGCGGATAGATCTTCGTCAGATAGGCACGCGTGACGAAACTAAACTTCTCGGCGGCATAGCGCCGTGCGGCAGGGTATGCTGCTGTAAAAGTTTTCTGCCCGATTTTAAAAAAGTTACCATAAAAATGGCTAAAAATCAGGGGTTATCTTTAAATCCCGCGAAAATAAGCGGTCTTTGCGGCAGGCTGATGTGCTGTCTCGAATACGAAAACGAGCCTTATGCCGAAGCGTATAAAAAGATGCCGAAGGCAGGCACGGAAGTAACCACGCCCGACGGGAAAGCAACTGTTATATCGAACAATATGCTTAAACTTCTCGTAAAAACCAAAACCGTTGCGAAAGACGGAACGGTTACTTATAACGAATACCCGCTCGACAAGGTTAAATTCAAACCCGGAAAACCCGATCTTAAGGAAGAAAAGGAAGAAGAAACGGAAGAAGAAAACGCGTAAAACGCAAAATTTGCGATAAAACGCTGTACAAAGTCGAACGAATATGCTAAAATAATCGAAGTAATAAATAAATTACGAAACGGAGGATATAATTATGGCTTATAAAATTTCCGATCAATGTATTTCTTGCGGCGCGTGCGCCGAAGTTTGCCCGGTGCAGGCGATAACCGAAGGCGATACTCAATACGTGATAGACGCGGCAACCTGCATTTCATGCGGAGCGTGCGCAGATACGTGTCCCGTAGGCGCGCCCGCAGAAGAATAATCGAGTAAAAAGCGGCTCTAAGCCGCTTTTTTCGACAGTAAAGATTTTTTAATTAGGGATGACGAATGGAATCCCTACAGTTAAACTTTTCAGAAAAAAGTTTTTTCGGCAAACAAATAGCGGTTTTTCACGGGAAGCGCGGCTTTCGAGCGTTGAAAAAACGAAAATTTTTCGTAAGATTGTTGATTAAAAAGAGTTAAACGGCTATAAAAAGGCCGTGCGCCGTATCGGTTATGGAAGTTATAGAAGATATAGGAATAAACGGATTAAAAATAATTCAGGACGATTCGCTTTATCGTTTTACGAGCGACGCGGTTATATTAACCAAATTCGCTTCTGCAAGGCGCGGCGATACCGTTGCCGATTTTTGCAGCGGCAGCGGAATAGTCGGCGTGCATTTTTATGCGCTTAATCCCGACATTAAAAGCGTTGATCTTATAGAAATTCAGAAAGAACTTGCCGATATTTCGTTAAAAAGCGTAAAACTTAACGGTCTTGAAGATAAATTCACCGTGATAAACAAGCCGATTCAGGAACTCGGCGCCGAATACGACGAAAAATATTCGCTTATTCTTTGCAATCCGCCATATAAGAAAAAGGACAGCGGTTTTAAAAACGAAGATTTGAAAATAGCCATGTGCCGTCACGAAATAACGGTCACGCAGGAAGAAATCGTGTCGGTCGCCGCAAAAAAATTAAAGCGCGGCGGCAGGCTTTGCATGTGTCAGAGAACCGAGCGGTTTACCGATCTTATCGTTTGCATGCGCGAGAACGGTCTCGAACCGCAAAGGATAATGTTCGTTGCCACAAGCGAAGGCAACGCGCCGTATTTGTTTATGGCGGAGAGCGTTAAAGGTATAAAGCCGCAACTTAAAGTTCTTGCGAATTTTATAAACGGAAGGGAGAAGTAAAGATATGCTTTATTTTGTCGCAACGCCCATAGGCAATATGAGCGATATGACTTACAGAGCCGTTGAAACGCTGAAAAGCGTTGACGTTATCGCGTGCGAAGATACTCGTCATTCGCTGAAACTTCTTAATTTTTACGATATAAAAAAACCGCTTATTGCGTATCATAAATTCAATGAAAAAAAAGCCGCGTCAGAAATAATCAATCTCTTAAAAGAAGGAAAAAACGTTGCCGTTATATCCGACGCGGGCATGCCCGTAATTTCAGACCCCGGCAACGCGCTTACCGAACTTTTATCCGAAAACGAGCAACCTTTTACGGTAATTCCGGGGGCTTCGGCGTGTTTATCCGCGCTCGTTTTATCGGGGCTGAACGCGGCGAATTTTACCTTTATAGGATTTCTGCCCGAAAAAAACAAGGAGAGAAAATCGCTTTTAAAAAGTTATTCCGCAGTGAAATCGACGCTTATTTTTTATTCCGCCCCGCACGACGTGAACAAAGACCTTAAAGACCTGTACTTTTCGCTCGGCGGCAGAAAAGCGGCGGCGGTCAAGGAAATAACCAAAATTCACGAAACGGTTTACAGATTCGAAAGTCTTGAAAACGCTTCGATAGAAGAGCCGAAAGGCGAATTCGTTATAGTCGTGGAAGGAGCGGCGAAGAGCGCGGCGGACGAAAAAAGTTATAATCCGAAAGAAAAACTCGATGAGTATATAGCGTCGGGAATGAGTAAAAAAGACGCGCTTAAAAAAGTTTCCGAAGAAAGCGGTATTTCAAAAAACGCTCTTTACGCGTTCACCGTTCGCGAAAAAGAAGATTAAGCGGATAAAAACCGCAAAAACGGCGTGAAAACGTTTTACAAAACGAAAAAAGTATGTTAATATATTTAAAGTAAAAATTCACACCGCGCGTTTGCCGCGCTTCGTGACGCTTTCGGCGTCTGGCGGAAAATCAACCTGCGTGCGGGCGGAATAACGGAGGTATTAAAATTATGGCAGTATGTTCTATGAAACAATTGCTCGAAGCGGGCGTCCATTTCGGACATCAGACGAGTAGATGGAACCCCAAAATGAAAAAGTACATTTACGGTGCGCGCAACAACATTCATATAGTTGACCTGCAAATCACCGTAGAAGAAATCGAAAAAGCCTACAAATTCGTCGTAGAAACGGCTAAGTCGGGCAAATCGATACTTTTCGTGGGAACTAAAAAGCAGGCTCAGGAAGCAATCGCTCAGGAAGCGGAAAGATGCGGTCAGTATTACATCAATTCGAGATGGCTCGGCGGCACTCTTACGAATTTCAAAACCATCCGCTCGAGAGTAGACAGGCTTAATAAACTTGACAATATGGAAAAATCCGGCGAATTCGACCTTCTTCCCAAAAAAGAAGTTATCGCTTTAAAGTCGGAAAGAGATAAATTGCAGACCGTTCTCGGCGGCATAAGAGAGATGACTACTCTTCCCGGCGCGCTTTTCGTGGTAGATCCCCACTGCGAGCAAATTGCCGTAAAAGAAGCGAAAAAACTCGGCATTCCCGTAGTTGCGATAACCGATACGAACTGCGATCCCACAGACATCGATTACGTTATCCCCGGTAACGACGACGCTATAAGAGCGGTTAAACTCATCGCGTCGATTATTGCCGACGCCGTTATCGAAGCAAATCAGGGCGAAGACGCGGTTAAACACGAAGTAGACGAAGAAGTCGTTTCTATGGACGAAGCGGTCGAAGCCGAAGCGGCGGTTGAGAATGCGGACGGTGAAATCGAAGAAGTTAAAGCGGAAGTCAACGCAGAAGTAAGCGAAGAACCGAAAGCGGAATAAAATAAAGGAGTAACCTATATGAGTTTTACGGCTAACGACGTTATGACGCTCCGCCAGAGAACGGGCGCGGGCATGATGGATTGCAAAAAGGCACTTGTCGAAACGGACGGCGATATGGATAAAGCGGTAGATTATCTTCGCGAAAAGGGCATTGCGAAAGCAGCCAAGAAAGCGGGCAGAATCGCTGCGGAAGGAATTGTTGACAGTTACATTCACATGGGCGGCAAAGTAGGCGTTCTTCTCGAAGTAAACTGCGAAACGGACTTCGTTGCCCGCGGCGAGCAGTTTAAAGAACTCGTTCACGATATCGCTCTTCAGATAGCGGCTTCGAACCCGCTTTACGTAACGAAGGAAGAAGTTCCTGCCGACGTTATCGAAAAAGAAAAAGAAATTTTAAAAGCGCAGGCTATCGAAGAAGGCAAGCCTGCCGCTATCGTTGAAAAAATGGTCGAAGGCAGAATTAAAACGTATTACGACGAAAACTGTCTTCTTTGCCAGAAATACGTTAAAGATCCTTCAAAAACCATCGAACAGTTGGTTATCGAAGCGACGGCTTCTATCGGCGAAAAGATTTCGGTAAGAAGATTTACGCGTTACGAAATGGGCGAAGGCTTACAGAAAAAGAGTGAAAATCTGGCGGACGAGGTTGCCGCTCAGGTAAATTCGATGAAAAAATAAAAGAAACGGAATGCTTTTTCGGCATTCCTTTTTTTAATCTTAACGAGGCGATATGGATAAATTAAAATATAAAAGAGTTATTATCAAGATAAGCGGCGAAGCGCTTGCGGGCGATAAGGGGTCGGGGTTTGACTGGGACGTTGTAAACGAAGTGGTAGACGAAGTTAAAGAAGTTCACGATCTCGGAGTAGAAGTTGCAATCGTCGTTGGCGGCGGCAATTTCTGGCGCGGCAGGCAGGGCGTGGATATGGAAAGAACCACCGCCGACCATATGGGAATGCTTGCCACCGTCATAAACGCGCTTGCTTTGCAGGACGCTTTCGAAAGGCGGGGAATTCAGACCCGCGTTCAGACGGCTCTTACCATTACGCGCGTTGCCGAACCTTATATACTCAGAAAGGCTCTTTCTCATCTCGAAAAGAAAAGAATAGTTATATTTGCGTGCGGAACGGGCAATCCGTTCTTCTCGACCGATACCGCCGTTGCTCTTCGCGCGGCAGAAATCAATGCCGACGTTATCCTTCTTGCCAAAAACGTTGACGGTATTTACGACAGCGACCCGAAAATCAATCCGAACGCCAAAAAATACGATGAAATCAAGTATATCGACTTTATTTCACAGGGGCTTAAGGCTATGGATACGGCTGCCGTTGCCATTTGTATGGAGAACAAAACGCCTATTCTTGCGTTCGGGCTTAATGAGAAAAACAGCATAAAAAGAGTAGTTAAAGGCGAAAAACTCGGCACCTGGATAAGATAAAACGCAAAATTATACAAATCTGACCGCATAAGCGTAACTTTGCGGTCTTTTTTTATGCATCGCGCTCCGCACGTCGGAAAATTGCGTTTTTATCGCAATAAGCGTAAAAAATCGTGGGGTAAAATGCTGTTTTTTTATAATAATTCCTGTGAAAAGTGCCGCAAAATTAAAATTGAAAGTGAAAATCGAAGGTTATGCCCTACGTGCCTGCCGAAAAGCGGGTTTTTAAGGCGCAGAGAAAGAATTTATTGCCGTGAAAACACAAAATGTTCGCAAATCGCGTACAAACGTGCGCATATATATTCAAAAATTGCGCACAATATAATAACTCCTTATAATGCTCCGACGAAAGGTTAAAAAATCGTTATACTTGAAAATCAAGGCTTTTTCGGGTATTTATTTGACAGTACTGCTATTATTAGAGTATAATGTTATAATAATTATTATAATGAAAATTTAATACAACAGATTAAAATTCGGAGAAATTTCGGTTAAAACAAAATCGAAATTAAATTAAAACCGAATTAAAATCAAAAAGGGTATACCCTTTTTCTGACGGGTTGCGTTCGCAACTGTTCCGTCAGAAACGCGCTTAAATGCAATATATCCACGGGTTCAAACGCAATCGCTTATGGCTGAGCGTAATGACGCGCTGAAATTTTGATAAATAGAACGCTTAAAAAACGCCGAAAGGGTAAAAGTCGGCGAAACGGACAATAATTCCGATAAATATAACGGTTAAAAAACGCCGAAAGGCGCGCAAATATTAAAAAACGGTCGCAAACGTCGCGAATTTCGCGAAAATCGGCGGCTAAATAGGAGGCATGCTTATGAAAGGCAGAAAACTTTTGGTCTCACTGCTCACGGCGATTATGGTAATCGCTTCGTCGCTCTTTGTCGTTTCGTGTAAGAAAGACAAAGGCTTTACCGCTCACGGCGAAGAAGGCGTTTACTATGCCTACGATAATTCGGGTAACGAAATAAACGCTTTACTCGAAAAAGGCACTATCGCTTACACGACAGACGAAATCATTAACGGCACCTATTCGTATGACGGAAAAACGTTTACCTACACTATCGGCGAAAGCACTCAGACAGCCGATTACGACGGAAACACCATTCGTCTTACGGTTAACGGACAAACGCGTATTTTTTACAAAAAAAGCGTTAAATATTCCGTGAAATACCACGTTGACGGCAACGTTTATAAGACCGACAGCGTAACGAACGGCAGCAAAGCCGTAAGACCGGACGATCCCGTGAAAAGCGGTTCGAAATTCATCGGTTGGTATGAAACGAACGATTATAAAAACGTACATAATTTTGCCGCTCTCGTTACGGAGAACGTCGATCTTTACGGATATTTCGTAGACAATGCGATCGTAGAATATTCCGTTACATTAAACGCCGAAGGCACCGAATACGATAAACAGCGTATTACCACCACGGGCGGCGTTATAAGAGATCTTCCCGTTCCCGACAAAAAAGACGGTAAAAACTTTTCGGGCTGGTACGTTTCCGATTACAATTCGGCAGATAAACTCACCTATAAATACGACGGCAGACAGTTAAGTTCCGACGTTGAACTTTTTGCTGCGTACGAAAACGGCAAACCCGAAGTAACTCTCGATAAAAACGGCAAATTTACCTGGAAAAACAAAGCGGGCGTTACTTATACCGCGGAAGTTTTCCTTGTAGAAAAAAGCGGAGAAAAGTCCGTTCACACGCAATCGGATATGACGGGTACCGTCGAATTCGATTTCGGCAATCAGCCTGCGGGCAACTACAGAATTTCGGTAAAAGAAGGCGAGAACGAAACGTCGGTTTACTATAAAAACAAGGCGCTGGCGAGAGTTTCTGGCTTTAAGGTAGTCGATAACAAAACCCTTATTTTCAATTCCGTAGAAAACGCTGCCGAATACAAAATTTCGGTTGATTGCGGCACGAGCGGTCACGTTCACGAGAAAGATTCTCTCGGCAAAAACACCGTTTATAATTTCGCTTCGTGCGGTATGAAAAAAGGCGGTATCGAATTTACCGTTTACGCGGTTGCGGACGGTTATCTTACTTCCGAATCGAAATACGTGTTCGAACGCTCTCTCGAAGGCGTTGCGGACGTTAAATACGAAGAAAAAACGGGCTATATCGTATGGACGCGGGTTGATAACGCCGTTTCTTACGAAGTAAGCGTTGCGGCGGGCAAAGAATCGCCGTTCGTCTTCACAACCAACGAAACGCGCTATTCCCTTAAAAAATTCACGGGAGAAGTAACGGTTAAAGTTACGCCCGTAACGGACGGGTTCAACAGTCCCGAAGCCGTTGCTTTCTCGTTCACCAAAAACACTCTTTCCACGCCTTCGGCGATAAGAGTTGCAAACAATAAAATTACCTGGGACGCCGTAAACGACGCGAGCAGTTACGTAATCACCGTAAACGGCGCGGCTAAAACGGTAACGAGCAACGAATACGCTCTTTCTCAGGAAGAAATTGCCGACAAAGCCACCGTTAAGGTTACCGTTCAGGCGATTCACTCTTCCGTTATCGGAAACAACTCTTTCGTTTCCGACGAAGTTTTAATAGGTTTAACCGCTTTCGGCGCGGCTCCCGTATACGACGCGGGCGTAGTTACCTGGTCGCCCGTTGCGAAGGCAGATAAATACGTCGTTAACGTGAACGGCGGCAGAAGCGTTGAAATTCTCGACGGCAGTACTTCTCTTGCCGTTACTCTTACTCAGGCCGGCGAAAACGAAATTACCGTTTCGGCGTACAGTAAAGACAGCGATACCGCTAATTCATACACTTATATAACTTCCGCGTCGGCAAAAGTTACCGCATACAAAGTAACGTTTGACGTTCGCGGCGGTACAGACGTTGAAAATCAGTACTACGCTTACGGCGACGTAATATCTCTTCCCACGTCTAAATTTTACGGTTACGATCTTATAGGAATGTACGACGTTCCCGGCGGCGCGGCGGATAACGGCAGTTTGTTTGTAAGCGGCTCTAAATTTTTAGCGACTTCGAACGTTACTCTTTACGCTTACTGGTCGCCTGCCAAAGTCACCGTAAATCTCGAACTTATGGGCGTAGGCGAACTCGAAGAAAAATATAACGACGGCGGCGTTTATTCCGCAACCGCGATTTTCGATAAGCCTTATACTCTTCCCGTTCCCGTTGAAGGCTCTTACGTTGCTTCCACGCAGTTCGGCGGCTGGTATACCGAGCGCGGCGGCAAAGGCGAACGCTATACGAACGAAAACGGCAACGGTTACGGCAACTGGCTTGACGCGAGAACGTTAACGCTTTACGCCGCATGGTACGAAACGCTTTCTTTCAGAAAAGTGTATAACAGCGACACGGGCAAAACGGACGGTTATTCCGTATCCAGCGGTCCCGATATCGGTAAAGTAACGACGATTAAAATACCCGCGTATTTTTCAGACGGCAATCCGATAGTGTCTATCGAAGCAGACGCATTCAAAGATTGCAAACGTCTTGTTACGATAGAAATACCCGACAATATTTTAAACGTAGATACCGGTTACGTTACTTCCGACGGCGTTGAAATTTCCGCTTTCTCGGGTTGCGCGGCGCTTGAAGAAGTAAACGTTTATAAAGTGGACGGCAATCACGAAAAACTTTACTCTTCCGAGCAAGGTATTCTTTTCCGTAACGATCCCGAAAACGGCAAAGAGTTGAAATACATTCCGCAGGCGCTTGCCGCTTCCGACGAAGAAGGCGCCATTCTTAAAAATTACAAAGACAAAAACGGAAACACCTGCACGCAATTCACCGTTCCCACGGGAGTTACGTCGCTTCCGCTTAACGCCTTTAAAGCAAACTCGTTTACGAGAATAATGGTTCCTTATACGGTTACCAACATCGAAGCGGGCGCGTTCTCTTCGCCTAAGTTTAATGTAAAAAATATTACCGAAATTTACTTTACCGCTACTCCCGCAGATAAAAAGGCGGAAGAAAAGCCGCTTGTTCTTGCTTCTACAAAAGCGTTCAATGGTTGTAACGCGGAAACCATAATTTTACCTTCTCGTATTGCGGCAATCGATTTCCCCGAATATTTCGGCAATTGTCCGAACCTTGTGGATATCGGATTTACGGGCGACGGCGGAAATTACGAAGTGTGCTATCCCGAATCGAACGAATACGGCTTAGCGCCCGAAGAAATAACCGTTCCCGACGGCACCGATACTAAAGTAAGATGCGGCATCGTGGTAGACAAAACCGATGACAGCGCGAAAAAAATAGTTTATTGCCCGATTAAATACGCGTGCAAAAACTATAATTACGTTATCAACGAAAAAGGTACTTACGCCAAAGAAACCGCAACGAACAAAATCGTCGAATATAAAAAAGATAACGACAATACTATCGGGGGAAGTACGGAAACGCCGTATTACGTTGTAAACAGCGACGGCAAAGTTGTAAAATACGCTCTTGAAAGCGTTAATTTCACAGTTCCCGAAGGTATTATCGAAATAGGCAAAAAAGCGTTCTTAAAAAATCAGAATTTAACGAGCCTTGTTATTGCGGCAAGCGTTGAAAAGATAAACGAAGAAGCCTTCAGCGGTTGTTCGAATATAATTTCGCTTGAATTTTTGGAAAGAGAATCGGATAACGCTCATCTCGAAATATGCGCGAAAGCGTTTAAGGACCTTAAAAATTTAAGCCAGACGGTAATATTCCCGTCGAGAACGGCTTTCATAGGCGGAAGCGCGTTTTATAACGCTAAGTTCGGCAGCGTTGTATTCAACAGCGACGATAAGTCTGACGCCAAACTCGTTTTAGACGAAAAAGCGTTTGACTGGTGCAAAAAAATAGCGTCTGTAACTTTCGGGTCTTCGCTTTCTTCCATAGGTGCGGGGGCGTTCAGCAGTTCAAATCTTAAAACCGTTGTTCTCGACTGCGACGAAAACACGGTTATCGCAAACGGCGCGTTCTTTAACTTCAGCGGTAAAGCGTACGACGGCTACGTTACCGATCTTACGATAGGAAAGAACGTTCCTTACATGGATCTTGCGGCTATTTTCGGCACTAACATGACTGTTGTTAAAATAAATGCCGAAAACCCGAATTATACCGTTTTGCCCGCAAAGACAGGCGGATCGGTTACTAAATTATACGAAATAGAAATAACCGAAACGACGGGAGAAGGCGATAACGCCGTTACTACCGTTAAAACCGAAATAAGAAAAAATAACACGCTTAAAGAAAACGAACGGCTTGTTAACACTTACAATGCTAACGGTCCCGTTTTAAACGGTGACGGTAAAGTTTTCGTGCTTTACCCGAAAATGGCTTCGGTTAAAGATTACGCTATTCCCGCAACGGTTGAAAGAATTGCAAGCGGCGCGTTTATCACGGGTACTAAAGACAAACGTATTACAGGCACTCTTACAATAGGCAATAACGTTACCGAAATAGGCGAACAGGCTTTTATCAATTTGCATGCCACGAAAATTGAATTTGCAAAACCTGCCGAAGGCGAAGCGGAGAACCCGCTCGTATTCGGAAAAGAATCGTTTAAATGGCTTCGCGGAGTAACAACGTTAACTATTCCAAAAAGAACGGTTACGATAGGCGAAGGTGCGTTCAAATACGGACAGTCGCAATTTAAGAAAATAATTATCGATTCCGGTAAAGTTACCGATAAAAGCGGCGCCGTATCTTACACTTCTAAACTTACCACGATAGAGTCGAACGCGTTCTTTTCAAGTGATTTTACCGAAATAGAATTATCGCCCACCGTTCAGAATATAGGAATGACCGACGGAGTTATCGATATATTTGATTCCTGCAGAAAACTCGAAACGATAAAAATGGGCGAAGGCGGCGAGTATTACGGAGTATACGGAAACGTTCTTTATTCTTTAAGAAACGAAAACGGCGATTTCGTAGCAGACAAAGCGTTGTTTATTCCCCAGCAGTCAGATATTACCGAAGTAGTTATTAAAAATACCATAACGGAACTCAGCCCGAAAGTATTTTACAGCGTGAAAACGGTTACTAAAGTTTCTTTTGAAGGAAACAAGGCGGAACATCTTACGGAGATAGCAGACAGCGCGTTCGAAAGTCTTACCACGCTCAAAGAAATATCTATTCCCGAAGGCGTAACGAGAATAGGTTCGAGAGCGTTTTACGGCACTAAGCTTACTGCGGTAGAAATACCGTCTACCGTAAACTTTATAGGAACGCTTGCGTTCGCTTCGAGTTCGCTCAGTTCTCTCGAAACGGTTACGTTCAGAAACGGCGATATAGCAAATTCCGAAGAACTCGTGTTTGACGAATATATCAGCAACGGGTCGGTAAGTTCAACTATGGGCGTCTTCTATAAAGCGGGTATTAAGCAAATCGTATTCCCGAACAGACCTATCTCTCTCGGCGGATATACTTTCAAAGAATGCGCGAATATCGAAAGCGTTACCTTTAAAAACGCGCTTACAAAATTCGGAACAGGCGTATTCAGTGACAATTCAAGCCTTAAAGAAGTTATCGGGCTTGAAAAAACCGGTATAACCGAAATACCGAATTATACGTTTTATATTGCCACTTACACTGCCTCATACGTCAGCTCGCTTAAAAATATAACGATTCCCGACACGGTAACGACAATCGGCGTAAGCGCTTTCAATGGTCAGTCGCTTACGGAAATAAGGATTCCCGCAAACGTTACTTATATCGGCCAAAGCGCGTTTTCCTATAACGCAGATCTGACGAGCGTAATATTTGCAGAAGGCTCTTTGCTTGAAAGTTTCGGTATTAACGTTTTCGACAGTGATACAAGTCTTGAACATATTACTCTTCCCGAAGGCGTTAAAAAACTCAGGGGCAGCATGTTCAATAAATCTGCGCTTAAAAGTATAGTTATTCCGGCGTCGGTCGAATCGCTTGCGGAAGAAAGGGGCAGCTTCGGCGCGTTCAACGGCGCAGCCATGCTTAAAGAAATTACGTTTGCAAAAGGCTCGCAACTTAAACTTTTAGGAAAAATTACTTTTGCCAAAACCGGAATTGAAAAAATAGAGTTCCCCGATACGGACTGGGAGATTGAAGGCGCCGGAGATAATATTTTCGACGGTTGCGCAAACCTTACCGAAGTTTATATCGCAAAAGGCATTACCGATATAGAAAGTTCTGTAACGAGTTGTCCTTCGATAAGAAAAATAAGAGTTTCGGAAGATAATAAATATTATTCCACCGACTCTGTCGGCGCGATGCTTCTCGATTACAACGGACTTACAATCAAATATATCTGCGGCGTTATCGACAGTGAAATTTACGAACTTCCCGAAGTTTCTTCTATCGGCGACTCAGTATTCAAAGGTCAGTGGAAAATAAGAAAACTTATCGTTCCCGAATCTATAAGAAGTATAGGAAAGAATGCGTTTGAAGGTTGTATTTCTCTTGAAGAAATAGAATTCAAAAAGAACGGAACGCTGATTTCGATAGGTTCCAACGTATTTAAAGGGTGCGATAAACTTATTTCGGTAAACCTTCCCGAGAGTCTTACAAAACTCGACGCAAGCGCGTTCAAGGGTAGTTCGGTTCAGGAAGTATACGTTCCGTCTAAAATAAAATCGCTCGGCGTTTCCGCGTTCGACGGCGTTTCTACGCTTTCAAGAATAACGGGTATGAGCGGTTTGACGGAAATATCCGAAAAGGCGTTCAAAGGCACTTCGATTACCGTTATAGAAATACCCGAATCGGTTACTTCTATAGGCGAAAGCGCGTTTGAAGGCTGTAAAGTACTTACTTCCGTAAAGGGAATGAAGTCTGTCGAAACGATAGGCAAGAACTCTTTCAAGGGTTGCTCTTTGCTTATGTCGTTCGCTATGCCCGAAAAGGTGAGAGAGATACCCGAAGGTATGTTCTATAACTGTACTTCGCTTTCATCGGTAACGGGGCTTGAAGATATAACGACCGTTAACAACGACGCATTCAACAACACTCAGGCTCTTAAAGAACTCTCGTTCCCCGAAGTTATGAGTGTAGGCATGAGCGCGTTCAACGGCAGCGGCATTGCGTCCGTAAGTCTTCCCAAAGCGGAAAATATAAAAATGTATGCTTTAAGAGATTGCAAATCGCTTTCAAGAGTCGTGTTATGCGACGTTCTTACCGCGCTTCCGCGCGGAATGTTCGCGGGCTGCGAATCGCTTAAGAGCGTAACTCTTCCGAAAAATATTTCGACTATCGGCGATCTGGCGTTTGTTTGCTCGGGAATAGAAACGATAGTTATTCCCGCAGGAGTAACCGATCTTCCGGTATCGCCTTTTGCGTACACGTCAACCGACCCCGAAACAGGCGTAAAAACCAACTGCAATGGTATGTTTGAAAACTGCAAGTCGCTCAAATCGGTGACGATAGAAGGCGATATATCGGCAATATCCGAAGAAATGTTCAGAAACTGCGTTTCTCTCGAATCGTTCGATTTAAGCAACATCGCTTCGATCGGAAAGGAAGCGTTCTACGGTTCGGGTATTAAATCGGTAAATATACCTAAAGTCAGCAGCATGGGTAACAGAGCGTTCGGAAAATGCCTTGCGCTGACGGAAATTATCGGAGCAAAAGTGATAGGCGAGAATGCGTTCAGAGAAAGCGGTATCGAAACGCTCGATCTTACGGGCGTTACGTTGATAGGAACCGGCGCGTTTGCGGAAATGCCGAAACTTACTTCGGTAACGATTTCGGGTTCTCTTACAACTATTGCAGAATCGGCATTCTTCAAATCAAAATCTCTTGAAACCGTAACTATCGGCGAAGGCGTTACCGCAATAGGTTTGCAGGCGTTCTACAACTGCTCTGCGATTACCGAAATAGTTCTTCCCGAAACGCTTAACGAAATAGGCGAATCGGCGTTTGCGGGTACGTCGCTTACAACGGTTGCGCTCACTAAAAACGTAAATCTGATAGGCAAAAACGCGTTCAACTGCGCTACCCTTACCGCATTTACGAGCGAAAGCAAAACGTATACGGTGCAGGACGGAGTTCTCTACTACGCAGACGACGTGTTTATGTATCCTGTGGCTAAAGAAGCAGGCGATATCCTTACTCTTGACGGGTTAAAAGATAATGCGTTCAACGGAAACAAAAAGATTAAAAAGGTCGTGCTTACCGGCAAAGTAACCGAAATTCCCGACTACGCGTTTTACAATTCTTCGATAGAAGAAATCGAAATTCCCGCAAGCGTAAATACGATAGGTCAATACGCGTTCCATAATTGTAATGCTCTTACAAAGGTTACTTTCCTTACCGAGCCGGGAACCGAACCGGGAACCGAAACCACGAACGTCGATAAATTCGACATGTACGCTTTCGGCAACTGCGCGAACCTTGCAGGTATCGACGTTCCGTCAAGCGTTACTTCGATAGGCAACTATTGCTTTACGGGTAGCGGTATCAGAGAAATTACTATTCCCGAAGGCTGTGAAACCCTGAACTCTTCGACGTTCGCAAATTGTTTGAATCTCGAAAAGGTTACTATTCTTTCGGATAACGTAACGATCGGCAGAAGCGCATTCGAAGGTTGCGTAAAACTTAAAACGATTGCAACAAGCAGCAAAAACGAACCTAACGTTGTTAATCTGCCTGCCGGCATTAAAGTTACAGGCGGTAAACTTCCGGACGGTTTATTCAGCGACAGCGGAATAGAAAAAATAGTTCTTCCCGCGGCGATAACTTCGCTCGCATGTTCGAGCAGCGATATTTTGTTCGAGAATTGCGCCGAACTCAGAGAAGTGGTTTTCGAAGGAAAAATAACCGAAATAGGAAGCAATGTGTTCAGAAATTGCGCAAAACTCGAAACGCTTGATTTTTCGAACAGCACGAATAAGGCAGACGGAACCATCGTCTTCCCCGATACTCTTACAACGCTCGGTGCCGGCGCGTTTGCGAACACCGGCTTAAAGGGAGTTGTGCTTTCAAGCAAACTTTCTTCGCTCGGCAACGTTACTGATTATGAAGGTAAACGCTCTGCTTTCGGAGTGTTCGAAGGCTGTAAAAAACTGACTAACGTAACCGTTAACTCGACTAAAATCAGCGGCGGCAAAGGCGCGTTTATCGATTGTACCGCACTTACAACCGTAATAATCGATAAAGCGGTTAAAACGCTGCCCGAACAATTCTTCGAAGGCTGCACCGCTCTTAACGATATTACGTTTGGCGGACTTACGGCGATTTCGTCTAAAATGTTTGCGGGTTGTACTTCGATTACCGCGATTACTATTCCCGACACTATTACAAAAATAGGCGGAAACGCGTTCAAAGGTTCGGGACTTACGAGCATAACGTTCAGTAACTTAACTAAAATGTTCACTTTAGATACTAATGCGTTCAGCGGTTGCGATAAAATTAAGAGTATAGTTCTTCCGAAACTGAAAGCGGTATATATTACCACCGCAACCAGATGGTTTGACGGTTGCACGATGCTTGAAAGCGTCGAGTTCTCCGATAAGGTAGACATACTCGGTGGATATACTTTCAATAATTGCACGTCTCTTACTACGGTTAAGTTCGGAAACACGCCTGAAGGCGCTACGGGTATTTATATCCCCGAAAACATGAAACTCGGCAATTACGTGTTCAACGGAATTTCTCAGAACGCGGTAATAAGCGTTGAAAAAGATTACTACTACACCGTCGGAATTTGGGAAGCAAACTGGTATAAAGGTTGCAACGCCGATATTTACGCGGCGGTTAAAGATCCCGCAAATCCGGCAAGCGGAATTAAAATGAACCCTTACTTTGCGTAAGCAGGTAAAAGTATAACAACGAAAATTCCCGCTTTCCCGAAATTTTAACGGGAATATGCGGGAGCCTTAAAAGGCGGCAAAACTTTGCCGCCTTTTACTTTTTGCGCCGTATTATGCCAGACAACTTTTTCACTTGCTTTCCCCTTCGGGGAGAGTGGATTTTACGAGCGAGCAAAGCGAGTAAAAGACGAGAGAGGGTTCACTTTTTCATAAGTTCAGACAAATATATGATTTTAATGAGCATGCCGAGCAATAATAATTGAAGCCTTGCAAAAACGCCGTGATATAAGCAATACTTATGAAAGGGTTATCAAAAACTGAAAATTTTTACAAAAACAATACGCTTTTAACGGAAATTTTTCAATTATCGCCGACAATTCGTTAGACATAAAAGCGGTAAAATGTTATAATACTAAGTACTAATATAAAAAAAATGCCGAATCGGCGATTATTTTAAAGCAAATTTTAAAATCGGCGGCGATTATTTTAAAATCGGCAAATAAAAAAGGAGAACGTATGAAAAAGCAGACTTTATTTGAAAAATACTATAACCGTCTTTTCAAAGAAGGCGTTATAAAATCGCTTTTATGCGGACTCGGCGCGGCGTCATGCGCGTTATTTCTTATTTCGTTTATCTTCTGGATGTTCGGAATAAAGGGCTATTATATAGCGATAATCGTATGGGCGGTTGCGTTTGTCGGCGCGACCTGCGCGTTTTATTTTCTTAAATTCCGCCCCACCACGCGGGAAATCGCAAGGCGCGTAGACAAACTCGGGCTTGAAGAAAGGCTTATTACCATGCTCGAACTCGAAGGCGACGATTCTTTCATTGCCATGAAACAGCGTGAAGACGCTAAAAAGGCGATGGCTTCGGTGAACGCGTCGCTTTTAAAAATCGTAGTGTCGGCTCCGCTTATAATCGCGGCTTGCTCGATAAGCGTTCTCGGCATGGGAATGACCACGTTGTCCGCTCTTACCGAAAAAGGAGTGGTAAAACCGGGGATAGACATTATAGGCGACAAGCCCGTTGAATTCGTAGACGTGATTTATTCCGTCAAAGACGACGAAGGCGGTTATATTTACGGCGATTTTATTCAGAGAATCGAAAAGGGCGGCAACGCGGAAGCCGTGCGCGCGGAAGCGGACGAAGGGTTCGTTTTCGTTAAGTGGAGCGACGGAAACGAAGACCCGTTCAGGCAGGATATGAAAATAACCGCCGATATGGAAATTGTTGCGATATTTCAGTCGATAACCGAAGATTCCGACGGCGACGGCGACGGCGGCGGCGAACCCGGCGACGAACCCGGTCAGGAAGAAGGCGAGCCGGGCGGAAAGTCAGACCCGTCTAACGGCAGCGGCTCGAGCGGAAGCGGCGGAGCAAAATGGAATCCGCGCAACCAGATACTCGACAATAACACTTATTACGGCGATTTGTTCGACGACGCCAAGAAAACGGGAATGGACAAAATTTCGCAGGACGGCAGCATGCCTGATTCCGCAAAAGATCTCGTTTCGGGGTATTACGGGTCGACCGAGCCGAAAGACGAAAACGCGGGCGGCTGACGATTTGCCGCAAAAACCGAAAGAATAATCAAGGAAATACGGAAAAATGGTATCAGAAAAAGACATAGAGCAATTCAGCAAACAATGCGCGGCGATATTCAGCGAAATCTCGCGAGACGTAATAGGGCAGAAAGAAGTCGTTGAAGGCACGGTCATAGCGATGATAGCGGGCGGCAACGTTCTTCTCGAAGGAGTGCCGGGCGTCGGAAAGACAAGGCTCGTAAGAACTTTGGGAAGAGTATTCGACCTGCCGTTCTCGAGAATACAGTTCACGCCCGACTTAATGCCCGCAGACGTAACGGGAACGAATATCATCGTGAAAGACGAGAACGGAAACTCTTCGTTCAGATTTCAGAAAGGACCTATATTCAGCAATATAATATTAGCGGACGAAATAAACCGTGCGACGCCGAAAACGCAGTCGGCGCTGCTCGAAGCGATGCAGGAGCATACCGTAACGGTAATGGGCGTATCGAGAAAACTCGAAGAGCCGTTTTTCGTGCTTGCCACGCAGAACCCCATCGAGCAGGACGGAACGTATCCGCTGCCTGAAGCGCAGATGGACCGTTTTATGTTTAAACTTCTCGTACCGGATCCGACGCTCGAAGAACTTATGCAGATAGTCGATATGACGCAGAAGACTATGGAAGAAGTGGCGGACAAGGCTTGTTCTGGGGAGCAACTTTTAAGAATGAGAAGCACCGCGAATCAGATACCCGTGGCGAGCGAAGTAACGCGTTACGCGATGACGCTTGTATCGGCAACTCACCCGACGTCTCCCGTGGCAGCGGAAACGGCGAAGAAATACGTCAGAGTAGGAGCAAGCCCGCGAGCGGGACAGGCTATAATATCCGCGGCGAAAGTGCTTGCGCTTATAAAGGGAAGATTCAACGTTGCGTACTCGGATATAGAAGAACTTGCGTATCCCGTACTTCGTCACCGTCTTAAACTCAATTTCGAAGCGATAGCGGAAAGAATTTCTTCGGACGACGTTATCCGCATGATAACCGACGAAGTAAGCAAAAAATACAAAAAGTAACAGAGAGAAAGGAAATATATTCGGAGCGTTTCTGAATGAAAAGTTTATGTCTGAACGACGCGTTTTTCAGTCGTCTTGAAACTTTATCATTAAATTTAAAATCGAACCTTTCGGGATATTTCGGCGGCAAACATCTCGTTAATTCTTACGGTCAGACCGTGGAATTTGCGGATTTCAGAGAGTATCAGCTCGGCGACGATATACGTCGTATCGACTGGAATTTATACAGCAGATTCGAAAAATACTTTCTTAAACTTTTTACCGACGAAAGGCAGATGCAGATACAGATTTTTCTGGACTGCTCGGCTTCTATGGGAAAAAACGATTTGCAAAAATCCTCATACGCGGTGGCTACTGCCGCCGCTATGGGGTTTTTAGCCGTGCATAATATGGATAAAGTGTCGTTTCAACTTATGAAAGGCGACCGCTCCGAAAATCCGTTCGGCACGATAATAGGAAAAACGGAATATTTCCGCGCGGTGTCTGCGCTTTCGGAACTTTCTTTCGACGGGGAAACGGACATAGAAAAATGCGTTACCTTATGCAGCGATACAGCCGCAAATAACGGACTTTCCGTTATAATTTCCGACTTTTTTACCGACAGCAACTGGAAAAAAGCGGTAGACTATCTCTTATACAAAAAAAGACAGGTTCTTCTCGTACAGATTATGTCGCCCGAAGAATCCGACCCTTCTTACGACGGCAGGGTGAATATGATAGACTCGGAGTCGGCAGACATTGCCGATCCGAAAAACATGAAACTTAAAATAACGCGCGGCAGACAGCGCGCGTATCAGGAAGCGCTTGCGGATTTTCTTAAAGATATTAAAACTTTTTGCAACAAACGCGGCGCGGATTTTATTTCCGTAGACACGGGTAAGCCCGTCGAAAAGGTACTTTTCGGCGAATTGTTGAAGGCAGGTATAATGGAATGACTTTACTCGTCCCTTTAGGGCTGCTCGGCTTGCTCGGCGTCGTCGCCCTGATAATAATTTACATCATAAAGCCGAATTTTCAGCAGAAATTCGTATCGAGCACTTACGTGTGGAAACTCAGCCTTAAATACAAAAGGCGCAGGTTTACCACGAACAATTTAAGAAATATTTTAATTATAATCTGTCAGATTTTAGCGCTGACGGCGCTTGCCGTTATACTTTCGAAACCCGCCGTTATTTTAAAAACAAGGCAGGATAAACGCGAAGTTATAGCGGTTATAGACGCTTCCGCGAGCATGCGCACGGAAACGGACGGCGTTTCGCGTTTCGAACGCGCGGTAAACTCGGTTGTTTCTCTTGCGGAATCCACGTTCGATTCCGACGGCACCGTTTCGGTTATTCTTGCGGGGCATAATTCGTCGTTCGTGGTTCAGCGCGTTTCAAAAGAAAACAAGCAGACCGCGCTCGACGGAATAAACGCTCTTTTAGACGCGGAACTTACTTGTTGCTCTTACGCTTCTGCCGATATGAACGAAGCGATGCTTGCCTGCGAACAGGTTACCGACGTTAATCCCGACGCCGAAGTTTACGTTTTCACCGATACGGAATTTACTAATAAACCGAAGGGCGTTAACGTAAACCTTATCCGAAACGACGCGGAGTGGAATTTTGCCATACTCGGCGCGAACGCCGAACTCGTAGACGGTATTTACGTTATATCCGTGGATATGGCGTGCTACGGGAGAAACGAACTTATAGATCTCGAACTTGCCGTTCACGGCGCGAACGAAGAAGCGGTTGCCGGCGGCGCGGGCGTAGAAAAAATTTTCAAAGCGGAAAGAATTTCGCTCGACGGCGACAGGGTGAAAAGGGTCGTTTTCAAATATAATCTCGGCAACGACGATATAAATACGGACGACGTCGAATACGTTCCCGTTTCCGTCGAAGATCGCATTTTTTCTTTCAGCGATATGGTTTTCTCGGTCGAAGCGGACGATAATTTCGTTTACGACAATAACTTTTACGTTTACGGTGGAAAGAAAGAAGTTCTGAAAGTGCAGTACGCAAGTTCAGAGCCTAATAAATTTTTCCCGAACACGATAAACAGGCTTGCCGATATTTATAAATCGAAATACGAAATCGTTCCCACTTACGTCAAGGAAGGCGAAGAGCCTAAACTCGAAGGCTTCGATTTTTACGTTTTCGAACATAAAATGCCCGAAGTTCTTCCGTCGGACGGCATAGTATATCTCGTCGATCCCGATAAAAGCCCCAACGGCGCGGGATTTACCGTTAAGCAAACCGTTCCGTCGGGCAAAATAAACCTTCCGCTTTCCGATAATCTCGCGGACGGAACCGATCCGCTTATGAACTATCTCACCGCAACGGATATATGGGTTAATTTGTACCGCAAACTCGTCGTTACGGACGGCGCGTACAAAATTCTGATGTCCGCAAACGGCGATCCGATGTATATGTACAAAGAAACGGACGACGGCGTGAATAAACAAAAAATCATAGTATGTTCTTTCAGCGTGCATTATTCTAATATTACCATTTTACCCGAATTTTCGCTCATGATGTACGATATGTTCGAGTATTTCTTCCCCGTTACCGTGGAGAAGAATTATTTTGAAGTGTTCGAAGAACTCAAACTCAACGCGCGCGGCGAGTCTCTTACCGTAACCGTTCCCGGCGGCGAAGAACCGCGGATTATAGAGTCTTTTCCCGCTTCGATTACCGTGAGTATCCCCGGGGTTTACACTTTAACGCAAAAAACGTTTGCGAATAAAGAAATAGTCGAAAGAGTTTACGTTAAAATTCCGGCAAAAGAGAGCGATATTGCTCCCGTCGAAGACGTTCTGCCCGATCCTTACGTTAAAAAGTCGACTTCCGATTATTTCGGCGACGTGCTTTTCTACGTTGCCTGCGCGCTCGTGGCGTTGATTCTTGCCGAATGGTTCCTGCATTCGCGCGAGGAAATGTAAGGAGGCGTGAAGATAATGACAGATTTCAGTGTTAAATTCGCTCATCCGTGGCTTCTTCTTATCCTGATACCCGCGCTTTTCCTTGCGTTTTTTCCTTATTTCAGAATATCAAAAAAATATCGCCGCACGAGAAACCGTATATGTTCGCTCGTGCTGCACACGATAGTACTCGTGTTGTCGATAAGTCTGCTTGCGGGAACGACCTTTAATTACAACGTGCCTAACAAAGACAACGAACTTCTGCTTCTTGTGGACGTTTCCGACACCGAAGAAGAATCCGCAGACCGTCGCGACGAATTCGTAAAAACCGTTCTTGACGGCGCGAAATTCGATAATTACAAAGCCTGCGTGGTGACTTTCGGCTTCGATCAGGTTCTCGCCGTTCCGTTTACTTATAAAGTAGACGAAATATACAACGGGTATCTTTCCGCCGCAAAGCCCGACGTTTCCGCAACGAACGTTGCGGCTGCGCTCGATTACGCGAAAACTTTATTCTCCAACCCGTCGGGTGCGAAGATAGTTCTTATTTCCGACGGCAAGGAAACCGACGAAAACGCTCTTTCGGTTATCCGCGGTATATCCGCTAAGGGAATAAAAGTGGATACCGCGCTTATACCTTCCGACTATACCGACGGCGACGTTCTTATTTCCGGAATAGCCCTTCCCGAAACGCGCATAAAAGCGGGCGAAGAATGCGATATAACGGTATCGCTTAAAACTCAACTCAAAGACGGCGTTTCTATATCGGGTGTCGTTTCGTTATACGATAACGGCAACGAAATTTCGGATATTTCGCAGGTCGTGGAACTTACGGCGGGCGAAAGAACGCTTACTTTCAAGTATAAATTCAAAAGCCTTTCCGAAACCGAAGGCAACGGTTTTCACGAGATAAAGTTCGGGTTTTCCGGCAGCGGCGACGCGATGGATATAAACAACGAATACCGCACTTACGTAAATATAGAAGAATACAACAAAGTTCTCGTTTTATCGGGCGGCGGCAGCAGTCCCGACGCTATCCTTTCCGTTCTCGATACCCCCGAATACAAAACGACGGCGGACGGCAGCGAAGTAAGCACGGTCGTCGCGCTTGACGTTAACGATACCGAGAACGCAAAATATCCTAAAACGGTCGACGCTCTGCGCGATTACGATCAGATTATTCTGAATAACGTTGCCTATAAAGATATGCCGTCTGCGAAAACCAAAGGGTTTTCGGAAGATTTCGAAAAAATGCTTTATTCTTACGTTTACGATTACGGCGGCGGCTTGTTTACCGTCGGGGGAAACGAAAAAGACGACGATACCACGGCGCACGCGTATAATCGTCAGGACGTGAGAAACAGCACCTATTTCAAGCAACTTTTACCCGTCGACGTTATCACGTATACTCCGCCCGTCGGGGTTACGATAATCGTTGACCGCTCGGGTTCCATGAGCGGCACGGGTTCGGATTCGGTAACCTTTCTCGAACGCGCGAAAGCGGGCGCGACTTACGCTCTCAGCGCGCTTACCGAGCGCGATTACGTCAGCATTATGACTCTCGACTCTTACGCCGCGACGATACTTCCGCTTACTCCCATGACCAAAAGAGCCAAAATCGAAGAAGCGATTGACAGTATCGGCGACGCTACCGGCGGCACTATTTATCAGGACGCGCTCGATACCGCGGGCGGCGCGCTCGTAAGTCTGAGCGCGGTGGAAAAACGGCATATTATAGTTATTACCGACGGTCAGCCCAACGAAAGCCCCGAGAGTTACGAAGGAATTATCAAAGGTTATTATAACGAAGGAAAAGGAAACTGCGTTACTCTTTCGGTATTCGCTTTCGGGCAGGAACGCCCCGCCAACGCCGACGCGCTCGATCAGAAAGACTATGAAGAACTCGGCACTACGAGTTACGAAATAATGCTTCGCATGGCAAAACTCGGCGGTGGAAAATTATACGTTTTCTCACGCGAAAGCGGCGATAAAATCGTAGAAAAAATGAAAGAAGACCTTACTTCGCCCGAAATGAAAGAAGTAGAAGCGAAAAAGTTTTTCCCCACGGTGAACAATATCGCTTCTCCGCTCGCAAAAGGGCTTATAACGGGGAAAGGCGACGCACTTAAAGTATCTTTGGGCGGGTTTTACGGGGTAAAAGCGAAAAAAAATTCAAACGTTGTTCTTTCGGGCGATTATTCCGTTCCCGTTTACGTGCAGTGGAAATACGGCAAAGGATCGGTCGGCAGTTTTATGTCGGATCTTAACGGAAACTGGTCGCGGGATTTCTTGTCAGGCACGGATTTCGAAGGCAATCCCGATCTCAGCGGCGTAACGTTTATAAGAAACGTTATTTCCAACCTTATGCCCGTTGAAAACATAAGACCTAACGATATTTCGATAAATTTAAAGGAAGATAATTACACGAACACCGTGAGCGTTTACGCCGGACTTAAAGACGGCGAAAGCGTCACGGGAAGAATAAGCGCATTGTCGTCTGCCGAAGAGAGCGGCGTATCGCTGAATTCCGTCGGCGGCAACGACGATTTATTCGTAAAAACCGCGCTTGACGAAACGAATAATTACAGCAGATGCGCGTTCGTTGTGAAAAAGGCGGGGGTTTACAAAATAACTCTTGTAAAAAACTACGCCGACGGCACTACGCGCGAATTCGTTGCGTATAAAACTTTTTCGTATTCCGAAGAGTACGATTTCACGGTTAAAAACGGCGAAAAGACCAAAAATTATATGCAGACGATTGCCGACGGCGGCAACGGGTATATGGTTGAAGATCTCGAAGACCCGTCCGAAATTTTCGCGTCGTTCGTAACGGATATTGCCAGAACTTTCGATCCGAGATGGCTTTTCGCGATTATAGCGATTATAGCGTTCCTTCTCGATATAGCGGTAAGAAAATTCAAATTCAAGTGGTTACACGAAATTATCCGCGAGAAGAAAGAAAAGAAAAACGAAAAGTAAAAGGAGCGGCTTAAATAATAAAAGGAGAATTAAATGAGAAAAAACGAACGTTTTGTATTTTTTAAATATTTAATTTTAGCGTGCGTACTCGCCGTTCTGCCTTTTGCGATTACCGGCTGCGGAAAAACCGCTCTCAACACTCCGGTAGGAATAAGCGTCGACGACGATCTTAAACTTTCCTGGCAAGCAGTTAAAAACGCAGTCAGATACGAAGTTGAAATAAGCCTTGCGGACGGCGGCGAAAGCCGCGTTGAAAATACGGGGCGGAAAACGTACGTTTCCCTTAAAAAACTCGAAGAGGGAGATTACGTTATAAGAATAAAAGCAAAAGCCAACGAAAAGGATAAAAAGAATAAAGATTCCGAATGGTCCGATCGGATAGAATTTCAGAAGGGTTACGAAACGGGCTGTATTTACAAACTTATTCATAACGACAGCGAATACGAACTCATAAAAGCGGGAACTTCTTCGGGAAAATTCGAAATAGCCGATTCTTTCCGCGGAAAACCCGTCGTTTCGATAGGTGAAAACGCGTTCAACGGCAGCGGCAGAATAGAAGAAGTAACCGTTACGGGAAACAGGATAGAAACGATAGGAAACGGGGCGTTTTACAACTGTTCCGCCCTTAAATCGATTTCTTTGCCCGACTCGGTAACGTATATCGGAGCGAAGGCGTTTCAGTCGTGCAGACTGCTGACGGATATAAAACTCCCCGCAAAACTTAACAAAATTTCAGAGTATACTTTCGCTTATTGCGTAGGACTCGAAGAAATAAATCTCCCGTCCGAACTTGAAAACATAGAAGCGTCTGCCTTTACGGATTGCTGGCAACTGAAACAAATAGTTATTCCCGACTCCGTAAAAACCATCGGAGAGTACGCTTTCGCGGCATGCACGCTCGCGGGAGATAACGAAGCCGACGTCAAAGGTCTTTCGTCCGTTACTTTCGGAAGGGCGCTCGAAAGCATAGGCAATTACGCCTTTTCAAGGTGCTCGGCGCTTAAAACCGTTGAATTTAAATCGGATTACAGCGTAAAATCGATAGGAGAAGGAGTTTTTTCAAAATGTACGGGACTTGCTTCGGTAAATCTCCCCGTAGGTCTTGAAAGCATAGGAGACGGCGCGTTTTCGGAATGTAAAATTCTGAGCGAAGCGGTTATTCCGTCTTCGGTGGAAAAAATAGGTTATTCGGCGTTTGCGGGTACGGAATTATACGTTTCGCAGGTGAACGACAAGCAGGCGTTCGTTTACGCGGGGTCGTGGCTCGTGGGCGTTACGGAAGAAGCGAAAGAACTTACCAACGTAACGAGCAACTCTTCTTCGCAGGGAAATCCGAAATTAAGGCTGAGAAGCGATATTACGGGTATTGCGGACGGCGCGTTTCTGAGCGCGTCGAACGGAGAAACGTATAAATTCACTCAGTTGAATTTGCCGGGCGGTCTTAAATATATAGGCGCGTATGCGTTCAGAAATTGCAAAAAACTCGACACTCTGTCTGTTTCGGGAACGACGTCGGAACTTATATCCATAGGGGATTACGCGTTCGTAAACTCGGGAATAAGGGTTGTAAATTTCAAGCAAGGCTCGAAATCAAAACTTAAAAGAATAGGTAATTACGCTTTTTACGGCTGCTCGAAACTCGGCAACAACGAAAATCTTATACCCGAAACGGTAACGTCGGTAGGGCGGCTTGCTTTCAAAGGCACTTCTCTATGGGAAAACGCCGACGATACGGGTGTGATTTACGCGGGAAAATGGGTGGTCGGTTACAAAAAAACGAGCGGTCAGATTTCTCTTAACAACGCTCTCGGAATAGCGGATTACGCTTTTGAAAAATGCCCCGATATAGTATACGTTACGGCAAGCGCGATAACGCTCGTCGGGCGCGGCGCGTTTTATAAATGCGAAAACCTTCAGGGCGTGAGTTTCAGCCCCGATCTAAGCGAAATAAAAGATTACGCTTTTTACGGCTGCACAAAACTTACGTCGATAAGTTTTTCGCGCGGGCTTACTTCGATAGGGCGTTCGGCGTTTTATAATTGCTCGTCGCTTGCGAAGATAGATTTATCGCGAACCGAAGTAGCCGAACTCGGCGATTATGCTTTTTACGGCTGTACCGACGTTACCGAACTTAAACTCGGAAAATATCTTAAAAGCATCCCGAAATGCGCGTTTTACGGTTGTAAAAATATTAAATCGGTAACCATACCCGCAACGGTCGGAAGCATAGGCTTGCGCGCGTTTCAGGGTTGCTCGTCGATCGTAACTCTCGATTTTGCGGAAAATTCTTCGCTTACCGTTATCGACGAAAGAGCGTTCGGCGGTTGCGAAAGCATAGAAAAAATAACTTTTCCCGACAGTTTGCGGGTAATAAATAAAAGCGCGTTCAACGGTTGCGCGGGGCTGAAAGAAATAAACCTTGCAAGCGTTAACACCGTGGGCGACTACGCTTTTTACGGCGCGGCTAATCTCGAAAAACTCGATATTCCCGTTTCCGTTAAAAATATAGGAAAATTTGCGTTCAAAGGCGCGTCGCTCGTAAAGTCGGTGTTTTTGCCGTCAGGCGTAGATAAGATAGGCGCGCACGCGTTTTACGGCCTTAAAGAAACCACTTTTTATACGAACGCCGCGGCATACCGCGACGGTTGGGACAAATACTGGAACTCTTCGTATCGCCCGGTGGTTACGGGTTGCGTTACGTCGGAAGACGGCGCGTTCGTGGTATCCGTAACGACAGGCGAAAATACGGTTATAAATCCGAACGCGCAGGGAGAAATAACAGCGCCCGAAAGAACGGGGTTCGTTTTCGAAGGGTGGTCGGATAAATCTTCCGACGATACTCCCGTTTACGCCGCTAAAGATATTGCGACCGTTCCCGCGGGAACGAAACTCTACGCCGTGTGGAAAAAAACAGAGCCGTAAACCGATTTTTTGCGGTTTTAAGCGAATAATAAGATAAAGCGGTATTATTGTCGGGCGTAAGCAGATACTATAAGAGATTATCGAATCGCGCTTACGGTGCTTACTCGTTCAAGGCTTGACAAATTCCGATTGCGTGTGTTATATTGTATTCCCCGTAAATTCGGGCGCGCATGCGCGCGGATAACGAATAAAGGGCGTAGTCGGAATTACGCGTCGTTTCAGCGCATAAGTAAGAACGCTACGGCGAGATACAATAGCATAATAGCGGAAACATATAAAAAGTATTTGAAATAAAAGAGATGTAAACCTTATGAAAAACAGAAATAGATTTTTATTGATTTTATTGTCGGCAGCGCTTTGCGCGTTTGCGGTTTTTTGCGCTTCGTGTTCTCCGAAAACGGTTATTCTGAGTTTTGAAACCAACGGGGTTGCGGAAGTCAAAAAGGTCGTTGTCGAAGAAGGCAAGTCTTACGTTCTGCCCGTTCCCGAAACGGAGGGCTACGAATTCGAAGGCTGGTATAACGACGCCGATTTTTCGGGATCGAAAGTTGAAAAAGTTATCGCGTACACGAACGCGGTCTTTTACGCGAAATTCGAAAAACTCGTTAAAATAACTCTTGATACGAACGGCGGCACGGTCGACGGAAAGAACGTCGTTTACGTTCGCAAAGGTAAAGCGATATCGGGCGCGCTCGACGGAATAGTTCCCGCGAAAAAAGACTGCGAATTCGGATGCTGGATTATAGACGGCTCGGATACCGTTCTCGGCAACAAAAAAGCCGAAGAAGATATAACGCTCAAAGCGCGTTATAAAATCAGATATACCGCCGAAATTTATCTTCAGAATATTACCGACGACGGCTATACCAGAAAAAAAACCGACTACACGGGTTACGATTACGTTCAGAAAGAATATTCGCCCGATTATACCGAAGAGCATTTTACGAGAACGCATAACGAAAACGAAGTTACGGTAAAAGATCTTACCGAAAACGTTTCGGAAAACGTGTATAAAATTTATTTTGACAGGAACGAGTATAAACTCGCTTTAAGATCGAACGTCGACGGAGTGAGCGACGCGGAAAAGTCTTTCAGATACGGCGCGGAAGAATACGCTCCCGTACCTTTTGCCGCGGAAGGAAAAGTTCTTGTCGGCTGGGCGGAAAACAAAGACGGCGACGTTAAATACCGCACCGACTTTTTCAATCGCGAAAATTTTCTTTATAACGGCGGTCAGGAAAATTACGCCGCGGATAAAATTCTTATCGAAGACAATACCGTTTTATACGCCGTATGGCTTGACGGTCTTACCGCAATGCTCGGCGGAAGCGACGTTATTTATATTCCCGACAAGAGCGGCGAGAGCGCCTACCTTGAACGCGGCGATACGTTTTTTAAAGGTAAATACGATAAAGAAAACGAAGAATTTTACTTTAAAAACGTAGATAAAACGCTTATCGAAGGTAAGATTATTTCTTTAACTCAATACGTTTACAAGAACGAAGAAAGGGGCGTTATAAGCGCGAAACTTTACGAGTACGACGCCGCAGAAAGGAAGTATAAAGTAAACGAAAACGAGTCTATAGTGTTTGACGAATATAACGGCGTAACTTATAAAGTAAAAAACTCCGAAGGCGAGATTTCCGTCGAAAACGGCGAATATACGATAGAAGACACTTATTTTTATCACGCCGATTTTGAAAGCGGCAAAAAACTCGTGTTCATAATAAGCACCGTCAAAGATCAGGCGGGTTACGTTTTCGTTAAAAGAAACGAAGAACACATAGCGATGGGCGAACTTATCCGTTTCGGCTCTTTCGAAAGCGAAGGGAAAGTAACTCTCGGCGCGGCGAGCGCGGGGCAGATTTCTCTCAACGGTTTTAACTCCGCCACGTTCAATACGGGCAGCAAAAAGGTAAGTTATCTTTACGTTCTTTCGGGAGACAAACTTACTCTTACCGATTCTTCTTCGGGAAAAACCGTAGGAACGATGAAACTCGTAACCAAAGAAATAAACGGCGTTAAGTTGAACGGATACGTCTATCTCGATTCGTCGCTTGCTCACGAATACGTATGCGGCGATAAAAAGTTTACCGCCGACGGCGGAATGGAAGCGACTTATTCCGACGGAAATAATACTTACGACGGTTATTACCTTGCCGATACGAATAAAGGCGCTTTCGGAACAATCGTCAGGTTTACTTCGTTCGACGGCTCCGTCAATACCGTTCTGGTTGCGTCGGAAAAAGAATCAGGCGGCACGGTCGACGGCGAAAAAACCACGGTTTACGAATTCAGCGAAAAGGTTTTAGGATATAAAGAACTTAAATATTCCAACGAAAAAGGGCAGTATTACTATCCTCTTCTCGTTCTTAACGACGGCGCGGACTTCGCCGCCACCGTTTACGTGTACCTTAAAGACGGCTCGTATGCAAAAGCGGCGGAAGGAACTTACACGAAAACCGAAAACGGCGATTACGTGTTTACTAAATCGGAAAAAATTTACGATATTCCCGCAAACGCGTTTACCGAACCCGTCGATTTATCAAAGGTAAAATCTTTCGCGTTCAGAACGGAAGACAAAACTTTCTTCCTTCATTACTGGCTTAATTATACCGATACCGAAAACAATAACGTTTCCTTTGAAAACAAAAAGGTTATTTATCGTCCTGCCGGCGACGGAAGCGGCTCGCTTTACACTTACGGCGGCTTTGCGTTCTACACTGCCGATAAAAACGCGGAAGGAAAATCTTTCGTCGGCGTTTACAAAACCGAAAACGGCATTACCACCGTTTCTACGGTTGAAAAAGAAGTTTACTATTTCAGACTCGACGACGCTGCGGGAACTTTCTTAAAACTCGACTTCGCGCCTTACAAGGCGTTCGAAAGAAAAGCAGACAACACCGCAAACACAAACGTATATCTTGCTTTCGACGGCAAGAACGGCGCGGCTTTAACCACTACCGAAACGGTTGATAACGGCGGCAAAAAAGAAACGAAGATAGTAAGCGAAATAGAAGGCGTAGTTTCCGAAGAAGGTAAAACTTCGGTAAGCGAAACGGTTATTTACAAATTTACTTCGGAAAGCAAAACGTTCAGATTCGTTATTCTTTACTCTTCGAACAAAGCGTTTTTCACCGAATACGCGGGTAACGGCAAGGACGTTTACTTCGTCGGAAAAGACGGCGCAGACGGCACTCTTACTCTCGACGGTTACGGATTCAGGGCGATTTACCGCGATCGCGGCGGCGTGGATCATAAAGATTGCGCTTATACGATAAAAGACGACGTTATAACTCTTACGATAGACGAAAACAAGAGATATTTCGACGTTGTTTCGGATGACGGCGTTACTTTGCGCGGCGAAGAGTACGGCACTTATCTCTTTACCGAAAACAACGGCTGGAACGGCGTGTTTGCGGATTTCGACGGCTACGGTCTGCTCAGAGTTTACACTAAAGTTCAGAAACTCAACGAAGAAGGAAAACCCGAAAAAGACAAAGACGGTAATTACGTTTATATAGATAAGGTAATAGACGGCAAAGGCGTGTACGCTTTGTCCGACGACGGAAAAACGTATACTTATTCCTATAAAAAAGGCGCGGATACCGTAAGCGGCGAAGGTAAATTCGGCTATTACGTTATAAGCGGAAAAACATATCGCAGTTTTTCAACCGTTTGTTACGACGTCGTAAGCACTTACGTTATAACCGATAACTGGTCGGTTATCGTTTTCGACGAAACGGGCAACGCTACGATTTACGGTCAGACGGGCGTAAAAGAAAGCGGCAGATATACGATTATCAACGAAGAATATCTATACTATTATAACAACGCGCTTACCGACTCCTGTATTTATAAGTATAATACAGCCGAAGGAAAAATGACGCGGGTAGATTATCAGGACGTTTCGTTCTTTACGAAAGATCTCGAATCCCTTCGTTTTTCTTCGCACGGGTTTGCCATATTCAACGGCGAAACGACGTATTACTATTCTATTTTAGAAGAAGCGAAAGTAATAAACGGAACTCAATGCGAAGCGGGCGACGTTATAGTATATCGTTACGATCCCGAAAACGCGGCTGCGAATAAATACGGCTTCGTTTCGGAAAAGATTTGCAACGAAAGCAACTTTACTTCCGAGCAGCCTGACGGAACGATAATTTACGAAGATAAAAACTATTACTATTCCGACGGCTGGTCCGTAACTTTCGGCAGAAAAGACAATTCCGACGAGTTTACGGTTTATCCCGCAACCGGCAATACGAGAGTTACTATAAAATCGCTTACTTTCGTGCCTTACGGTTCTGCCGAATTCAACGTAAAAGGTACCGTTGCTCTGAGTGACGGCAAGGAAAGCAGTTGCGTTGTCACGCGCGCGGCTCTGAAAGACGAGAGCGGCAACGTTACGGGATACGAAACGTACGTAACGGTAGGTTACTATCGCTTTGACGTAACGCTCGATTACGACGGAGAAAACAGCGCGAACAGCAACTACACGGTCAACGCCTGCAGGTTCAGCCGTACCATTCCTTCTTACGCGTATATGGAATTATATTATCTTATGTACGTTTATTTCGGAGTGGGAACGCCTAATCAATTCGGGACGATTACCATAGAAACGGTTTACAATGCGGATAACTCCGTAAAATCCGACCTTATAAGCGGCGACTTCGGCATTTACGCCGGACTTACCGACATCAAGGGCAACGTAATTTTCTCCGCGGAGAAAACGACTTATGAAAAAGGCAGCGTTTATACCTTTGCGGTTACTCCTAAAGAAAGCGACGAAAACACTAAAAAAGAAGACGCTTTCGAATATCGCCTGCACATAAGTTTTGACACGCACAAAGCGTTCGGAACGCTCGGCTACAAGATAATCGCGTTTACGCGCGTTCAGACTCTTACTTCGGCCGACGGCGCGTACGAACTCGAAATCGAAAGAGTGGTATATTCGGATTATTCTAATCGTTTCGGAGCGGGTTCCGTTTACACTTACTCGCTTTACGGAATTTCGGGCGGTGAAAAAACCGCAATCGAATTTACTCAGGCGGCGATTATCAACGGAGTGCCTACGGGCATTATCCGCGTAAAGAAAACCGTGGGAGATAAAGAGATTTACGATTCCGCAACTTATTATAAAATCGGTCTTGAAGAAAACGACGACGCTTACGTCAAGGAAAAACTCGATTCCGACGGAAACCCCGTAACCGACGAAAACGGAAACGTTCAGACGATAAAAGGCGTTGCTTCGTATAAAGACGGGTTCTCGGTCGAGATAATCAACGCGTCGACTTATTACGCAAGCGACGGCGGCGGTCAGTTCGTAGACGTGGACGAAGCGAAAAATTCCATTCTTCTTTTCTACGCCGACAAAACTTATTACGTCGTTACCAAGTGCGAATACGACTCCGAAAAGGGCGTTTACACGATGGAAGCGGCGGGTAACTCATACGTCGTTACTCTGAATAAGACCGACAAAACCGCTACGATACGACTTGTAACGGAATAAAATTAAAAGCACGGCAGTTTTTAAAACGGGTTTAAAAAGTGCCGTGCGATATTTCGTTTTTTGAAAATTTCACATTAACTTTTCAGGTTTATTTAAAAAAGACCGTGTCAATGCGTGGACATTTTCGATAAATTAGTATAAAATATAAAGATAGGGTTGGCGTTTAAACGCGTTAACTCCGACGTGGAAAAACAATTTGCGCGTTTAGTCCGCGAGAAGAACACCCTGCCGTATTTTCAAAAAGGGTTAAAAAGATACGAAGCCTACGGCATAACGGCTCGTAAAATCAGAGCGCAATCAGTAATTTAAGGTATACGGTATGACGAAAAAAAAGAAGATAGTTATAAATATACTCTCGTTGTTAACGGCGTTTACTATATTCGCGGCGGGAGCGGGCGGTAATTATTCCGCCGCAAGCGCGGGCGTTTCCGCAGGAAGCGGCTCGGTCATTCCCGATCTCGTCAGGGTAAACGACGATAAAATTTCAACCGACGTAAACAAATATTTTGACAATTCCGCGGTTCATAAACTTTCCGACTCTATTTCTCCTGCCAGCGATATTTCGGTGATAGTGGAAATGAACTGCCCTACGATTCTCGACGAATTCAATAACAGGGGCGCAAACGGCGAACTCAAAGATTTCGCGTCGTCCGTTGCGGGAAAATTCGCGGCGGCCCGCATCGCTTACGAGCGTAAATCGTATTTAAGAAAATTAAACGCTTCGGGCGTGCGCTACGTTCCCGGCAACGAGTACGATACTCTTTTAAGCGGTTTTGAAATAACTATAAAAGCCAAAGATTTCGATAAATTATCGACGATTTTCCCTTCGGCAAATCTTATCGTGGGCGAAACTTACGAAGAATGCATAACCGAAGTAGTAACGAACGACGTAGACGTTTACGAAACGGGTATTTTCGACAGTTCGGATATAGATTATCAGGGCGAAGGCGTAGTCGTAGCCGTACTCGACACGGGGCTTGACTACACTCACACGGCGTTTCTGGAAAAAAACTTCGAAACGGACGCTTCTACCGACAGGTTCACCGTTCCTTATATAAATAATTGCATAAAAAGTACCGAAGCGTATAAAACGACTCCCGGTCTGACCGCTGACGGCGTTTACGTGAGCAGAAAAGTTCCTTACGCTTACGATTATGCGGACAAGGACCCCGACGTTCAGCCTATAAATTCCGAACACGGCACTCACGTTGCGGGCATCATCGCGGGGAAAGACGATACCATCACAGGCGTTGCTCCTCAGGCTCAACTTGCGATAATGAAAGTGTTTTCGGACGGGCAGACCGGCGCGAAAACTTCCTGGATACTTGCGGCGCTCGAAGATTGCGTTACGCTTGACGTAGACGTTATCAATATGTCGCTCGGTTCGTCGTGCGGATTTGCGCGCGAAGTCGACGAAGAGCGCATAAACGTTATTTACGACAAAATCAAAGACCGCGGAATCTCGCTTATAGCGGCGGCGTCAAACGATTATAACGCCACTATGGGTTCAAAGAAAAACGGTAACAACGGTCTTACTTCCAACCCCGATTCCGGCACGGTAGGATCTCCTTCCACTTACGGCGCGGCTCTTTCGGTCGCTTCGGTAGACGGCGTTAAAACCCCTTACATTAAATACGGCAGCGAAATAATTTATTTCAACGAAGCGTCCGTTTCGGCAAAAGAAAAAAACCACTTTATCGACGCCATTCTCGGCGAAGAAGAAACGAAAGATTTCGAATACGTTACCATTGCCGGCGTAGGTAAAAAAACGGACTATCCCGAAGAAAAAGATTATTATCAGGGAAAAATAGTTCTCGTAAAGCGCGGTACTACCACGTTTGAAGAAAAGGTTCGCGTTGCGCTTAAAGAAATGGGCGCGGCGGGCATTATAATATATAACAACGTTTCGGGTTCCATTTCGATGTCCGTCGGAAAAAGCGACAAACAGGTTCCCGTATGCTCGATAGCGCAGGACGAAGGCGAAATGCTTGCGGCGGCGGGAACGGGCAAAATAAGAATAAGCAGAAAACAGACCGCGGGTCCGTTTATGTCAGACTTCTCTTCGTGGGGTCCGACTTCCGATTTGAAGATAAAACCCGAAATAACCGCGCACGGCGGCGAGATTTTATCCGCCGTTCCCGGGCAGGGTTACGAAAGACTTTCCGGAACGAGTATGGCGGCTCCGAATCAGGCGGGCGCGGCGGCTCTTATCCGTCAGTACGTAAAAGAAAACGCCGAAAAATTCGGCGCGACCACTCCCGTGGAAGTAACCGCGAGAGTAAATCAACTTATGATGTCCACCGCGGATATCGTATATAATAAAAACGGACTTCCGTTTTCCGTAAGAAAGCAGGGCGCGGGACTTATCAATATGAAAAAGTCGGTCACCACGGCTGCGTATCTTACTACTTACGAGAACGGAAAGGAAATGGACAAGTCTAAACTCGAACTCGGCGACGATAAGTCGAAAACGGGCGAGTATGAAATGACTTTTACGATAAACAATGTAACGGGCAGCGCCGTTTCTTACGATATAAGCGCGATTACTCTTACCGAAGGGGTAAGTAAAACGTATACCGGTCACGGCGAAAAAACCGTTACTCAGGAAGGCTATATTCTCGGAGCGGAACTCACCGTTTCAGATGCGAAAAACGGAACGCTTAACGGCAAAAACGTTACCGTGGGAGCGAAGAGTTCCTGCAAAGTTACGGTAAAAATAACTCTTACGGGCGAAGATAAAGCGTATCTTAACGAGTCGTTCGAACACGGAATGTACGTTGAAGGCTTTCTCAATCTTGCGGCGAAGAGCGGAACGAGCGTGAACACGGGGCTTCCTTTCCTTGCGTTTTACGGCGACTGGACCGAAGCGCCGATTTTCGACGAAGAGTATTACGATACTAATAAAGACGAAATAAATAAAGGTCTTGACGATAACGACAAGTTGATGGAAGACGCTTACGCAACGCGCGTTATAGGCGGCTTTTACAGCGATTATATAGCAAATCTCGGCTCGTATTATTTTATTCAGAATCCTGCGGCTACGCAGATAGCGGCCAACAAAAACCGCATTGCGATTTCAAATCAGGAAAGCGGCGGCAGTTCGACGGTTACTTCGATAAGGTCGATTTCGGCGGGACTTCTCAGAAACGCCAAGAGAATAGAATTTACTATAACGGACGATTCGACCGGCGAAACGGTTTATCGTAAAACGACTTACAATCAACGCAAGTCGCACAGCGCGGGAACTACCATATACGCTTCTTCTATCGATATAGATTATAAAACGATAGAGCATAATCTTAAAAACAATTCAAAATATACCGCAAAGGTAGAAGCGTTTATCGATTACGGCTCTGAAGACGAGCAGAACAACGCGAGAAACGTTTTCACTTTCCCGTTCACGGTGGACTTTCAGGCACCTGTGATAACCGACGTTACCTACCGTAGCGAATACGATAAAAATACCCGTAAAACCAAACTTTTTGCGGATATCAGCGTATACGATAATCATTATGCGATGGGCATGTCTTTAGGGCAGATCGTCAAAGCGGATCCCGCGAGCGATTATACTTTTGCCATGGAATCGTTCGGAAAGTACGTTACTCCCGTTTATTCGGAAGAAAACACGACCACCAAAGTCGTTGTGGAACTTACCGATTACGTCGCGCAGATAAGAAATTCCGCGGGAATCAAATTCAACGCGGCGGGCGAAGCGGTTATCGACGAAAACAACGATTCGTTTATAGTTACCTGTTACGATTACGCGATGAACAGCGGGACTTATCAGATAAGGCTGCCCGACGAGTTCTATTCGCTCGGATTCGAGCGCGTAAACTCGAAAGGCGAAAAAACGGGCGAAATAATCACAGAAGATAATCCGCTCGTCCTTAGTCCTTACGAAACGGTGGACCTTACGCGTATGATAAGCGCGTACCCGTCGGAAAGTTGGGCTCAGACTCTCGACTACGAAATAGTAAGCGGCGGCGGTTATTTATCGATAGTAAACCAGACCATAATCGCAAAACCGAACGAAACGGGCGAAATTCAGAACGCGGTTGTAAAAGTTACGGGCAAAAACGGAAAAACCACCGTCAGCGCGGAATTGCCCGTAAGAATTCTTTATAAAGGTCACCCCGATTACGTCAAAAAGACGGAGCCGGGCGTAAATAAATTTATGCTTACAGGCTACGAAACGCTCCGCGCGTTTCACGGCAACTCTTCCGACGAGCGCGAAATAGGCGTTACGGGCGGAAGTTACGAATTCGGCGACAA
The DNA here is from genome assembly GCA_934248055.1 of uncultured Clostridia bacterium. Classification (GTDB taxonomy): domain Bacteria; phylum Bacillota; class Clostridia; order Christensenellales; family Borkfalkiaceae; genus HGM11412. The sequence goes on along the minus strand of CAKQKI010000002.1, from coordinate 190,808 downwards.
TAACGAAGTTTCTATGTATCCCGCCGAAAAAATCCGTATAAATTACGTTCTCGATTCGTATTCTTCCGATTCCAAGGTAACCTTCGTATCGGGCAAGAAAAACGTTATCGTAAGCGAAGACGGCGTTATAACGGCTGTTTCCGAAGGCTCGGCAACGGTTACTTTGTCCGTTTACGTTAACGGAAAGAAAACGATTTACACCGATAAAATAAGAGTTAAGGTTAAAGATTCGTTTGCTACGAGCGCGATATATCTTACTTCTTATAAGGGCGACGGCGAAACGGTGGACGGAAAGCCGAACGTGGTAGTCGTTCCCGACAACAGGGGCATCACTACTATAAATTCTTACGCGTTCTGCGGCTATGAATTCGTTGAAAAAGACCTTGACGCGGGCGACGTTATAGATAAAGAAGATCCTTATTATATAAAGCAGACTTATCTTAAAAACGACAGAACGATAAAGAAAGTTATTATTCCCGAAGGCGTTACGGCTATCGAGTCTTACGCGTTTGCGGGGCTTGAATCGCTCGAAGAAGTAGTTCTTCCGTCAACGCTTACGAAAATAGGCGTGGGCGCGTTCGAAGGCTGTATAAACCTTAGCAAAATAAATCTTAATTACGCTAAATTCATAAACGAAAAAGCCTTTTACGATTGTTCGCTTTCAAGCGTTAAACTCGATAACGTAGTGTCGATAGGCAATTATACTTTCGGCAACGGTTCGAGAAAGGTTGACGGAAAGGAAATATACAATAAATTCGCTTCGCTCACGTTGCCGGCGTCTTCTCAATCGCTCGGAACGGGCGCGTTTGCGGGGTGCAAGGAATTGCGTTTCGTTAAATTCGTCGCTCCGAAAATCAAGATAGGGCAATCCGCGTTTGAAAATTGTTCCGTTCTCGAAGGGGCAGACGTCAACGCGGCGGTTATATCGCAGAGAGCGTTTGCGGGTTGTACGCAACTTAAAAACGTAACTCTCGGAAAAGACGTTGCTTCGATAGGCGAATACGCGTTTGCAAAAACCAACGTAAGCAAGTTCTCGGTAAACGCTAAAAACCCCTATTTCTCTGCAGAGAACGACGGAAAAGTTCTTATTAAAAGAAACGACGACGGCACAGCGACTTTGATTCTCGTTGCTCCCGCGGCGGAAGGCAAAATAGTAACGGACGCCGAATATATAGGTAAAGGCGCGTTCTCGGGCAATACGAAGATAAATCAGGTTCAACTCAACAACGCCGCGGAAATAAGCGATTACGCTTTTGCGGACTGTACGGGTCTTGTTGCGCTCAGTTGCGGCAAGGTAACCAGAATCGGTAATTACGCTTTCTATAATTCGAAGATTACCGAAGTTCCCGACTTTACGAACGTAACCGAAATAGGCGATTACGCGTTCGCGTTGTCGGGCGTTACGAACGTTGTTATTCCCGAAGGGCGCAAGATAGGCGATTACGCGTTCTACGGCTGCAATGCTTTGGAGAGCGTAACCTTAGGCGACAACGTTTCAGTAGGAACGTATGCGTTCGGAAACGAAGTAGACGTTAAACAGACTTACGAGTATATATTCGCAAAACTTAAAGACAGCGAAAAAACGAACAGAAAACTCAACGAGATTTTCAACGGTAATTACGAAACTTATACCATAAACGGCGAAACGAGATACCGCTATAACTTTGCAAAATTCTCTTCGTCTGCTCTTAAAAGGGTTGCGACGGGAGAGAACGTGACTTTGGGTGATTACGCTTTTGCGGACAACCCGAAGTTGAATTCGCTCGTTATAGGCGGCGGCGCGACGATCGGTAAATACGCGTTCTTCAACGCGCACGCGCTTTCGTCGGTCGACCTTTCTATGGTTAAATCGGTAGGCGCTTACGCTTTCTCGGGTTCGAGAACGAAAGAGTATTCTTTAAAAGACAGAACGCTCAGCGACGCTTACGAACTCGACGAAAACGGCAATCCCGTTTCCGGCGGCGGTTCGCTCGTGAAAGGTTTTGCCTACACGAATTATTCGCCCGTTCTCGAAAACGTAAATCTGAGTGCGGCGGAATATATCGGAGAAGGCGCGTTCGCGTATGAAAACAATCTTAAAACGGTTGTTCTCGGCGAAAAAGTGTCTGAAATTCCCGCGTATGCGTTTGCGTTCAACAAATCGCTTTCAAGCGTTACGGCAAGCGGAATTTCAAGCATAGGAGCGTACGCTTTCTACGGCTCGGATATATCTTCGTTCGACGTGTCGGCGGTGGATAATATAGGCGAGTATTCCTTTGCCTTTACAAAAATCACGAAAGTCGTTTTAAAAGACGGCGCCGAACTCGGAGAAGGCGCGTTCGTCGATTCTTCCGTAGATACGGTTGAGAACCTTAATAAAGCGGTATATCTCGGCGCGTACTCTCTTGCGGGAACGGCGATAGAAAAGGCGGATATTTCTTCCGCGGTTTATATAGGCGATTTTGCTTTCGCTTCGAGTAAAGTTACGAGCGTTGCGTTCGGAAACGCGGTTGAATATATCGGCGAAAACCCGTTCGCGGCGTGCGAAATTAAAACTTACGGCAAGAAAGAAAAAATCACCGTCAGCGGCTATGAAACCGAAGTATTCGTAAACGATTACGAACTTGGCGGAACGGCGAGAGTTGCGGGCGGCGTTATTTACAGAGATACCGTTAACGGTACGGAATTAGTAAGTTATCCCGCGGCGAGCGACGCCGTTTCTTACGAAATAGCAGAAGGCGCGGTAAGAATTTGCGCAAGGGCGTTTGAAAACGCAAATCTTCTGAACGTTTCGTTGCCGGTAAGCATGAATTCCGTCGGGCATAAAGCGTTTTACGGCTGTAAAAAACTTAATATGGTTGAGTTCAGAAGTTATTACGCTCCCGTTCTGGAAGAAGAATTCGACGAGTCGTATATAACTTCCGCTAACACTCCGTCATCGGCGAACGGCGGTCTCGATATTACGGATTTCTATATGTGGAACGCGTCTTCGAGATACTGCAACTATTTCTACGGCGCAACATTCGTTGATTATATAGGAAAAACAAACGGCGAAATAGTAATGGTAAAGCCGTCTAACGGCAAGAATTACGATACGTTTATTCTCTCGGAATATTTTTCGCGCAGCGTAAACGGCGCGGTCGCTCCTACGGACGATACTTTGGTCGTTATAAATCTTATAAACGAACTCCCGTCGTCTATAAACCTTTCGTGCGAAGATAAGGTCGTTGCGGCGAGAAAGGCGTATGACGCGATAACCACGCTCGATCAGAAAGCGCTTATAACGAATTATTCAAAACTTACGAGCGCGGAAAACACGATTCAGTATATCAAGAACCGCGATAATCCGGAGAATCCCGATAATCCGGATAATCCCGATAAGCCCGATCCCGCAACTCCCGCAAACAACAAAACAGGCGTTGCGATAGGCGTTACGGCGGCGGCTACGGCGGCGGTTTGCGCGCTTGCGTTTGCGGCGTATATAATAATAACCAAAAAGAAGAAGAACGGTACGGTCTGATTTCAGGCGTCAGAGGCAATATGAAAAAGAAACTTATCACAATTTTATCTCTTTTGTTTGTTACTTCGCTTGCTTTCGCTCTTACCGCATGCAAGAAGATAACGGAAATAGATAAACTTCGGCAGGAAGGGTATAAAATTTTCGTCACTTACGAAGCGCTTAACGGCGAGTTTGCAAGCGATCCTACCATTTCAATAAAACACGCGTTCAAACCATCGGAATACGAAGCGGATTCAAGCGGAAATATAAGCATTTCGCTGAAAGAACCTACTTCGTCCGAACTGTGGAGCGACGCCACTCATAAAATAAACGTTTCTTTTCTGAACCATTCGCTGCTCGGCTGGTATAAAAAGGCTGTTATCAGAAAAGATTCCGAAGGAAACGTTCTTGACGAATACGGTCGCAGGCTTTACGTTAACGACGGCGTTTATTACGTCGACGAAAAATTCAAAGAAGCGGGATACCCCGCTTACGATTACAGCGAGCCGTGGGATTTCGGTTCCGACAAAATTACGTATAACGCCGCCGAAAACGACGTTCTCGAAATGACTTTATACGCGGGCTGGATTCGCTATTACGAATTCGATTATTATTATAAGTATAACGATTCTCCCGCAAACGCCGAATGGACCAAATACGGCGAAACCTATTTCGATCTGCTGGCGCACGAAAGCAGCGGCGACGATAAAAACACGGCGATTCTTCCCGACTGGTCCGACGGCGCTATGAAACACTCCGCCGCTTACAGCGACGGCACCACCTTTAATTTCCCGCGGCTTGACGGCGCAACGTTTATGGCGGCGTATTCCGACGAAAACGCGTTGCCCGAAAGTAAGATAACGGATAAAATAGCGCATAACGGCTCGTATAATAAAAACGACTGCACCGAAGAGAACAGAGTTAAAAACGTTTACGTTGTCTTTGAAAGGGGAGAAAGATACGTTATCGACACTGCCGAACAGTTGTCTAAAAACGGCAATCTTGCAGGGATTTACACTATTCGCAAGGATCTCGATTTTACAAACGTAAAATGGCCGTCGGTTTTGGAAAGCGGCGAGTTTACGGGTTCGTTCGACGGCGGCGGCAATGCGATTGAGAACGTAACCGTAACGCATACGAACAAAGAATCGGGTTACGGCGGTCTGTTCGGAAAAATAGCGAAAGGCGCGTCCGTCAGGAACGTAACTTTTAAAAATATTTCCTTTAAAACTCCCACGGGGTCGGGTTATCTTGCACTTACGACCGAAGTTAAGTCGGTTTATTTCGGAACTTTTGCGGGTTATATAGAAAACGGCGCGGAATTATCCGACGTCGCGATAAAAACGGCAAACTTTACGTTCGGTTACGTAACCATGAGCGGCGAAGCCAAAAAATCCGCTAATCTCAACCTTGTGGCAAACGATTTCAGAGAAAAACCCGACGCCGCATCTCTTACTTACGACGCAAACGATCTTCATTTTATGGTAGGCTCTTATCAGCCTACGAAACAAAGCGCTTACTATTTCTCTTTCGCTCTTTTTAACGATAAAAACGAGTTGCATATTCCGAAAGAAGAGTTTATAAGCGGAACAAAAATTATCGCGGAAATCAAGTCCGACAGGACTACGCGATATAAAAACGTTGAAGAATCGTATCAGATAATATAATACGGAGGTATATATGAAGAAAAACAGATTTTCACGCCTGATAAGTTCGGCGCTGGCAATCGTCACGTGTATTTCGTTAGGAATGTCCGCCAACGCGTGCAAGCCGAAAACGAAAAAGGACGCAATCGTTCTTATGAGTGAAGAACTGAGCGGATTGTTCAATCCGTTTTACGCTACCGCGGGAGCGGATCACAACGTTATAAGTCTTACTCAGATAGGAATGCTTTCCACCGAATACGTTAAAGACAGTAATTACGGACCGTACGGCACCGCTCAGATGGTAGCGGGCGACGATTACGCGTGCGTTGTTAAAGCGTACAGCGTCGACACGAGCGATCCCAACGAAACCGTTTACACGTTTGTTCTTAAAAACGGACTTAAATTCTCAGACGGCAAGCCGCTTACGATGAACGACGTTATGTTCAATATTTACGAATATCTCGATCCCGTTTACACGGGTTCGTCTACCATGTATTCGATAAAGATAAAAGGGCTTTCAAAGTACAGAACGCAAAGCGATACCGAAGGCGACGAGTCTGAACTCAACAATACGGCCGCGGGGCTTGCTTTCGAAAGACGGCAGGAACTTATAGACGTTTATACGGACGGTCCTTTCAATAAGTCCGACACGGGCGGCACTTATTCGTACGAAGCGACGAGAGAAGATATCGTAAACTATATAAACAGCAGCGATTACGAGCCGAGTCCCGGTTATACGGGAGCGTTCCAGGATAAAGCCGATATCGACTACAAAAAGCAACTTATAAAGGACTACGATTACGTTTGCGAAACCTTTAAAAAGGAAATCGAATCGGATTTCAGAGCAACGAAAGAGGCTTACGATTTAACGAAAAGCCCTTATAAAGAACATCCCGAATTCAAAAACGATATTTTTAAGTTTTTCTTTTATCTCGGATATATCAAGCCCGTTTATAAAGACGATCACGGCAGAGAAGATCTTACGAACATCGTAAAATTCGAAGAAGGATACAAATCTTATCTTGAAAGATATAATACCGAAGAAAAGGCGATAAATTTCGTAGTAAAAGATAAATTAACTTATAATCTTAACGAAGTTCTTACCGCATGGTCGACCGCCGGCACCGTTCTTACCAAATACACGGGCGACGCGCGTTCGTATATAATGCAGGACAGAGAAAAGATTTATAACAATATAGAAGGCGTTGTTTCTCTCGGACATACCGGTAATACGGATAAGGTAAAAGCGGAGTCCTGGAGCAAGGGCGCAGACGGCAAAATCGTTAAAACGAGCGAAGAATACAAAGTGGCAACGAGCCATAACGCCGACGGAACGCCCGCTAATCCCAACGAATACGACGTTCTCAGAATAACCGTAGACGGGGTTGACCCGAAAGCCATTTATAACTTCGGCTTTACGGTTGCTCCCGCGCATTATTACACCGCTTCGAGCGAAAAGCCAGACGGCGAAGAAATAGACATTGCCAACAATAAATTCGGCGTAAGATATGCCGACGCGGAATTCCAGGGCAACGTTATTCAATCGCAGAAGCACGTAGAAGTGCCTGTCGGCGCGGGACCGTACGTCGCAACCGACAGCAAAAATAAAGACAATCCGAGCGGCTCGGAATTCGTTAAAGCAAACACGGTGTTCTATAAGGCGAACAAGCACTTTATGTTCCCCGTTAAAGCCGAAAAAGTCCAACTTCTCGTAGTAAGTTCGGCAAACGCGATCGATAAACTCGAAAAGGGCGAAGTCGACTACGTTACTCCGCAACTTACCACGGATAACTCGGAAAGACTCGACGCCATGGAATCCAAAGGCTTTAAAAATCTTTCCACGATGCAACTCGGTTACGGCTATATCGGTATTAACGCGGGTAAAGTTCCCGACGTTAACGCACGCAGAGCCATAATGGCGGCTATGCAAACGTCTCTTGCAAAAGGCTACTACAAAACGAACACCTGTAAGAATATAGACTGGCCTATGTCTATGGTAAACTGGGCGTATCCTTACGACAGCAACAACAATTCGCTTCCGAACGGACACGATTATCTTCAGTGGCTTGGCGACGCCGACGCTAAAAATAAAATAAAGAGTTATACAGAAGCAATAACGAATTCGGAAATCAACCCCGAAACGTTTCAGTTAAAACTTACGATAGCGGGCGCTTCGATAACCGAGCATCCTACCTATCAGGTATTCAAGCACGCGCAGGAACTCCTTAAGGAATGCGGGTGGAAAAAGGTTGAAATCGTTGCGGATTCTCAGGCTCTTACCAAACTTGCAACGGGTTCGCTTCAGGTATGGGCGGCTGCCTGGGGTTCGACTATCGACCCCGATATGTATCAGGTGTATCATAAAGATTCTACCGCTACGTCCGTTTACGCGTGGGGTTACCGCGAAATCAAAACGGGGTCCGACGATATTTACGGTTATGAAAAGAGTATCATAATGGGCGACGGCGTAAAAGACGAAAGCGACGGAAGGAATTATAATTTAAGCGAATATATCGACCTTGCAAGAGAAACGCTCGATATGAACAGGCGTAAAGAACTTTACAAAAAGGCGATGGATCTCGTTTTAAGGCTCGCTATAGAAATGCCCGTATATCAAAGGGATAATTTATACGCGTATAACTCCAACACCGTTAAAGGATTCGTCGAAAGCAATGCCGATCTTAACCCGTATACTTCTCCGATAGACAAGATATGGGAACTCGAACTCGTTAAATAAGCGGAAACGATTTATAACCGTTACTCTGTTTATAAATAAAAAATTACCGCCTTCCCCGATCGGGGAAGGCAGCGGTGATTTTAAAATTTTATTTTTTTCACACTATTACCGCAAAAACGGTTTTCCGTTATTTGCAATCGGAGCAAAAATGTTCAAATACATTCTTAAAAGGATCGGAATATCCTTATTGATATTATTAGGCGTTTCGTTGCTTCTTTATACTCTGCTTCGCTGTATGCCGACAGACTTTATTATGAATAAAATCGTAATTTTAAGTCAGGCGGGCGGCGACGGCGTTACTGAAGAATTAAAGCAGCAAATGTATAAAACCTACGGGTTAGACGGAACGATTATCGAAGGATATTTCACCTGGCTTGGCAATATATGCCATCTTAATTTCGGTAAGAGTTTTATAAATCAGCGCGAAGTTCTCGGCGAAATTTTCAATGCGGACAGGCTTGGCACTTCTTTTATCATTGCCGCTATCGCAACCGTTTTTGAATTTATGATTGCCATTCCTCTCGGAATTACGGCTGCCACGCATCAGTATTCTTTGCGCGATTATATCGTAACCATACTCGTTCTTATAGGCATATCTTTGCCGTCTTTCTTTTTCGGACAGATGCTTAAAGACATATTCGCCATAAAACTCGACTGGTTCCCCGTTTCCGGAATGGGTACCGCCGGCGTTACTTTTGCAAGCGGCTGGGATAAATTCATAGACTATCTCCGCCACATGTTCCTTCCCGTACTTACGGTGGTAATATTGAGCATAGGTTCGAGAATGAGAATGACAAGAACGAACATGCTCGAAGTTCTGAATTCCGACTACATAAGAACGGCGCGCGCCAAAGGTCTTAAAGAAAGCAAGGTTATATATAAACACGCTTTCAGAAACACTATGATACCGCTCGTAACGAGTCTTGCGGGGCTTATTCCGTCGCTTTTTTCGGGCGCGATGATAACAGAACAGGTTTTCGACCTTCCCGGCATGGGGCAGTTCGCGCTCAACGCGATGACGCAGGTCGATATTCCGGTAATTATGACTTACAATATGTTCCTTGCCGCATTGTCGGTATTAGGCGTATTGCTTGCAGACCTTATGTACGCCGTGGTGGATCCGCGCGTAAAACTTGCGTAATTTGAGGTAAATATGGATAATCAGGAAAAAAAGGAAAACATTTTACCCGAAGAAGCGCTTGAAACGGGCGCGGGTGAAGAAGAAATAATTTACTCCGCCGAAAACGCAATAGACGAAAACGTATCCGAAATCATTGACGACGGTGAAAAGCCGCTCGATAAAAACGTAAAACTCATGTCGCCTACGCGAATGGTTTTACGCAGATTTTTCCGCTCGAAACTTTCCCTTACGGGTCTTATAATGCTTGCGGTACTGTTTCTTTTTTGCTGGGTAGGTCCGCTCGTTTACAATCAGTGGGGAGAAATCGAAGTAGACAGAAAAGGCGCGATTGTTTACGACCGCTTCGATATTCCCGGCGACTCGCACGGCGCGGTGCAGATTATCGTTTCAGGTAAAAGCATAAACACTCTCGCGAAGCCTTCGGCAAGCCATATTCTCGGTACCGACGAAAAGGGGCTCGATATATTTACCCGTCTGATGTACGGCGGCAGGCTTTCTCTTTCCATAAGTTTTCTTGCGGTATTCATGACTTCGGCTCTCGGGATTATTCTCGGCGGCGTGGCGGGGTATTACGGCGGCGTGGTCGACAATATCATAATGCGCGTATGCGACGTGCTTATATGCTTGCCCACTTTACCGCTCATGCTTATAATAGGTTCGGTGCTGCAATCACGTAACGTTCCGTCGGAATATTACATTTATTTACTTATGGGAATACTGTCGCTGTTCTCGTGGCCGGGAATGGCAAGGCTCGTCCGCGGTCAGATTCTGTTCCTTCGCGAACAGGAATATATGGTTGCGGCAGAGGCGATGGGTTATTCCACTCCGAGAAAAATATTCAAGCACCTTATACCGAACATTCTGCCGCAGATACTCGTTTCGATGACGTTATCTCTGGGCAGTATGATACTTTACGAGTCTACTTTATCTTACTTAAATCTCGGCGTCCGCGTTCCTTTCGCGTCCTGGGGTACGATGATAGAAGTTATTTCCCGTAACCCCGTTATACTTAAAAACTATCTTAACGTGTGGGTACCGTCGGGTATTTGCATAATAATAGCGGTTTTAGGTTTTAACTTTATCGGCGACGGCTTGCGCGACGCGCTCGACCCGAAACAAAGGAGATAAGGAATGAAACTCAGATTGTTTAACAAAAATCAAAGCGAAGATAACACTAAAAAATCCGACAATCATTTCCTTACGGGAAAAGAAATAAGAGAAATCGCAAAGGCGAACGCAAAGGAAATGCGCCGCCTTGAAAAACTCAAAAACAAAAGAGTTCCCGAATCGGAATATCTTGCGGAAATGAAAAATGCCGACGATATTCTCGAAATAGAAGACCTTCACTCGTATTTCTTTACGGACGCAGGCGTCGTAAAAGCGGTAAACGGCGTTACTTTCAGTATTCCGCTCAACTCCACGGTAGGCGTGGTAGGCGAGTCGGGTTGCGGTAAATCGGTAACTTCTATGTCGGTTATGCGTCTTTTGCAGGGTCCGAGCGGACAAATCGTAAAAGGCTCGATAAGATTTAAGGCAAACGATTTCATGCGCGACGAAAAGGGTAATTGTATTCCCGTTTATAAGCGCGACGAAAACGGCGAAATAGTATACGAAGAAGTTAAAAACAAACTCGGCGAAGTAAAAAAGGATAAAGACGGCAAGCCCGTAATGCGCCCCGTCCAACTCACCGACGATAACGGTCTCGGTATTTTCGAAAAAGAAGAAAAAGTTTTCGATATAGCGAAAATGCCTATAAAGGAAATGTATCGTCTGCGCGGCAGACAGATGGCAATGGTTTTTCAGGAGCCGATGACTTCTTTAAACCCCGTGTTCACGATAGGCAACCAACTCGACGAAGTAACTCTTCTTCACGTTCCGGGGGCAACGCACGAAGTTGCCAAATCCCGCTCGATAAAAATGCTCGAAATGGTAGGAATTGCAATGCCCGAACGGGTTTACGCGTCCTATCCGCACGAACTTTCGGGCGGTATGCGCCAAAGGGTTATGATCGCAATGGCTCTTGCGGGCGAACCCAGACTGATTATCGCAGACGAGCCGACCACCGCGCTCGACGTTACCATTCAGGCTCAGATTCTCGATTTATTCAACGACTTGAAAAGGCGTATCAACGGTTCGATACTTTTAATTACTCACGATCTCGGCGTTATCGCCGAAATGGCGGATTACGTCGTCGTAATGTATGCGGGAAGAATAATCGAGCAGGGTACGGCTTCTGAAATTTTCCATAACCCCTTGCACCCGTATACGCAAGGTCTTCAGAAATCGAAGCCGACTATGCAGTCGAAAGAAGATAAATTGTTTAATATACCGGGCAACGTTCCCAACCCCATAGATATGCCCGATTACTGCTACTTTAAAGAGAGATGCTCAAAGTGCGTGAATCGTTGTTCGGGAGCGTATCCCGAAATGATAAAGGTAAGTCCTACTCATTTCGTTGCCTGCCACCTTTACGAAACGGAGGATAATAAATAATGGATAAAGATATAGAAGAAACCAAAAAAAACTCCGTCGCGGATACAGATGAAAGCGAAAGCGAATTTAAAAACTTTGACGACGAAGCGGAATTTCTGAAAGAAAGCAACGAAAAAGAAGAAGCTATCGAAAGAGATAAAGCGTTGCCTGCAGATACGGAAGCGATACTCGAAGTAAGGCATTTAAAAAAATATTTCGTTCTTAAAAAGACCGTTTTAGGTAAACCTTTAAGCACGCTCAAAGCGGTAGACGATGTGTCTTTCAAAATAAAACCGGGCGAAACGCTCGGTATAGTCGGCGAGTCGGGTTGCGGCAAAACGACGATGGGAAGAACGATTTTAAAACTTCATCAGCCTTCGTCAGGTCAGATTTTCTTCGAAGGCAGCGATATTGCGGGGTATAATTCCGCTCAGATGCGCAAACTGCGCTCGAAAATGCAGATAGTTTTTCAGGACCCATATTCTTCGCTTCCGCCGAGAAGCACGGTGGGCGACATACTTTCCGAGCCTGTTCGCGTTCATAATATCGTTCCGCCCGAAAAGGTTAAAGAGTACGTTTTAAACCTTATGGAGCAATGCGGTCTTCGCGATTATTATTACGACAGATACCCGCACGAATTTTCGGGCGGTCAGCGTCAGCGTATATGCATAGCGCGCGCGCTGTCGGTTAATCCCGAACTCGTGGTGTGCGACGAACCCGTTTCCGCGCTTGACGTTTCCATTCAGGCGCAGATTATAAATCTTCTTAAAAAATTACAGAAAGAAAGAGGGCTTACTTATCTTTTCATTTCTCACGATTTGTCGGTAGTTAAGTTTATTTCGGATAAAATAGGCGTAATGTATCTCGGATCGATGGTTGAATTCGGAAATAAAAAAGATATTTTCGATAACCCCATGCACCCTTATACGCACGCTCTGTTTTCGGCTGTGCCTAACCCTAATCCCGACGAAAAGGTAAACAGAGTTATTTTGAAAGGCGATATTCCTTCGCCCGCAAACCCGCCAAAGGGTTGTAAATTCCATACCCGTTGTCCTAAAGCGATGGAAATATGCAAGCACGTTGCGCCCGTATATAAAGAATACGAAGAAGGGCATTTCGTTGCATGCCATTGCTATTCTCAGGACTGAATAAGGATATAAATGTCTGAAAAAAAGAAAAAAAAAGAGTCTGAACCGAAAGTCGTTTATTACGACGACGGTTCGACTGTTGCCGATATGTCAAACGTTCGCGGCGGCATTACCGGCGGCAAAAAAAGCGGTAACGGCGAAAATAAAAGCGGCGCTCCCAAGGGTTTTGAGAATGCTTCAAAGCCCCCGAAAGCAACTTTCCGTGAGAAAGCGCGTACTTTTTTCGCGGCGATGAAAACGATGGTCATACCTATGTGCGTCGTTCTCGCGGTGCTTGCCGTTTTATATCTTATACTTTATTTTATATCGGCGGCGCAGCGATAAATTTTATCGCTACGCCGTTTTATATTGCCTTGGTCTTCGGGCAAAAATAATCGAAGTTTTGCTTGACTTTACGTTTTTATTTAAACTTCTTGAATTATTGCGTTTAAAGCAGATTTTCGGCTATATATCTTGCAACGTAAACTCCGCTTGCGGACGCGTGCGATAAAGAGTGAGTCACGCCGCTGCAATCGCCTATAACGAACAGACCTTTGTGCTTCGTCATAAGGTTTTCGTCGATTTCAACCTGCATATTGTAAAATTTAACTTCAACGCCGTATAAAAGAGTATCGTCGTTAGCGGTTCCGGGCGCAATTTTATCGAGAGCGTAAATCATTTCGATAATGCCGTCAAGTATTCGTTTGGGAATAACAAGGCTTAAATCGCCGGGCGTCGCGCTCAGAGTAGGAGTTACGAAACTTTCGTTTATGCGTGACGGCGTGCTTCGCCTGCCCCTTACGAGATCTCCGAAACGCTGAACGATAACGCCGCCGCCGAGCATATTCGAAAGCCTTGCTATGCTTTCGCCGTAACCGTTACTGTCTTTGAAAGGCTCGGAAAAATGCTTGCTTACGAGCAGCGCGAAGTTGGTGTTTGCGGTGTGTTTTGACTTGTCTTCGTAACTGTGACCGTTTACGGTTACTATGCCGTTCGTGTTTTCGTTTACCACAACGCCGTTCGGATTCATACAGAAAGTTCTTACCATATCCTGAAATTTCTGCGTGCGATACATTATTTTGCTTTCGTAAAGTTCGTCGGTAAGGTGAGCGAACGTTTCTGCGGGGAGTTCTACTCTCACGCCTATATCAACTCTGTTCGATTTGGTGGGAATATCAAGATCTCTGCATACTTCTTCCATCCATTTGCTTCCGCTTCTGCCTACCGATACGACAAGGTTTTTACCCGAATATTCGCCTTTTTTGGTTATAACGCGGTATTCTCCGTTTTCGGTTTTTTCAACTTTTAAAACGGGCGATTCAAAGAAAATATCAACGCTTTTTTTAAGTGTGTTGTAAAGATTTTCGAGTACCACGTAATTTATATCCGTCCCGAGATGGCGCACGGACGCGTCGAGAAGGTGAAGGTCGTGTTCGAGACACAGCGTTTTTATACGCGTGTTTGCCGTCGAATAAAGTTTAGTGCCTGCTCCGCCGTTTTCCATATTTATATCGTCAACGTATTTCATAAGGCTTATCGCTTCGCTTTTGCCGATATAATCGCACAGAGTGCCGCCGAACATATTAGTTATGTTATATTTTCCGTCCGAAAACGCGCCCGCTCCGCCAAAACCGTTCATAATGGCGCAGGTTTTACAACGTATGCAGGATTTTACTTTCGTGCCGTCAATAGGGCATTTGCGCTTTTCAAGACTTTTACCCGTTTCAAAAATCGCTATTCTGGCGTTTTTATTCAGTTTTAAAAGTTCGTAAGCGGAATAAATTCCGCCGGGACCCGCCCCGATTATTATAACGTCGTAATTCATAAAAATACCTCCGGTATGCCGCAACGGCGGCTTTCGACCACAACGAATATTTTATCACCTTTCTCGGCTTTTGTCTATCTTTTTAACGCAGGGCGTGAATTTTACGGAATTTTTTACTGATTTTATGCAAGGCAAGAATAATGCTTGACTTAACTTCGTCTTTATGTTACAAAATAATTATCGGAGTGTAAAAACATGAAAACTTTTGAAAACGTAAAGAAAAATCTCGGCTTTGGCTGTATGCGGCTTCCGATGAAAGAAAACGAAGTCGATTACAAAGAATTTTCCGCAATGATAGACGAGTTTATGCGGGCGGGTTTCAATTATTTCGATACCGCGCATACTTATATCGACGGAAAAAGCGAACCCGCGCTCAGAGAGTGTCTTGTAAAAAGATACCCGAGAAACAGTTTCGTTTTTGCCGATAAACTTTCCGATTCGTGTTTTGAAAGGGAAGAAGATATAATTCCGCTTTTTAACCGTCAGCTTGAAATCTGCGGGCTTGACTATTTCGATTTTTATCTTATGCATTCGCAGAACGAAGAGTTTTACGAAAAATATAAAAAATGCCGCGCTTACGAAACGGCGTTCGAACTTAAAAAACAGGGCAAAATAAAATACGTGGGCTTGTCGTTTCACGACGACGCTTCTTTGCTCGACCGTATTCTTACAGATTATCCCGAAACGGAGTTCGTGCAGATTCAACTCAATTATGCTGATTATAACGATCCGTCCGTTCAGGGAAAGGAGTGTTACGAAGTTTGCGAAAAGCACCGCAAGCCCGTTATAGTTATGGAACCTGTAAAAGGCGGCACTCTCGTAAATTTACCGAAAAAAGCCGCCGAAATTCTCGAAAATCTGCGCGGCGGAAGTCTTGCGAGTTACGCAATACGTTACGCGGCGAGTTTTAAAAACGTTTTTATGGTGCTTTCGGGTATGAGCAACGTCGGGCAGATGAAAGACAATATTTCTTTCATGCGCGATTTTAAACCGCTTGAAGATAACGAAAGGGCGGCGATTGAAAAGGTTTGCAAGGTTTTTAGCGAATTGAATCTTATTCAATGCACCGCTTGCAGATATTGCGTAGACGGTTGCCCGAAACGAATTATCATTCCTAATTTATTCGCTCTTTTAAACGCAAAAGTACTGCACGACAGTTGGAACGCGTCTTATTATTACAATGAAATTTACGTTAAGAACAACGGTAAAGCGTCGGATTGCATAAAGTGCGGAAAGTGCGAAAAAATTTGTCCGCAACATCTTAAAATAAGAGATTTGCTTGAAAAAGTAGCGCAGGAGTTTGAAAATTAAACATAGGAATTCCGTTCGTTATAATTAGTTATTTTTGCAGTGATAAACCGATTTATGCGGCGATTAAATCGGGTCGCCCGCGGTTGCCGTTTCGTATCTTAACGGTATTCCGTAAAATTTTTCGTAAATTTCTTTCCACACGCGCTCGTTTTCCGCTTTCATATAAACGGCGTTCTGACCGCAGGTAAGTTCGCTTTTGGGGTAAACGGGCTTGCATACGTGAATAGTGTATTCCTGAACGGGAAAACCGTTTTCGTCGGTTATATCGCCGTCGCGCATGGTTATAAAGCACGGCACTACCGGAACGTTGTTTATCGCGGCGATTGAAAACGCGCCTTTTTTAAGGGGCTTAGGCTTTCTGTAATTCCACCACATACTCTGTTCGGCGTAAATAAGAATAAATCCGTTGTCGTTTAATATTTCTTTGGTAGCGGAATAAAACTTGCGCATTTTTCCCGTATCGGAAGATAGCGGCAACGTATTGCAATTTCTCATCAGATACCCGTAAAATCCGCCGAAACTCGTGTAATTGCCTTCTCTTATAACGCGGTAAAACTTATGTTTTTTAGTATCGCAGCATTCGTAAACGAGTTGCGCCGCAAAACTGTCGTAAGCGTTGAAATGGTTAAGGGTTATAATCGCGCCGCCGTCAATTTGTTCGAGATTTTCCGCTCCGATTATGCCGCTTATCGTCATTTGCCCGTTCTGTATAAGGGTATGCATAAATTTGCGCGCCGCCGAAAAAGCGTATTTCGCTTTCAGTTTGTTAAAAAATTTTTTACGCGTATAATCCACGTTATCGGGTAACGGCTTGCAGGGCGGGTCGTTTTCCACGTCGACGTCGAATTTCCCGTTTTTTTCGAGCGCGGATATTTTCGACAGTATTTCTACGCGTTCGGCATTTTGCCGTTTTCTGAGATTTTTAAGGTAATTATCGTCGCGCGCGATTTCCTTTTCGGCAAGTTTTATAAGATTTTCGCCGCAAAGTCTGTCGCGTTCGCGTTCGGCGTCGGTATAATTATTAAGAACGCTTTTAATTTCGTCGTAAAAGGGCGTTTCTTCGGCGTATTGCCAGAAATATTTCCCGTAGTCGCAGTTTTTATAACGCCACGGCTTCGAAGTCATTATATAGTGAAAAACGGCAACGTCGCTTTCGGCGCAGGGCAGTCCGTTGTAAATTTCGGCGTTCCAGGCAGGGTCTAAATAGGTTACCCTGTCTTTAAACATAAGGTTTAAATAATCTTCGTCCTGCGTGACTACGAAATCGTACTCCGAAAGCAGAGAACAAAACTTTGAAAGCATTTGCTTTTCACGGAACTTTTTCGAATTTATAAGCAAAATTCCCGCGTTGAAATAAGCGTAACGGTCTATTCCGAGAACCTTTTCCACGTAATTGCCGAAAACTTCGGTGTCTGCCATAACTTTTTCGCGCACCGCGCCGACGTAATTGTCTTTAATGTCGGTAAGATATAATTCGGAAATATCTTTTACGGCAACGGTGTCGCCGTCAATGTAAATAACTTTATCGTATTCGGGAAACATGTCTGAAATAAACAGCCTGAAATAGGTCGTTTTCGAATAGTAGTCTCGAAGGGGAAGGCTTTTGGTAACGGTTTTCAGTTTATCGGTAACGTCGCTGAAAATTATTTCGTAATTTTCGTTTTCCTGCGGAATAAGACTGTCGCGATATTTATCGGAAACGCCGGTATTGAGAATATAGAATCTGTAAAAATAGTTTTTGTCGGAATTTTTTATGATAGATTTTATCGAAACGGCAACGTATTTTATAAAATTATCGTCGCAGGCGTAAAACACGGGTATAACGTTATTTTTCATCGTATTGCTCCTTTAATGTAAAATATTTATCGTAAATATCGTCGAAATTGCGATATTTTAAAACTTTATGCACTTTTTCAACGTGCCATTGCTTTATATTGTCGGTGTGCGGATAGGGAAAATAATAGAGCCGCTTGCTGAAATGCCTTATAACGGTTTTTTTAAACAAAAATTTCTGATCGTTAAAACGGCATGACAGCAATTTTTTCTTCGTAGTGCTTCTTATAAGCGCGCTCTGATCCGCAAACACGAGTTTTTTCGTTTTAATGAGTTTTCTTGCTTTTTCAAAAATCCCCGTTTCGCGACATTTTTTCATATTAAACAGCAGAACGCCCGCGTTGATATAATCGGGGCGGATAAGAAATCTGCCGTAATTATCCCTTGCGGCGGCGTATTCGAAGTCCGACACGTTAAAATCGTATAACAAGCGCACGTCGCGGTTGAACATAACGTCTGCGTCGAGATATAAAATTTTATCGGGAATTTCTTTAATTTTATCCGCGAAAAGCCTTATAAGGGTATACGGCGAACAATACGCGCTTTCGTTGGGGCAGAGTCTGAATTCGCTCTCATATAGGGTCGTTACGTCTTTAAGAGTAACTTTGCTTTCGGGGTTTTCGTCTTTTAAAATTTTTTCGAGAAATCCGCGCTGTTTTTCGGTAATGGGCGTGTAGTCGGGTTTTATGCGGGTAACGTCCATAGTAAGCATGATTACGTTTAAAGGGTTATTTTCCTTTTGCCTTGAAATAAGAGATAAAAGGCATAAAAGAACGCCGTCGAACACTTTTTCGTTTCCTGCAAACAACAGGTTTATCATTGCTCGTTCTCCTTTTTTTTGTAAATTATTCCGTCGTAATCGGACAGTTCGCTTCTTTTCGTCATCGCCGCATACGCTTTGTTCCTGAGTTCTTTTTTCGCGAGCGGAGCGGGAAGGGTTTCGTCGGGATAAAACGGTCCGTCTATATAAGTGGCGAGCGCGGGAGTTTTAAAAATTTTCCGCTTTTTCCAGACGTTTGTAAACGTGAAAACGGGAACGTTCGCGTTTACGGGGTAGCGGAAAGACGCGTCTTTGAAATTTCTTATTTTCGTATAGTACGGCCATATATGCGCTTCGGGATAAACGCATATCGCGTTTTTTCGTTTAACGCAATCGTCTATCGCACCGATAAAATTTTTAGTCGCGTTTATATCCGAAGGCAGCGGAAGCGCGCCGATATATTCGTTTATTTTTCCGAGAACCGCCATAGAAACGTTTTCGGGATTGCATATAACCTTTACGTTTTTCGGAAAAAACGCAAACGACGGAACGAACGGATCCGCCGCCGCGCTCGTGTGATTGCCGTAAACGAAATAGCCGCCCTTTATATTTTTTATTTTTTCGCGTCCTATAATTTTATGGGCGTATCTTATTTTTAAAAACAAATAAGAAAAAGGGGTAAATATTATCCTGTATAAAAAAAACGAAAGCGCGCTTTTAAAAACCCCGCGTTTTAAGTATTCGTAATTTCCGTCTATTTTTTTAGGCTCGATTTTAACCGAAGAAAACTCGTCGGTCAACTCGTCTGAAAAATAAATTACCTTTTGCATGCTTTCAGTATATACTTTTAAAATTTCGGCGTAAACCGTTTAAACTCTAATAAGCAGGCGTTTTACTCTATATAATCGGGCGCGCTCTCTATTTAAAACGAGAATCGCTCCACCGAATAAAAAAACGTCTCCACTGAAAACGAAAAGCACTCTACTCACGGTAGAGTGCTTTAAAAAAGCGCGCTTTTAGCGGCGTAGCGATAGGGATTTATCGCTACGCCGCAACTATATTTGCCCTACGGCAAGTTATATTGCTAACGCAGTTATATTTTGCTTTCAGCAAAGTGTTATTTCTCTCTTCGAGAGAAGTTAAGGCAAATATAATATAACTTCGGCTGAAAGTCGAAATATAACTTTTAGACTTGTTCTGAAAATATAACTGTTTGCAAAGCAAAAAAGACAAAGGGTAGCAAAATTTGCTACCCTTTTACAATGTACTAAAAATCCCTAATGGGGACGCGCTTTTTGCGGTTATTTTTTAAACAGCGATTTGAAAACGGGCTTGTCGTTCAGTTTGCCTTCAACGTAAACTCCTGCGTTCGTTTTCTTTTTATACACGGCGATTTCGTCGTCGTAATAAGTTTGCGATATAAAGTCGATTTCAAAACCCCTGAAATTTTCCGCCCCGAATTCGTCGGGCGAAAAGGCGTTTACAGCCATTCTCGAGTAAGCGGCGTTGTTCGTATGGCCGTTTCCGTCTATATCGGTCGACTTGACGGCGTAACGATAAACTTCGTCTTTTTCGGACGTTATTTCGTTGAATCTTATAAAAGAAGGGTCTTCAAAGTATTTGAACACGGGTAAATCGTGCGGGTACGCGACCGTGTCTGATTTTCTCGGCATAAGAGTATCGCAATCGAGAACGCACCACTCAGAGTACCCTTTGACCCGTTTGCCGTTTTCGCCGTTTATTTCAAAGCCGCGGTAAAATCTTAACGTTGTTACCTTTTCGGGATAGGTGATAAATTCCGCGTCTTCGCCGAGAATAAGGGGGCTGTCAAACGAAAATTTCATTCTCGTTATCACGAAGAAGCCGTTCGACGAAGATTTTAAAGATTCTTTGTCTATTTTCATTTCGTAAGAATGAAATGTGGTTAAATTCTGAAAAGCGTCGAGAATGGCGTCAAAACGCATTTCATAGTTTTTGTCTACTTCCGAATATCTGATTTTTGATATCGATTTATAATTGTTTTCCATTTTTTCTTTTCATTATTATTCCGTAAACTATAAACGAAACGGAAATCACGAGTATCGCCGCGCCTATAAGAATCGCGCAACGCATAAAAAATTCTTCGGGCATATAGTTGATTATTTCGTCTGCCTGCGGGTCGAAAGTCCAGTTGTCTTTCCCCGGGAAAAATATTTTGTGAAAGATTAAGAAGGCTTTTTCAAAGTCCGCGGATATAAGCCCGCCGAGTATTACGGGCAAGGTTATCGCCGCCGCTCCGCCGTAAAAAAGCGGCGACAGTCCTTTGAACGAGCGAAGAGTTATTATCTTTTTTCCGTTCAGAATTAAAAGAACGATAACGGTTACTGCGGATATTGCCATAACCGCAAGGTTTAAATCGAATAAAACTTTGCAGTCTTTGAAATGCTCGGCCCCGCTTTCGGAAAATTTAAGTTCGCCCGACGAAAATTTTTGAGCGGGCAGTGTGAGATAATTCAGAATATCGTCGTAAGCGCGTTTTATCTGCGAGTAAGAATACGCGCCGCTTTCCGTCGCTTCGAACGATTTTATCTGAGCGTAGTAAAACGGGCGGAAATATATGGGCAACCCTATCGAAAAGGTAAGCGTAAGAAAAACAAGCGCTATGATGAAAAGTATCGTAAGAAAATCGTTCTTTGCTTTCATAAATAAATTATAGACGAAAAAAATTAAAAAGTCAACGAACGGTCTTGACGATTAAAAAATTATGTTATATAATATCGCTATGAAAAATTTCAGAAAAAAAATCAACGCTCTGAAAGCGTTGGCGATAGTTTTAAGCATTTCTTTTCCCGCGGGGATATTCTCTATAATATACGGAGCGATCAACGGAATAACTCCGCTTTTGATTTCGGGAATAGTTATGACCGCCGTTTCATTTTACGGCTGCCCCATAGCGTGGTCGCTGTTTGCCACCAACAGGCAATACGAAACCGTTCTTCGGCTCGTTACGGAAGAGAATATGTACAGGGTAGACGAAATGGCGGCGCATCTTATGAAAAAACCCGAAGAGATAACTTCGGCGATAAACGTTTTAATAAGCGGCGGATACCTTAAAGGCTTTGTTTTCAAAGACGGGGTTTTATATCTTAACACTAACCGCAAGCAAACGGGGAAAGACGTTAATTCCGTAAGATGCAAACACTGCGGCGGCACCGTTTATTATAACGGCGTCAATTACGTTTGCGAATATTGCGGCTCGACCGTCGAACCCGAAGACGCAAAGCAAAAATAAAACCGTTCGGGCGCGGCTGTACGGGCGATTTGCCCGTTTTTGCTTGACAAACTTTATCCGCCGTGTTAAAATGGCGGTATATTAAACGCAACGACTGAGAGAAGTACCCGAAATCAAAGGCGTAAAGAGAGTGCGCGGGCGGTGAAAGCGCATAGCGGATACGGGGAAGTACACTCACGAGCGGTCCGTCTGAATTTTCAGTAGGGCGGAACGGGGCGCGCCCGTTACAGCGATAACTGTTTATTTTATTCAGTTTATAAGGAACGCCGCCGCGAGGGGCGTTTGAAAAGAGATGGTAACGCGTGTAACGCTCTCTGCATTTTTTGCAAGGGCGTTTTTTTATAAAGAAAAAAGAGAGGATTGTTATGAAAATTTACGAAGAACTTCAAAGAAGAGGTCTTATAGCGCAGGTAACCGACGAAAACGAGATTAAAGAACTCGTAAACAACGGCAAAGCAACTTTTTATATAGGCTTCGACCCGACGGCAGACAGTTTGCACGTAGGTCATTTTATGGCTCTTTGCTTAATGAAAAGATTGCAGGAAGCAGGCAATCGCCCCGTCGTTCTGCTCGGCGGCGGCACGGGGCATATAGGCGATCCGTCGGGAAGAACGGATATGCGTTCGATGATGACGAAAGAAACGATAGACCATAATTGCGAATGCTTTAAAAAGCAGATGTCGAAATTTATTAAATTCGACGGCGAAAACGCCGCTATTATGGTAAACAACGCCGACTGGCTTTTAAAACTCAATTACGTGGATTTATTGAGAGAAGTGGGCGGATGTTTTTCCGTGAACAATATGCTCAGGGCGGAGTGCTACAAGCAAAGAATGGAAAAAGGGCTTTCTTTTCTCGAATTCAACTATATGATAATGCAGTCTTACGACTTTTATTATCTTTTTAAAAATTACGGGTGCAATATGCAGTTCGGCGGCGACGATCAGTGGTCGAATATGCTCGGCGGCACCGAACTTATAAGAAAAAAACTCGGAAAAGACGCTTACGCCATGACGATAACCCTTCTTATGAATTCCGAAGGCAAGAAAATGGGTAAAACCGCAAAAGGAGCGGTATGGCTCGATCCGGATAAAACGTCGCCGTTCGAATTCTATCAGTACTGGAGAAACGTAGACGATAACGACGTTCTGAAATGCATACGAATGCTTACTTTCCTGCCCGTAGAAGAGATAGATAAAATGGAATCGTGGCAGGGCGCAGATTTAAACAGAGCGAAAGAAATTCTCGCTTACGAACTTACGAAACTCGTTCACGGCGAAGAGCAGGCGGAAGACGCGCTCAGAAAGACGAAAGCGGCGTTCGGCGGCGGCAACTTTGAAGATATGCCGTTAAAGGAAATACCTGCCGATTCCGAAACCGTAATCGACGCGCTCGTTGCGGTAGAACTTTGCAAGTCGCGCGGGGAAGCGAGAAGGCTTATCGAAGGCGGCGGCGTTTCGATAAACGACGATAAAATTTCCGTTTCCGATTTAAGCCTTGAAAAATATAAAAAAGCAGGCGAATTCATTCTCCATAAAGGTAAAAAAATTCATTACAGGGTAATTCTTAAATAATGAAAAACGAAAGGTTTTTTTCAATAAAAACCGACTGCTCGGCGGAAATAACCATAGAAAAATCGAAGTTTATAACGAGCGTTAAAAGAGTTGACGGGGAAGACGAAGCGAAAGCGTTCGTGTCGTCCGTTCGCGCAAAATATAAAGACGCGACTCATAACTGCTACGCCTATATTGCCGATAACGGCGGGTTTTTCGCTAAATTTTCAGACGACGGCGAGCCGCAGGGTACGGCGGGGCTGCCTATGCTCGAAGTTTTAAAGCAAAAAGGTTTAAGGCGGGTTGCGGCGGTCGTAACGCGATATTTCGGCGGCATAAAACTCGGAACGGGCGGTCTTTCGCGCGCCTATTCCGAAAGCGTTAAAAATTGCCTTGAAAAGTCGGGGATTTCAGAATTTATTTATTCTTGCTTTTTAAAAGCGGAAGTAAGTTTTCAGGTTTATCCTAAAATATCGGCGTATCTGTCGGGGGAGAAAACTTCGTTTATAAATTCCGTTTTCAACGATAACGGGGCGACTATAACTTTTGCCGTTCCCGTTGAAGATTTTGAAAAAATAAAAGCGAAAGTTGCCGATTTATCCGCGGGAAAATCGCAGATTTTTACGATAAAACAGGAATATTCGGAGTATAAAACATGAAAACCGTAACGGACGTCAGACCGCAGATAAAAAACCCGAAAAGAGTAAGCGTTTTCCTTGACGGAGAATACTTTTGCGGTATAGATTCGATAACGGCGCATTTATACAGGATAAAAACGGGCAGGCAGATTGACGAAAACGAACTTAAAGAGATAGTTTTTCAGTCCGAAACGCAGTCTGCTTTCAACTCGTCGCTTAATATGCTTTCAAAAAGCGTAAAAACGGAAAAATCCGTGCGCGACAAACTTAAAACTTACGGTTATTCCGACGAAGTTATAAACGCGGCGACAGAAAAACTTAAAGGATATTCTTTTATTTGCGACGAAGATTATTCAAAGCGTTACGTTTCGTCTTACTCCGCGAAAAAAGGGAAAAGGCTTTTAAAAGCCGAATTAAAAATGAAAGGAGTTACGGAAGATATAGCCGAAAAAGCGGTGAGCGGAATCGAAAACGAAGAGAGCACCGCGCTTATGTTGGCGGAAAAGTACGTTCGCCATAAGGAAAAAGACCTGAAAACCATGCAAAAATGTTATAAATATCTCATTTCGAAAGGGTTTTCTTACGAAGACAGTTCGTACGCGGCGAAAAAGGCGACGGAAACGGAAGAAGGTACGGATTAAAAGCAAGTCGGTCGCTTGCGGCTGAAAGACGGGTTAAACCCCGTTTTTTTTATTGCCGCGGAACGGGCTTTAAGTTTTCGTTTAAAAAAAATTAAAAAAAATATCGAAAAACGCCTTAAAACGTTTGACATACGCGGTCGCCGTATATATAATGATTTTGTTTAGTTTTATTAAACAAAAAGTTTAAAGTTTCTAATCGAGGATAAAATGATTATAGGCGATAAAATTAAAGAGTTGCGCCTGCAATGCGATCTCACTCAGGAAGAACTTGCCAACAGGTGCGAACTGACGAAAGGTTACATATCGCAACTCGAAAACGACCTTACAAGCCCTTCCATAGCAACGCTGATAGACATATTGTCTGCGCTCGGAACGACTCTTAAAGATTTCTTTTCGGAAGAAGAAGAGCAGAAAATCGTGTTTACCGAGAACGATTTTATCGAAAAGCGCGAAGACGGCGTATGCAAAAACTGGCTCGTTCCCAACGCGCAGAAAAATTTAATGGAGCCTATGCTTATCGAACTCGAAGCGAACGCGTCCGCGTCGGAAGACGTTCCGCATGAAGGCGAAGAATTCGGGTTTGTTCTCGAAGGGGAAATAGTTCTGCATATAGGAAAGAAAAAACACGTCGTAAAAAAGGGCGAAAGTTTTTATTTCGTAGCGGATAAATCGCACTATATTATAAACGCAAGACAAAAAACGGCGAAATTTTTATGGATTTCTTCGCCGCCGACTTTTTAAAGGAGTATCTATGGAAAACGTTAAAAACGTAAATAAAATAATCGAACTCGTGGGCGTATGCAAAGATTACGACGATACTCCCGCCGTCGACAACGTCAATTTATACGTTCGCAAAGGCGAGTTTATTACCTTTCTCGGACCGTCGGGCTGCGGCAAAACGACTACTCTCCGTATGATAGCGGGGTTTGAAAAACCGACTAAGGGCAAGATATTTTTAAACGGTAAAGACATTACCGAACTTCCCCCTAACAAGCGCCCCGTAAACACGGTGTTTCAGCGTTACGCGCTGTTTCCGCATTTAAACGTTAAAGATAACGTTGCGTTCGGGTTAAAACTTAAAAAAATCCCCGTAAAAGTTAAGGATAATAAGGGGAACGAGCGTATCGTTTACAAATCTCTCGATAAAAAAACGATATCCGATAAGGTCTGCCGCGCTTTGAAAATCGTAGATCTCGAAGGGTTTGAAAAGCGTTCGGTAACCACGCTTTCGGGCGGTCAGCAGCAGCGTATAGCGATAGCGCGCGCAATAGTCAACGAACCCGAAATAATTCTTCTCGACGAGCCGCTCGGCGCGCTCGATCTTAAAATGCGCAAGGATATGCAACTCGAACTTAAAGAGATGCACAACAAACTCGGCATAACTTTTATTTACGTTACACACGATCAGGAAGAAGCGCTTACCATGAGCGATACCGTAGTCGTTATGAAAGACGGAAAAATTCAGCAGATAGGCACGCCGCAGGATATTTACAACGAGCCTAAAAACGCATTCGTTGCGGACTTTATAGGCGAAAGCAATATTTTCAGCGGAACGGTCGTCGGAAAACTCCGCGTGCGCTTTATAAATAAAGTATTCGACTGCGTCGACGATTTCGAACTCAACGAGAAGGTAGACGTGGTTGTGCGCCCCGAAGATATCGAAATATTGCCTTACGGCGAAGGAATGGTTTCGGGAAAAATAGTTTCGTGCATTTTTAAAGGCGTTCATTATCAGATGGTTATGATGGTAGGAAGAACCGAAGTCGTTATTCAAAGCACGAAAGAAGTAAAAGCGGGCGAGAAAATCAGCATAAATATAGTTCCCGACAACATTCATATAATGCATAAAGAATTCGTTTCAAACGTATACGACGGTTATATAACCAAGAAAAACACCGTTTGTTTCGGCGACGGCGAATTCGAATGCGACGTTACTCAACTGTATCCGGGGTCGCGTCTTGACGAAGAAGGTTACCTTGTTACCGCCGAAGGAGATAAAATCGACCTTACCGACGTCGACGTAAAGGTTGAAGTCGGTCTTAAAGATATAGATATATCGGACGACGCCGACGAAGGCGGCGCGGTAGGCAATATCGTTTCGATAATTTATAAAGGCGACCACTATCAACTCACCGTAAGAACGGACGAAAACGAAGAAGATTTCGTTTTCGATACAGAAGACACCTGGAATGAAAACGACAGGGTTTCCGTGATAATTCCCGCAGATAAAATTAAACTTACTCTTAAACAGGAGATAAGAAGATGAGCGCGACGGCAAATGGAAAAAAGCCGCTCGGCGGTTTAAAATTTTCAAGGGGGCAACTGTGCGTTCCTTACTCGGTGTTTCTCGTGCTGTTCGTGATTTTTCCGTTGCTTTTAATAGTTTATTACGCTTTTACCGCAAAAACGGGCGAATTTACTTTCGGAAATTTCAAATGGTTTTTCAGCGACGCCACGAACATTAAAAACATTTTCGACAGTATGCTTATGGGTTTTATAACCACGGCGGCGTGTCTTTTGCTCGGCTATCCCGTAGCGTACGTTCTTTCGAGAATCAAGTCGGACAGAAGAACGGTGCTTTTGCTGTTGTTTATAATGCCTATGTGGATAAACTTCGTTTTACGCGCAATGGCGATGAAAGATTTGCTTACCGTTCTCGGCATTTACGGAAAACACAATTATTTAAGCGTTATAATCGGTATGGTTTACGATTATTTTCCGTTTATGATATTACCGCTTTACACCACGCTTATAAAAATGGACAAAAGCCTTGAAGAAGCCGCGCTCGATCTCGGCGCGAATAAAGCAAAAGTCTTTTTTTCGGTGACTTTGCCGCTTTCCACTTCCGGAATAGCAAGCGGAATAACGATGGTTTTTCTGCCCACTATGACGTGTTACGTTATAAGCGATACTTTCAGTAACGGCAAGATAACTATTATAGGAAAACTCATAGAGTTGTGGTTCGGGTCGGGCAGTAACTGGCATTACGGTTCGGTGGTCGCGCTGATACTTCTCGTGATAATGTTTATATGCACGTTGCTTACGGGCGGACTTAACAAAGAAGAAAACGCAAGGAGTACGGATTTATGAAAAAAGCGGCTTCCATAACGATTATAGCGGTTGCGCTCGCGTTCGTTTACGCTCCTATACTGTTGCTTCTCGTTTACAGTTTTACCGATTCTAAAACCATAGGAATATGGAACGGATTTTCGCTTGAACTGTACAAGCAACTTTTTACCGTCGAAAAACTCCGCGGAATGATAGGCGACACTCTTCTTCTCGCTTTTCTGGCGGCAAGTATTTCAACGGTTATCGGAACGCTCGGCGCGATAGGAATTTTTTACAATAAAAAGTGGCTCGGCAAATTTACGAAAGGCGCGTCGCAGATACCCGTAATAAACGCGGAAATAGTAACTGCGATTTCGCTTGCGCTTACTTTTGCTTTCGTAAAACTCGGAAAAAGTTACGCGGCAATGCTGATAGGACACGTGGTTTTATGCACTCCGTTCGTAGTACTGTCGGTGCTGCCTAAATTAAGGCAGTTGGATCCGAGTTTATACGAAGCGGCTCTCGATCTCGGCGCAACTCCCGCGCAGGCGCTTTTCAAAACGCTGCTTCCCGAAATTTTACCCGGGATTTTCGCGGGATTTATGCTTGCGATAACTCTTTCGCTCGACGATTACATGATAACTGCTTACACTAAGCCCGCGCAGTTCGAAACGATAAGCACTTACGTTTTCGGCGCGCTCAAAAAACCGAGAAATTCTTATCTTCCCGCGCTCAGGGCGTTGTCGTCGGTTATCTTTATGATAATGATAGCGGCGGTTATCGCGATGAATATGAAAATATCTTCGCAAAACGGTAAAAAAGTTAAAAAAATATAAGGAGAACGACTATGAAAATCAAATCAAGATTATTAGCGGCAACTTTGTCAGTCGTCGCGGCGGTTCCGCTTTTTGCGGTCACGGGTTGTAAAAAAGCGGCGGATCTTCGCATTTATAACTGTTACGATTATATCGACGAAGCGTTGATTGCCAAATTCACGAAAGAATACAAAGCGAAAACGGGCAAAAAAATAAAAGTGGAATATTCCTGTTTCGATACCCCCGAAGATTGTTATAACGCCCTTAAAATAGACGGCACGGCGTACGATCTCGTATGTCCTTCGGACTATATGATAGAAAAAATGGCAAGAGAAGACATGCTCGAAGAAATCACTCTTTCAGAAGACGGCGGGTATATGAAAAACGTTTCGCCGTTTATCAGAAATAAATTCGAAGAAATTTCTTTCGGCGGAAAAAGTCTTGCAAACTACGCGGCGGGATATATGTGGGGTACTCTGGGTCTCGTTTACGACGTAAACGGAAAAACCGTAACGGCGGACGATATGAAATCCTGGTCAGTTTTATGGAACGACTCTTTAAAAAACAAATTTACCATAAAAGACAGCGTGAGAGACACTTATTTTATAGGTCTTGCGAAATATTATAAAAACGATCTCGAAAACGCGAAATCCGCTTACGCGGGCGGCGGAACGCTTGCGGATTATCAGACTGCGCTTAAATCTAAATTCAACGATACTGCCGAAAGTACCGTAAGCGGAGTGGAAAAAATACTTAAAGACCTTAAAGCGAGAAGCAAGGGAATGGAAGTAGACAGCGGTAAAGACGATATACTGAAAGGCGATATCGACGTTTATTTTGCCTGGAGCGGCGACGCCGTTTACGCAATGGACGAAGGCGCGGGCAATTCCGTTAAAAAATATCTCGATTACGTAGTACCCGAAGAAGGTTCAAACGTATGGTTCGACGGCTGGTGCGTTCCGAAAGGGGCTAAAAACAAAGAACTTGCGCTGGAATTTATCGATTTTATCTCCGCTCCCGAAAACGCGATAGCGAATATGGAGTATATAGGCTACGTAAGTTGCATTGCGGGAAGCGACGTTTATAGCTGGGTAAAAGAAACTTACGCCGTAGCCGACGGCGGCAACGTCAAAGCCGAAGCGGAAACGGTCGATCTTTCCTATTTCTTCGGAGCGGGGGATTACGGAGTTACGAGTAACGTCCGTCAGTTTTTCGCGCAATATCCGAAAAAAGAAATCGTTGACAGATGCGTGGTTATGAATTATTATCCCGACGAAGCGAATTCGAGAATCAACAATATGTGGTCGAGAATTAAAACCGCTTAAACGATAAGCATTTGCCCTGCGGCGCGCCGCAGGGCGTTTTTTTTAACCGAACACGAAAATTTCACCCGTAAAAATTTGTAAAATATCCGCTTATATGTTATACTCTAATAAATATATTATTCTTGTTTTACGTAAAGCAGGCAACCGAAATCAAAATAAACGCGTAAGTATTCTTATTTTTCAGTCCGTCTTTTTTGCTTTTTTTTAAAAGTTTTCTTCCGACGAACGAAAGATATAAACCGTAAAGCGGTTTGTATCCGAGAATACGATACGCCCGAAAAAGGAAAGAAAAATGCAATTAGCCGCGTCACTTCTCGTAATATCCGTAATAATGTTCATCTGCGTAATTTTCAACAAAGTATCGGGAAAATTAGGCGTTCCTATGCTGCTTGCTTTTATAGTTTTCGGGTTGTTTTTCGGCAACGGCGGCATAGTTAAAATCGTTAACGTGGATATAGAAGTCGCTAAAACGGTCTGCTCGGTTTCGCTTATATTCATTATGTTTTACGGCGGCTTCGGCACGAAGTGGAGCGCGGCTAAGCCCGTTGCGGTAAAAGCGGGCATATTGTCGTCGGTAGGCACTTTTTTAACCGCCTTGCTCGTGGGACTTTTCTGTTATCTCGTTTTAAAAATCGGCTTTATCGAAAGCATGCTTCTCGGGTCGGTCATCGCTTCTACGGACGCCGCTTCCGTCTTTTCGATATTAAGGTCGAGAAAACTTAACTTCAAGTACAACACGGCTTCTCTTCTCGAAGTGGAAAGCGGAAGTAACGACCCGTTTTCTTATATGCTTACGGTGGTTTTTCTTACTCTTTTGAAAAGCGGCTCGATATCCGTGTGGGACAGCGTGTATCTCGTATTGTCGCAAGTGATTTTAGGCGCGGCGTGCGGCGTGGCAATCGCCTGGTTTGCCGTAAGATTTTTCAAAAGATTCAGTTTCGGTTCGAGCGGCTTTGACGCAATATTTATGATGGTCGTTGCGCTTTTTGCTTACGCTTTGCCCGAAAGTATAGGCGGTATTCCGTTTTTAAAGAGCGGAAACGGGTATTTAAGCGTTTATATTGCGGGAATAATAATAGGAAACAGCAAAATCAAAAGCAAAAAATCTCTCGTTAATTTCTTTGACGCGCTCACGGGGCTTATGCAGATGTTCCTGTTTTTCCTTCTCGGCGTGCTGGCGTCGCCTATGAAAATAATCGACCCCAAGGTTCTCGTTATATCCCTTTCGGTAGCGGCGTTTTTAACTTTCGTTGCAAGACCGCTCGCGGTGTTTGCGATACTCACGCCGTTTAAAAGCAGAATAAATCAGCAACTTCTCGTTTCCTGGGCGGGTATGCGCGGCGCGGCTTCGATCGTTTTTGCGATAATGGCGATAACGTGCGACGGCGTTATTCTTGAAAACGATATTTTGCATATCGTGTTCGGAATAGTGCTGTTTTCCATCTTGCTGCAAGGCACACTTATGCCGTACGTGGGCAAAACTCTGAAAATGACCGACGACAGCGAAGACGTTATGAAAACGTTTACCGACTACGTCGACGAAACGGCGGTTCAGTTTATCCGTTTCAAAATTCCCGGCAATCATCCGTGGGCGGGTAAAAAGGTTGCCGAAATCGCATTGCCGCCCGAATGTATTCTCGCGCTTTTAATACGCAACGGCGAAAAGATGACCCTTAACGGCAGTACCGTTATAAAGAGCGGCGACGTTCTTATAATGAGCGGCAACGCCACCGATACCGACGACAGAATCAGCCTTTACGAAAAGAAACTCAGACAAAACGATTACGAAGTCGGCAAGCGGATATCGGAAGTATCGTTCGACGGAAATCTCGTAATAATGATAAGGCGCGGCGATAGCGTTATAATTCCCCGCGGCACGACGCTTTTGTGCGAAGGCGACGTTCTCGTTCTGAACGAATCGCAACTTGCGGCGTAAATTTAATTTAAAACTTAATTTATTGACAAGGCGCGCGGGCAAGTGCTAAAATGTAGCCGCAAAGAAAAACGGTAGCCGCAAGCGATTGCGTTTGAATTCGGTCTTGCGCCGCGTTTAAGGTTAAAACAAACTCGTTTTTTAAAAGGTTATATATGAAGAAAAAATATATCGTTGAAGGCATGTCATGCTCGGCTTGCTCGGCGGCGGTAGAAAGGGTAGTTGGCAAAATACCCGAAGTAAAAGAAGCCGTCGTCAATTTAACGGCAAAACTTCTCGTTGTGGAAACGGACGGCGTAGCCGACGAGAAAATTTTCGCCGCGGTCAGAAAAGCGGGGTTTTCGGCAAAGCCTTACGGCAAAGAATCCGAAAAAACGGATAAAAATACAACGGCGCGGCTCGTTTTTTCGATAATTCTACTCGTTGTTTTAATGTATATTGCAATGGGGCATATGCTTAAATTGCCCGAAATTGAGTTTATCGCGATGCATAAGCACCCCGTGGCGTTCGTGTCCGCGCAACTCGCGCTTACGCTTGCGGTTATGATTTTAAACGTAAAATTTTTCATAAAAGGCACGAAAGCGGTTTTAAGCGGTTCGCCCGATATGGATACTCTTGTTGCGCTCGGATCGTTTTCGGCGTTCGCGTTCGGGGTATTTGCTTTTTTTAAAATTATCGCGGGGGATCATTCCTACCTTGAAAATTTGTATTTCGAATCGGCGGCGATGATTTTAACTCTCGTAACCGTAGGAAAACTTCTCGAAGAAAAGAGTAAAAGAAAAACGCGCGGCGCGGTTGAAAGTCTTAAAAAACTCGCCCCCGAAAAAGCGGTGGTTTATAAAGACGGCGCCGAGCGCGAAGTAAACGCGTCGGAACTTGAAAAAGGCGACGTTATCGTAATAAAAGCGGGCGAAAGCGTGTCTGCCGACGGCGTTATAACGGAAGGCTCGGCGGAAATAGACGAGTCGTGCCTAACTGGCGAGAGTATGCCCGTATATAAAGAAATCGGCGGAAAAATCCGCGCGGCTACCATAGTTACGAGCGGATATATAAAAGCGGAAGTTACTGAAGCAGGAGAGAATACCGCTTTATCTAAAATCATAGACTACGTAACGAGCGCGGAAGCGACGAAAGCGCCCGCGCAACGCCTTGCGGATAAAATAAGCGGCGTTTTCGTTCCGACGGTAACGGTTATTTCGCTGATAACTCTCGTTATATGGCTTCTTATCGGAAAAGGGTTCGATTTTGCCTTTTCAAGAGCCGTTTCGGTACTCGTTATATCATGCCCGTGCGCTCTCGGTCTTGCAACGCCCGTTGCGGTAACCGTATCTACGGGAAGGCTTGCAAAAAACGGCGTTCTCGTTAAAAACGCCGAAGTTCTGGAAAGCGCGGGGCTTATCAGAACGGTGTTTACCGACAAAACGGGTACCGTTACCAAAGGAAAAATAACCGTAGGAAATACTTTCGGGCTTTGCGAAAGCGAACTGAAAGCGGTGGGCGACGTTGAAAAAATGAGTTCTCATCCGCTTGCGGCTGCCGTTTCCGTTTTTGCGGGCGGCTCGACCGTTATCGATTACGGCTCGGTAACGGGTAAAGGCGTTTACGGCGTAGTCGACGGCGACAAGTACGTTATAGGAAACCTTTCGTTCACGGGAAAAGCGGGGGCAAGCGAAGAACTTTTTTCTTCCGCCGCGCAGGCGTCGGATAACGGAAAAACAACTCTTTTCGTCAGTAAAAACGGGGTTTTAAAAGGCTATATCGAAGTTTACGACGAACTTAAAGAAACGAGCAAAGAAGCGATTTCTCTTTTGAAAAGCGCAGGGGTAAAAACGGTTATTCTGTCGGGCGACGATAAAAAAGTCGTTGAGCGCGTCCGCGAAGAAACGGGCGCCGACGAAGGTTACGGCGAAGTTTTGCCCGAAGAGAAAGCGGAGTATATAAGAAGAGAAATCACGCCTTACAAAAAAGCGTTTATAGGCGACGGGATTAACGACAGTCCCGCGTTAGCCGTTGCAGACGTTGGTTTTGCCGTTTCCGACGGTACTGATATCGCGGTGAACGCCGCGGACGTTATTCTGATGAAAAACGACCTGAAAGACGTGTATACGGCGATAATTACAGGCAAAAAAACGCGTAAAATAATAAAGCAGAATTTATTCTGGGCGTTTATTTACAACGTTCTCGGAATACCCGTTGCCGCGGGCGCGCTGTTCCCGCTCGGAATTCTGCTTAATCCGATGATAGCGTCGGCGTGTATGAGTTTAAGCAGTCTTTTCGTGGTAACGAACGCGTTAAGACTTACGAAATAGAATTAAGGAGACAGGTATGGTTATTAAAATCAAGGGAATGAGTTGTTCTCATTGCGTAAAAAGACTTGAAAACGCCCTGCTGGACGGCGGCGCGAAAAATTTAAAAGTTAAAATAGGCGAAGCGGAATTCGACGGTATGACTATCGGAAAAGCAACCGAAATAATCGAAGATCTCGGTTTTGAAACGGAAAAGTAAAAAGGCAGACTTTTTCTGAGGCATATAATGACTTTTGATACGATACTCGATATTTTTCTCGACGTTTTAAAAGACAGCGCGATAATATTTCCGTTTCTCGTTTTAACGTATATTTTAATTGAATTTTTACAAAGAAAAGCGTCTCTTAAAGACGGCAACATATTAAAAGGCAAGTTCGCCCCGTTCATGGCGAGCGCGGTAGGGCTTTTCCCGAGTTGTTCGGCTTCGGTAATGGCGGCTAAACTTTACGAAATAGATTTTATAAAAACGGGAACGCTGCTATCCGTTTTCATCGCTTCGAGCGACGAAGCGTTCGCGCTGCTTGTAACGCACGGCAAAATAATTCCTTTACTTACGCTTTTAGGGTTTAAATTCGCGCTTGCGGTCATCGTCGGATTTATCGTAAACGCATTTGCCCCGAAACGCGTTTCCATAGTAAGGTATAAAGGCGTAAACGCGCCGAAAATAGACCCCGAAGAATACTGCACGCAGTGTATAGGCGGCAAAGCGAAAACTAAACTTCAGGCGTATTTGTGGTTTCCGCTTCTGCACGCGTTAAGGACTTTCGCATTCGTTTTTGCAATAAGTTTCGCATTCGGAATAATCGTTGAACTTATAGGCGAAGAAAACATAAGCGCGTTCATGCAGAACAAAGTTTATCTTCAACCCGCGCTCACGGCTCTCGTCGGAATGATACCGAATTGCGCGTCGTCTATACTGATAACGCAATTGTATATCGACGGCGGAATCGCGTTCGGCAGTATGTTCGCGGGGCTTTCGATAAACGCGGGCGTAGGGCTTGCGATAGTCCTGAAAGATAAGAAAAAAATCGGCAGAAATCTCGTTATGTTGCTCATACTTTATTCGGTGAGCGTCGGCGCGGGCATGCTTTTGAATTTATTGATTCGTTTCGTTTAATTCGATTATATTAAAAGGAGAAAAATGAAAGAAGATATACTCATAGTAAGCGGTCTTAAAAAAACGTTTAAATTATCTAACAAACAGCGTAAAATAAATCGCACCGCAGACAAAGTAAAAGTTGCGGTCGACGATTTGTCGTTCACGGCCGGGCGCGGAGAGATATACGGATTGTTAGGTCCTAACGGTGCGGGAAAAACAACCACTTTGAGAATTATTTCGACCCTTATAAAAGCAGACGCGGGCGACGTTGTCGTGTGCGGCTGTTCCGTAACTAAAAACCCCGAAAAAGTCCGTGAAAAAATAGGCTTTTTAACGAGCGAACTCAAACTCGAAGACTTTTTCACGCCGAATTATTTATTCGATTATTTTTCGGAACTTCACGGAGTAAGCGAAGCCGACAGGAATATGAGAAAAAAAGAACTGTTTTCCCGATTCGGCATAGACGAATTCAGAGAAGTGAAAGTGGGCGATTTGTCTACGGGAATGAAGCAAAAAATTTCAATTGCCGTGTCGCTCGTTCACGATCCCGAAGTTATCGTTTTCGACGAGCCTACGAACGGTCTTGACGTAATCACCGCAAAAACCGTTACGGACTATCTTAAAGAATTAAGAGATAAGGGAAAAACGATAATTATTTCCACGCATATTTTCTCGCTTGTAGAAAAAATATGCGACAGATTAGCAATAATAATCGACGGCAAGGTCGCTCTCGAAGGAACTCTTTCGGAAATTACCGCAAATAAGCCCCTGGAAGAAGTTTTCTTTGACGTTTACGTTGAAAAAAAGGGGAATGAAAAATAAATATGAAACAGATTCTCACTATAACCAAAAAAGAACTCAGGCGATTTTTCGGCGATAAACGACTGCTTTCGGGACTTTTGCTCCCCGGCGTTCTGATTTTCGTTATTTATACGATTATGGGCTTGTTTATGAGCGGAATTACGAGCGGAAAAGCCGAAGTTTACAAGGTTTATATCGACAATCAGGCGTCGGCGTACGAGAGTATAAATCACAGCGACGCATACAATATTAAAGTTCTCGGAAAAGGCGATAAAACCGTAGACGAAATAAAATCTGAAATCAAAGACGGCAAAGCGCATCTTTATATAAACTATAAAGGCGATTTTTCGGGCGGCGGCGCGGAAAAACCCGTGATAGAGTTTATTTATTCGCAAAAATCTACGGAATCGCAGACGATTTATTCGTATTATTACGGCGCGCTTTCGCAATTTCAGGTAGATCCGTCGGATTACAAGTTTTTAATAATTCCCGAAAGCGCGGATACCGACGAAGACGTTATGAATATGATCGTTTCCATGCTCTTGCCGTATATGCTCGTAATATTCCTGATAACGGGCTGTCTTGCGGCGGCAACGGAATCGATAGCGGGCGAAAAAGAAAGGGGAACGCTTGCGACCCTTCTCGTAACGCCGGTAAAAAGAAGCAGTATAGCGATAGGAAAAATACTTGCGCTGTCGGTTACGTCGCTCGTATCGGCAACGTCTTCGTTTATAGGCTTAATCGCTTCTTTGCCGCGCATAATGGGCAATAGCGCGGGCGCGGGCGAATTTGCCGTGAAAATTTCAGTCGGCGGGTATTTCGCGATTTTCGCGATTTTAATAACTCTCGTTTTACTGTTTACGGTTATTTTATCCATAGTGTCGTGCTTTGCAAAAAGCGTTAAAGAAGCAACTCAACTCGCAACCCCCGTTATGATAATAGTTATTCTTACGGGCATTACGTCGTTTATAACCATGGGTAAACCCGTAAACAATCACTTTTTGTATCTTATTCCCGTTTATAACGCGGTGCAGATTATATCGTCCGCCATCACAGGAGCGTTGAACGGCATAGATTTCTTAGTTACCGTAGCGGTAAATCTTGCGCTCGTCGGAGCGGGCGTTGCGATACTTGCAAAAATGTTCGATTCCGAAAAGATTATGTTCGACAAGTAAAATGTGCAGAGCAAAAGTTTATTTCGCCTGCGCGCCGTGCGGCGAAATTTTAAAAAAGCAAACGGAATTACCCGATAATATCGTCGGGCATTGTATGAAATATAAGTTGACGGACGATAAAAACCGAAGTTTTGCCGCATGGAAATTGTTGTTTGCATTGTATAAATCGGTAACGGGCAAAACTCTTAAAAGCGTTGAATTCGAAAACGACGGAAAGCCCGTTGCCTGCGTTCCCGTTTCGCTTTCGCATTCCGAAAACGCGGTTATGGCGGCGTTTTCAACCGAAAATATGCCGCTCGGCGCGGATATAGAAAGCGCAAAAAGAAAACTTTCCGAAAAAGCGGCAAAACTTTTAAATGCGGAAAAAGAAAACGCCGTTGAAAAGTGGACGAAGCGCGAATGCGTTATAAAAGCGGTTAAAAGCACCGACGCGGAACTGTTCGAAGGCATAACCGAAGAAGCGGAAATTTGCGGAGAGAATTACGTTTTTTCGATTTTTTATAAAAATAAAAATGCGGAGTTAATAAAAAAAGATTATGAAAATATATTTTAATCCCGATAAAAAAATTGTGGCGGCGATACGCGAAGGCTTAAAAAGAAAAGACGGGTATTGCCCGTGCAGAATTCAGAAAACGGACGATACTTTATGCATGTGCAAAGAATTTCGCGATCAGATTGCCGATCCCGATTTTGAAGGTTTTTGCCATTGCAGGCTTTACTATAAAGAAAAATAAAATCGCAAGTCCGTATATAGCCTTGATTTTTTTAAGAAGATAATATATTATATATATTAGGTATTCCCTACCGAACAAATTTTTCGTTTTAAGGAGTTAAGTATGACGAGATTTGAAGAAGCAAAGAAGATATATAAGCAATACGGCGTTGACGCGGAAGCCGCGCTCGAAACAGTTAAAAATATACCCGTGTCGGTGCATTGCTGGCAGGGGGACGACGTTATCGGCTTCGATTCCACGGGTAAACTTTCCGGCGGAATTCAGACTACGGGCAATTATCCCGGCAGGGCGCGCAATCCCGAAGAACTTATGCGCGACTACGAACTCGCGCTTTCGCTTGCGCCCGGGAAAAAGAAAATCAACGTGCATTCGTGCTACGCCGTAATGACCGAAGAAAACAGAGCCGAGCGCGACGCTTTACGCCCCGAACATTTCAAAGTATGGGTCGATTTTGCCAAAAAGCACGGCGTGGGCATAGACTTTAACCCCACTTTCTTTTCGCACAAAATGGTTAAAAACGGACTTTCGCTCACAAGCCCGGACGAAGAAGTACGCGCTTACTGGGTTCGTCACGGTCGGGCTTGCATAAAAATAGCGGAATATTTTGCAAAAGAAACGGGCGTTCCCTGCGTTATGAATATCTGGATAGGCGACGGGTTCAAAGACGTTCCGTCCGACCGCTTGTCTCCGCGCGAAAGGTATCTTAAAAGTCTTGACGAAATCCTTTCGGTAGGGTACGATAAAAATCTCGTTAAAGTGTGCGTCGAATCCAAAGTGTTCGGAATAGGCGTTGAAAGTTACACGGCGGGCAGCGGAGAGTTTACTCTTTTATACGCGGCTACGCGCGGTATTCTTCCGCTTATGGATAACGGGCATTATCATCCCACGGAAGTCGTTTCGGATAAAATTTCCGCGCTGTTATGTTATTTTAACGAAATAGCCCTTCACGTTACGCGCGGCGTAAGGTGGGACAGCGACCACGTGGTTATTTTAGACGACGAAACCAAAGAAATAGCGAAAGAGATAGTCAGAAACGACGCTATAAACAAAGTTTACATAGCGCTCGATTATTTCGACGCAAGCATAAATCGTATCGCCGCGTGGGTGGTAGGAATGAGAAGTATGGAAAAAGCGCTTTTAAACGCCCTTCTTCTTCCGAACGCGTATCTTAAAAATTTACAGGAAAACGCGGATTTTACCGATCTTATGATAAAGCAGGAAGAAGTTAAAACCCTTCCTTTCGGCGACGTATGGAACGAATATCTCCGCCGCGAAGGGTTAGACGAAAACTACTCCGAAGTGATTAAAAAGTACGAAAACGAAGTTCTTCTTAAAAGAAACTGAAATTTTTAAGACCGCTTGACGGCGGTCTTTTTGTTAAAGGATAAAAGATGAAAACGGATATTGAAATCGCGCGCGAATGCAAAATGAAAGATATTGCCGAAATAGCGGAAAAAATCGGAATAAGCGAAGATAATCTCGAACGCTACGGAAAATATAAGGCGAAAATCGACTATACCGCCGTCGGAAAGGGAACAAAACGCGGAAAACTCATACTCGTTACCGCGATAACTCCTACCGCAGCCGGCGAAGGAAAAACCACCACTACCATAGGTCTTGCCGACGGTCTTTCAAGGCTTGGCAAGAAAGTTTGCGTTGCGCTGAGAGAGCCTTCGCTCGGACCCGTTTTCGGAATAAAAGGCGGAGCGGCGGGCGGCGGTTACGCGCAGGTAGTGCCGATGGAAGACATAAATCTTCATTTTACGGGTGATTTTCATGCCGTCGGAGCGGCTCAGAATTTGCTTTGCGCGATGCTTGACAATCATATTTATCAGGGCAACGCGCTTAACATAAACGCCGAAACGATAAAAATAAAACGCGCGGTCGATATGAACGACAGGCAACTTCGCGTTATAACGGACGGCTTGGGCGGCAAAACGAACGGCGTTCCGAGAAGCGACGGCTTCGATATAACCGTCGCTTCGGAAGTGATGGCGATACTGTGTCTTGCCTCGTCTTTAAAGGACCTTAAAAAAAGACTCTCGGAAATCATAGTCGCTTACGATTTTTCCGACAAGCCCGTAACCGCGGGAGATTTAAAGGCGGCGGGCGCAATGACCGCGCTTTTAAAAGACGCGTTAAAGCCTAATCTCGTGCAGACTCTCGAAGGCACGCCCGCAATCGTTCACGGCGGTCCGTTTGCGAATATCGCTCACGGCTGTAACTCGGTAATTGCCACCGAAACGGCGATCGGCGCTGCCGATTACGCCGTTACGGAAGCGGGATTCGGGGCGGATCTCGGCGCGGAAAAATTTTTCGACATAAAATGCAAAGCGACGGGATTTAAACCGAGCGCGGTGGTTCTCGTAGCCACTATCCGCGCCCTGAAAATGCACGGCGGCGTCAAAAAAGACGAACTTTCCGTGGAAAACACCGATGCTCTTATAAAAGGTATTCCGAATCTTTTAAGACACGCAAGCAATATTAAAAACGTTTTCAATCTGCCGCTCGTAGTTGCGGTTAACCGCTTCCCCGCGGATACCGCAAAAGAAACCGAAACTCTTATATCGGAACTTGAAAGCAGGGGGATAAAAGCAGTGTTGTCTACCGTTTACGAAGACGGGGGCAAGGGCGCGGAAGACCTTGCGAAAGCCGTGATTGAAATTGCAGACGGAAAAGCGGGAGATTTGAAGTTCTGTTACGACAGCGGCGACACGATTAAAGAAAAAATAGAAAAGATAGTTAAAAAAGTTTATCGCGGAACAGGCGCGGAATTTACCGAAAACGCCGAAAAGCAACTTGCCGCAATAGAAAAACTCGGGTTTTCGGACTATCCCGTATGCGTTGCGAAAACGCAGTACAGTTTTTCGGACGACAAAACAAAAATATGCGCTCCCGATAATTTCAAAATCACCGTTAAAGACCTTAAAATTTCCGCGGGAGCGGGGTTTATAGTTGCGTATACGGGAGATATTTTAACGATGCCGGGGCTTCCTAAAATTCCCGCAGCCGAAAATATCGACGTAGACGATAACGGAAATATTACGGGTTTATTCTGATAAAAACCCTTTTCGGCGTGATTTTAAACGGTAAACGACTTTATTTACCGATAAATTTTCAAAACTTGCAACAAAAACAATATTTTTATAGTTTAATAGGTAGAATATGTATTCGGAAAACAGAATAATTTTACAAAAGGAAGTAAACGCAAATGAATAAGCGCGAGATCGACCGTGAACTTTCTCTCGTTAAAAACGGGGATAACGCGGCGTTTGAAAGGTTGTATCTTGCGACCCGTCGCGGCGTGTATTCGTTTTTGTTTACATACTTCGATTCGCGCGAAGATACCGAAGACGCGCTTCAGACGGTTTTTTTGAAAATCAAGAAAAACATCTCTAAATATAACGCGGGTACGAACGGGCTTGCCTGGATTTTGCAAATTGCCAAAAATACCGCGCTCACCGAGATTGAAAAATCAAAATCGAAACAAACCGCGGTTCTTGACGATAACTTGAAAACGGATGACTTTTCCGAGAGAAAAGACGAGAGAAACGACGTTCTGGCGGCGATGAAAAGGTCGCTTACCGAAGAAGAGCAAAGAATAATTTCGCTTTACGCGGTTTTCGGTTATAAGCACAGAGAAATAGCGAAAATGCTCGGCGTTCCCACGGGTACGGTCACTTCGAAGTATAAGCGCGCGATAGACAAACTTAAGAACGAATTAAAGGAGGACGGTATATGAAAAAATTCAACTCGATTGAAAATTTAATATCGGAAGAGTTTGAAAAGTCCGCGCCTTCTCTACGCGAGGACGTTCTGAACGCTCCCATAGAAACAGAGAGCCGCGACAACGCGGTGAACGCGGGCGGCAACACCTTAGCCGTGCTTACGTCGAATAAGTTAAGCGTCATATCAACCGCGCTTTTTCTTGCGCTCGTGCTTTTATCGACTATTCTGATTATCGCGATAAACGCGGGTAAGCCGAAAATCCCCGTAAACTATATGTTTACTTACGAAATCAACCCCGCCGTAGTGCTTGTTACCGACGAAGACGGTATCGTGGTATCGGTAAACTCGCTCAATCCCGACGCAGACGTCGTTTTAAGCAACGAAGAAACGGTAAATTCGATGAAAGGATATTCGCTTGCCGACGCGCTTAAAACTTACACCGACCGCGCGGCAAAACTCGGATATCTCGATATAGAAAACAGATCGGCTGTCCGTCTTAGCGGATTGAAAGGCGGCTCTAAAGGCGTTCTCAATTCCGCAAAAAAAGGCTTGCAGGCGTATTTCAAGGAAAAAGGCTATTACGTTGCCGTTGCGAAAAGCGAAGTAAGCGAAGACACTTTGCTTTCCCGCGCGAGTTTTTATAGCGGTACGATTAAAAAAGCAACCGTAATTTTAAAAGACGCGAAAACGCTTTACGGCGAACGTTTTAACAATAACCGCGATCTCGACGACGAAGCGGTAAAGAATATTTACGACAAGTATTTTTCGATCGAAAGAAAAATAGAACTTCTGAAAGCGACGATAAGCGAAAACGAAACAACTCTGAGATTATTGAGTTGTTACGACGCGGCAAACGATTGTCTTAAAGAAATCGAAAAAAACTATAAGATTTTCAAAAAGAAAATGGAATTTTTAGTCGGCTTGCTTCCGATCGATTCACCGCTACGCGACGTGTTTGAAAGGATAAACAGCGTTCCCGTAACGGTAGAAGAATATCTCGGCGAACTCAGCGAAAGTCTTAATTCGCTTTCGGCGTACAGAGAAAAAGAATTTGCTGATAAATACAACGCGCCGAAAGACGCTATATCCGATAAAGATTACGAAAAGTTTATAAATGAAACGATAGGCGAAAACGGCTCTTTGGAAAAATTTTGGAAAAATCTGAAAGATATTTGCAACAAAACGGACGGCGAAACTGTTTAATAAGTAAAGAAAGGTCGAAAGGCCAAGGAGGCAATATATGAAATTCAAAAAACTTTTAAGCGTAATGCTCACTGCCGCAATGGCGGTTTCGGCGGCGGCTGTAACGAGCGGCTGTTCGAAGAAAAAAGACGAAGGCGAAAAGGCAAGTCAGGTTATGACCGTTTCTTTAAACCCCGAAATGGAATTCGTTCTTAATAAAAACGGCAAGGTTATTTCCGTAAACGCGATAAACGAAGACGGCAATTACATACTTTCCGTAAAGGGAACGAAAGAATTCGAA
This sequence comes from uncultured Clostridia bacterium, assembly GCA_934248055.1. Classification (GTDB taxonomy): domain Bacteria; phylum Bacillota; class Clostridia; order Christensenellales; family Borkfalkiaceae; genus HGM11412. The sequence continues at coordinate 147,927 of CAKQKI010000002.1, read as the reverse complement.
GGAAAAACGCGTGAAGAAGCAGTCGAAATATTTATTTCGGCTTCCAAAGAAGCGGGATTTTTCGCAACGGCAAACAAGACTACCGACGGTAAAACCGAACTCGAAATTTCTTTCTCGGGCGACGACGCTCAGAAAGCGTACGACGAACTCAAAGCGAAAATTTCGGAAACTTTAAGCAAAGAAAACATCGAAGCAAAGAAGGCTGAAATAGAAGACTATATCAATAAAAAGTACGCCGAAATCGCTCCCTGGATCGAAGAATCAGAGGCTAAAAAAATAAGCGCGCAGGAAAAATTACAGGCGATTTACGAATCGAGAAAAGAAACCGCCGGAATATACTCCGAAGGTCTTAAAAAGGCTTATTACGCAGGTAAAGCGGCGGCGCTCGAAGCGGCAAAACTCGAATATATAAAAGAAAAAACGAGCGCTTTGACGGCGGCCGCGATAGAAAGCGTAAACGTGCTTTACAAACAGGCTTCGGAAGGCCTTGAAAAGGCGCGCGCAACGTATCTTACCAACGAAGACAGCGCTTACAATCAGGCTTTCAAAGCGTTCATCGAAAAGAAAACCGAATTTATAAACTATTATAACTACTATCAGCAACTTCCCGAAGAAAAGAAAACGGAAGATATGAAGGCGTATCTCGAAGCGACGAAAACCGCTCTCGACGAAGCGGAAACAACGCTCGTCAATGTTTACGATACTGCGAATAAGATGGTAGACGAAGCGCAGAAACAACTTGTTCTCGCTACGGATAAAGTTATAAACGCGATTATGGAATTTGACAAGAACGCTCAGAAATATTTAAACGAAGCGAGCGAAAAAGGCACGGCTTTAATCGTTAATTACACCGACAAATTCGAAAAGGATTATAAGGCTAACGAAGAGGCTGCCAAAAAGGCTTGGGAAGATATGAAAAAGGAACTTGAAAAAGGATATAATCCCACTCCCATCGATCAAGCCGCTTAATTTTAAAGTTACGGTCAGCCGCTTAACCGTAAGGTTGGCGGCATGAGTGCCGACTGTGACCCGAGGCTGCGAAAAATCGCAGCCTTTTTTATTTATCTCAAACGGCAAAAATCCTTTATTATTTTATTTTAATATGCTAAAATATATATGCGCATACGTTACGCATGCAAAAGCGTATAACGGAATAATATAAATGCGCATATATTAAAAATGCGCGCGTATAATTTGTGCGCACGCGTTAAAAACGTAAAAGGAGACGTTATGGCAGATTACGAAAAAACCCGCGCAAGGAGAAGAACTTCTCCGCAAGCGCCTTCAAACAAAACGGGCAGCGTAAAAATAAACAAAAAAACGATAAAAAAATTAAAAAAATCGCCCGTAGTTATTCTTGTCGCGCTGTTTTTGATAATAGGCTTTGCGGCGGGGTATTTCGTATCACAGAAAGCGGTATATTTTACTTTTAATGATTACGCGGTGAACGGAGTGGCGTCGGAAGAAAAAGATTACGTAGTTATAGATCTTAGCGCAATAAAGGAAAAATTAACCGCGGAGAGCGCAAGCCCCGTAACTTACGAAGAGATTGCGGGCGCCGTGGTTTTAAGCGACGGCGGCTGTGAAATTTCGTTTTTCGGAAAGGACCTTAAAAGCACGCTTTCAACGCGCGTTTTGTATCGCGAAGACATATCGCACGATTGCGCAGTCGTTCAGAAAATAGATTTAACCGTTCCCGGCACTTATTACGTTGAGTATTCGAGTTCGCATTTTGCTTTTAAAAACGCAAATCTTATAAGAACGATAGTCGTTACGGGGGTAGAAATAGATGGCTAAGAAGAAAGTTAACAAATTCGCCGCGTTCATACTTTGTTTAGCGTTTGCCGTAGTCGGCGCGTTCGGCGGCGGCGCGTTCAACGTTTACAGACTAAGCGCAAGCGGTTACGATATTCCCGCAACCGAAATATTCACTCCCGAAGCGAGCAGCGGCAATTTAGCCGCAGAAGTAGTAAAAAGTAAAGATTTATCGATACATTTTTTGGAACTCGGCAATAAATATACGGGCGACTGCACTTTTATAAAGGCGGGAAACACCGAAATTCTCGTTGACGCGGGCAGCAGAGAAAGCAGCGTTTTACCCATTTACGAGTACATAAAACCGCTTATAGACGGCAATCTCGATTACGTTATAGTAACTCACGCTCATCAGGACCATTACGCGGGATTTTCTACCGGAGCGAGTACGGACAGCGTTTTCGATTTATTGCGTAAAGACGGAATAAAAACCGAAACGGTAATTACTTTTGAAAAAACTAATCAGAAAGACGGGTCGAAACTATATGAAAATTTCAAAAGAGAAATCAAAGAAGTTAAGGATAACGGAGGAAAATGTTACGGCGTTCAGGGCTATATTGACGAAAAGGGCAACGAAATAACGCTTTCGGAAAAAATAACTCTTGAATTATTAGAGCATAAGTTTTATAAAGAAAATTCCAAAACCGAAAACAATTACTCCGTATGCTTTATGATAAATCAGATAGTGGGAACGGAAACGGAAAGGTATCTTTTCACGGGCGATCTCGAAGAAGACGGCGAAAAAAGCCTTGTCTCAAAAAATGCCGATCTCGATAAGGTAAGGCTTTATAAGGCGGGGCATCACGGCTCGAAAACTTCGTCGTCAAAAACGCTTATGGAAAAAATCAAGCCCGAAGTGATTTGCGTTTGCGCGTGCGCGGGCAGTACCGAATATACCAAAAACAACGATAACACTTTCCCCACTCAGAAGTTTTGCGATATAGTGTCCGAATATACCGATAAGGTTTACGTTACTACTCTTTGCGTCGATTATCAGAAGGGAATTTACAAATCGATGAACGGAAATATCGTTTGTTATTACGATAAAACCAAAGGTTTTCAGGTAAATTGCTCAAACGATTCGACCGTATTAAAAGATACCGAATGGTTTAAAAACAACAGAACGGTGCCGGGCGGCTGGAAAAAAGCGGCGTAATTAACCGCAACCGCAATAAAAACGATTGACTTTTTTAAAAAAAGCGGTAAAATATATAAGAATGTTGAAAATAGATATAATAGCGGGTAAAAACGGCGAAGAAAAAGCCGCTTTTATCGAAAATTTGCTTAAAGGCGCGGAATGCGGCGTCGTTCGGGATACCGAGAGTATACGCGAATTCGCGGGAGAAAGGGTTATATTGAATCTTTCGGAGCGCGATTCTTTAAAAGAAGCCGAAAAAAAGATAAATTCGCTCGGCAACCGTTTTAAAACGGGAGTGATAATATGTCTTATAAGCGGAAAAGAACTTCTTGACGAGAAAAACGATTTATCCGAAAGCGTTGCCGAACGGATTTTTAATTCCGACGTTATTTTCGTTTCCGACGCCGTAACTCTTTGCGAAAAAGACCGCGTTGAGGTAAGCGAATTTATAAAAAGCGGTAATCCGACGGCGACTTTCGTTTTTGAAAACGATTTCGGGTCGTGCGGCTCGGAATTACTTGAAAATCTTGAAGAAAACGCGGCGTTTACGAAAAGCCTGATAAGCGGGCTTAAAAATTTTCGTTGACGCTTTTGTGAGGTGTTTGTATGGGATTACCCGTAGTAGTTATAAGAGGACTTAAAGACGGCGGAAAAACCACGTTTATAGAAGATTCGCTCGTAAACGGAGATTTCGGCGACGTAGGCAGAACGCTCGTTCTGTCGCTTGAAAGCGGCGAAGCGCGCTATGACGAAGCAAAACTTAAAAAATACGGCGTCACCGTCGAAACGATTGAAAGTAAAGAAGATTTTTCGGGAAAGGCTTTAAACGAAATAATTCATAAAGACCGCCCGCAGGTAGTGTTTGTGGAAGCGAACGAAGAATATTTTGAAGATTTGCAGATGCCGCCTTATTTCGACGTTCAGCAAACGATGGCGATTATCGACGGCTCTACGTTTTCTTCGCTTTTCAACGAGCAACGCCAGAAGTTCGTTAATATTATAAAAGGCTCCGACGTTGCCGTTATAAACAGGTGCGAGCCTACGGAAGAAACTTCCGAAATAAAGCATAACGTTAAAATGGTGAACACGAATATCGCCGTTATCGCGCTCGGCAAAAACGGCGAACAGTTAAAACTCGAAAGCGATTTGCCGTTCAGCCTTAAAAACGACCCCATAACGCTTACTCTCGACGATTTCGGCGCGTTTTATATCGACTCTTTCGAGAGTAAAGACCGTTACGACGGCAGAATGATAGAATTCGATTGTATGGCTTGCTTTTCTAAAAAATTACCGCCTAAATCTTTCGTTGCGGGCAGACTTGCCATGACTTGCTGCGTAAACGACATTCAGTTAATAGGTCATTTATGCGCTTACAAGCAGGATATAAATCTTAAAAATCAAAGTTGGATTCACCTTAAAGCGATTATTCACTATATGAAATTCCGCGGCTCGAAAGAAGAGCAGGTGGTATTGCAGGCGGTGGATATAAAAGAAATTCCCGCTCCCGACGAAGAAAAAGCCGTTTTAACTTTAAATTCCGGCAATTAAGTTAAAAAGCGCCGCAAAAATAATTCAGGCGTTTAAATCGCCGCCGTAGGCTATACGGCGGCGTTAATTTTATATTCGGCTGCCTAGTAGTCTTCTTCGCCGTTTTTGCCGTCGAAAAGATATTTCGTTGCCTGAAACAGATACGAAACGGGTACTATGTTTATATCCCGCGAATACTTGCGCACCTGTTCGTAGTTGCGTTTAGGAATTATAACCGTTTTAAAGCCGAATTTAATCGCGCTTGCAACGCGTTTTTCGGCGTACGAAACGGGGCGCACTTCGCCGGTCAGTCCTATCTCGCCGAACGCCGTTACGGTTTTTTCTACGGGAACGTTTTTATTTGCGCTTGCAAGCGAAATGCACAGCGCAAGATCAACGCTCGGTTCGCTGAGTTTTATTCCGCCGAGAGCGTTCATATAAACGTCCTGATTGTAAAACGGAATATAGCACTTGCGCTCGAGAACGGCAAGCATAAGAATCATTTTGTTATAGTCTATACCGAGCGGCATACGCCTTGGCAGACCGAATACCGTTTTCGATATAAGGCTTTGTATTTCCACGGGCATACACCTGTTACCGCTTACCGACGGCGTTACCACGCTCCCCGCGGACTTACCGCGGCTGTCGCTCATAAATATGCCGTTATAGTCTTCAACGCCGCGAATACCCTTATCGGTCATTTCGAAAACGCCCACTTCCTGCGCCGAGCCGAATCTGTTTTTAACCGCGCGAAGAATTTTGGTATTGTCCGACGGTTCTCCTTCGAAATATAAAACGGCGTCCATAATATGTTCTAAAACTTTGGGTCCTGCGATTGCTCCGTCTTTAGTAACGTGACCTATTATAAACACAGTCTTTTTAGAAGATTTGGCAAGGCGCATAAGCCGCGAAGCGCATTCGCGGACCTGACTTACGGAGCCTGCCGAGCCGCCCGTTTCTTCGGTGTAAACCGTCTGAACGGAGTCGATAACCAAAAAATCGTAATCCGCCGACGCTTCTTCTATGCTTTCGAGCCTGCACTCGTTAAGAACGTGAAAATTTTCGGAATCTATTCCTAATCTTTCCGCGCGCATTTTTACTTGCGAAAGGCTCTCTTCGGCGGATACGTAAAGAACTTTTCTTTCGCTTGCAACGTTGCCGCAAACCTGAGTGAGTATAGTGGATTTGCCTATGCCCGGGTCGCCGCCTATCAGAACGATAGAAAACGGCACAACGCCCCCGCCGAGAACGTTGTCGAGTTCTTTTATTCCCGTTGAAATTCTGCGGTAATGCTCCTTTTCGATTGCCGTGAGCGGCTTGGGAGCGGTAATCGTTAAAGTTTTGCTTTTTTTGTCGCCGCCCGACGAAGGTTCGTCGTATTCTTCCGTTAAAGTTCCGAATTTGCCGCAATAGGGGCATTTTCCGAGCCATTGCGGACTTACGCTGCCGCATTCCGAGCAGACGTATTTTACGTTCGATTTTTTCATTCTATATCTTCCTTACAAGGCAAAACGCCTGACACGCTATTCCTTCTTCTCTGCCCGCTATACCTAACCCTTCGAGCGTTGTGGCTGTCAGTCCTACTTTATCGTAAGGCAAAGACAGGGCTTTTGAAAGACTTTCTGTAATCGCAGAAATATGCGGGGAAAGTTTAGGTTTTTGAGCCATTATAACCGCCGAAACGGATATGGGGGAGTATCCTTTTTCTCTCAGTAAAACGAGTACTTTTTCAAGTAATTTTAAACTTGACGCGCCTTCGTATAAAGGGTCGGTATCGGGAAAGTGATAGCCTATATCGCGAAGAGCCGCGGACGATAAAAACGCGTCCGCCACGGCGTGCGTCAGAACGTCGGCGTCGCTGTGACCGAGAAGCCCTTTTTCGCTCGGAATTTCTACGCCGCCGAGTATAAGTTTTCTTCCTTTAACGAGTCTGTGAAGGTCGAATCCCGTGCCTGCCGCGACGCTGTCGTTTAAATCGTTTTTCGTGAAAAAAGTCTGCCTTTTCAGCGGATTTTCAGCCGCGTTTTCAAAATCTTCGGGGTAGGTGAGTTTCGTGTTTTTTTCGCCGCAAAGAACTAATTTGCATTTTCCTATGAACGCGCAGTATACTCCCGCGTCGTCGGTAAAATCTTCGCCGTCGCCCGCAAGCGCATAGGCGCGTTTCAGACTTTCCGCGTCAAACGCCTGCGGAGTCGCCGCCGCAAATCTGTTTTTGCGGGCAGACGCTATCACGTTTCCTTTTCCGTCCGTTTCGGCAACGGTGTCGGTAAGCGGCGTTACCGCCACTCCGCTTCCGTACGTGAGCGCGCTTTTAACGCATTCTCCGATCGTTTCCGGCGATACGAACGGACGCGCTCCGTCGTGAACGGCAACTACGCCGTCCGAAATCGTAAAAAGGGCGTTTTTTACCGATAAAAACCGCGTGTTTCCGCCTTCCACGTACTTTACGGGTTTTTCCGTTTCGCCGTCGAGAATCTTTTTAATATCGTCTTTTTCGCCCGCCGCGTGGACGATAACTATTTCGTCTATCGTTTTTACCGAGTCGAACGTTTTAACCGTTTTGAGAATCATCGGTTCGCCGTGTATTCTTGCAAATATTTTGTTTTCTTCAAGCCCCGACCTTAATCCGCAGCCTGCCGCCGCGATAATCGCGGTTACTTTTTTTTCTTTCATCTTGCTCTCCGATTGCTTCGCGTTATTCTCCGATTATTTCGTACAGCGACGACGCTTCGTCTTTTTTAACCGTTTCTTTCAGTTCCTTTACCCTGAAAGTTATCGTTCCGTTTCCGAATTTCACGGATACCACGTCGCCCGTTTTAAGATTGTAAGACGGTTTTACGTCCTTTCCGTTTACCGAAACTCTGCTTCCTTCGCACGCTTCTTTTCCCGCGCTGCGACGTTTTAAAATTCTCGATACTTTTAAAAACTTGTCTATTCGCATTTTTATTCCTTTTTTCGCGGATTTTACCGCCGATTCGCGCCGCACGATAAAAATAATTAAATAATTTTATTATTATTATTTAAAAACGTTTGACATATTTTCCGAAAATCGCTATAATTGTAAAATGCTAAAATGTAATATTAGCGTCTTTTTGCGTGTTTTGAGCAAAAAAAGTTGCGTTTTAAGGTTACGTTTCAGCCCTAATTTCGGAACGTTTCGCGGCTTTACGGGGTCTATTATACCGCATTCCGCGAAAATAATCAAGATTCTTTTACAATTTTTTAAACAAGGAGTGTAAATAATGCGTAATTTACAAACAGTAAAATGCGGTAACGTGGAAAGAAAGTCGTTTGCAACGATTAAAGAAGTGCAACCGATACCTTATCTCGTTGAAGTGCAGAAAGACTCTTACGACGCGTTTATCGAAGAGGGCATTTCCGACGTTTTAGAAGATTTCTCTCCCATTACCGACTTCGCTGACCACTACGAACTGTACTTTCTGGATCACAATCTTAGCGGTAAGCCGAAGTATACTGAAAAGGAATGCAGGGAAAGAGACGCTACCTACGCCGTGCCTCTGGAAGTCAAGGTAAGGCTCGTAAACAAACTGACGGGCGATATAATCGATCAGGACGTTTTTATGGGCGAACTTCCGAAAATGACGGACAGCGGTTCGTTTATCATCAACGGCGCGGAACGCGTAGTCGTATCTCAACTCGTGCGTTCGCCCGGCGTTTACAATACGTTCGAGCAGGACAAGTCGGGTAAAAAACTTTACGAAACCACCGTAATGCCAAACAGAGGCGCGTGGCTCGAATTCGAGCAGGATTCTCAGGGCGTACTGTGGGTACACGTCGACAGAACCCGTAAAATTGCGGCAACTACGCTCCTCCGCGCTCTCGGCTTCGGCAGCGACGATAACTTTAAAGAAATTTTCGACAACAGCCCGATGATTACCGCCACTTTGGAAAAGGACGGCACCAAATCGGAAAGCGAAGGTCTTTTCGAACTTTACAGAAGGTTAAGACCGGGCGAACTCCCCACCGAAGAAGCGGTAAAACAACACCTTAAAAATTTGTTCTTCGATCCGAGAAGATACGATCTTGCGAAAGTAGGCAGATATAAATTCAATAAGCGTCTTTGCATGGCTAACAGGCTTGCGGGAACGATTGCCGCGGAAGACGTTATCAGCGAAGACGGCGAACTTCTCGTTAAAGCGGGCGACACGGTTACCGAAGAACAGGCTTACGCCGTTCAGAACGGCGGCATAAACGCCGTCAGAGTAAAAACCGAACAGGGCGTTCACAGAATAATAGCGAATAACGTTGTGAATTTCAAAGAAGTTACGGGCGTAAACGCAAGACCTTTCGGTCTTATCGAAACGGTTTACTATCCTACTCTTAAATTTGCGAAAGAAGTTTACGATATGTGCGAAACCACCGCGACCGAAGACGTTGCGGAAGCGTTAAGAACCCGTATCAACGACCTTTATTACGTTGAAGATCTCACTCCCGAAAGACTTGCCGAAGGCAAGCCCGAAGATCTTAAAAACGACGAAGCACGGAAAGAAATGCGCAGAAAATTCGTTGAAGCGTGCAAGGAGTTTTACACGATACTTTTGTCTGGAAACGTTCCTTCCAAACTTTCGGCGGAGCAGAAAAAAACGGTTAAACCGCTTATAGAAAAACTCAATCACAAACACGTTACGGTAGACGATATCGTCGCTTCGATTTCTCTTAACGACGATCTTAACTTCGGTATCGGCACGGTAGACAATATCGACCATCTCGGAAACCGCAGAGTAAGAAGCGTCGGCGAACTTTTGCAGAATCAGTTCCGCATAGGCATAGCAAGGCTCGAAAGAGTTATAAAAGAGCGTATGTCCACGCAGGACACGAAAGAGATAAATCCGAAAGGACTTATCAACGTTCGTCCCGTAAGTTCGGCAATCAAGGAATTCTTCGGATCTTCGCAACTTTCTCAGTTCATGGATCAGACGAATCCCATCGCGGAACTTACTCACAAGAGAAAACTTTCGGCGTTGGGACCGGGCGGTCTTAACAGAGAAAGGGCAACGTTCGAAGTAAGAGATATTCACTATACCCATTACGGGCGTATGTGTCCTATCGAAACGCCCGAAGGGCAGAACATAGGTCTTATAACTTCTCTTTCTACTTACGCCAAAGTAAACGAATTCGGCTTTATAGAATCGGCGTACAGAAAAGTAGATAAAAAGACGGGCATAGTTACCGATCACGTAGATTACCTTACGGCAGACGAAGAAGACAAGTATATCGTCGCTCAGGCAAACGAGCCGCTCGACGAAGAAGGTCGTTTCGTCAACGAGCGCGTATCCTGCCGCCGCCGCGACGAGATAACCGAAGTCGTCCGCGACGAAGTGGATTATATGGACGTTTCGCCCAAACAACTCGTTTCGGTCGCTACCGCGCTTATTCCTTTCCTTGAAAACAGCGATACGAACCGCGCGTTGATGGGTTCCAACATGCAACGTCAGGCGGTTCCCCTTATAAAACCCGAAAACGCGATAGTCGCTACGGGCATCGAAGCAAAGATTGCCGAAGACTCGGGCGTTATGATAAGGGCTGCGGAAGCGGGCGTTGTCAAATCCGTTTCGGGCAGAGAAATAACCGTTGAAGAAGAGAGCGGAAACGTTCGTTCTTACTATCTTAAAAAATTCGAAAGATCCAACCAGAGTACTTGCCTTAACCAGAAGCCGATCGTATCCGTAGGCGAAAAAGTGGTTAAAGGTCAGACCCTTGCGGACGGTCCCGCTACCGCGAACGGCGAACTTGCGCTCGGCAGAAATATTCTTATAGGATATATGACGTGGGAAGGCTATAACTACGAAGACGCGATTCTGCTTTCCGAAAAACTCGTTCAGAACGACGTGTTTACTTCTATCCATATAGAAGAACACGAAACGGAAGCGAGAGATACCAAACTCGGTCAGGAAGAAATCACCCGCGATATTCCCAACCTCAGCGAAGACGTTTTAAAGGACCTTGACGAAGACGGTATTATAAGGATAGGCGCGGAAGTCACGAGCGGAGATATTCTCGTAGGTAAAGTTTCCCCGAAAGGCGAAGTGGAACTCACTCCCGAAGAAAGGCTTTTACGCGCGATTTTCGGCGAAAAGGCGAGAGAAGTAAAAGATACTTCGCTTAAAGTTCCCCACGGCGAAGGCGGTATCGTGGTAGACGTTAAAATCTTCACGAGAGAGAATAAAGACGAACTCGATCCGGGCGTAAACAAACTCGTAAGAGTATATATAGCGCAGAAGAGAAAAATATCCGTCGGCGACAAGATGGCGGGTCGTTACGGCAACAAGGGCGTTATTTCGAGAATACTTCCCGAAAGCGACATGCCTTTCCTTGCGGACGGCACTCCCTTGCAGATAGTTCTTAACCCACTCGGCGTTCCTTCGCGTATGAACATAGGTCAGGTACTCGAAGTTCATCTCGGGCTTGTGTGCAAGCAACTCGGATGGAAAATCGCAACCCCCGTCTTTGATGGCGCGAGAGAAAAAGACATTCGCGAACTTTTACAGGAAAACAACATCGTAAATCCCAAAGGCGAAGTCGACGGCAAGATTCAACTTTACGACGGAAGAACGGGCGAACCGTTCGAAAACCGCGTGACGGTCGGCGTGATGTATATGATAAAACTTCACCACCTTGTCGACGATAAAATTCACGCTCGTTCGACGGGTCCTTATTCGCTCGTTACTCAGCAGCCTCTCGGCGGTAAAGCCCAGTTCGGCGGTCAGAGATTCGGCGAAATGGAAGTGTGGGCGCTCGAGGCTTACGGCGCGGCGCACATTCTTCAGGAAATGCTTACCGTCAAGTCGGACGACGTGGTCGGAAGGCTTAAAACTTACGATTCCATAGTAAACGGCGAAGATATAAGCGAGCCGGGCATTCCCGAGTCTTTCAAAGTTTTACTCAAAGAATTGCAGGCGTGTGCGCTCGATATGAAAGTTCTTACCGAGAACAACGAAGAAATTTCGCTTAAAGATCTTACCGAAGAAGGCGAAGAAGTCCGCTTCGACAAAGAAGATAAAGAAAGTCACGAAGAAGTCGAACTCGACTTCGGCGACGATACCGAAAGCGATAAATTCGACGACGACAATATTTTCGGCGACGATCTCGACGAGTTCGATACCGACGGCAAGTACGAATTCAATTCCAAAGATATGTTTGACGATTTCGACGATATCGATAATCTCGACGATTACGACGATAAAGAGTGAGAGAGGTAAAATAATAAATGTTCGAACTTAACAACTTTGACTCTATACAGATCGGCGTCGCTTCGCCCGAAAAAATAAGACAGTGGTCTTACGGCGAAGTAACGAAGCCCGAAACGATAAATTACAGAACGCAAAAACCCGAAAAAGACGGTCTTTATTGCGAAAGAATATTCGGACCGTCGAAAGACTACGAATGTCACTGCGGTAAGTATAAAAGAATAAGATACGCGGGCATTATATGCGATAAATGCGGCGTCGAAGTTACCAAATCCAAGGTAAGACGCGAAAGAATGGGGCATATCGAACTTGCCGCTCCCGTATCGCATATATGGTATTTCAGGGGTGTTCCTTCAAAAATCGGTCTTATACTCGATATGAGTCCGAAGCCGCTTGAACAGGTTATTTATTTCGTAAGTTTCGTAGTTCTCGATCCGGGAACCACGGACCTTCAGTACAAGCAGGTTATAAGCGATAAAACTTATCACGAATATATTGAAAAATACGGCGAAGATTCCTTTAAAGCGGGCATGGGCGCAGAAGCGATAAAAGAACTTCTTATGGCGGTGGATCTCGATAAAGAATCCGAAGAACTGAAAAAAATAATTTCGGATAATCAGTCGGGTCAGAAAAAAATGAAAGCCATTAAGCGCCTTGAAATCGTAGAAGCGTTCAGAAAGGGCGGCACCCGTCCCGAATGGATGATTCTCGACGTCGTTCCCGTTATTCCGCCCGATTTAAGACCGATGGTTCAACTCGACGGCGGCAGATTCGCAACGAGCGACCTTAACGATTTATACAGAAGAGTTATCAACAGAAACAACCGCCTTCGCAAACTTATGGAACTCGGCGCGCCCGATATTATAATAAGAAACGAAAAGCGTATGCTTCAGGAAGCGGTGGACGCTCTTATCGACAACGGCAAACGCGGCAAAGCCGTAACGGGCGCCGGGTCGAGAGAACTTAAATCTCTTTCCGCTTTTTTAAGAGGAAAGCAGGGGCGTTTCCGTATGAACCTTCTCGGCAAGCGCGTGGACTATTCGGGGCGTTCCGTTATAGTCGTAGGACCGGAACTTAAAATTTATCAGTGCGGACTTCCCAAAGAAATGGCTATCGAACTTTTCAAGCCGTTCGTTATGAAAAAACTCGTGGAAGACGGCACTTGCCACAATATAAAGAGCGCGAAGCGTACCGTTGAAAGAATGAAACCGTGCGTATGGGATATTCTCGAAGAGATTATCAAAGACCACCCCGTTCTTTTAAACCGCGCGCCCACTCTTCACAGACTTTCCATTCAGGCGTTCGAACCCGTGCTTATAGAAGGCAGGGCAATCAAACTTCATCCGCTCGTATGCGGTGCGTTCAACGCCGACTTCGACGGCGACCAGATGGCGGTTCACGTACCCCTTTCGATAGAAGCGCAGGCAGAAGCGAGATTCCTGATGCTTTCGTCGAACAATATTTTAAAACTTTCCGACGGCAAACCCGTTATGTCGCCCACGCAGGATATGGTTCTCGGCTGTTATTATCTCACGATAGTAAGACGCGCCGAAGGCAAATATTACGGCGACGATCCGTATATAGAATTCACCGAAAAAGACGGTAAATTCTATATTATAAAAGACGAGAAGGACGGCGGCGCGGAAGCCCCCGAAGAATTCCTTACTTCCGACGTGGAACTTTACGAAGACGGAAGGATAAAATCGCTTACTTTAACGAGCGCGGTAAACGGAGCGGTTTACAAGAACGTAAGAAAATACGTTGCGCCCGCGTTTATTTCCGAACGCGAAGCGATTATGGCTTACCAGACTAATCAACTTACCCTTCAGGACGAAATCTACGTAAGAAGAACGGTTACTCTTCCCGACGGAAGGACGGTTACGGGAAGAATTAAAACCACCTGCGGCAAAATTATTTTCAACGAACAGATTCCGCAGGATATCGGCTTTACAAAGAGAGAAAAGGACGAAGATTACCTTAAATTCGAAATAGATAAACTCGTTGCAAAAGGCGATCTTAAAAAGATAGTTGACGCGTGTTTCAAGAAAAAATCGGCAAAGTGCGCGGCAGACACTCTCGACTATATCAAGTCGCTCGGTTATAAGTATTCTACGATCGGCAGTATAACCACTTCGATTTTCGATATGCACGTTCCCGAAAAGAAAGAAGAAATACTGAATTCGGCTTCGGAAAAAGTTATCGCAATCGAAAAGAAATTCAACAGGGGCTTCTACACCGAAGACGAAAGATATAAAGCGGTTGTAGACGTGTGGACGAAAGCGACGGGCGACGTTACCAACGAACTCCAGAAAACGCTCGATAAATTTAATCCTATATGGATGATGGCGCATTCGGGCGCGCGTGGTTCTATCGACCAGATAAAGCAACTTTCCGGTATGCGCGGACTTATGACGGACCCCAGCGGCAAAGTCATAGAAATTCCCGTTAAATCGTGTTTCAGAGAAGGTCTTACGGTTCTTGAATACTTCACTTCGTCGCACGGCGGACGTAAAGGTCTTACCGATACCGCGCTTAAAACGGCAGACTCGGGCTATCTTACGAGAAGGCTCGTAGACGTTTCTCATTCGGTAATCGTAAAAGAAGAAGACTGTTACGCGGCTCTCGGCGAAACTCCGAAAGGACTCGAAGTCACGGCTATAAGAGTAGACGGCGAAGATAAACCTATCGAAAGCCTTGAAGACAGACTTTCAGGAAGATTTACCATCAACGACGTTGTAAATCCGATAACGGGCGAAGTAATAGTCCCCGGCGACACGATGATTACCGAAGAAAAAGCGAAAGAAATCGCGGCGGCGGGTATTGAAAAAGTGCTTATAAGAAGCGTGTTCACGTGCCGCTCCAAACTCGGCGTGTGCGTGAAATGCTACGGCAAGAACATGTCCAACCTTTCTCCCGTTCAGGTGGGCGAAGCGGTCGGAACGATTGCCGCTCAGTCGATCGGCGAACCGGGTACCCAACTTACGATGAGAACGTTCCATACGGGCGGTATAGCGTCCACGGGCGATATAACTCAGGGTCTTCCGCGTATCGAAGAACTTTTCGAAGCGCGTAAACCCGCGGGTCAGGCGGTTGTATGCGAGATCGGCGGCAAAGTGTCGGTAGTCACGAAAGACGGTTTAAGACACGTAATAGTAAAAGGCGACAGAACGACGAAAGATTATCAGATTTCGTTCAGTTCGGAAATTAAAGTCAAAGACGGCGATATAGTCGAGCCCGGCACGATTCTTACGAGCGGCTCGGTATATCCGCAGGAAATTCTTACCACGAAAGGCGTTAAAGGCGTTGAAGATTACATTCTTAAAGAAGTTCAGCGCGTTTATCGTTCGCAGGGCGTTGACATCAACGACAAACACGTTGAAATCATCGTTCGTCAGATGCTCAGAAAAGTCCTTATTCAGGAAAGCGGAGACACTTCGTTCTTACCGGGCGAATACGTCGACGAGTTCGTCGTGAGAGAAGAAAACAAGAAAATCGTCGAAAACGGCGGCAAACCCGCAATGTCGGAAAGAGTTCTTCTCGGCATCACGAAAGCGTCGCTCGCAACGGAGAGTTTCTTATCCGCCGCTTCCTTCCAGGAAACGACGAGAGTTCTTACAGACGCCGCTATCAAGAATAAAGTAGACCATCTCGTAGGTCTTAAAGAGAATATCATTATCGGTAAACTCATACCTGCGGGAACGGGCGCGCGCGAATATAAAAATTTATTGCCGCAGACCGTTTCGGGTATTAAAAACGTTTGACTTAATCGATAAAAAATGGTAGAATAACCAAGTAAAAACGCAAAACCTGCGCATTTCCGCACAAAACGTACGGAAAAGCGCGTTTTGTGCTGTAAAATCGCTTCTTTAAGCGGGGTACCGCTATAAGAATATTTTCCGAAATTCAACAAGGAGGTAAACAGTATGCCAACAATCAACCAACTTATCAAGCAAGGCAGAAAGACCGGTCAGGAAAAGAGCAAGGCTCCTATACTTGCGGCTTGTCCTCAGAGAAGAGGCGTATGCCTTTCGGTAACTACGACTTCTCCGAAAAAGCCTAACTCGGCGCTTCGTAAGATAGCAAGAGTTCGCTTGACAAATAAGCAGGAAGGTACGGTTTATATACCGGGCGAAGGTCACAACCTTCAGGAACACAGTTCCGTGCTTATCCGCGGCGGAAGAGTAAGAGATCTGCCCGGCGTTCGTTATCATATAATTCGCGGCACTCTCGATACGGCAGGCGTTGCAAAGCGCAAGCAGGCGAGATCCAAATACGGCGCGAAGAAACCTAAATAATACGAACGAATTTATTTTATCCTACTTGTCGGAAAATATTTTTCACCCCGATTTGTAGGCAGTATGTCGCCGAGCGACAGAAGGTTCGCCGCGAAAGCGCGCGATAGCCTGTATAAGGGATTACCCTTAAATTTTTAAAGGAGACTAAATTTATGCCAAGAAGAGGCAACGTACCTAAAAGAGACGTATTACCCGATCCCGTTTACGGCAGCAAGGTTGTAACGAAACTCGTAAATCAGATTATGGTAGACGGTAAAAAGGGAATTGCTCAGAGTATCGTATACGATGCTTTTGATAAAATGAAAGAAAAAACCGGTCAGGACGCTATGGAAATGTTCAATCAGGCGATGGCTAACGTTATGCCCGTTCTCGAAGTCAAAGCGAGAAGGGTGGGCGGTTCGAACTATCAGGTTCCTATCGAAATCAGACCGGAAAGAAGACAGACTCTTGCTATCCGCTGGATCGTTCTTAACGCGAGAAAGAGAAGCGAGAGAGATATGTGCGATAAACTCGCAAACGAACTTTTGGACGCGATGAACAACACCGGCGGCGCGGTCAAGAAGAAAGAAGATACGCACAGAATGGCCGAAGCCAACAAGGCGTTTGCTCATTATCGCTGGTAGGAGTAGACTTATATGGCAAGACAGTACGATCTTAAACATACGAGAAATATCGGTATTATGGCGCACATCGACGCCGGCAAAACGACCACGACCGAACGTATTCTTTTCTATACGGGAAAGACCCATAAACTCGGCGAGGTTCACGACGGCGAAGCGACGATGGACTTCATGGTGCAGGAACAGGAGCGCGGAATAACCATTTGTTCCGCCGCTACCACTTGCTACTGGAAGGGCAACAGAATAAATATTATCGATACTCCGGGCCACGTTGACTTTACCGTTGAAGTAGAGCGTTCGCTCCGCGTTCTTGACGGCGCGGTGGCGACTTTCTGCGCGAAGGGCGGCGTTGAACCGCAGTCCGAAACGGTATGGCGTCAGGCGGATAAATATAAAGTTCCGAGAATCGCTTACGTCAACAAGATGGATATAAACGGCGCAAACTTTTTCAACGCCGTGCAGATGATGAAGGACAGGCTTCATACGAACGCCGTTCCCATTTGTCTTCCCGTAGGAAAAGAAGATACTTTCAAAGGAATAATCGATCTCGTTTCTTTTGACGCGATTATTTATAAAGACGATCTCGGTAAAGATTTCGACGAAGTACCCGTTCCCGCGGATATGGTCGATATCGCCACGGAATACAGAAATCAACTTATGGAAGTCTGCGCGGAGCAGGAAGACGAGTTGATGGAAAAATTCTTCGAAACGGGCGAACTTACCGAAGAAGAAATGAAAAGGGCTATAAGAAAAGCCACTATTTCGATGCAGATGACCCCCGTTCTTTGCGGCTCGTCTTACAAAAACAGGGGCGTTCAGCACCTTATAGACGCAATCATCGATTACCTTCCGAGTCCTATCGACGTCGATCACGTTACGGGAATAAATCCTAACACCGGCGCGCAGGAAACCAGAAAGACGGACGACGAAGAGCCTTTTGCGGGACTTGCGTTCAAAATAGTTGCGGACCCGTTCGTAGGAAAACTCGCGTTTTTCAGAGCGTACTCGGGTCATCTCGAATCCGGCTCTTACGTTTATAACAGCACCAAGGGCAAAAAAGAGAGAGTAGGAAGACTTCTTCTTATGCACGCTAATCACCGCGAAGAAATCCCCGAAGTTTACTCGGGCGACATTTGCGCGATGGTAGGTTTAAAAGATACGTCTACGGGCGATACTCTTTGTGACGAATCGCATCCGATTGTTCTCGAACAGATGGAATTCCCCGAACCCGTTATAAAAGTTGCGATCGAACCCAAGACCAAAGCAGGTCAGGAAAAGATGACGATCGCGCTTATGAAACTCGCGGAAGAAGACCCGACTTTCAAATTCTATACGGATAAAGAAACGAGTCAGACGATTATCGCGGGTATGGGCGAATTGCACCTTGAAATAATAGTAGACAGACTTCTGAGAGAATTCAAAGTAGAAGCAACCGTAGGTAAACCGCAGGTTGCGTACAGAGAAACGTTCAGAAAAGAAGTCGAAGCGCAGGGTCTTTACAAACGTCAGTCCGGCGGTAAAGGTCAGTACGGCGACTGCCGCGTAAGATTTACGCCGCTCGAACCGGGTTCGGGCTTCGAATTCGTAGACGAAACCGTGGGCGGATCTATTCCCAAGGAATATATCGAACCCGTAAGAAAAGGTATCGAAGAAGCGTCCAAGAACGGAACGCTCGCAGGGTACGAAGTGGTTGACTTCAAGGCTACCGTTTACGACGGCTCGTATCACGAAGTCGACTCGTCCGAAATGGCGTTCAAGATCGCGGGTTCGCTTGCGTTCAAAGAAGCAATGAAAACGGCTAACCCCGTAATTCTGGAACCGATAATGAAAGTCGAAATCGTTACCCCCGAAGATTACTTCGGCGATCTTATGGGCAACGTATCTTCCCGCCGCGGCACCATTCAGGGCACCGAAGACAGGAACGGCTCGAAAGTTATCGACGCTCAGATTCCGCTTTCTGACATGTTCGGATACGCTACCGACCTTCGTTCGCGTACTCAGGGTCGCGGTCAGTATACCATGCAGTTCGATCACTACGCGGAAGTACCCAAGTCCGTTTCCGAGAAGATAATCGGTGAAAGAACTACGAAAAACAACTAAAATTACGGTAATTTTTCGCTTAATGCTTGACATAAAGCGGTTATTACTATATACTCTAAGTATAAAACTTTTTTATAAAATATAAAATAAAAACTAACAGAATTTTTGGAGGAAACAAAAACTATGGCAAAGGCTAAATTTGACAGAAGTAAACCGCACGTAAACATCGGTACTATCGGTCACGTAGACCACGGCAAAACCACTCTTACCGCGGCTATCACTATGGTTCTCGCTTCTAAGGGCGAAGCCGAAAAAATGAGATACGATCAGATCGATAAGGCTCCCGAAGAAAAGGCAAGAGGTATCACCATTAACACCTCTCACGTTGAGTATTCGACCGATAAACGTCACTACGCTCACGTTGACTGCCCGGGTCACGCAGACTACGTTAAGAACATGATCACCGGCGCTGCTCAGATGGACGGCGCAATTCTCGTAGTTGCCGCTACCGACGGTCCGATGCCGCAGACCAGAGAGCATATTCTTCTTGCTCGTCAGGTAGGCGTTCCTTACATTATCGTATTCCTTAACAAATGCGATCAGGTTGACGATCCCGAACTTCTCGAACTCGTAGAAATGGAAGTAAGAGAACTTCTTAACGAGTACGGATTCCCCGGCGACGATACTCCGATTATCAAAGGTTCGGCTCTTAAAGCACTTGAATTTGCGTCGAGCGCTACTCCCGAACAGATTGCTTCGGCTCCCGAATGCAAATGCATTTTCGAACTTATGGACGCTGTAGATTCTTACATTCCCACTCCGGAACGTGAAGAAGGCAAGCCGTTCCTTCTCCCTGTAGAAGACGTGTTCACGATCTCCGGTCGTGGTACCGTTGCAACGGGCAGAGTTGAAAGAGGTATTGCTAAGGTCGGCGACCCCGTTGACATTATCGGTATCAGACCCGAAAAGAAGACTTCGGTTATTACCGGTCTTGAAATGTTCAGAAAATCTCTTGACGAAGCGTACGCAGGCGATAACGTAGGCGCGCTTTTAAGAGGCGTTGACAGAACGGACATCGAAAGAGGTCAGGTTGTCTGCAAACCCGGTTCCGTTCAGCCCCACACCGAATTCAGCGGTCAGGTTTACGTTCTTACCAAAGAAGAAGGCGGAAGACACACTCCTTTCTTTAACAACTACCGTCCTCAGTTCTATTTCAGAACTACCGACGTTACCGGAACGATTAAACTTCCCGAAGGCGTTGAAATGGTAATGCCCGGCGACCACGTAACTATCGACGTTACGCTTATTACCCCCGTTGCAATGGAAGAAGGTCTTCGTTTCGCTATCCGTGAAGGCGGCAGAACCGTAGGATCGGGCGTCGTTTCCAAAATTATTAAATAATTTTGCAATATTTGCGATAGATTAAATATAAGAACTCCGATGCAATCGCGTCGGAGTTCTTTGTCTCTTTGCGGAAAAATACGATTTTCAACCGATCTGAAACTTGGCTAAAATGTGAAAACAATGTCAAAAATTAACGAAAAATTAACCTTTTTAGTATAACTTATTTATAGATTATTAAAATAGGGCGACTATGCCTGCAAGTTTTACCGGGCGTTGTGTTTTCGATTTGGCGTGCGTAAAGAATTAACCCGTTCGCGCGCTTTGATTGCAACTGTTAAGGGTATTTTTTTCATTTGACTTATAAAGGAGAAATATGGAAGCAACTTCCGTAAGCGCACAACTTTTTTTGAATATGCTGCTCGGCGGCGCGGGCTCTTTGAAAAACAACGCCGATATAGTAAACGACCTTAACGTGTTTCCCGTTCCCGACGGTGACACGGGGTTTAATATGATGAAAACGCTCGAAGGCGGCATAGCGGCGGCGGCAAAAGGCGAGAACGAAACCGTCGGCAGCGTTGCCGAAAATTTTGCAAAAGGCGCGCTTTTAAGCGCGAGAGGTAATTCGGGCGTAATTCTTTCGCAGATAATAAAGGGGATTCAGAAAGGTCTTTACGGACTTAAAAGCGCGACCGCTTCTGATTTTGCAAAAGCCTATAAACTCGGCATAGAGTATTCTTACGCCGCAGTCGAAAACCCTGTGGAAGGCACGATTTTAACGGTATTCCGCGAAGCGACGGAGTACGCTTCTCAGAATATAAACGAAAATTCAACGGTCGAAGAGTTTTTGCGCCTTCACATCTTAAAAGCGCACGAAACGCTTATAAAAACTAAAGAAATGCTTCCCGTTCTTAAAGAAGCGGACGTAGTAGACAGCGGCGGCGCGGGTTACGTGTATATAGCGGAAGGCATGTTCAAAGCGTTGTCGGGCGAAGAAATCGCGGTAACGCTTGACGGCGAAGCGGAAAAAGTTCAGGAAACCGATTTATCGCTTTTCACCCGTGACAGCGAAATGGTTTACGGATATTGCACCGAATTTATATTAAGGCTTCAGTCTAAAAAATGCGACCCCGACAATTTCGATATTTCTGTTATTACGGATTATCTTAAATCGGCGGGCGGCGATTCGATAGTTGCTTACAAGGCGGACGACGCCGTCAAAGTTCACGTTCACACATTAACCCCCGGGAAAGTTTTATCTTACTGTCAGAAATACGGCGAGTTTTTAACGCTTAAAATAGAAAATATGTCTTTACAGCATACGGAAACAGAAGCGGCGAAAAAAAAGCCGTTAAAAAAACTTGCTGTCGCGGCGGTCTGCAACGGGGAAGGCATAAAAGATATTTTCAGGCAACTCGGCGCAGACGCGATTATAGACGGCGGTCAGACTCAGAATCCTTCCGCAGGCGACTTTATCAAGGCGTTTGAAGATATAAGCGCCGAAAAAATAATAGTTCTTCCAAACAATTCAAACGTGTTTTTAGCGGCTAAACAGGCGCAGGAAATGTTCGGAAAATCAAAAGTTTACGTCGCGCACACGAAAACGATGCAGGAAGGTTACGTCGCTTTGTCGGTTATAAATACGGCGGTAGACGATATCGACGTTCAGATGAGCGATATTGCGGCAGCCGTAAGCGGAGTTGACAGTATAGAAGTTACTTACGCGATAAGAACGGCAACGATAAACGGAATGACCGTAGAAAAGGGCGAATTTATGGCTATTTCGGGCGGGGAAATGAAAGCGGTGGGAAAAAACGCAGTCGAAACCGCGCTCAAAGCGATAGAAAAAATCGCAGACGATAAAGAAATAGTCACCGCGTTTTACGGCGAAGATTTTACCGAAGAAGAAACGGAAAAGTTCAGGGAACTTTTTGAAGAGAATTACCCGGATCTCGAATTGTGCGAGTATTACGGCGGGCAGAAAGTTTACAGCGTGTTGCTGTCCGTAGAATAGGAGAAAAATATGTCAGACAATAAAGTGCTTGTAGGATGCACGTCCACGGGATGTATCGAATACGCGCCCGAGCGTTACCGCAATCCGGGAATACGCTTTATAAGAGTGCATATAGTTTTTAAAGGAAAAGAATTTCTCGAAGGTCCCGAATTCGATCCCGACGCGTTTTATAAAGAACTTGAAACTTTAAAAGACCCGAAAAACAATCTTCCGCATACGGCTATGCCTACCGTTGCCGAAATACACGAATTCTTCGATAAAGCGGTTGACGACGGGTTTAAAGAAGTTTTTATAATCGCTCTCAGCAGCGCGCTCGGCGGCACGTATAATTTAATAAGGATAGTCGGCGAAGAATATAAAAACAAATTGAAAGTAACGGTAATAGATTCGAAAATAACCTGTTTCGGCGAAGGTCTTTTAGCGATAAAAGCGCGTGAACTTTTCGATAAAGGCGCGGATACGGAAACCGTTCTTAAAGAAATAGGCTGGATTATGCGCCGTCAGGAATTTGTGGGAGTAGACGGCAAACTCGACTATCTTATCTATAACGGCAGGCTTAAAGGCGGCAAGGCGTTAATGGGTAAAATGATGAATATATGTCCGCTTATTCATTTCAGCAAAGAAGGCGAAATAACCCCGATAGCGAGCGTAAGAACTCCTAAAAAAGCGCTTATGAAAGCCTGTGAAGAAATAAAAAAAATAACGGGCGACAGAAGCAGCGAAGATTATATTCTTTTTAAAGTTTATACGGGAAAATCGCTGATAAAAGAACTCGATAAAATCGAAAAAGATTACGGAATAGAATGTAATCACGAGCCGGTAATCATGTCGCCGGTGTCGGGGTGTCATAACGGTCCGTGGCTTGCGGGCTACGGATATTTCCCGATACGGCGCGCAGACGAAAACCTTGACGAGTGATTAAAATTTTAAAAACAGGAGATATATATGAAAAGAAAAGTCGCATGCACTTCTACGGGCTGTCTTGACTACGCCCCCGAACGCTATAAAAAGTACGATATCGATATTATAAGACTTTACGTTACTTTTAACGGCAAAGATTATACGGAAGGTCTCGATCTTGACCCCGTAAAATTTTACGCCGAACTCGAAACGCTGAAAGATCCGAAAAACAATCTGCCGAGAACAGGTATGGTTACCGCCGAAGGCGTTAAAAACTGTTTTGACAAAGCCGTTTCCGACGGTTACGACGAAATCATAGTCGTAACGCTCAGCGCGTATCTGAGCGGCTCGAACAATCTTATAAAGAATATCGCCAAAGAATACGAAGGAAAACTCAAAGTTACGGTCGTAGACTCTATGTCGTGCAGTTTCAGCGAAGGTATTCTTGCCGTAAAAGCGGCCGAGATGATAGAAAAAGGCGTTCCGACCGACGATATAGTAAAAGAACTCGAATGGATGATCGCTCACGAAGAGTTTATCGCCGTAGACGGCAAACTCGACTATCTTATCTATAACGGCAGGCTTAAAGGCGGTAAGGCGTTAATGGGTAAAATGCTCGGAATATGCCCCGTTGTCGGCTTTAACCGCGCGGGCGAACTCGTTTCGCTTGCGAGCGTGAGAACGCGTAAAAAAGCCCTTCAGCGCGAATGCGAAATGCTTAAAGAAATGATAGGCGACCGCGACGAAAATGATTATCTTTTGTGGCACGTTTACACGGGACCGTCGCTTCTTGAAGAGTTAAAAGAAGTTGAAAAAGATTACGGCATAAAATGCAATCACGAACCCGTTATAATGGCTCCCGTATGCGGTTGCAGCAACGGTCCGTGGCTTGCGGGCTACGGTCTTGTGTTTTTAAGGAAAAAGGACGAAAGCCTTTAATGGTAGAGATAGTAAAAGTCCGTTCGAAAAAAGATATTAAAAAATTTCTTGATTTTCCGCTTCGGCTTTATAAAAATTGCGAGTATTTCGCACCGCCGCTTTATATGGACGAAAAGTCTGTGTTCACCGATAAAAACGTTTACGCAAAAACCTGCGAATCCGAATTTTTTCTTGCGATAAAAGACGGAAAGGTGGCGGGGCGGATTCACGGAATAATTCAGAAGCAGTCAAACGAACTCCGCGGCGAAGCCCGCGCGAGATTTACCCGCTTCGATTCGGTGAACGACGAAGAAGTGTCGTCGGCGCTTTTTTCGGCGTTTGAAAAATGGGCGGCGGAAAAGGGAATGACTACGGTCTGCGGGCCGCTCGGATTTTCCGATCTCGAGCGCGAAGGACTTTTGATAGACGGTTTTAACGAATTTTCTACTTTCGAAGAACAGTATAACTTCGATTATTATCCCGCGCTCGTTGAAAACTCGGGGTATGAAAAAGAAGTGGACTGGGTGGAGTATCAACTCCGCGCGCCCGACGAAAAAACCGCCGAAAAAATTTCGAGAATAGCGGAAAAAACTCTTAAGATAAACAAACTGCATCTTTTAAAAGTAAAAAACAAATCGGAAATTTTCAATAAA
The DNA here is from genome assembly GCA_934248055.1 of uncultured Clostridia bacterium. Taxonomy (GTDB): domain Bacteria; phylum Bacillota; class Clostridia; order Christensenellales; family Borkfalkiaceae; genus HGM11412. The sequence continues at coordinate 123,458 of CAKQKI010000002.1, read as the reverse complement.
TATTCCGACGGAATTTTTCACTGCCTTGACGAGTGTTATAAAGATTTATACGGCACCGTTCCGTTTACCGCGGAAATGAAAAAGCAGATGATTTCGCAGTTTAAAATTATGATAAACGAAGAATATATCGCGATTATTCTCGACGAGAACGAAAACGTTGCGGCGTTTGCTTTATGCTTGCCCGGCATAGCAAAATCGCTGAGAAAAAGCGGCGGAAAACTTACGCCCGCAGGGCTTATAAGGCTTCTGAAAGCCGTAAAACGTCCTGAAATCATAGATCTTGCGCTTATAGCCGTTCTTCCCGAATATCAGGCGCGCGGTGTGAACGCCGTTGCTCTCGATCACGTTATCAGAATGTTAAGAAGCGGAAAAATAGCGTATCTCGAAACGAATCTTAATCTCGAAACAAACGAAAAAGTTCAGTCGCAATGGAAATATTTTGACAAAAGACAGCATAAACGCAGAAGGTCTTACGTGAAAAATCTTACGGGCGGCGGTAAGAAATAATTTGCTTTGCATAGTCGCTTGCGGCTAAGATAAGGCTTTTCGATAAAGTAATATTTTTTCGCCGCGGGAATTTTTAAGGCGTAAAAATTTTATTAAACCCGCAAAACGAAATTATAAAAAGTTAGGACGGTTACGTTACGGCGCAACCGTCCTTTTTTAAAATCGTCGCAAACGGCGGCGTTTTCTCTTTGCCGCGCGGTTTTTCTTGACTAAAACGCGGTTATAATATATAATATATATTTATGAGAATACTCGGAATAGATCCCGGGCTTGCAACGGTCGGATGGGGGGTTATCGACGTTGTTTCGGGAACGCCCAAACCCGTATCGTACGGCGTTATTTTAACTCCGAAAGAAAGCATAATTCCCGAGCGGCTTAAAATGATAGAAGAAGACCTTACAAGCCTTATTTTAAAATTTTCGCCCGACGAAATCGCTCTTGAAGAGTTGTTTTTCAACAATAACGTTACCACCGCAATAAACGTGGCGCAGGCAAGGGGGGTAATACTTTTAACGTGCGTAAAGCACTGCGCGGGGCTTTACGAATACACGCCCCTTCAGATAAAGCAGGCGTTAACGGGTTACGGCAAAGCCGAAAAGCGTCAGATTCAGGAAATGACCAAAACTTTTCTTAATCTGAATAAAATTCCCAAGCCCGACGACGCGGCGGACGCTCTTGCGGTCGCGCTTACGCATTCCCATACGAACAGATTGAACAAAACTTTTAAAATAAGGTAAATTATGATAGGCTATTTAAAGGGAAAACTTATTTTTCACGGCAACGGCGCGGTAATTCTCGAAACGGGCGGAGTGGGGTTTGAAATAACCTGTTCCGCGTCCGCTTACGAAACGCTTACGGCGGCGGGCGGCGGCGAAGTTTATACTTATATGAACGTAAGAGAAGGCGAAATAAGTCTTTTCGGTTTTATTTCTCCCGAAGAAAAAAGTATGTTTTTAAAACTTATATCCGTATCGGGTATAGGACCGAAAATGGGAATAACCGTTTTATCGTCGATGCCCCTTCGCGACCTTGCGTATATAATAGCGTCGTCAGACGCAAAATCGCTGTCGAGAGTTAAAGGTCTCGGAAAGAAAACCGCCGAACGAATTATTCTGGAACTGCGCGAAAATATATCGTCGCTTGACCTTCCCGAAGGCGAAAAGCCCAAAAAAACCGCTTCGGATCAGGTTGCAAACACTCTGGACGAAGACGGCGTTATCGCTCTTATGAGTCTCGGCTTTACGCGCGCGGAGAGTAAAAAAGCGGTAGAAGAAGCCAAAGCGCGCGGCGCGGATACGGTAGAAAGCATTATAACGGTTGCCCTTCAGATTATTAAGTAGGTAAATTATGATAGACGAGCATGATATTTTCGGCGGCGAAGAAGAAAGAATAGTTGCCGTTGAAAAAAACGAATACGACGACGTTGAAAACGTGCTTCGCCCGAAATCGATGGACGGTTACGTCGGGCAGGACAAGGTGAAAGACAATCTCACCGTGTTTATGAAAGCCGCGAAACTCCGCGGCGAAACTCTCGACCACGTTCTTCTTTACGGTCCCCCGGGGCTTGGCAAAACCACTCTTGCGCACATTATAGCCGCGGAAATGGGAACTACCATCAAAGTTACGTCGGGCCCGTCCGTAGAAAAGGCGGGCGACCTTGCCGCCATTTTAACAAACCTTAACGAAGGCGACGTTTTGTTTATCGACGAGATACACAGGCTGAATCATAACGTGGAAGAAATTCTTTATCCCGCCATGGAAGATTTTTCGCTTGATTTTATCATCGGCAAAGGACCTTCTGCGCGAAGCGTTCAGATACCGCTTAAAAAATTCACTCTCGTCGGCGCGACGACGAAAGCGGGGATGTTGTCTTCTCCTTTAAGAGACAGATTCGGCGTTTTACTCCGTCTCGAACTCTATTCGCCCGAAGAACTTAAAGAAATAGCGACGCGTTCTGCGCGGACCTTAGGCGCGGAAATAGACGAAGACGCCGCTTTTGAAATCGCAAAACGCAGCCGCGGCACGCCGAGAATAGTAAACAGGCTTTTAAAGAGAGTGAGAGATTTTTCGTCGGTTATGGGGCATTCTTCCATTACCCGCGAAGACGCTCGCCATGCGCTAAAAAAACTTGAAATCGACGAACTCGGACTGGATTGTACGGACGTTGCTCTTTTAAGATCGATGATTGAAAAATTCGGCGGCGGTCCCGTCGGACTCGAAACGCTTGCGGCTACCGTAAACGAAGACGCAGGCACTCTCGAAGACGTTTACGAACCTTACCTTTTGCAACTCGGCTTTATTTCGCGCACGGCGCGGGGCAGGGTATGCAATAAAAGGGCGTACGACCATCTCGGAATAAAAAACACCAAACACAGCGAACAGACGAGTCTGTTTGACGATTACGATGACTAAAACAAGCGATTATTATTACGATTTACCCCCGGAACTTATAGCGCAGACTCCTTTATACCCGCGTGACAGTTCAAGGCTTTTATACTATAATAAAGAAACGGGCGAAATTAAAGACGGCGTTTTTACCGATATAGAAAATATTTTAAAACCGGGCGATCTGCTCGTTGTAAACAATACCCGCGTTTTGCCCGCCCGTATGTACGCTTACACCGTAAACGGCGGCAAAATAGAAATTCTTTTGCTTAAAAGGCTTAATCTTACCGACTGGGAAGTTATGGTAAAGCCGGGGAAAAAGGCGAGAGAAGGGGTAACGCTCGTTATAAACGAAGAACTGTCGTTAAAAATTTTATCGCGCACCGAAAGCGGCGAAAGAATAGTAAAATTCATTTACGACGGAGTTTTCGAAGATATTATATCGAGAGCGGGCGAAATGCCTTTACCGCCGTATATTCACGAAAAACTGAAAGACGGCGAAAGGTATCAGACCGTTTACGCAAAAAATCCCGGCAGCGCGGCAGCGCCGACCGCAGGTCTTCATTTTACCAACGAACTGATAGAAAGATTAAAGAAAAAAGGCGTTGAATTCGCTACCGTGGAACTTAAAGTAGGGCTCGGAACGTTCAGACCCGTAAAGGTCGAAGACGCGGAAAAACACGATATGCATTCCGAATGGTACGAAATCACGGCGGAAAACGCCGAAAAAATAAATAAGGCAAAGCGCGAAAAGCGTCGCGTAATAGCGGTGGGAACCACTTCGGTGAGAACTCTTGAAACGGTTGCCGACGAAAACGGTTTCGTATCGTCGGGAAGCGGAGATACGAAGATTTTTATATATCCGCCGTATAAATTCAGATGCGTCGAAGGTCTTATAACTAATTTTCATCTTCCCGAATCTACTCTTATAATGCTCGTTGCGGCGTTTACTTCGAGAGAAGAAATTCTTTCGGTTTACAAGCACGCCGTCGACGAAAAGTACAGATTTTTTTCTTTCGGCGACGCCTGTTTGTTTTTGTAAATTCCGCTTACCGCGTTTTAAGCGGTTATAACGCCGCGTTTTCGGATTAAAACGGCGCGGGCGAAGTTATTTGCGGAGCGGAAATAATAGAATTAAAATTATTTTTACGGTTATATAATGGAAAACTTTTATTTTGAAACGATAAAGCAAGACGCGAAAACGGGCGCGCGCGCAGGAGTGCTGCACACCCCGCACGGCGATATAAAAACCCCCGTATATATGCCGGTAGGCACGCAAGCCACCGTGAAAGGAGTGTATCCGCGCGATCTCGACGAAGCGCGGGCGCAGATAATACTTGCAAACACTTATCATCTTTACATGCGCCCCGGCGACGAAATAGTAAAAAAGGCGGGCGGGCTTCATTCTTTTATGAATTATAAAAAGCCTATTCTTACCGACAGCGGCGGTTTTCAGGTGTTTTCGCTTGCCAAACTCAACGACATTACCGACGAAGGCGTCGCTTTCCGCTCGAACGTTGACGGCTCGAAGCATTTTATAACCCCCGAAAAGGCGATTAACATAGAAAACAATCTCGGAGCGGACATTATAATGGCGTTCGATCAATGCACGCCTTACGGCATTGATAAAAAGTATGCCGAAAAATCAATGCGCAGAACTCTCGGCTGGCTTGACAGATGCTATAACGAGCATAAAAATCCTAATCAGGCGCTTTTTCCCATCGTTCAGGGAAATATGTTCAAAGATCTGAGAATAGAAAGCCTTAAAGAAACGCAGCCGTATGCAAAATACGGAATGGGTATAGGCGGCTTATCCGTCGGAGAGCCGAAAGAAGTTATGTATGAAATGCTTGACGCAATGCTGCCTTACTACCGCCCGGATATTCCGAGATACCTTATGGGGGTAGGCAGCCCCGATTGTCTTATAGAAGGCGTAAAAAGGGGAATAGATATGTTCGACTGCGTTCTTGCAACCCGTATCGCGAGAAACGGAACGGCGATGACGAGCAGGGGAAAAGTTGTCGTGAGAAACGGAAAATATAAAGAAGACTTTACTCCGCTCGACCCCGAATGCGACTGTTACTGTTGCAGAAATTACACCAAAGCCTACCTTCGCCACATGATAAACGTGGGCGAAATGACGGGGGGAATGCTTCTCAGCCTACACAACATAACCTTCCTTGTAAGGCTTATGGAAAATATGCGCGAAGCGATACTCGGCGATTATTTTTCGGAGTTTTGTGTCGAATTTTATAAAAAATATCAAAATTAAATGAAAAATAGCAAAATTTCCTTTTAAACGCTTGCTAAAAGCGCAACAAATTTAGTATATTATTATTAACCTTGGCGGAGCAACGGAGCGACCGCGGGGAAAGGAGTTCAGATATGTTCAATTTACTTGCCGACAGCACTATGCCTAAATGGGTTACTCCGGTATTTATAGGCGTTATCGTCGTGATGATGCTCGTGTGGATGTTTTTCTCCAACAAGCAGCGCCAGAAACAGGCTAACGCCGATATGAAAAGGAAAGACAGTCTTTGCCCCGGCACCAAGATATTAACAATAGGCGGCGTTATAGGCGAAGTCGTATCCGTAAACGCGGAAGAAAATACTTTCGTTCTGAAAACGGGCGATACCGAAATCAAGTTCGACAAACGCGCGATTTATCAGATGACGTTGCCCGAAGAAGTGGAAAAACGTCTTGCCGAAGAAGCGGCTCTTGAAAAAGCAAAAAACAAAAAGGGAAACGCCGCGGCAAAGGAAGAAAACGCTGCGGACGCCGAAATCGCAGCCGAAAACAAGGCTGAAGAACAGGCGGAAGAAAAACCCGAAGATAAAGCAGAATAAAAAATCAATCTCCCGCATAACGATAATCGTGTGGGAGGTTTTTTTATGTCGGACACGAAAACGAATATTTTATGCGCGCTGAAAGGTGTAGTTATCGCGCTTTCCGTATCAGTTGCGGCGGTATTGCTGTTCGCGCTCGTTCTCAGATTGTTTTCGATAAATCTTGCCGTTGTAAAGCCGGTAGGTTATCTCATCAGAATGATAGCGGTGTTCACGGGCGTGTTTTTTTCGGTAAAGGGCGGCGGCGGACTTTTAAAGGGAATCGTTTACGGATTTCTGATAACGGCGTTTCAGTTTCTTTTCTTCTCTCTTATCGGCGGCGGCTTTACGTTTTCGATAAATCTTTTGTGGGAAATTCTGCTCGGCGCGGCGGTCGGTGCGATAGCGGGAATATTTGCCGTGAACGGAAAGAAATAGAAAAACCGAGCCGTTTTTTACGGGGTAATCGTAAAATACAGAAAAAATTCTTGCAAAAACAAAAAAACGACGGGAAATTTTGCTAAAACTTATTGACTTAAATCGCATTATTTATTATAATAATTAGGTATATAATATGTAAGCGGTCGGTTTTTACCGATCGGCGATACGGAGGCAATAATGAGTAAAGCAAAATCGGGCGTTATTCTCGGTTTGACTATTTTCTTCACCGCCGTGCTTGCGTTTTTGGAGTTTGCGTCGTTTTCGCTTCCTTCGTTTATAGGGAACGGAACGAAAAAATACAACGGTATCGCAACCACCATTAACCTGGGCATAGATTTGCAGGGCGGTTATTACGCAATTTTAACGCCTAAGACCGACGGCAGTAACGACAACGTCAATCTCGACGAGCAGTTTGACAGCGCGGTCACAATTCTTCGTCAGCGTCTTGACAATAAAGGTTACACCGAAGCGACCATAACCGTGCAGGGCATAGGCACCGGCAGGGAAATAAGAGTTGAAGTTCCCGCGGTTGACGATCCCGACGAAGTTCTTAAAATAATCGGATCCGCAGGAAAACTTACCTTTGAAATAGACGGCGAAGTTAGGCTCGGCGGAGAAGACGTAAAGAACAGTTACGCTTCTTACGATAACGACGGAAAACCCGTCGTGGTCATAGAGTTTACCAAAGCAGGGCAAACGAAATTTGCTTCCGCTACCGGCGATATTGCGGGTACTTCCAAAACTCTCGATATAAAACTCGACGGCGTTACCAAATCTTCCGCTACCGCTTCCGAAAAAATAACCAAAGATTCGGCTATGATTTCGGGAATAGGCGATTACGAAGAAGCGCAGAGTCTTGCCGCGGTTATAAAGGCGGGCAGGCTCCCCATCAATTTCGAAGTGGGCGAATCGAGCAGAATCAGCGCGACTCTCGGCGATAAGGCGCTTACGGCAAGTCTTATCGCGGGCGCGATAGGTCTGGTTATAATTTTCGCGATAATGATTTTAAGATACCGCGGAATGGGGATCGTCGCTGCGCTTGCGCTTTGCGTTTATTCGGTTATTTTAATTCTGCTTCTTGCGTTGCTTCCTTGGATTCAACTTACTCTCCCGGGTATCGCGGGTATCATACTTTCGATAGGTATGGCGGTAGACGCCAACGTAATTATCTTTGAAAGAATCAAAGAAGAGTACGCTACGGGTAAAACCGTCGTTTCCGCAGTCAAAGCAGGCTTTAAGCGCGCGTTCGTAACTATATTCGACGGCAACATAACCACCGTAATAGCGGCTATTTTCCTTTGGGTATTCTGTCCCGGCACCATTAAAGGTTTTGCCATAACTTTGTTTATAGGTATTATTCTTTCTATGATTACGGCAATTTTATTGTCGAGAGGTCTTTTAAAACTTATGATGAACCTTTCGGACAACAGCGCGAAATTCTTTGCGCTCGACAGGGAGGGCTTCGAAGATGAAGAAATTTAAGGAATTAAATCTTAAAATCGTAGAAAAATATAAATTCTTTGCTCCCGTCGCGCTGGCGATAATCATTATCGGCGTTATTCTTATGTGTACGATAGGAATGAATATCGGTCTTGACTTTGCGGGCGGTTCGAAAATAACCGTAAACTTTACTTTATCGTTTAACTCCGAACTCAAAGACGAAGCGAAAAACGCGATTATAGAAGAAGTTAAGAAAAACGGATTTAAAATCGGAAACGAGCGTTGGGCAGACAGCGATACGGAAGGCGTTATTTACGAAATCGGTATCGAATACGATAAAAAAATAAACGAAGTAGACGACGCTTATCAGAAAGAATTCCTTGATAAAATTCAGGGTACGAAAGATAATTCTTACGAAGACGGGCTTACCTATAAAATAGCGCAGGTCGTTAAAACTTACGACTCCGAATTTGAAAAAGAAAATTGCACGGCGGTTATCGTCGGCTCGTCTACTGCGAGAAAACTTCTGAAAGCGGCTATCATAGCGGCTTCGATCGCGGTAGTTGCGATGCTTGTTTATATAGCGTTCAGATTTACCCTTGCTTCGGGGCTTGCGGCTATATTGTGTCTGTGCCACGACGTGCTTATAATGTTTACTTTAACCACTATTTTCAGAGTGCAGGTAAACACCACGTTTATAGCGGCGGTAATAACGATTATAGGTTACTCGATTAACGCCACCATCGTTATTTTCGACAGAATCCGTGAACTCAGAAAACAACCTTCGCTTTCGGATTTTTCGGACGCCGAGATAGCAAACAAAGCGATTTCGAATACTCTTGGCAGAACGATTATAACCACGGCAACGACGCTCGTTACTATACTCACGTTGTATATAGTATGCGAGATTATGAACGTTTCGGCGATGGGCGAATTCGCGCTTCCGATAATTTTCGGCTTGATTGCGGGAACGTATTCTTCGGTATTCCTCGCTTCTTCGACCTGGGTATTTTTCAAAAAACTCGGCGCGAAAATGAAACGCAGTAAATAAAAAAGATTGCGGACGGGGATTTTCCCCGTCCTTTTGCTTATGAAGATAACAGAAAGGGTTTTTACCGCAACAGAACTTAATATTATCGGTAAAATCGCCGAAAAAACGAATCTTCTGCCCGAAACGGCAAAGGTATTATATTCGCGCGGCGTTTCGAGCGCGGAAGAAGCGGAGCGATTTTTAAATCCGTCGGCAAAGCATTTCGGCAATCCGTTTTTATTAAAAGGCGTAAGCGAAGCGGTCAGGCGCGTCGATACGGCGCGCGATAACGGCGAAAGCGTTGTGATTTACGGCGATTACGACGCCGACGGTATATGCGCTTCCACCGTCCTGCTCCGCGCTCTTAAAGAGTACGGGGTAAACGCCACGGCAATCGTTCCCGAACGCGAAAACGGTTACGGTCTGTCGGAAAGCGTTATAGACGAGATTGCCGAAAACCTTTTTCCCGACCTTCTTATAACGGTAGACTGCGGCATAAGTTGCAAAAACGAAGTAGAATATTTAAAAGATATAGGAATTGACGTTATCGTTACCGACCACCACGAAATCCCCGAAGAATTACCCGACTGTATCGTGGTAAACTGCAAATTAAAAGAGCAGGAATATTCTTTTAACGGGCTTTGCGGAGCGGGCGTGGCGTATAAACTCGCATACGCGCTGCTCGGAGAAAAGGCGAATAAATATCTCGATTTAGTCGCTCTTGCAACCGTTGCCGACAGTATGCCGCTCGTTCTTGAAAATCGCGACATAGTTTACGAAGGATTAAATCTTATTAAAAGCGGGCAATGCTCGGCGGCGATAAAGGAACTCGTAAGGGTATGCGGAATAAAAGATATAAATGCTTCCGCCCTTGCTTACGGTCTTGCGCCGAGAGTAAACGCCGCGGGAAGAATGGGCGACGCGTACTCGGCGCTCAGGCTTTTCACTACCGACGATTTTTCGGAAATAAAAAATTTAACCGAAAAACTCGCGGTGTATAACGTAACGAGACAGCAGTCGGGCGACGAACTTTTAAAAGAAGCCGAAACAATGCTCGAAACGCACGGGAATTACGGCAAAGCGATAGTTTTATACGGCGAAGGGTGGAACGGCGGTCTGCTCGGCATAGCGTGCGCCAAAATAGTTGAAAAATATAACGTTCCCGCAATTCTTTTTGCCGAAAACGGCGGAGCGTATCACGGCTCGGCGCGCTCGGTGGAAGGAGTGAATATTTACGACGCCATAAGCGCGTGCAAAGAATACCTTATCGATTTCGGCGGGCATTCGCAGGCGGCGGGCGTAACCATAAGTAAAGAAAATATCGAGCCGTTCGCGGAATCGCTCAATCAATATATTACCGAAAATTACGATGAAAACGCGTTTGAAAAAGTTATAGAAACGGACGGGTTTATAAGCGGAAAATTTTCTTTGAAATTTGCAAAGGAACTTTCTCTTATAGAGCCTTGCGGAACGGGAAACAGAAAGCCGCTGTTTGCAAAAACCGTTAATAAAGCGTTTGCCGCACCGCTCAAAGAAGGGTCGAAACACGTCGGTTTTTCGTGCGAAGGCAACGAATTTACTTATTTCGGCGGTATAGGCGATTTGAAACTTTTAAACGAAGACTGCGAAAAAACGGTGCTTTTCGAGCCGAATATTTCTTATTATAACGGAAAAGAATATTTAAAGTGTTTCGTCCGCGCGGTGTACGCCGACCCGTATAAAAGCGAAAAACTGTACTTGCGGTCCGTTAAAAAATATTTCGCCGTTGAAAAAAGCGGCGACGTTAAATCGATAAAATTAAACTCCGAGCAAGCGCGCGATATGCTTGCGAACGATAAAAGCGCGATTTTCGTGCTTAACAATCCGAAAAACGCCGATAAATTCCCGGGGCTTAAATCCCGCGAAGCGCGAATTTCGGAAACAGACGCCGCCCGTTCGGGTTGCGTGTTCGTCGGCTGCATACCCGACGGCGCGCGCGGGAATAATAAGATAGTGTTTCTCGATAAACCGCTGTTTATTCCCGACAGGCTGAAAGAAGCGTCCGTTTACGAAAACGACGAATTGCCGTCGTTCGGCGCGGAACTTTTTAAGGCGGACAGAACTATGTTCGCGTCGCTCTGGAAAGGAATAAGCGCGGAATACGAAAAGGGGTCGGACGTTCTCGGCAGGACTTATCTTATACTTAAAAATTTTTACAGCGCGGAAGAATTTTTATTCGCCGCCGCGGTTTTTAAAGAACTCGGATTTATTAAAGAAGACGACGTAACCGGCAGGTTTACGATAGACTGTTCGGCGCGCAGACCGCTCACCGATTCGGTTTTATTCAGGAAATTTTCGTCAAGGTAGCGTATGGAAGGAACTTTACTCGATAAAATAAATTCTATTTACCCCGAAAACGAAGCGGAGTTCATTACGCGCGCCTATTATTTTGCCAAAGACGCGCATCGCAATCAGAAACGCGCTTCGGGCGAAGAGTATTTTACTCACCCTTGCGCCGTTGCCGAAATACTTATAGGGTTAAGCATGGATTATCCCACTATTTCGGCGGCGTTCCTGCACGACGTTCTCGAAGACACGCCCGTTTCCGTAGGCGATATTAAAAAAGAATTCGGCGACGAAGTTCTCGAACTCGTTGAAGGCGTTACCAAACTCGATAAAATCGAATTCAAATCTCAGGAAGAAGAGCAAGCCGAAAATTTTAAAAAGATTTTCGTTTCGATGGCGAAAGACATAAGAGTTATTATAATAAAACTTGCCGATCGCCTGCATAATATGCGTTCTCTGAATTTTTTATCGAAAGAAAGACAATTGCGCATGGCGCACGAAACGCTTGAAATTTTCGCGCCGCTTGCGGGCAGACTCGGTATTTCTTCGATAAAATGCGAACTCGAAGACTTGTGTCTTAAATATATCGACCCCGACGCTTACGAATATTTATCCGTAAACATTCATCATAAATTAGACGAAAGAAAAGCGTTCGTCGAAAAGGTAGTTGAAGATTTAAAAGAAATACTCAAAGAAAGCGATATAAAAGGCGACGTTTTCGGCAGACCCAAGCATTTTTACAGCATCTATAAAAAGATGAAGCAAAAAGGAAAAACTCTCGATCAGATATACGATCTGACCGCGGTAAGGGTGCTTGTAAATACCGTTGACGAATGTTACGAACTTCTCGGCAAAATTCATAAAAAGTGGAATCCCATGCCCGGGCGGATCAAAGATTATATCGCAATGCCGAAAGAAAACATGTATCAGAGTTTACACACGACCGTGGTAACGTCTTTCGGGCAGATATTCGAAATTCAGATAAGAACTTACGAGATGAACAACACCGCCGAATACGGTATCGCGGCGCACTGGCAGTATAAAGAACACAAAACTTCCGCCGACGGCGTGGATAAACGCCTTAACTGGATTCGCGAAGTTATGGAATGGCAGGGCGGGCTTAAAGATTCCACGGAATTTTTAAAATCCATTAAAGACGATATTTATAACAGCGAACTTCTCGTTTTCACTCCCAAAGGAAAGGTTATAAGCCTTGCAAAAGGAAGTACCGCCATCGATTTTGCCTACCGTATTCATACGGAAGTAGGCAATAAATGTACGGGAGTAAGAATAAACGGAAAAATTATGCCGTTAAGCACCGAACTTTCGGTGGGCGACATTGTTGAAATAATAACTTCTAACTCGAGTAAGGGTCCGTCGTGGGACTGGCTTAAAATAGCAAAAACCAACTGCGCGCGCGCCAAAATAAAAGCCTTTTTCAAAAAGGAAATGGCTGAGGACAGAATAAAACTCGGAAAAACGATGCTCGAACAGGAAGCGAAAAACCGCGGTTACGTTTTATCCGAGATTTTAACCCCCGCGGCTTTCGAAAGGGTGAGTTCGAAACTCTCGTTTTCGGGTTACGACGAAATGTACGCGGCTATCGGTTGCGGCGCGGTAACGGTAAATCAGGTACTTTTCAAGATTATCGATTTCAATAAAAAGGAAGCCGCTTTCGACGTTTCGCATTATCCTACGAGTATCGCCGCCAAGGTAATTCACTCCACGGGCGACGTTACCATAAAGGGAGTGGATGGGCTTCTGATTCGTTTCGCGCGGTGCTGTAATCCCGTGCCGGGCGATAAAATAGTCGGTTTCGTTTCGCGCGGAAGGGGAGTTACGGTTCACAGAGCCGATTGTCCGAACATGAAAAACGAAGATAAGGACAGGCTTCTGGACGCCGAATGGACGGGCAAAGCGGGGCATGAAGGTTACACCGTAAGCATAAGAATACACGCCAAAGAAGACGCTATGATTTTAGACGGCGTTGCGGCAAGTTGCAAGAAAAACGACGTTTTCATTCTTGCCATAAACGGAAGAATAGACAATAAAAACCATATTTCCGTAGTGGACCTTACTTTAAAAATAAACAAAAAGGAAAATCTCGAAAATCTTCTCCGCGAACTTAAAGAAACGGAAAACATTATCGACGTTTTCAGGTGCAACAACTGATGAAATTAAAAACTTTTCACTCGGGCGCGCTCGGCGCGAATTGTTACGTTATAATAAACGAAGAAAACGATGAAGCGATAGCCGTCGATATAGGCGGCGACGCTTCTCTTTTAAAACTCGCCGAATTAAAAGACGGGTTTAAAATCAAAACCGTTTTATTGACGCACGCGCATTTTGACCATATCGGCGGAGTAGCGGAGTTTATAAAAGACGGCGGAGTAAGCGTTTATATCGGGGAAAAAGACGAGCCTAAAATATATGATCCCGATTTGAATTTAAGCAGTTATTTTTCCGAAGAAACGCAGCCTTTTAAGGTGGACGGAACGTTTGTCGGCGGAGAAAAACTTTCGTTTTCGGGAATAAACGTCGAAGTGATTGCAACTCCCGGGCATACCGACGGCGGCGTTACTTATAAAATAAAAGACATGCTTTTTTGCGGCGACACTTTGTTTGCGGGCAGTTTCGGAAGGGTGGATTTCCCGAGCGGAAACGTAAAAGATCTCGTAAAATCCGCAAAAAAACTTTTTGCCTGCGGCGGAACGCTTTACCCCGGACACGGCGAACCCGCGGACGTAAACTACGAAAAAGAACATAACCCTATACTTAATTATGCTGATTACTGACAGAGAAGATTATAAAAAAGACCTTGAAGAAGTTATAAGTCTTTTCACCATAGTCGGCGGCGTTGATATAAAGCACAGGCAGAAAACGTCGGGAGACGTTTTTTCGGACGAGTTTTTATTCAACGGAAAAACTTATTCTTTTAAAGAAACGAAAAAATGCGACGGGGCTATAGAACTGAAACGCTACGAAAAGCGTTTTTCAAAACTCGCTCTTTATAAAATTCTGTCCGAATTTTACAAGGTAAATCAGGAATGGGGCGCGCTTACGGGTATCCGCCCCGTAAAAATGGCAAGAACGGCGGGCGACGATTTCGAAAAGGAACTTAAAGGCGTTTTCGGCGTTTCGGATAAAAAAATCGCGCTCGTTAAAGAAATACTCGAAACGCAGAAAGGGCTTTACGACGAAAACGGAAAATTTTCGGATTTGTTTTTAAGCATACCGTTCTGCCCGTCGCGGTGTTCGTACTGCTCGTTTATTTCGGAAGAAATAAAAAAATCGGAATTCGTTAAAGAATACGTGAACGCGCTCGTTAAAGAAACGGAAGCGGTAAAAGATTTGAATGCGGATATAAGAAGCGTGTATATAGGCGGCGGTACGCCCACAGCGCTTGACGAAGACGATCTTGAAAAAGTTATAAACGCGGTAAAGCCGTTTATAAAAAAAGGAACGGAGTTTACGGTAGAAGCGGGCAGACCCGACGCCATGACCGAAAAAAAACTCGGAATTTTAAAAGACGGCGGAGTTACGCGCGTTTGCGTAAATCCGCAGTCGTTTTCGGATAAAACGCTTGCGCTTATCGGAAGAAAGCATTCCGCAAAAAGCGTGGAAAACGCGTTTTTTCTTGCAAAAAGTTATGGATTTTTAATAAATTCGGATATAATAGCGGGGCTTACGGGCGAAACTTTTTCGGATTTTAAAAACACGGTAGATAAAACGCTGAGTCTTAATCCCGATAACTTTACCGTTCATACGCTCTGTCTTAAAAAGGGTTCGAAACTCAAAGAAAGCACGGAAAGGCTTTCCGTATCGGAAATAAGCAAAATGATAGACTACGCTTACGCCGAAGGCGAAAAACGCGGCTATAAGCCGTATTATCTGTACCGACAGAAATACGCCGCGGGAAATCTCGAAAACGTGGGCTATTCCAAAAAAGGCGCGGAGTGCTTGTACAATATCGACGTTATGGAAGAAAATTCCGATAATATCGCGTGCGGCGCGAACGCCGTTTCGAAAAAGGTTTTCATAAAAGAAAACAGAATAGAAAGATACGGTTCTCCCAAAGACGTTCGCACGTATATATCCAAACTCCCCGTAATAATCAAACAAAAAAGCGAACTTTTTAAAAATGAGCCTTAAATCGTTTGCGTTTTGACAAAATATGTGTTAGTATATAAAAGACTTATGCGTGGTACGCGCGAATACTCGACGGCGCGCTCCGTATACAGCGAATATTTCCATAGGAGGATAAATTTAAATGGAAAAAGAACTCAAAAACCAAATTATCGAAACTTACAAAACCCACGACGGCGATACCGGCTCGACGGAAGTTCAGATCGCTCTTTTAACGAGCAGAATCAATCATCTTAACGAACATCTCAAAGCCAACAACAACGATAATCACTCCCGTCGCGGTCTTATGAAAATGGTAGGTCGCAGAAAAGGTCTTCTCGATTATCTCAAATCAAAAGATATCGAAAGTTACAGAAGCCTTATCGCAAAACTCGGTTTGAGAAAATAAGAAAAACAGGGCGGTATTTTGTACGCCCTTTTTTTCTTTATCGGGCGCGCCCGATAAAATACCGCATATCCGCGTTACGGTCAGTCAGATTGTAACGTTAAATATCAGAAAAACAAGTTAAGGAGTAAAAAATGTTAGAAAATTACAAAACGTTCAAAACCGAAATCGGCGGCAGAGAAGTCACCGTCGAAGTCGGCAAGTATGCGCAGCAGGCTAACGGCTCGTGCCTTATCCGTTGCGGCGAAACGGTAGTTATGGTAAACGTTACCATGGCTCCTACGCCGAGAGAAGGAATGGATTTCTTTCCGCTCAGCGTAGATTACGAAGAAAAAATGTACGCCGTAGGCAAAATCCCCGGCGGTTTCAAGAAAAGAGAAGGCAGAGCGAGCGATAAGGCTATTCTCGTTTCCCGCCTTATAGACAGACCTATCCGTCCTCTTTTCCCGAAGGGTATATTCAACGACGTAACCGTTATCGCAACCGCGCTTTCGGTCGACACGAACATTATGCCCGAACCGCTTGCGATGCTCGGCAGTTCCATCGCGCTTTTCATTTCGGATATTCCGTGGCAAGGTCCTACGGGTTCGGTACTCGTCGGAATGGCAGACGGCGAATATATAATAAACCCGAATTCCGAGCAGAGAGAAAAAAGTCGTTTAAGCCTTTATCTTTCGGGAACGAAAGACGCTATAATGATGGTTGAAGCGGGTTCTAAAGAAATAAGCGACGAAGAAATGGTAAGCGCCATTTTATTCGGTCACGAAGAAATCAAACGTCAGTGCGCGTTTATAGAAGAAATAGTCGCGGCTTGCGGTAAGAAAAAACTCGAAATGGAACTTTATCACGTTCCCGAAGATCTCGACAATGCGGTAAGAGCGTACGCTTCCGAAAAACTCGACTACGCGCTCGATACTTTCGACAGAGAAGAGCGTCAGACCCGTCAGGACGAAACGGAAAAAGACTGTCTTGAACACTTTGCCGACATATATCCCGATATGACGAGAGAAATAAAAGATTCTCTTTACTATCTTACCAAAGAAAAGGTCCGCGCCAAAATAACTAATCTCGGCGTAAGACCCGACGGCAGAAAACTTACCGAAATAAGACCTATCTGGTGCGAACACGGAATACTTCCGCGCGTTCACGGCTCGGCGGTATTCACGAGAGGACAGACTCAGGTTTTAACCACCTGTACTCTCGGCACTATTTCCGAAGTTCAGAAACTCGAAGGGCTTGACGACGAAGTAGCAAAACGCTATATTCATCATTACAATATGCCCGGTTACGCTTCGGGCGAAGCAAAGGCTTTAAGAAGCCCCGGCAGAAGAGAAATCGGACACGGCGCGCTTGCAGAACGCGCGCTCGAACCCGTAATTCCTTCCGAAGAAGAATTCCCTTACGCGATAAGGCTCGTTTCCGAAGTTTTATCGTCGAACGGTTCTACTTCGCAAGGCTCGGTATGCGGCTCGACGATGGCTTTGATGGACGCGGGCGTTCCTATAAAGCGTCCCGTAGCGGGTATCGCGATGGGTCTTATCAAAGACGTGGAATCGGGAAAAGTTTCGGTTATGTCCGACATACAGGGACTTGAAGATTTTCTCGGGGATATGGACTTTAAAGTAGCGGGTACCGTAAACGGCATTACCGCTATTCAGATGGATATCAAAATCAAGGGTATCGACGAGTCTATTTTAAGACAAGCCATCAAACAAGCCAACGAAGGAAGACATTACATTTTGGGTAAAATGCTCGAATGTATTCCCGAAGTAAGACCCGAACTTTCCAAATACGCGCCCAAGATTATTTCGTTCAATATCGACCCCGAAAAGATTAAAGACGTTATCGGTTCGGGCGGCAAAACCATCAATAAGATTATCGCCGAAACGGGCGTTAAAATCGATATCGACGATTCCGGCAAGGTATTTATCGCTACTTACGGCGAAGATATGAGCAAGGCAAATCAGGCGAAAGCGATAATCACTTCTATCGCGAAAGATCTGGAAGTAGGCGATATGTTTATTTCCACCGTGGTAAGAATTCTTCCGAAAGTAGGCGCGTTCTGCGAACTTACTCCCGGAAAAGACGGTATGATTCACATCTCCAAAATGAGCGAGAAGCGCATAAACAGCGTGGAAGAAGTTCTTGCGATAGGCGATACCGTTAAGGTTGAGATAATCAAGATTTCCGAAAAAGGAATAGACCTTAAACTTCTTGAAAAAATCGAACGATAAAACGTAAAAAAATCCGCAGTTGCGGATTTTTTTCGTTAAATGAAATCCCTATCGTCGAAATTTTTGTTTTTTATTGACATTTGATTTTTTTTATAGTATTATAATTTTGATACTAAGTATCATTTTACGGAGGCTGTATGGACCTGTTAAGATACGGAATCATAAACGCGGGCGTTATCGATAAAGATATCGATTTATTCGAAGGGCAGTACGAAACGAACGGCATAAGATATAATTCTTACGTTATATCGGGTAAAAAGACTGCGGTTATAGACGCGGTCGACGGGCGTTTTTCGGAAGAGTGGCTTAAAAATCTGAAATTCGCGCTCGGCGATAAAACCCCCGATTATCTTATCGTTCAGCACGTCGAACCCGATCATTCGGGCAGTATATCGGCGTTTATGAAAACATATCCCGAAACTACGGTCGTGTCGGGCGTAAAAGGATTTTTTATGATGAAAAACTTTTACGGCGAAGGGTATGAAAATAACCGTATAGAGATAAAAGACGGCGACGAACTCGATTTAATCGGCTTAAAACTTAAATTCATAACCGCGCCTATGGTGCACTGGCCCGAAGTGTTCCTTACTTACGACGAAACGAATAAAGTTCTGTTTTCTGCCGACGCTTTCGGAAGATTCGGCGTAAAAGACGGCGAAGCGGACGAAATCGCGGAAGCGAGAAGATATTATTTCGGAATAGTCGGAAAATACGGCGCGCAGGTTCAGAATCTGCTTAAAAAGGCAGCGGGGCTTGAAATTTCGGTTATTTGTTCTCTTCACGGTTTTCCGCTCACCGATAAAATTCCTTTATACGTTAAACTTTACGACGTATGGTCGTCGTACGCGGCGGAAGACAAGGGCGTAACGATAGTTTATTCGTCGATTTATAAAAATACCGAAAAAGCGGCTTATTCCTTAAAGAAAAAACTCGAAGCGGACGGCGCGGCGAACGTTGAAATTTTCGACCTTTTGCGCTCCGATATTCATAAAGCCGTGGCAAGCGCGTTCAGATACGGCGCTCTCGTTATAGCGTCGGTCACTTATAACGGCGACTTGTTCCCGAAAACCCGCGAATTCATAAACGCGCTTATAGAACGTAATTATCAGAACAGAACGATAGGCTATATAGAAAACGGCTCGTGGTCGCCGCAGGCGGGCAAGCATATAAAGGCGGCGTTTGAAAATTCAAAAAACGTTGCTTTTGCGGAAAATAACGTAACTATCGTATCCGCGGCGGACGAAGAAACGGAAGAGAAAATAAACGCTCTTTCCAAAGAACTTGTAAGCGCCGTTTCACCTGCCGCCAAAGACGGTAAATTTTTCAGAAAAATAGGTTACGGGCTTTACGTTTTAACCACTAACGACGGTAAAAAAGATAACGCCATGATTGCGAATAACGTAGTGCAGTTATCGGGAAATCCCGAAAGAGTGGCGGTAACCGTAAATAAATCGAATTATTCCTGCGAAGTTATAAAAACAACGGGAAAAATGAACGTGAACGTTTTAACCGAATCGGCTCCGTTTTCGGTTTTTGAAAAATTCGGTTTCAAAAGCGGCAGAGATACCGATAAAACCGCAGGGGTGAATTTTTCGCGTTCCGACAACGGTCTTATGGTTATCACGGACAACGTGAACGCTTTCGCTTCGCTTGAAACGGAAAGCGTTATCGACGCCGTAAGTCACGAAATTTTCATTTGCAGAGTTACCGAAAGCAAGGCGTTTTCGGATGAAACGAGCATGACTTACGATTATTATCATAAGAACGTAAAACCCGCCGATAACCGTAAAAAAGGCTACGTTTGCTCGATTTGCGGTTACGTTTACGAAGGCGAAGAACTCCCGTCGGATTTCATCTGCCCTATATGCAAACACGGGGCGGGCGATTTTGAAAAAATAAAATAATTAAAGCCTTTGCCTTGCGCAAGGCGATAAAAAGGAGATATTTATGAGAAACGAAGAAATTTGTCATTGCAAAAAAGTAACCGTAGCAGATATAGAAGGCGCGCTTCACGACAGAGATAAATTCGAAGACGTGGAAAGCGAATTCAAACACGTTCAGGAAATAACTTCCTGTTCTACGGGTTGCGGCGGTTGCCACGATAAAATAATGGACGTTATATCAGAACTTATGAACGCGTAATTATATTACAAACAAGGGAGAAGAACATGAAAAAACTTGCAGATTATTTAAAGTCGAACATACTCGTCGTATTCGGCGCGCTTATGCTCGTTTATCATCTTAACTATCTGTCTTACGGCGGCGCGGCGCTTGCTATCGGAATAATCGCGACGATTATATCCGCGTATTATATATCGGCTGGTATTCTTATTTCTCTGGCGGGTAACAAACTCTCGCCGAGCGTGCGGAAAATTTTCGGTTTGCTTTCGGTAACGCTTTTTGCGGTTTTTATGTTCGTGGTTTTTTTAATGACGATTATAACCGCGTCGAGCGTTATGGGGCCTGCCGCCTGGACGATGAACATTCTGAGCATGGCGGCGGCGCTTGCGTTTATCGTGCTGTATGTCGTTTCCGAATTTTCAGGCGAACCTTTCGTTCGTCGCTTGGCGTATCTTTTTTCGCTGATTTTCGTTCTGGCGTTGCTTTCAGACCTTTTATTCGACGTTAACGGCAATTCTAAAACCCTTGGAAGTTTAGACGTTCTATCGGTAGTTATTTACGGACTTTACGCTTTCTTTCTTTTCAATTCTGTCGATAAACCCGAAAATTTTTCAAAGCGGAAAAAACCCGCGCAGGAAAGTAAGTCCGGGCAGAAAGAAATTATATCCGACGAAGAAGTAAATGGTGAAGAAGGGGCGGATATTTCCGTTTCGGAAGAAAAATAAAATATATTAAAACAAAGCGCGGCGAGTAAAAAAGTTTTACGATAATTTCCGCGCGGCTTTAAAAAATTTTAAACGGCGGCAAAAATTTTTGCCGCCCTTTTTTAGGTGAAAAAGTTATATTGTATGCGTAGGATTTTCAAAATAAATTTTTTGTTTTTAATAGTCCGCGCCGCAATTTAAACCAAAGTAAAATACCGCGGCTTTTTTTGTTTCTTTTTTCACTCTTTTTTTCTAAAACGGTTTACAAACTCAATCCGATTATAGTATAATTATAAAGTATAGTATTCACGCGCACGCGCGTTACGGAGATATAAATGAAAAAACTTACTTCGGAAAAATTAAGAGAACTTTATCTCGGATTTTTTAAGGATAAAGGTCACGCCGTAATTCCTTCGGCAAGCCTTATACCCGAAAACGATCCGTCTGTACTTTTCACCACGGCGGGCATGCATCCGCTCGTTCCGTATCTTCTCGGTGAAAAACACCCTGCGGGAACCCGTCTTACCGACGTTCAGAAATGCGTGAGAACCGGCGATATCGACGAAGTAGGCGATCCTTCGCACTGCACGTTTTTCGAAATGCTCGGCAACTGGTCGCTCGGCGATTATTTCAAAAAAGAAATGATTGCCTGGAGTTTTGAGTTTTTAACGAGTGAAAAATATCTCGGAATACCCGTCGAAAAACTCGCGGTTACGGTGTTCGAAGGCGACGATGACGCGCCGCGCGACACGGAAAGCGCGGAATACTGGGAAAAAGCGGGCATTCCGAAAGATAAGATTTTTTATCTTCCCAAGAAAAACAACTGGTGGATAGCGGGAACTACCGGACCGTGCGGCCCCGATACCGAAATGTTTATCGACCGCGGCACGCCGAAATGTTCCCCCGAATGTTCGCCCGCGTGCGACTGCGGAAAATATCTTGAAATCTGGAACGACGTGTTTATGCAGTTCGAACGCCATGCGGACGGGTCGTATACGAAACTTAAACAAAAGAACGTAGACACGGGCATGGGGCTTGAGCGCACGCTTTCTATTCTTAACGGTGTTCCCACGGTTTACGATACCGACGTTTTCGACGGCGCAAAAGCGGAAATAGAAACACTGACGGATAAAAAATACGGCGAAAACGAAGAAATAACGAAGGCGTTCAGAATTATTCTCGACCACGTGAGAACAGCCACCTTTATGCTCGGCGATACGAAAGGCGTGGTTCCGTCCAACGTAGATCAGGGTTACGTTCTGAGAAGAGTGATAAGAAGAGCGGTAAGGTACGGAAGAGTTCTGGGGCTGCCGCCTTTAAGCCTTAAAGATATAGCGGCGAAATTCGTTGAAAAATACGGAAACGTTTATCCCGAACTTGTAAAAAACAGCGAAACCGTTTATCGCGAACTTCTTAAAGAAGAAGAAAAATTCTCGAAAACGCTTACCGAAGGTCTTAAAGAATTCAACAAAGTAATAACGCATATCAGCGGCGACGTTTTCCCCGGCAAAACCGCGTTCAGGCTTTTCGATACGTACGGCTTTCCTATAGAAATGACCGCTGAACTCGCAAAAGAGCGCGGATTTACTCTTGATAAAAAAGGGTACGACGAAGCGTATAAAAAGCATCAGGAACAGTCGCATGCGGGCAGCGAGCAGAAATTCAAAGGCGGGCTTGCCGAGCAGAACGATACCACGGCGCGCCTTCACACCGCAACACATCTTTTAAACGCCGCGTTAAAAGAAGTCCTTAAAGATAACGGTATAAATCAGCGCGGCTCGAACATAACCGTTGAAAGACTCCGTTTCGATTTTAATTTCGACAGAAAATTAACGGCGGAAGAATTGAAAGCGGTTGAAGAAAAGGTGAACGAAGCGATAAAAGAAAACGTTCCCGTAACGATGGAAGAAATGACCGTAGAAGAAGCGGTAAAGCAGGGTGCGGTAGGCATTTTTACCGACAGATACGGCGACAAAGTCAAAGTTTACACGATAGGCAAATACAGTAAAGAAATTTGTGGCGGGCCGCACGCCGCGACGACGGGCGAACTCGGTTCTTTCAGAATTATAAAAGAAGAAGCAAGTTCGGCGGGCGTAAGGCGTATAAAAGCGGTAATCGGCGAAAATAAGGGATAAAAAATGATCGAAAACGTATTGAACGACGTTCTTGCGGCGGAGAAAAAAGCCGCGGAAATTAAAAACACGGCAGACGAAAACGCTCTCAAAGCCGCCGAAAAAGCGGAGACGCGCGCCGCCGAAATAAGAAAAAATGCCGACGAAGAAGGAAAAATACTCAGGCAAAAACTTATTTCACAGGCAACTTCGGACGCCGAAAACGAGTATAAAAACGGCATATCGGAAAGCGAAAAAGAAGCCGAAAATTTCAGAAAGAGTAAAGAAAACGAGATAAAAGCCCTTGCGGAAAATCTCGTCGGGAGGATAGTAAATGGCTGTTCTTAAAATGTCCAAGTTGCGCCTTCTGGCTTTAAACTCGGATAAAAACAGGCTTCTGGATTCTCTTTCGAGAACCGCGTGTACGCAGATAAAAACGGTAAGCGCGGATTACGGCGGACTTTCGGCGGGAAAAGAAAATCCCGATAACGCCGTCAGAAAAGAAATCGACGATTTAAGGCTTGCTATATCAGCCGTAGAAGCTGCCGTTTACGAAAAGGGCGATAAGGCGATTGCGGTAACGCCGGACGGATTCGACGTGTCGGAAAGCGAATATTCGGCAGTGTTTTCGCGGCGGGAAGAGATACTTTCGAAAGCGAAAGCGATAATTACCATTCGCGACGAAATATCCGCGCTCAAATCGAAAGTCGCCGAATGCGACGGCGAGCAGAACGGATACAAGCCGTACGTCGGAGTAAAAGAAAAGTTCTCGTCGTTTATATCGCGCGGAAGGATAAAGATATATTTCGGGCTTGTTCCGTCGTCTTTAAGTCAGACCGCGCTCAACGCTCTTAGTGGGCTTGACAACGCGTACGCCGAACTATTTACGGGCGACGGTCAGACCGCTCCCATAGCGGCTGTGATTTACGGCGACACGGAAAAAGCCGAAGCCGCTCTTTCCGAAAACGGCTTTACGGCGTGCCGGTACACGGGCGATTATACCGCCGAAACGAAAATCAAAGAAATTGCGAACGAGAAATCCGAAATTTCAAGACAGATAAAAGATTTTGAAAATCGGATAATCAAAAGCGTAAACGACGCGCGCGACTTTAAAATTCTTTGCGACAGGCTGACTTTCGAAACCGAAAAAGCGTCGTCGGAAAGTAAATTTTTAAATACGGACAGCGCTTTTATTTTAGAAGCGTTCGTTCCCGCGGGAAAAGAAGAAAAGGTAAGGCGCGCGATAGAAAGAACTACCGAAAACGCCGAAATCGAGTTTACCGCCGCGACGGACGACGATTTGCCGCCCACTTACACCGTAAACAAACCGCTCGCAAAAAACTTCGAGTTCGTAACGAATATGTATTCGTATCCGCACTACGGCGCGCTCGATCCGAACGCGGTTATGGGATTTTTCTTTTCGCTGTTCATGGGCATTGTTGTAGCCGACGCCGGTTACGGTATATTTATGGCGATAGCGTGCGCGCTGTATTCTAAAAAAGCGCGCGGCGGAATGAAAAGTCTTGCGAACATTCTTTCGTTAAGCGGGTTGTTTGCGATTCCGTTCGGGTGCTTATTCGATTCGTTTTTCGGCTATCCGCTCGTTCATACCGTTATCTCGGCAAAATTCGGCGCGGGCAACGCTTATGCGGAATTTTATACGGCGCATATCGACCCGATAAAATCGTTCTCGTCGGTAGCGGGAATATCCATACCCACGATGCTGCTGTGGAGCCTTGCGTTCGGCGCGCTGCATATGGCGGTAGGTTATTTCCTTAAAGGCGTGCACGAGTTTTCAAACCGCAACTACCTTTCGGGAATAGGCGAAGGTCTTTCCTGGACGTTTTTTATGCTCGGACTCGTAGGTTTTGCGTTTTCAATGATAGAAAGCGTAGACGCAGCCGTCGCGGTTCCCGTCAAAAACGTTTCGCTGACAGTTATCGCCGTTTCTCTTTTGATTTCGGTTACGGTTGCGGCAATAAACGGAAAAGGCTTCGGAAAAGTAACGGGCGCGTTCGTTTCGGTATACGGAATAATAAATATAATTTCAGACATTTTAAGTTACGCCCGCATTTACGGCTTAATGCTTTCGGGTTCGCAGATAGCGACTATTTTCACTAATTCTATCGCGATAGATTTGCTTTTCCCTAAAGGCGTAGGCGGCGTGATAGGCGGCGTACTCGTAATTGTATTCGGCAACGCGTTCAATCTCGCGATGGGGGTTCTCGGCGCGTATATTCACGTTTCAAGGCTTCAGTACGTAGAATTCTTCGGCAAGTTCTTCGAAGGCGAAGGCGAGCCGTTCAGACCGCTCGGTTGCGAAACGGAGCATATAAACGTAATTCGCGAAGAAGCGGTTTAATAAAAACAAGTCGTCTTAAAGGCGCAAAAATAAATTAAAATAAAAATTTTCGGAGGAAAATAAAAATGTACGGACAAACTATAGCATTCATCGGTATCGCACTTTGCGTAATACTTTGCGGAACGGGATCGGCAATCGGTCTTTTCAAAACGGGCAGCGCGTCGGCTGCCGTTCTTGCGGAAGACGGTAAAAAATTCGGTAAAGTAATCGTTATGACCTTACTTCCCGCAACTCAGGGTTTATACGGTTTCGTTATAGCGATTATCGCGAGCGGCAAAGTTGTAAACGGCATAACCAACGTTCAGGGCTGGGTTATTGCGGCGGCTTGCGCGGGTATTGCGGTAATGGGCTTTATATCGGCTCTTTTTCAGGCAAAGGCAGCGGTAGCGGGCATAAGCGCGGTAGGTAAAAACGAAACGATCAGCGGTAAAGTAATGCTTTTCCCCGCGATGATAGAATTCTACGCGATACTTGCGTTCGTTATTTCGATAATTCTTTTAAACGGTATAGCGTAAAATGAACGGCAGCGAAAAAATCGTAAACGCTATAATAGCGGACGCGCTTTCTTACGCCGACGGCGTAGCCGTGAAATCTGCCGAAAATTCTTCGGCAACCGTTTCCGCGGCTGAAAAAGACGCCGAAAATCATCTTTCGGCGGTTAAAGAAGAAGCGGAAAAAGCGTCTTTGCAGATAATAAAGAATAAAAGAACGCTTTTAAATCTCGAAAAAAGAAAGATAACTTTAAAAGCCCGTCGGGAAGTTCTTGACGGCGTATACGCGGCGGCTTACGAAAAACTTAAAAACGCGGATAAAAAAACGCGGCTTAAAATATTAGAAAGCATAGCCGAAAAGCACGCCGAAGAAGGTCAGACTTTTATCGTGTCGGAAAAATCGGATATAACGGTTAAAGAAGTCGAGTCGCTTGCGGCGGTCAAAAAACTCGGGCTTATCGTTAAAAAAACAGGCGATTTCGACGGCGGCGCGGTTTTATCGGGAAGCGCTTTCGACGAGCGGTTTACTTATGCCGATTTAATCGAAGAATTAAGAGAAGCGACCGAGAGCGAAATCAGCGGGAAATTGTTTGAAAATGTTTAAAAACGCCGATTATCTGAGCGCGGTGCTCAGAATGGAAGAAAAAAAGATAATAACGGCGGAAAAGTTCGACGCCGCCGCGGGAATGAGTTATGCAGACGCCGTTAAAATCATAAAAGAATACGGTTTCGGCGGCGATGAAAAAAATCCCGAAAAAATGATTGCTTACGAAACGGAAAAATTCAAAGATTTTCTTTTCGAGTATTCCCCGAGCGACAAGTATACGAAGTTTTGTCTTTTGCCGCTCGACTATCACAACGCCGAAGCGTGTCTCAGAGCGCGCTACACGAACGTTAAAGAAGAAAATATGACTGCTAACGCCGGTCTTTTCGATATAGACGAGATAAACGGATATATCGACGGCGAAAAACCCGTTTCGGACAAGGCTTTAAAGCCGCTTACTCCCTGTCTTCGCGAGGGGATAGACGAAGCGAAAATTCTTTTTGAAAGCGGAAAGGCGACGGGCGTCGGGATAAACGTGATTTTTACCCGTAAACTGTACGAAGAAAAGTTAAAACTTGCGAAAATAAACGCCGATCTTCTCGACATAGTAAAAACCGAAATAGACTGTAAAAATCTTTCGGGCGCGATTCGCGGAAGAAGTGAAAATTACCTTAAAGAAGCGTTTATAAGCGGCGGTTATCTCGGGTTTGAAAAGGTCGTTTTACTGTGTCAGGGAAAGCAGATCGAAAACGCGGGAAAATACGGCGAATGGCTTAAAACGGCTAATCTGAGCGGCTTGCTTATAAACTTTGAAAAAGAAGCGGACGGCTACGCGCTTAACAAACTTGCGGCAAACAAATATTCTTGCGAAGGCTTTACGGAATTTATGCTCGTAACCTTTTATATGCAGAACGAAATCAAAAACGTAATGGTGTTGACCGTCGGTCTTGCCGGCGGACTCGATAAAGCCGAAATAAAAAGTCGGATGAGGGCTAATTATGCAGGGTAAAACGGCGATAATAGGCGATTACGACAGCGTGCTTGCGTTTAAAGCGGGCGGAGTAGACGCGTACGGCGCAAACAGCGCCGAAGAAGCGAAATCGCAACTTATGAAAATAGCGAAAGATTACGCCGTTATCTTTTTAACGGAAGATTTAGCGGAAGAACTCGACGGGTATCTGAAGCGTTTTCTCGAAAACGCGTATCCGATAATTCTTTCCGTGCCGTCGAAAAAAGGCAACACCGGTTACGGTAAGCGCAAACTCAAAGAATATATGGAGCGCGCGCTGGGCGTAGACATATTGTTCAGAAACGAAGAAAAGGAAAAAAATTAAATGCAGGGTAGAATTATTAAGGTATCGGGACCGCTTATCGTTGCGGAAGGCATGAAAGATTGCAAACTTTACGACGTTGTAAAGGTAGGCGAAAAAAACCTGATAGGCGAAATTATAGAATTAAGGGGCGATAAGGCTTCCGTTCAGGTTTACGAAGAAACCGCGGGGCTCGGCGTGGGCGACGCGGTCGTATCAACGGAAATGCCGCTTTCGGTAGAACTTGCTCCCGGAATTATAGGCGGAATTTACGACGGAATACAGCGTCCGCTCGATAAAATCGTAGAAAAATACGGCGACAGAATAACCCGCGGTATCGAAATAGAGCATATCGACCGAGAAAAGAAATGGAATTTCGTTGCCGCCGTCAAAGAAGGCGCGAAAGTCGTTTCGGGCGACGTTTTGGGTACGGTAAAAGAAACGCCGTCGGTCGTTCATAAAATACTCGTTCCTTACGGAGTTGAAGGCACGGTTGAAAAAATCGGAAACGGCGAATTTAACATAACCGAAACCGTTGCGGTTATAAACGCAGACGGAAAAAGCGTTGAAGTTTGCATGTTAAGACGCTGGCCCGTAAGAAAAGCCCGTCCGTACAAAGAAAAACTCCCCCCGAAAATGCCGATGGTTACGGGTCAGAGAGTTATAGACACTCTTTTTCCGATAGCAAAAGGCGGTTGCGCGGCAGTCCCCGGTCCTTTCGGCTCGGGCAAAACGGTCGTTCAGCACCAACTTGCAAAGTGGGCGGACGCGGATATAATAGTTTACGTCGGATGCGGAGAACGCGGCAACGAAATGACAGACGTTCTTAACGAATTCCCCGCGCTTAAAGATCCGAAAACGGGCGAACCGCTTATGAAAAGAACCGTTCTTATCGCGAATACGTCCGATATGCCCGTTGCGGCGCGCGAAGCGTCCATTTATACGGGTATTACGATTGCGGAGTATTTCAGAGATATGGGATACAACGTTGCGATAATGGCGGATTCGTCGTCGCGCTGGGCAGAAGCCCTTCGCGAAATGTCGGGAAGACTCGAAGAAATGCCCGGCGACGAAGGGTATCCCGCGTATCTTGCGAGCAGACTTGCGGAATTTTACGAAAGAGCGGGCATAGTAAAAGTTCTCGGAAAAGAAGACGTTATCGGCTCGGTTACCGCGATAGGCGCGGTATCTCCCCCGGGCGGCGATCTTTCCGAACCCGTTTCGCAGGCCACTTTACGAATAGTAAAAGTATTCTGGGGATTGTCGGCAAGTCTTGCTTATAAGCGTCATTTCCCCGCAATCGACTGGCTTACGAGTTATTCTCTTTATGCAGACAGGCTCGGAGAATGGTTTGACGAAAACGTGGCGCAGGATTTTATAAAACTCCGCGCGCTCGTGATGTCGGTGCTTCAGGAAGAAGCGGAACTCGACGAAATAGTAAGGCTCGTCGGTATGGACGCGCTTTCTTACAAAGATCGCGTTACGATGGAAACCGCAAAAATAATAAGAGAAGACTATCTTCATCAGAACGCCTTTCACGAAACCGATACGTATACTTCGATGAAAAAGCAGTATAAAATGCTTAAAATCATAGAAGCGTATTACAACGGCGCGAGAGAAGCGGTAGATAATTACGCCGATCTGAACGACGTTCTCAATATTCCTTCGAAAGAGAAAATCGGCAGAGCGAAATACGTCGAAAAAGAAAATATTGCGGAACTCGACGATACGTTGAAAGCGGTAACGAGAGAACTTAAAACCGTAGCGGACGGAGGAAACGCAAATGTATAAAGAATACAAAACCATAAAGGAAAGCGTAGGCCCGCTTATGGTCGTTGACGGAGTTGAAGGAGTTAAATACGACGAACTCGTTGAAATCCGTCAGGAAAACGGCGAAACAAGACGCGGCAAAGTCCTTGAAGTAAAAGACGATAAGGCGGTAGTGCAGTTATTCGAAAGTTCGCAAGGGCTGAAAATTTCCACCGCAAAGGCAAGATTTTTAGGAAGAAGCCTTGAACTTCCCGTTTCGCGCGAAATGCTCGGGCGGGTATTCGACGGCATGGGCAACCCCCGCGATAACGGCGCGCCCGTTATTCCCGAAAAGAGAATGAACATAAACGGCGAGCCTATAAACCCCGCCGCGCGCGATTACCCCAACGAATTTATCGAAACGGGTATTTCCGCGATAGACGGTCTTAACACGCTTGTAAGGGGGCAGAAACTTCCCGTTTTCAGTATGAGCGGACTTCCGCACGCGGAACTTGCCGCTCAGATAGCAAGACAAGCCAAAGTCCGCGGCGGCGACAGTAATTTCGCGGTCGTTTTCGCGGCTGTGGGAATTACTTTCGAAGAAGCGGAATTCTTTATCGACGATTTCAGAAAAACGGGCGCGATCGAAAGAACGGTGCTTTTTACCAACCTTGCGTCCGACCCCGCCATAGAGAGAATAGCAACGCCGAGAATGGCTCTTACCTGCGCCGAATATCTTGCGTTCGATTGCGGAATGCACGTTCTCGTTATCATCACGGATATAACGAACTACGCAGAAGCGTTGCGCGAAGTGTCGGCGGCGAGAAAAGAAGTTCCCGGAAGAAGGGGTTATCCCGGATACCTTTACACCGACCTTGCTTCGCTTTACGAGCGCGCGGGCAGAATTAAAGGCAAAGAAGGCTCGATAACTCAGATTCCCATTCTTACCATGCCCGAAGACGATAAAACGCACCCCATTCCCGACCTTACGGGATACATTACCGAAGGTCAGATTATTCTATCGCGCGAACTCTATAAAAAAGGCGTAACTCCGCCGATAGATGTTTTGCCGTCGCTCTCCCGTCTTAAAGATAAAGGTATAGGCGACGGAAAAACGAGAGAAGACCACGCGGATACGATGAACCAACTTTTCGCGGCGTACGCAAGGGGTAAAGAATGTAAAGAACTTGCGGCGATTCTCGGCGACGCGGCTCTTACCGAAACGGACAGGATTTACGCGAAATTCGCCGAAGAATTTGAAAAGAACTACGTTTCGCAAGGCTTTAATCTTTCAAGACCTATCGAAACGACGCTCGATATAGGCTGGAAACTTTTATCCATTCTTCCCACGTCGGAATTAAAACGTATCAAAGAAAAATATATCGTTAAATATCTTCCGAAAGAGGACGGCAAAGAAAGGTTATGACAAGGCTCAACGTGAACCCGACGCGTATGGAACTTAAACGTTTGAAAGCGCGTTTAAAAACGGCGCAGCGCGGGCATAAACTACTTAAAGACAAGTCTGACGAAATGGTCCGCCGCTTTTCGGTGATTATCCGTGAAAACAAGGTTCTTCGCGACGAAACGGACAGGGATATTCCCCTTGTTTTCAAAGAGTTTTCGAAAGCGCGCAGTCTTATTTCGGTAGAAGATATAGAAATGGCGTTCAGCATGCCCGTAACTTCGATAACGGTCGATACCGATACCGAAAACGTTATGAGCGTAGTCGTTCCCGCAATGAAAGTGAACAGGGTAACGACGGGCGATAATTATCCTTACGCGTTTTCAAGCGTTACGAGCGAAGTCGATTACGCTTCCAAAAAAACGGGCGACCTTATCGAAAAATTGCTTTTGCTTGCCGAAAAAGAAAAGGCGGCGGCTATGCTTGCAAACGAAATAGAAAAAAACAAACGCAGGGTAAACGCGCTCGAATACGTTATGATTCCGCAACTTGAAGAAACTATTAAATATATAAGGAGTAAACTCGACGAAAACGAACGCGGCGCAACCACGCGGCTTATGAAAGTAAAAACGTTTATCGGAGCAGACTGAAATGATTAAATTCAAAAGATTGTTTTTAACCGTCTTTGCGGTGGCTTTCGCGCTTTGCATGACTGCCTGCGCGTTTGACGAAAAGGATAAAAACGACAAAAGATTCGAAGTTACCGCTAAATACTGTAACGATTTTAAAATGGGCGAGGGCATTAAGCATTATATAATTCTTGACGTTAAAATTTTATCCGACGCAGACGATAATACCTTTAATTATTCCGATTTTAAAATTGCTTTTTTCAACAGGGAAGCAAATCCCGTCGGCTTTGCGAAATACGATAAAGGCGAAAACGGCGGTTACGTTAATATAACCGCTTCTTCTCAGAGCGTTACCGTTATTCCCGGAAGCGACGACGATAGTTTTTCTGTTTTATTCGACGATACGAGCGATTCGTTCGGTACTAAGCACCTTTCTAAAGGCGACAAGTTGTCGGTTTATTATAAAAATAATTTTATCGCTTATAATATAACCGTAGAATAGTTGACAAAAATAAATTAAAATAATAAAATAGTAGTATTCTATGGGGAGTAGTCGGCGGCATAGCCGCAATTAAATCTCTAACACGAAATGCACTGTGCTTTTCAGGTTTAATTTTAAATGACAAGACCATACCGATTTTTTCGGTATGGTCTTATTTTTTCGGTAGGAGATATTTTATGGATTTTTTAATCGAAGTGATAAAGCAGGTAACCTGGCAGCAGGTCGTTATGTGGATAATCGGTCTTGCGCTTATTTACCTTGCAATCAAAAAAGATATGGAGCCTGCGCTCCTGTTGCCTATAGGTTTTGGCGCGATACTCGTAAACATTCCGCTTTCAAACGTTATAGGCGGTTCTGCCGAAGAAGGAACGGGCATTATCGAATGGTTGTTCAGCGTTGGCATAAACGCTTCCGAAGCGTTGCCCATACTTTTGTTTATAGGAATAGGGGCGATGATCGATTTCGAGCCGCTTATCACTAATCCTAAACTTATGATTCTCGGCGCGTTTGCTCAACTCGGCATATTCGTTACGATAATTTTAGCCGTGCTTCTCGGGTTTGACATTAAAGACGCCGCTTCCGTAGGTATAATCGGCGCGGCGGACGGTCCGACCGCAATACTCGTCGCGTTAAAACTCGGAAGCAAGTACGTAGGTCCTATCATGGTAGTCGCGTATTCGTATATGGCGCTCGTTCCGATAATTCAGCCCGCGGTTATAAAATGCATTACCACGAAAAAAGAAAGGCTTATAAGAATGGACGGCAAACGTCGGCACGCTTCAAAAACGGTTAAAATACTGTTTCCGATAGTCGTAACGATGGTATCGGGGCTTATCGCGCCGAAAAGCCTTGCGCTC
Source organism: uncultured Clostridia bacterium (assembly GCA_934248055.1). Taxonomy (GTDB): domain Bacteria; phylum Bacillota; class Clostridia; order Christensenellales; family Borkfalkiaceae; genus HGM11412. Next base: position 90,957 of record CAKQKI010000002.1, on the reverse strand, counting down.
ATAGGATTTCTGATGTTCGGAAATCTGCTCAACGAATGCGGGGTTTTAGGTTCTCTTGCCGATACCGCCAAAACTACGCTATGCAATCTTATTACCCTTATTTTAGGAATAACGATAGCCTTTCAGATGCAGGCGGATAAATTTTTAAGTCTTGAAACGCTTATGATTTTAGGACTCGGACTCGTTGCGTTCGTATTCGACACCGTAGGCGGCGTTATGTGCGCTAAATTCATGAATTTGTTCTGTAAAGAAAAAATAAATCCCATGATAGGCGCGGCGGGAATTTCGGCGTTTCCCATGAGCGCGAGAGTCGTTCATAAACAAGGGCTTAAAGAAGATAACACCAACTACCTTCTTATGCACGCGGTAGGCGCAAACGTTTCCGGGCAAATCGCTTCGGCAATCGTCGGCGGACTTATAATAGGCTTGGTTATTTAAGGAGATAAATATGTTTAATTTTCTTGCTGTAAATCAGGAAGCGCTGAGTAAATCTTTAACGATTTTATGGAAAGGGCTGCTTGCCGTTGTGGTAGTGGTTTTAATAGTTATTTCGGTAACTTACCTTATGCAGAGTATCTCTGAAAAAAGTGAAAAAAAGAATAAAAACGAAGAAAAAACAGACGAATAATAAATTGAACAATGCGTTCAAAAAATTTCACATAGATTTAATATAAAAACGCTTGTAATATTCATTTTAAAGTGTTACAATATACGTGCGGAAACGGAAAAACGGTTTCCGATAAAAAGTTCATTCTTTTCCCTCCTTTTAATACCGCCGACACGGTCGGCGGAACTCCCCGAAGCAATTCGGGGAGTTTTTTTAAGACTTATTTTCTTTCGATAAATTTATCGGGTTTGCCGTAAAGTTTTATTCTTGACGCTTTAAGAGAAAGAGCGGCGTTTTTCTTTACGGGTTCGCTTCGCCTGTAATCGAAAGAGCCGGTAAAATCTTTAAGGTCGGAAATCGTTTCCGCTACGGAAGATTTTTGTATGCTCGTAAGTTCCGATATAAATCTTTCCGCAAATTTACCCGCGTGCGCGGCGTTTTTCAAAAGGCGCAGATAATCCGCAAAACAAAAGCCGTTTACGTTTTTAAAGGCTTCTTCGCGAAATTTTTCATCGTCTTTATACAGTTTGGGAATCGTTTCGAAATAGCGCGACATATTGAATTCAACTTCGTCGCAAACGACGCAGCTGTTAAGATTTTCTTCGACTTTTTCTGCAAATTTTCGCGCATTTTTAACGCTCGGCGCTTTTAAAAGCGAGTTTAAATATTCAATTCTCGTGGTCATCTGAAGGGCTAAACCGCATTTGTTGTTGCCGCTTAACAAAACGTCGAAATGCGCTTTGCAGAATCCGCGCTTGTTTACTTTGGCGCGCGCGCCGTCTTCCATAACGGCTTCGTTGAGATAAGAGTCTATAACGTCGGTCGTGGTTTTTTCCCGTATTTCGCAAAGCGGGCATAAATTGTCTTTATTGAACGCCCGCCATACGGGTATCGTTGAAATATTGTAACTCATATAAGAATTATACCGCTTTTCTTCTTTTTTCGCAACTGCTTTATTCCATTCGCCGTAAACCGCCCCATTTCTTATTGACTTTAAAAAGTAAATGTTATATACTTAATTATAATAATTAAGTAATTTTGCAAAAATCGCAGTCGCGGATATTTTGTTCGCCGTAAGGTTTCAGGTAATGAAAAAAGATACGAAAATAAAAAATAAAGCGATAATATCGCTTTTATACGTACTAGTGGATCTTGCCATCGTGTTCGCGGCGGCGTTTTTCGCGCATATTCTCGCAGGGTTTAAAGCAGACGATTTTTTCCGCACCCGCGGAGTAATTCTCGCGGTCGATCTCGTGTTTTTCCTTGCGCTCGAACTGTTTTTGTCTATTTATAATTATATTCCTAATTCCGTAGGTTTACAGAACGGTCTTAAAGTTATAGCGGCGTGTCTTACGGTTTTCGTGATAAATCTTATTTACGTAAACATGTTCGAAGAAAAAGAAGTTTTAAGATGGATGCTTATTTACACCGTTTTGTCTTTCGTTCTTCTTTTGTTTCCGCGCTTTGCCGTCAGGACTACGGATTATATCGAATATAACGTAAAATCCCTTCGCATGCGCGACGTTAAACGCGCGGTCATCGTCGGAGCGGGGCATGCGGCAAGTCTTCTTTTGCGCGAAATGCTCACTACCAAGCGCGCAACTATCCGCCCCGTGTGTATTCTCGACGACGACGAAACCAAAATAGGCAGAAACATTCACGGAATTCCGATTATCGGCACTACTTACGACGTTGAAAAATCGGTTAAAGATTATAAAGCCGATCTTATAGTCGTGGCGATGCCTTCCGTGCCGAGAATGATAGCGGGCAATATTATCAAACGCTGTCAGGCTACGGGCGTTCAGGTAAAAATGATTCCCGGAATGTATCAGTTTATAGACGGGCAGATGTCCGTAAACGACCTTAAAGACGTGGAAGTGAAAGACCTTCTCGAACGCGAGCAGATAGAAGTTAATCTTGACGAAATTATGGGTTACATATCTTCGCGCACGGTACTTGTAACGGGCGGCGGCGGTTCTATAGGCAGCGAACTTTGCCGTCAGATTGCGGGGCATAACCCGAAAAGGCTCGTTATTTTCGATATTTACGAAAACACTACTTATACTCTCGAACTCGAATTGAGAAAAAAATTCCCCGATCTCGACCTTGTGGTTTTAATAGGCAGCGTGCGTGACGAAAACAGAATAGAGTCGGTAATGAGCGAGTATAAGCCCGAAATAATTTTTCACGCGGCGGCGCATAAACACGTTCCGCTTATGGAAACAAGCCCGAACGAAGCCATTAAAAACAACGTTATCGGCACTTACAATATGGCAAAAGCGGCAGACAGACACGGGGTTAAAAAATTCGTGCTTATTTCTTCCGACAAGGCCGTAAACCCGACTAACGTTATGGGCAGTACGAAGCGTATCTGCGAAATGATAGTGCAGAGTTACGCCAAAAAGAGTAAAACGAATTTCGTTGCCGTGAGATTCGGAAACGTTCTCGGTTCGAACGGGTCGGTTATACCCCTTTTCGTCCGTCAGATTAAAGAAGGCGGTCCCGTTACCGTCACGCATAAAGACATAACCCGTTACTTTATGACTATTCCCGAAGCCGTAACTCTCGTCCTGCAGGCGGGAGCGTACGCGAAAGGCGGCGAAATTTTCGTACTCGATATGGGCGAACCCGTAAAAATAGTAACGCTTGCCGAAAAACTTATCAGGCTTTCGGGGTACGAGCCGTATACGGATATTCCCATAGTGTTTTCGGGTTTAAGACCGGGCGAAAAACTTTACGAAGAAAGACTTATGGAAGAAGAAGGTCTTTCAAAAACGGCTAACGCGCTCATAAGCATAGGCAAACCTATAAATTTCGACGAAAACAGGCTTTACGAATATATCGAAAAACTCCGCGCGGGCGCGGCGCACGAAACGCACGAAATAAGGATTCTTATAAAAGCCCTTGTTCCTACTTACGTTCCGACCGATAATGCAGACAAGCCGAGCGGCGAAGAAAAAAATCCCCCGCAAAGCGTTGCCGAAAACGGCGAAAACGCTCATTCGGTAAAGGTGGCGGCGGAAAAAGTGTCGGAAGATAAAATAAGCGGCGAAACGGCGGTTTGATTTGCTATGAAAGACGAAACGAGAAAAACCTTAAAAGATATAACGGGGGGCAGAGGAGCGGTTTTCACGCTTATCTGCGCTCTTTCGGTTTTGCAGTCCGCTTTGACGGTTGCGCTTGCTCTTGCCATAAAACATCTCGTGAACGCCGCTAAATACGGCGCCGGTTTAAAAGGCGTTTTATCTGCGGCGGCAATAGCGGTTGCGGTTATCGTTTCGTCGTTCTTAACCGGCGTATTGAACAGATTGCTGTCGAGCGCGTGCGTTACGCGCATAGAAACCGCGCTTAAACGTTACGCCGTAAAAGGATACGTTAAAAGCGCGTACTCGAAAATGAGCGGATTCGGCGGCGGCGACGTTATATCGCGCGTGGAAACGGACGCGCAACGGGTCGCTTCGGTTTATACGGGGCTTGTTCCGAGCCTTCTTTCAACGGGCGTTACGCTCGTCGGAACGGTTGCGGTTATGGCTTTTTTGCAGCCCGTTTTCACTCTCATCGTTTCGGGGCTCGGCGCGCTCGTGGTTTTAATAACTTATATCGTGAGAAAAAAATCCGCGTCGATGCATAAAACGCGCAGAAAGCACGAAAGCGAACTTTACTCTTTCGTCGGCGAAACGGCGGCGAACGCTTTGTTTATAAAAACGTCGGGTACGGAAGAAAAAATTTACGATACCACTTGCCGTAAACTTCTGGTAGCCGAAAAATCAAGGCTTAAACAAAGGTTGTTTTCGTCAGTCATTTCTTCGTTTACGGGACTTCTGTTCACGGGGTTTTATTGCGTTACGATGGTGTTCGGCGTTTACGGAATAGTGAGCGGTCGATACGGAGTGGATTTCGGCGTTCTTATAGCGATGCTCGAACTCGTTAACGGAATAAGATCGCCCATGGCGAGCATAAGCGGGTATCTTCCCGCGTATCAGGAAATGAAAGTGTCGCTGGCAAGGCTTTCCGATCTTTGCGGCGAAAATAACGAAAGAACGGTGAACGGTGACTGCGGTTTTGAAAAAATCGAACTTAAAAACGTTTCGTTTTCTTACGGCGGGGCAGACGTTATCGAAAACGCCGATTTAACGGTCAACCGCGGAGATAAAATACTTCTTAAAGGCGAGTCGGGAACGGGTAAAAGCACGCTTATAAAACTGCTTACGGGCGTTGAAACGGCGGAAAGCGGCTCCGTTTTCGTATATTTAAACGGCAATGGTTTTTCTCCCGCGCGGATAAAAAATCTTTTTGCGTTCGTTCCGCAGGGCAATATGCTTTTCAGCGGAAGCCTTCGCGAAAACCTTACTTTTTTAAATCCCGACGCAACCGACGGCGAAATCGAAAAAGCCGTTAAAGCGGCTGATTTGTATTCCGCAATCGAAAGCCTTGGCGGAATCGACGGAGTAATAGGCGAGGGCGGATGCAACCTTTCCGAAGGTCAGGCGCAACGCGTTGCGATAGCGCGCGCGCTGTTATCGGACTATCCCGTGCTTATATTCGACGAACCCACGTCCGCGCTTGACGGCGATACCGAAAACAAGGTTATAGCCGCGTTAAACGATTATAACGACAGGACTATGATAATCGTTTCACATAAACCCGCCGCTGAAAAATTCTGCAACAGAACCATTGTTATTAAAGAACTTAATATAAGCGAAAAATAATTTTCAGCCGCTTATCGCTTTTTATTAGAAGATATAAGCGCTGTTATCACAACGCCTAAATTCGTGCCGACAAACAAGCCGATGATTATACCGATAAAAAGTTTCATATTATAATTATTGACGAGTATCCCGTTATCAATACTATGCCGCGCGTGAAAAAATTGTCACGGCGGGTCCGTTTTCCATATAATATGAGAGGAGAAAGAAAAATGTCTTTGCCTCTTAAAGCGGAAATATCTCTTGAAAATATCAAAAACAACGCTTGCGCCGTAAAAAAACTTGCGGGAAAAAGCAAGTTTTGCGCCGTTGTTAAGTCAGACGGTTACGGACACGGAGCGGTCGAAGTTGCAAACGCTCTTTACGGCGTTGCCGATTGTTTTGCCGTTTCGCTTGCGAACGAAGGAATAAAACTCAGAATTGCGGGTATAGATAAACCTATAATTATTTTAACTCCCGTATATCCCGAAACGGCGCGTGAACTTATAAGATACGATATAGAAATTCCCGTATCGGACGAAAGGGAAGTCGATATGGTCTGCAAAGCCGCAAAGCGTGAAGGAAAAACCGCAAAGGTGCATATTGCGGTGAATACGGGAATGAACAGGCTCGGGGCAAGCGAAATAAGCGTGGTAAACGGCGTTGCAAACGCCGTAAACGCGGATAAATCGCTCATTTTAAAAGGCGCGTTTTCGCATTTTTGCAACCCTTCGGACGACGATTTTACCGAATATCAGTACGGCGGTTTTTTAAAACTTATAAACGGAATAAAGCGCAAAAACCCCGATATTATTCTTCATATAGCCGCAAGCGGCGGCATTTTGAAAAACAAAAAATATCGTCTTGATATGGTAAGATGCGGACTGCTATTGTACGGTTATTCTCCGCTTAAAACGTCTGAAATAACGGTTACGCCCGCGATGAAAGTGTATTCGAAAATTGCGGCGATAAGAAGCGGAGTTTTAAAAAAGCACGTTTTGTACGGCGATTTTTTGTCGGAAGTTAACGATATAACCGTTCTGAGAATGGGTTACGGCGACGGGTTTTTCCGTTGCGGACAGTCTGAAAACGTAAATAATCTTTGCATGGATTTATGCGCCGTGAAAGGAAAGTTGAGCGGAGAATGCGGATACGTTCCCGTGATGACGAACGCCGAAAAAACCGCCGAAGAATTAAAAACGATTCCTTACGAAGTTCTTATCGCCGCGGCAAGGCGGGCAGACAGGGTTTATATATAATCACAAAGGTTGATAATATGAGAATTATAGGCGGCAGGCACAGGGGTAAAAAATTAAAATCTTTTGACGGAGAAGATATTCGTCCTACTTCCGACAGGGCAAGGGAAGCATTATTCAATATAATCGCTTCGCATATACCCGACGCCGATTTTCTCGATTTGTGTTCGGGTACGGGCGCGGTAGGTCTTGAAGCGTTGTCACGCGGGGCGAAATCGGTTACTTTCGTGGATTCCGACAAAAAAAGCCTTGCGCTTACGGAGTATAATTTAAAATCGATAAAGGAAAACGCAAAACTCGTTCACGCCGCCGCAGAAAATTTCATTGCGTCTGCAACCGATAAATTCGACGTCGTTTTTTTCGATCCCCCGTACTCTTTCGGCGGCATAAGCGGTATTTTAAAAAACGTAAAAATGCGGAAAGTTCTGAATAAAGGCGGTCTTTTTATTTACGAACACAGGGCGGACAGGCAATCTGTCGAAGAAGAAGGTTTTACGCTTAAAGATTCGAGAAAATACGGCGTTGCCGTTTTTGATTTTTATGAGGAGCGGTTATGAAAATCGCAGTATTCGCGGGAACGTTCGATCCCGTCACGTCAGGACACGAAGAAGTTATAAAAACGGCTTCGGCGTTATTTGATAAACTAATAGTTGCTATATGCGTAAATCCCGATAAAAAGCCGCTTTTTCCGCTTGAAACGCGGTTAAAGGCTTTAAAAGCGGCGTGTGAAAATTTTAAAAATACCGAAGTATTGTATCACGACGGACTTTTAGTCGATTTAATGCGCGAAAAAGGCGCGGTTTATAACGTAAGGGGAGTAAGAAACGATACGGACTACGTCTACGAAAACGAGATGCACTTTATTAACGAACGGCTGTATCCCGAAATAGTAACAATATTTTTCCCTTGCGGAGAAAAGTTTCTTAAAATAAGTTCTACCGCGGTAAGAAAGCGGATAGAAAGCGGCGAAAGCCTGAAAGGTTATTTATCAGAAAGCGTTTTAAAGATTATAGAAAAAAGGACGTAAGCAGATAACACAGCGCGAACGAAATTATCGTTTGCAGGACTTTTCCCGATAAAAACACACGTTTTTTAACTTTTGCTTTTTCTAAAAATACGAGAGATTGCATAATTACCGAAATTCCCCCGAAAGAACAAAGCGCAGCCGAAAGAGAAACGGTAAGCGGTGAAAGACCCGTTTCCGACAATAAAAACGCGCCTTTCGTACATTCGATAAGACCCGCGGCAACGGCTTTGATTACGTAAGGACTTGCCTTAAACGGAAAAAGTATTATTTTCAGAAGGAATTCTAACGGAAAAAGCATATAAAAATCGCTTGCAACGTCGCTGAAAACGTAAAAAACGCTGATAAAACCGCCTACTATAAGCGCGGAAATCACTGAGCCGTACATACTCTCGTAAAGAACGTTTTCTTTTACCGAAAGCGCGGGCAAATTCGCGGTTGTTTTTTTATAAGAGCCGTAACCGCGGAATATAATTCCGTTTGCAAACGCCGCAAGAATATGCGAAAAGTATATGAAAAACCCTGCTTTTTCGGAATGAAACATCGCAATTCCCACCGCGCCGACGATGAATAACGGACCCGACGTTGTGCATAAAACGCTCATTCGGGCGGCGTCGTCTTTTCCGATTATTTCCGAAGAATATAAATCGCAAACTATTCTGCTTCCTACGGGATAACCCGATAAAACGCTCATTATAAATCCGTAAGCGGAAACGCCGTTTTGTCTGAACAAAAAAGAAGTAACGCCCGTAAATTTATCCGAAATTTTAAAAAGAGCGCCGCTCGACGTTAAAAGCGCGGTTAAAAAGAAAAACGGCAGGAGCGACGGCAAAACCGTCAATGCCCATAAAGAAAGCCCTTTTTTGCAACTGCCGAGATATTTATCGGGAAACGCTACGAGCAGAATTATAAATGCGAGCGGAAATAAAACGGAAACGAATTCTTTTACAGGAAATTTTTTCCGCGCGAAAGATTTGCTTATCATACTACATTATAGTAAACGAAAAGGTGAAATATGTACACGTTGTTCGACACTGAAACGGAAGAAAGAGAAAATAATTCCGCGCCGCTTGCCGAGCGCATGCGCCCGGAGAGTATAAGAGAGTTTTTAGGTCAGTCGGAAATCTGCGCCGACGGCAGTCTTCTGCGCCGCGCTATTATGCTCGATAAACTCGGCAGTTGCATTTTTTACGGTCCGCCGGGAACGGGCAAAACCACGCTTGCGAGAATTATAGCGAATTCTACGAGCGGCAATTTTATTCAGTTGAACGCCGTAACGAGCGGCGTTGCAGACGTTAAAAAAGCCGTAGACGAAGCGGCGCAAAATCTTAAATATTACTCAAAAAAAACCTATCTTTTACTCGACGAATGTCATAGATTCAATAAAACCCAGCAAGACAGTCTGCTGCCGTTTATCGAGAACGGAACGATAATTTTTATAGGCTCTACCACGGAAAATCCTTACGCCGCAATGACGCCCGCTATCGTTTCGCGTTGCCGCATTTTCGAGTTTAAAAGATTATCCGAAGAAGTTATTCTCAGCGCCCTTAAAAAGGCTTTAAGCGACGAAAAGCGCGGTCTTAAAAATATGCGGGCAGAAGTAGAAGAATCCGCCCTTAAACATATTGCCGTAACCGCGGCGGGAGATCTGAGAACGGCGTATAACGCGCTCGAATTAGCCGTTCTTACCACTCCGAAAGACGATAACGGAGTTTTGAAAATAACCCTTAAAGACGCAGAGCAGTCGATACAGAAAAAAGCGCTTTCTATAGACGAAAACTCGTATTATCATCTTTTGAGCGCGTTTTGCAAAAGTTTGCGCGGAAGCGACAGTAACGCCGCTCTTTATTACAGTCAGCGCCTTATAAAGGGTGGTTGCGACCCGCTTATCATCGCAAGGCGGCTTATCGCTCACTCCGCCGAAGACGTAGGGCTATCGGATCCGAACGCTCTCGTGGTAGCCGTGAGCGCGCTTACCGCGGTTAAAGAACTCGGCGTTCCCGAAGGACTTATTCCGCTTTCCGAAGCTATAATTTACGTTTGCGAAACGCATAAATCGAACGCGGTAATCGTTGCGATGAATAAAGCCGCCAAAGACGCCGAATACGTGCGCGACGACGACGTGCCGGGGCATCTTATCAACCCCGTTTATCTTTCAAAAGAAGGAAAGAAAGAAAGCGCGAAATATAAATATCCGCACGACTACGGCGGGTGGTGCGAACAGCAATATCTTCCCGATAAACTGAAAGACGCCGTGTATTTCGAGCCTAAGGGAAACGGTTACGAAAAGGAAATTATCGCGATAAGAAAAGAAAAGGGAAAAACCAGATAATCGCTTAAAAAAATTCGCCGCCCGACCTTTTCGGAAAGAAAAGGTAAGGCGGCGAAAGTTATATCAGAATTTATATTACTTTTCGTTTTCATACATATCGGCTATTTCTTTTGCAAGCGAAATAACCGATTTTTTTAATTTTTCGGGAGAAATTACTTTAACGGCGCTCCCGAACGAAAGTATTTTTCCCGCCAGAGCGGCGTCGACGGGCATTTCGGCTGAAAAGCGGATTTTGCCGTCCGGCATAACGAATTTTTTATTTACGCCAAGCCATTCTTCGACGTCTGCTCTTGCGTTTTTCGAAACTTCGAGTTCGATCGTTTCGGCTTTTAAACTGTCGTACCATTCCGAAAGGGCGGTTTTAAGGTTATCGGTGGGTTTTCTTATAAACGTTTCGTCGCGGGCGTTAAGCCGTTCCATTCTTCCTACCTTAAAAAGCCTGAATTCTCCGCGCTTTCTGCAAAATGCGTAAAGATACCATAATCCCTGCTTTAATATAAGAGTGTGAGGCTCCGTGTCGCGTTCGGATAGAACGCCTTCTCTGTCGCGGTAGCCGAGAGTTACCACGGTTTTGTTTTCAATGCATTTTTCCAGAAAAGCAACCGTTCCGCGCGTGGAATCGGTGTCGCCCCATGCTCCGCCGTCTATAACGAGATTGCCGAAGTCAAGAGAAGTATCTCCATAATTTTTTTTGGAAATAGAAAGAATTTTGTCTATAATTTTTTTAAGCGTGTCGGAACCGACTTCGGTATCCACTCCGTAAAGAATATTGAGCAAAAACTCCGTTTCTTCGGGAGTTAAAAACGTTGCGGGAAGTTTATACGTTTCCGAAATCGCAAAGCCGCCGTTTCTTCCGCGCGTGTTGTAAACGGGTACGCACAGCGACAATTCGTCAACGTATCTGTACGCGGTGCGGAGAGATATGCCGAATCTGTCGGCAATATATTTAGCGGTTACCTTATCGCGCGAAAGCAGTAAAAACAATAATTCTATAAGCAGTTGATTTTTCATTTTAAACGCCGTTTTATATCCTTGTTTATATGATATAATAAACGGCGCAACGCTGTCAATATTTATTCAGTATTCGGGCAATTTTTTTATTCGCGGGAGTAAAATCCGACTTCGAAATATTGTTTTTAAGCGCAAAACGGTTAAAATAAAGGTCGTTTATGCGTTCCGAAAAAATCGCGGGAGTCATATCGTCCTGCTTTTCGTAAAGGCATACGCCGAGATTTTTGAAGTATTCGGCGTTTTGTATCTGATCTCCGCGCGAAGAAGTTTTCGGCAGGGGAATAAAAAGCGTGGGAATTTTAAGCGACATAAGTTCGAACGCGGTGTTCGAGCCTGCGCGGGAAACGCATATATCGGCGGCGTTGTAAGCGTATTTCATATCCGCAAATTCGCTTTGTCGGTACGAAATATCCGAAAGGGGAGTTCGGTTGCCTTTTCCCGTCAGGTGCAAAACGTCGTAACTTTTTAAAATTTCGGGAGCGGCTTTTAAAAAAAGTTCGTTCAGCGATTTAGCCCCGCTCGAGCCGCCCGTAATTAAAAGTATCGGTTTTTTCCCCGAAAAACCCCACTTTTTCAAACATTCTTCGCGTGAAACGCTAAATAATTCTTCTCTTACGGGCGAGCCGACGAAAATCCCGTTTTTAACCGTTCCGGCGGTCGGTCTGAAAGAAGTGAGAGTTTTTTCGGCGTAGCGCGAAGCGATTTTGTTTGAAAGCCCGAGCGTTAAATCCGACTCGTGAATAACCGCGGGAATTTTCAGTTCGCGCGCCGCAACGGTCACGGGTAAAGCGACGTAACCGCCTTTTGAAAAAACCACGGCGGGTTTAAGTTTTTTAAGTAAACTTTTCGCTTCGTTCACCGCTTTTGCGAATTTAAAAGGTATAAGCAGGTTTTTTAAGGTAAAAGGGCGTATGAGTTTTACCGCGTGAACGGAATAATACGGAATATTTTTGCTTTTTACGAGATTCTCTTCCATTCCGCCGAAAGAGCCTAAATAATTTACCGAGTCAAAACCTTCGAGATATTTTAATATCGCGAAATGCGGCGTTACGTGTCCTGCGGTTCCGCCGCCCGTCAAAACTATACTTTTCATAGTATATAGTATGAAAGAATAAAACAAAATTACAAATAAAGACATAAAATATTACAAAAAAAACTTGCGGGGCGGATATAAGTGTGATAGAATATAGGAAAGATGCAGAATAAGATAAATTCATTCTTTTCCCGCATCAAGGAGGTGTTTTATGTCAACTATTTTAGTAACGGGCGGAGCGGGCTATATAGGAAGCCATACCGTTATCGAACTTATAAACGCAGGTTACGAAGCGGTTATAGTAGACAATCTTTATAACAGCAAAACCGAGGCCGTCCGCCGCGTGGAAAAGATAGTGGGGAAAAAGATTCCTTTCTATATCGACGACGTTCTTGATAAAGACGCTATGCGTAAAATTTTTAAAACGCATAAAATAGACGCGGTTATAAACTTTGCGGGATATAAAGCGGTGGGTGAATCCGTTCAGAAACCGCTCGAATACTATCATAACAATATCGGCGGGCTTATCGCGCTTATGGAAGTAATGCAGGAATTCAACTGCAACAGCCTTGTATTTTCATCGTCTGCCACCGTTTACGGCGACCCCGCAAGCGTTCCCATCCGCGAAGATTTTCCGCTTTCCACCACTAACCCCTACGGCAGCACCAAACTCTTTATAGAATATATTTTAAAAGACTATTGCAAAGTTCATCCCGAATTCAACTGCGCTATTTTAAGGTATTTCAACCCCGTCGGCGCGCACGAGTCGGGCATGATAGGCGAAGATCCCAACGGTATTCCCAACAACCTTTGCCCGTATATAACGAAAGTGGCGATAGGCAAACTTCCCAAACTCCGCGTTTTCGGCGGCGACTATCCCACTAAAGACGGTACCGGCGTAAGAGATTATATTCACGTAGTAGACCTTGCGGTAGGACACGTTCTCGCCGTTAAAAAACTTTTGCAAAACAGCGGTATGTTTATAGTAAATCTCGGAACGGGGGTGGGTTACAGCGTTCTCGATATGGTTCACGCGTTCTCCAAAGCCTACGGGAAAGATATTCCTTACGAAATCGTCGAACGCCGCCCGGGCGATATAGCGGAATGCTATGCCGATCCGTCGCTCGCGTATAAACTTTTAGGCTTTAAAGCGACTAAAAATCTTGACGATATGTGTAAAGACGCTTTACGCTGGCAACTTAACAATCCCGACGGTTACGGCGACGAAGTTTAATTTCAAGCCGCTCTGATTTTTAAGCCGCTCTGATTTTTAAGTCGTTGTGATTTTAATTCGCGGCGAACGTATACAGGATAAAAATATAAGCAATAAAGATAATAATATAAGAAAAAGGGCGGCGCAACGAAATTTCGTTGCGCCGCCTTATTGCGTCGCGGTTTTCTTAAAACAAAAAACCGCCCGCAAGCAACCGAGTTCAAAAGCAGTCGCTTGCGGCTAAAAACAGTTTATTGAAAGTTATCTTTCTTCACGGAAATAGTTAAGTCCGAGCGACGCAGGCGGCTGTGCGTTCTTGCTTCCGGTTATGCTTATCACAAGAAGTACAAGCGCAGTAACTACGTAGGGGATAATAGATATTAAAGCCGCCTGAGCGGACGATTTAATGTCTATAACGTTTGGTAAGATATAAAGCACGCCGAACAAAAGAGAACCGAATATCGCAACGTTCGGACGCCATACCGCGAATATAACGAGAGCAATGGCAAGCCAGCCGAAAGATTCGATTGTAGCGTAGTTTTCGTAAACGCCCTGAACGTAGTCCATAGTGTAGAAAAATCCGCCTAAACCCGCAATGCCGCTTCCGATCAGGATTGCTAAAAATTTATATTTTGATACGTTTATGCCTACAGCGTCTGCCGCCGCGGGATTTTCGCCCACTGCGCGAAGGCGTAAGCCGACTTTCGTCTTTTTAAGAATAATCGCCGTAATTATCGCTATGGCTATCGCAAGATAAACAAGTAAGCCGTGCGATAAAAATATTTCGCCGAACGCGCCTAAATCTTCGGCAAACGGCAACGATTTTGCTATATACGTGCTTGCCACGGTGAATCCGTCTCTTTTAACGTAGTTATCCATAATAAACTGCGTAAAACCCGCGCCGAAAGTCGTAAGGGCAAGACCGGTAATATTCTGGTTGCATTTAAGATATACCGTTAAAACTCCGTAAATAGCGCCGACGGCTGCCGCAAACAAAAACGCTGTCAGAACGCCTATTAAAATAAGAAGAACGTAATTCGGATTATCCGGGTTTTCAAGCGCGCTCATATATAGCGCGATGCCCCAGCATCCGCCTGCCGTGCCGCTGCACATGATACCGGGAATTCCAAGGTTTAACTGTCCTGATTTTTCGGTTATTATTTCACCCACGCAGCCGTATAAGAATATTGCCGAAAAAGATATTGCGCTTGATAAAAGTAAAACGAGTGTTGACATTATTTTATCTCCTTTGCGACGTTTTCTGCGGAAGCGGGCTGTTCGGGTATTTTGTTTTTATTCGCTTTTTTACGGAAAACGACTTTATATCTTACAAAAAATTCGCAAGCGATTATAAAGAAATATACGATACCTATTATAAGGTTTGCAATCGAATCGTTCTTAAAGGCAAAGTCCATACGAACTTGTTCCATGCCTTTTGTGATAAACGCTACCAAAAAGCAGGTTCCGAGAACTAATAACGGATTGCAGTTTGCAAGCCATGTTGTCATTATGGCGGTAAAGCCCATATTGTCTGCGGTGTCTTTACCGATCGTATGACTTATCGCGCCCGTAAGCAGAAGACCGATTATTCCGCATATCGCGCCCGACATTATAAGCGTGCGGATTATTACTTTTTTAACGTTTATGCCGATATATTTTGCGGTGGGCTGACTGTCGCCGACAACCGCCGTTTCGTAACCGTGTTTAGAAAATTTTATATATAAAAACACAAATACGAATATAGCCGCGCAAACGAGAATGGTTAAAAGGTGAGAGTTATATATTTGCGGCAGGTTACCATACTCTATAGGATTTAATACGCCCGAACCGCTCGTAACCCATTTCGCGATAAAGAAAGTTACAAGACCCTGCGCGATATAGTTCATTATAAGAGTGAAAAGAGATTCGTTCGTATTGAAAAACGCCTTGCATATCGCGGGGATAACCGCCCAGATCGCGCCCGCAAGAACGCTTGACACTATCATGCATAAAACGATAACGCCGTCAGGCACTTTGCCGCCCATGTAGTGCATGCACGCAATCGTTGCTAATCCGCCGATTAAAATCTGACCGTTTGCGCCTAAGTTCCAGAATTTCATTTTAAACGACGGAAGCAAAGCCATCGAAACGCCTACCAGCAAGAGAGCCGTTCTTAAAAATACCCAGAACTTTCTTTCCGAGCCGAACGCACCTGTGAAGAGCGAGCCGAAAAACGAAAACGGGTCGCCGTCTTCTCCCGCAACGGAGCAGATTATACCGCATAAAAACAAACCGACTATAATAGCCGCGGCGTAAATGCAAAT
Organism: uncultured Clostridia bacterium; assembly: GCA_934248055.1. Taxonomy (GTDB): domain Bacteria; phylum Bacillota; class Clostridia; order Christensenellales; family Borkfalkiaceae; genus HGM11412. The sequence continues at coordinate 75,493 of CAKQKI010000002.1, read as the reverse complement.
TTTATATCTGATACTTAAATTGTCGCGCTTTACGACGTGAAACAGCGGTTCGTGCGCCGTTATATGTTCTGTTTTCATTCGTTGTCCTCCGTCGTTTTTTCTAAGTCGCGCCATTCTTCGACCGTTAAGTTACTGTCTTTTGCCTTTCCTAAGTTTTTATCTTTTTTAATTTCGGTTAAATCGAGTGAGCCTGTCATCATAAGTCCCAACTCTTCTTTCGTTGTTTTGCTTGCGTGAACTATACCCATATTTTTGCCGTGGCATAAAACCATAATTTTATCGCAAAGCGCAAGCATAACGTCTAAATCTTCGCCGATAAAAAGTATGCCTGTGCCTTTTTTCTTCTGTTCGTTTAAAATGTTATAAATGGTGTACGACGAGTTTATGTCGAGTCCCCTTACGGGATACGCCGTAATTATAACGTTCGGCGACGATTCGATTTCTCTTCCCACGAGAACTTTCTGCACGTTGCCGCCCGAAAGTCTTCTTACGGGGGTTTCGCTCGAAGGGGTTACTATCTGTAATTTTTCGATAAGAGCGTTCGCTTGCTCGCGCGCCGTTTTCCTGTCTACGAACGGACAGGACTTATTTATCGCGCCCGTAACGGAGTTTATCGCCTTTTTCATACCCGACGCAAACTTATTGTCGCCGTCTTTTTCTGGAATAGGAGGAATGTGAAATTCGCGGTCGTTATAAGATTTGAGCATCATATTATCCGTTATCGAGAACGACGGGGCAAGTCCCATGCCGAGTCTGTCTTCGGGGATAAAACTCATAGAAACGCCTTTTTTTATGATGGTTTTCGGCGGAAGCCCCACAATGCTTTCGCCCATATGCATAATCTGACCTTTTAAAGGACGTAATCCCGCTATCGCTTCGCAAAGTTCTTTCTGACCGCAACCCGCAACGCCCGCAACGCCTAAAATTTCGCCGCCGCGAATATAAAAATTCACGTCTTTAATGGCTTCTGCGCCGTCGTCTGAATTTACGCATAAATCTCTTATTTCGAGAAGGGGGCGATCAAAATCGGTTTCGGAGCGTTCTATCTGAAGGTCGATTTTTTTACCGACCATCATTTCGGTCAATTCCTTTTCGTTCGTCTTACTCGTTTCAACTGTCGTAATATATTCGCCTTTTCTGAGTACCGTAACTTTATCTGAAATAGCCATAACTTCGTTGAGTTTATGGGTTATTATTATAATGGATTTGTTATCGTCGCGCATTTTGCGAAGAACGGCGAAAAGTTTATCCGTTTCCTGCGGGGTTAAAACCGCGGTAGGCTCGTCGAGAATAAGTATATCCGCGCCGCGATATAAAACCTTGATGATTTCTACCGTCTGTTTTTCCGAAACGGACATTTCGTGAATTTTCTTTTTGCAGTCGATGGTAAAGCCGTACTTATCGGCTATTTCCTGAACGCGCGCGTTTACCGTTTTAAAACCGTACTTATCGTTTACGCCAAGCACTATGTTTTCGGCGGCGGTAAAAACGTCTACGAGTTTAAAGTGCTGGTGAATCATACCTATTTTATATTTGAAAGCGTCGACGGGCGATTTGATAAACACTTCTTTACCGTTAATGTAAATCGAACCGCTGTCAGGCGCGTATATACCCGAAATCATGTTCATAAGGGTGGTTTTGCCGGAACCGTTTTCCCCTAAAATAGCAAGCACTTCGTGCTTGTTCAGTTTCAAATTTACGTTTTTGTTGGCAACGACATCGCCGAATGTTTTCGTAATATTTTTCAGTTCTATTGCAACCTGTTCGTTTTGCATTTTATCTCCGTTATTTTGCTGGTTATAAACTAATGGGGGTGTGCGTGATTGTTGTAAAAATGCTTTTTTAACGCTGTAAGGCGGAGTATAAAACTCCGCCCGTTTGCGTTTATTTAATTTAATATTACTTTTCCGCAGGAGTATCTTCGCCGATGGTTATACCGTCGATGATGATATCGAAGTAAGGAGCGGAACGTTTAGCGCTTTCAAGGAAAATACCGTTTTCAACCACGAGAGTATCGGGTGTGAAATTCTTGTCGGAATTAACGTCTGCCATGTACTGAGTAAGATGCCCGTTTTCGTCCATAGTGATAGAAGCGGCTTTAGAAAATGCGCTCGTATCTGCTTTTGCGTTTCTTACCGTAAATTTCGAGCAATCGAACACTTTAAGTTCGCCGCTTACGAGTTTGGCTTTAACTTCGTCGAGTTTAGCCTGAGTTCCTTCGGCTGCAGCGCCGCCGAGAACGGTTATCTGAACGGAATCGGTAGTAATCGTGCCGGTGTAATCTGCGGGAAGAACAACGTCTTTTCCCATAGCCTTATCTAACATAAGTTCGAAGTAGGGCTGCCAGTTGATTTTAGAAGCGATAACGAAAGTTTCGTTGTTGGGGTTTATTCCGTTATAGAATACGTTGGGAATACCTTTTTCCTTGCACGCGGTGGGAACGCCCATAGAGTCGGCGTGACCGGAAACGAGTTTCGCGCCGTTTTTGATAAGTTTTAAAGCAGCGTTCTTTTCAGCCGTTTCATCGTACCAGGAGTAAGTGTAACTTACTTCCATAGTAACGTCTTCAACGATGGATTTTGCGCCAAGGTAGAACGAAGTCATACCGGAAATAACTTCCGCATAAGGTTTTGCGCCTACGTAACCCATTTTGGTTGCGCCCATTTCTTTAAGTTTCATTCCTGCCGCAACGCCCGCTAAGTATCTGCCTTCGTAAATAGAAGCGAAAGCGTTATGGAAGTTGGCAACTTTTTCGGTGTGGGCGGTAGTGCCGGTTGCGTGGCAGAATTCGGTATTTTTGAATTCTTTTGCCGCTTTAAGCATATTCGCTTCGTGACCGAAAGAATCGGCAAAAACTACTTTGTAACCTTCGTCTGCAAATCCTGCCGCTTTGTTGTAGCAAGTGTCGCCTTCTTCGGGAATGTCAACGACGATGGTGTACTGCTTTCTGGTCAAACCTTTTGCTTTGCATGCGGCTTCGAACGCGTCGATAAAGTTCTTATCGTAAGAAGAATTGTCGCCGTGTAAGCAGATAAGAGCAGCAATTTTATCGGCTTTATCCTTCTTACCGCACGCCGTAAGCGCGCTGACGGAGCAAACTGCCAGGGAAGCAGCAAGCAACATAGTTATAAACTTCTTCATAAATACCTCCGTTTGCCTTTCGGGCAAATTATTTTACAAATTCTATTTCGCCGTTTTCCATTCTCGCGATGCGGGCAAGGGAATAAACGTCAATTCCGAGATTTTTAAGTTTGTCGTATCCGCCCTGATAAGTTTTTTCGATAGCGCAGGAAATGCCCGAAAGTTTTGCGCCCGCCTGATTTATAATATCGATAAGGGCAAGGCAGGCGTTTCCGTTAGCCAGAAAATCGTCTATTATCAGAACGTTGTCGCATTTACCGAGATATTCTTTCGAAACCATTATGGTATTTTCGGTTTTATGTGTGAACGAAAACGCTTTCGAATAATAAATATCGCCGGACAAATTAAGCGATTTATGTTTCTTTGCAACCAAAACTTTGCAATTAAAAAACTGCGCCGTAATACAAGCAAGCCCGATACCCGATGCTTCAACCGTTAAAATCTTGTTTATTCCGCAGTTTTTATAATGTTCGTATATTTCTTTGCCGAGAGAGTCGAGAAGGGAAACGTCCATCTGGTGATTCAAAAATCCGTCGACTTTTAAAATATCGCCGTCAAGAATTTTTCCGTCCGTTAAAATTTTCTTTTCAAGTAATCTCATGTCTTCCTCGGTTAATCGCCGTTTAATCTGTCGGAATCGGCAAACGCAAACGACAAAATAAAAAACAAAAAAACAAGTTAAAAACTCTAACTTGTCTGCCAATAAATACTACGCCCTTTATAAGAAAGCGTATCCAATAGTCGCAACTTAAAGGCGTTGCGGTAGAAACTTACGGGCCGTCGTTATCCGTAGATATATTGGCAATATTTCGTTGTTACATTTACTTTATCACACAACTTTTTGTTTGTCAACTGTTTTAACCTTCTATTTTTACTTTTTTCGACGCGTTCCGACTAGTGATGACGAATGGAATCCCTAATGATAAAAATGCTTGAAAAACCGTATTATATATGGTAAAATATAACCATAAAGGTAAAGGAGAGAATTTTAATGGAGAATAACGTGGTCGTTTTTTCGGGTAATCCGGGCGAAAGGGCGGTAAGCCGTTTTATTTCCCGTTCAAGACGAAGAAAGGCGATAAAATATATAACGATAACCGCGGTGCTGTTTCTGGTGGGACTGTTCTTTTTGTTCATCGGCGACGCCGCAATCAGCTGCAATCATACGTCGAAAGAAAAAACGAATTATTCGCTTGCGTTTTTTCTTGCTTCGGCGGTGTTTCTCGTTTTATCGGTAAAAGGACTGATAGCGCGGCCGCGCGGAAAGGAAAAGGCGGCGTTCAGACCGCTTGACGTCCGCTTTGACGGCGATAACAAAATAATTTCTTTTTCGACGAATTCTTCCGACGGTAAAAAGTACACCGTTCCTTTTTCCGCTATATCGGGATTCGTTAAAGCCGACGGGTATTGTTCCGTCGCTCTTAATTTCAAAAGGGTGGATAAGGAGTTATACAAAAACGCGGATTCGACGGTTCCCGTAAAACTCGGAGCGATATATTGCGATCCTTCGCTTATAACTTACGGCAGTAACGAAGATTTTGAAAGAATTATAAACGCTCAACTTTCCGAAAGAAAAGAACGGGAAAATTCGCGGCGGCAAAAAATAAAGGCTTTGGCGATAGTAAGCATAATTTTGTCGATAGCGGGAGCGGCTCTTTCGCCGTTTATGATAATTTTCGGCAAATATCTGATGAGCGGTCATATTAGCGCCGTGTGGGCGTGGTTTTCTTCGGGATTCGGCGTTGACGAACTTGCGGTGAAAATAGTTATCGGGTTTTTCCTGCTTATAATTCTCATCGCTTATACAGGAGTGGCGATATTTTTAGGAGTAATCTGCCTGATTTCGCCCGTTGCGTTTTTCGTCCCCGCGCTCGTTTTGTGGATAGTTCAGATTTGTATGAACAGAAAACCCGTTTCGTTCGTGGCGATAGGCGTCTGGGTTGTTTCGCTCGTCGCGTTGATGGTAACTTTGTCGGTTACTGGCATGATATGATGATATAAGCGACATAAATCCGCTATAATCGAAAAGCCGCCGCAGGCAACGACCTGCGGCGGCTTTTATGTCGGGCAAAATAATCTAAGCATTGCAAAAACGCCGCAATTTACGCGCTTTTTTGCAAATTCTCGGACGGTGTACGCATAGTACTCCTTACAGCACAAAAAAAGACGAGTTTATCTCGCCTTATTTTTGGAGCTACTGGTCGGACTTGAACCGACGACCTGCGCATTACGAATGCGCTGCTCTACCGACTGAGCCACAGTAGCGTATTATATATATAATGATACGCGCGAAAGGGGGAGTACTCCATCGCAATGCTTTAATAGTATACACTATCGTAAAAATAATTTCAACTGTTTTAACGCAAATTTTTAAAATTATTATTCTTCCGTGTAAAAGCGCGTTTAAAAAGGCGCTATATAAGCGTTCTTACGGAAAGTTTAAAACCTTTTTAAAACTTTTTTAAAATTTTTTTAAATTTTTATGCAAAAACTATTGACAAATAAAAAAAGCGGTATTATAATATGGTCAAAATTAGCAGTCGAAGTTAAAGAGTGCTAACAGTCTGAGAAGGGGTGTGCTAAAAGTATGGAACTTTCCGACAGGAAAAAGAAAATACTTCAGATAGTCGTTGACGAGTATATCGACACAGCCGTTCCGGTATCGAGCAAGGCTATAACCGAACGGTATCTTACGGACGTAAGTTCGGCAACCATACGTTCGGAACTTTCCGCGCTCGAAGAACTCGGTTACCTTACTCAGCCGCACACTTCGTCGGGCAGAATACCTTCTCCCGAAGCGTATAAACTGTACGTAAGCGACCTTATGACCAAAGACAAATTATCCGTTAAAGAACTCAATTACATAAAGAGTATATTTATGGAGAAAACGGATAATATCGAAAGCATTTTAAAAAATGCCGTAAAGGTAATAAGCGAACTCACGGATTACACTTCTCTCGGCATTTCCGCCAGCGGAGAAGACGACAGGCTGCGCGATATAAAATTTTATCGTTTTAAACCCGAAACGGCGCTCGTTATAATCGTAACGGACGTAAAACTTCTGAAAGACAATTATATTTCCGTTCCGCGCGATATGACGAACGAGCAACTCGAAGAAGCGAACGCACTTATAAATAAGTTGTTTTCGGGCAAAACTTTTAAAGAGATTTGTCGCACGCAGGTCGATTTTGACGAGAGTTTCAGCGGTTACAGAACGATATTCGTAAACGTTATAGAGGCTCTGAAAGAATATTTCAGAGAATCGGAAGGCGATTTTATAATGGAGGGAGAAGAAAAAATTCTTCAGCATACGGAATATTCCGACGTAAACAAGATAAAAGATTTCTTATCCGTGGTTACGAGTAAAGACAGAGTTTTCGATATTCTGACGGGGGACAACAAAGAACTTAAATTCAACGTCAAAATAGGTACCGAAAGCGGCGGTAAAATTCCGAAAGACTGCTCGGTCGTTTCGGCAACGTATACGGCAAACGGCAGAAAAATAGGAACGTACGGCGTTATAGGACCGCAGAGAATGGACTATCAGAAAGTAGTTGCGGTGCTTGAAAACGTAGGCAGGATACTTGAAAGTATACTGTCGGGCAAAGAATAACGGAGGCAAAATGGAAAACGAAGAAATAAAAAACGGCTGCAACTGCCGCGAAAGCGATTGCAAAACCGATAAATGCGATAATAAAGAAAAAAAGTGCGACAAAGAAAAGCACGGCAAACCTTATAAAGTTCTGCTCGAAGAAAACGAGCGGCTTATAAAAGAAAACGAAGAACTCAGAAAAGAAAGCGCGCAACATAAAGACAGTTGGGTGCGTACCGCGGCGGATTTCGATAATTTCCGTAAAAGAAATCAGGAAACCCGCATGACGGCTTATAAAGACGGCAAAAACGACGCAATCTCGAAAATTCTCGTTATAGGCGATAATCTTGACAGAGCGCTTGCTATGGATCTCGACGCGAAAACGAAAGAAGGCGTTGAAATGACGGCGCGCTGTTTCAGAGAAACGCTCGAAGCGGAAGGGGTTACGGCAATAGACCCGACGGGCGAAAAATTCAATCCCGAAACTTCCGAAGCGGTTATGAAAGTACCCGCAAAAGAAGGGGAAGAAGAAGGAATCGTAACGCAGGTATTCCGCAAGGGATATAAGTCGGGCGATAAAGTAATAAGATACGCGCAAGTCGTGGTAATCGGCTGAGCGCGATAAAAAATATAAATAAAGGAGCGAATTATTATGAGTAAAATAATAGGTATAGATTTAGGAACGACTAACTCGTGCGTAGCGGTTATGGAAGGCGGCGAACCCGTAGTTATACCCAACGCGGAAGGATCGAGAACGACTCCTTCGGTAGTAGGTTTTCAGAAAGACGGCGAAAGGCTCGTAGGTCAGGTTGCGAAACGTCAGGCGATCGCCAACGGCGACAGGACGGTTATTTCAATCAAACGTCATATGGGCAGCGATTATAAAGTTACCATTGACGACAAACAGTATTCCCCGCAGGAAATTTCCGCGATGATACTTTCAAAACTTAAAAAGGACGCCGAGGCTTATCTCGGCGAAACGGTAAAAGACGCCGTAATCACTTGCCCCGCATACTTCAACGACGCTCAGCGTCAGGCAACGAAAGACGCGGGCAGAATCGCGGGTCTTAACGTTCTCAGAGTTATAAACGAACCGACGGCAGCCGCGCTCGCTTACGGTCTTGATAAAGATAAACAATCGCACAAAGTTATAATTTACGATCTCGGCGGCGGCACGTTCGACGTATCCATTCTCGATATAGGCGACGGCGTTTTCGAAGTTCTCGCAACCAACGGCAACTGCTTCCTCGGCGGCGACGATTTCGATAAGAGAGTAATAGATTATCTCGTAGAAGATTTCAAATCCAAAGAAGGAATAGACCTTTCCAAAGACAAGATGGCTATGCAGCGTCTTAAAGAAGCGGCTGAAAAAGCGAAAATCGAACTTTCGAGCATGACAAGCACGAATATCAATCTTCCGTTCATCACCGCAGACGCAAACGGCCCCAAACATCTCGACGTAACTTTAACCCGTCAGAAATTCAACGCTTTGACGGAAGATCTCGTAGAAAAAACCATCGAACCGCTCAGCAAGGCTATGAGCGACGCGGGTCTTTCTTATAACGATATAGCGAAAGTTATTCTCGTAGGCGGCTCGACGAGAATCCCCGCCGTAGTCGACAGAGTTAAAGCGGTAACCGGCAAAGATCCGTTCAAGGGCATCAACCCCGACGAATGCGTCGCGATAGGCGCGGCTATTCAGGGCGGCGTTTTAACGGGCGAAGTGAAAGACGTTCTTCTTCTCGACGTAACTCCGCTTACTCTCGGAATAGAAACGCTCGGCGGCGTATGCACTCCGCTTATAGAGAGAAACACCACTATTCCCGCTAAAAAATCGCAGGTATTCTCTACCGCTGTGGATAACCAGCCCGAAGTTACCATTCACGTATTGCAGGGCGAAAGAAAATTCGCCAAAGACAATAAGACTTTGGGTCAGTTTAACCTTACGGGCATTGCTCCCGCGCCGCGCGGAATTCCGCAGATCGAAGTTACTTTCGATATAGACGCTAACGGCATCGTTCACGTAACGGCGAAAGATCTCGGAACTCAGAAGTCGGCGGACATTACGATTACTTCGTCTACAAACCTTTCCGAAGACGAAATCAACAAAGCCGTGAAAGAGGCTCAGCAGTACGAAGAAGAAGATAAAAAACGTAAAGAAGCGGTTGATAACAAAAACGCTCTCGACGGTATGATTTTCCAGATGGAAAAAGCGCTTAAAGAAAACGGCGATAAACTTCCCGAAGAAGACAAGGCGAAACTCGAAGACCTTATAAAAGAAGCCAAAACCGAACTTGAAAGCGGCGACGACGCAAGAATAAAAGCGGCTACCGAAAAACTTTCAAACGAAGCGCAGTCGATATTCGCTAAAATTTATCAGCAGGCGGGCGGAGCGCAGGGCGCGCAGGGTAACGCCGAAGGCGACGGCGACACCGAATTCCACCAGAATTAAAAAAGCATAGAAGTGAAGGGCGAAATGCCCTTCACTTTGTAAATCGAGGTAATTATTATGGCTAATTATTACGACGTTCTCGGCGTTAAAAAGGACGCCACGCAGGACGAAATCAAGTCCGCGTACAGAAAACTCGTCAAACAGTATCACCCCGATCTTCACCCCGGCGACGCCGCTTGCGCCGCTAAATTCAAAGAAATAAACGAAGCGAACGAAGTTTTATCCGACCCGCAGAAGCGCCGCCAGTACGATTACGAGCAGGAACATCCTAACGCAGGCGGCTTTAATTTCGGCGGCGGAACGGGCGATTTCGGCGGCTTCGGAGATATTTTCGGAGATATTTTCAGTCAGTTTACGGGCGGCGGAAGACAGGAAAGAGATACGAAAGGTCAGGACATAACGTTAGAAGTAGAACTTTCTTTTCTCGACGCCGCGAAAGGTTGCAGGCGTGAAGTAAATTACGTAAGAAAGGAGCGCTGCGAAGCCTGTAAAGGCACGGGCGCGAAGAACGGCACGCAGTATACCACTTGCTCCGCATGTAAAGGAACGGGGCAGGTTCAATATATGGCAGGCGGCGGCATTTTCAGGTCGATAAGCGTTAAAACTTGTCCCGATTGCGGCGGCAGCGGCAAAAAAATAACCGAAAAGTGCGACGTTTGCGCGGGCAGGGGATATTCCAAAAAGAATACCACCGTTGCTTTCGACGTTCCCGCGGGAGCGGATACGAATTCGTATATGAAAAAGCGCGGTTACGGCGACGCTTCCGCAACGGGCGGAGAGTCGGGCGATCTTATAATCGTTTTCAGAGTTCTGCCGCATAAAATATTCAAGCGCAAGAATTACGATTTGTATATCGAACTTCCCATATCGTTCAAAACCGCCGCGCTCGGCGGCAAGGTGATGATTCCCACACTCGATAACGCGATAGAATTTGCGGTTCCCGAAGGCACGCAGAGCGGAAAAACGTTCATCGTGCGCGGTAAAGGAATAAAATCCAAACTCGGAAACGGCGATTTGTACGTTACCGTTGCGGTCGAAGTTCCTTCGAAACTCACAAAAAGCGATAAAGCGCAACTTGAAGAGTTCGATAAGAACGTAGGAGTGAAACAGTACGATAAAATTAAAAAATTCGACGCGGATATGAAATCTTTATACGGCGTTGATTATTTCAAAAATTAAAACCGACGTTACCGCGATTCCGCTTGGGAATCGCGGTAATTTAATAAATAAGTCTACGCATTTGATTTGCGGCAAAGCGATTGCATTGACGGATAATAATAACTTTTATGCGAAAAACCCCGACGAAAGTCGGGGTTTTTCGTACGGCGCATGTAGACGGGTTCAAACGCAGGGTCAGCCGCAAGCGATTGCGGCTACGAAGTCGTTTCGCAAACGGATAAACTCGTCGCGCCGAGAGCAAGAAGCAAAAGGGCTTGCATTGAGGTTATGCTTCGGTTTCCCGTAAGCAAAAACAGTAACCCGATAAGCACCAAAGTCTGTGAATTCATATAAACTCCTTTAAATATTACAAAACTTTCGTTTATTCTACTTTATGCGACGAAATTTCCCCGTATGCACGCATTGACATACGTTGCAATCGGTTGTATAGTATAATTACAGATATAAGAGGTGATGATATGCAAACGCAAAGCAACGTTTTACTTCTCGATAAACGCACTCAGGGACTTATTGCCGATTACGTTCCGAGTGAAGATATTTTAGGCGATCTCGTCGGCTTTTTCAATCTTTTTTCCGACGTTACGCGGCTTAAAATGCTGTCCGCGCTCGCGATTTCGGAAATGTGCGTTACCGATATTTCGGCAATGCTTTGCCTTAATCAGACGACCGTTTCGCATCAGTTGAGAATACTGAAAGATCTCGGAGCGGTCAAAGCGCGAAGACAGGGTAAAATTATTTTTTACTCGCTCAGAAGCGATATGATTAACGACGTGCTGTTAAAAGGCGTGGAATTTCTGGGGTATTGACGAAAACGGGCGATTTTTCCGAAAAAAACCACCGCTTTGTGAATTTTTACAAAGTATCGTCAGAAGTGATTGCGTTTAACGGATAAACGGCGGCAAAATTGCCGCCGTCTTATCTTTTCGGTAAAAATTATTTACAACCGCAACCGCCTATCGCGAAGGGTTTTCCGCCGCCTTTGCAGCAGCAAAGCAAAACGAGAATTATGGGAAGCAGGCATCCGCAGTTGCAGATTTTGTCTATAATGCCGTTAAGGCAACCGCTGCCGCATACGCAGAGAAGCAAAAGTATTATAAGTATGTACAGACAACAATTGTCGTTGTTAAAGCCGAAACAGTTCATCATGAAGATTTTTCCTCCGAGAAATTTTTGTTTGATATCGCTATCACTATATTTTACTCTCAACGAAAAAAAAGTGTTACAAAGCGGTTGAATTTTTTTTGCGTTTATTGTACAATATAAAGAGCAAGCACCTTTCGTAGCCACAAGCGATTGCGTTTGAACTCGGTTTTGCGTCGTGCTTTCAGGCTAATACATTGTTCCGCAATCGTCATATACGAGTGTATTATACCGCTTGCGCGCCGCGTCTTAACCTGAAAACGCAACGCAATACTTGCAGGCAACCAAAACGCCGCTATTTTCGATGATTTCTGTCGAAGGCGACTTGTTCGTACTTGGCGGTACGGACGAAGGAGAATTCGGCATAAAGCGCGTAAATATCGGCGCTTTGGCGGGTTCAAACGCAGTCACTTGTGGCTAAGGGCTTGACTACAATATTATTTTAGCCTGTGGCTAGTCTAACGGGTATTCTCGTAAACCCGATCGGAGGCGTTATGGAAAACAAAAGACTTTCGGCTTACAACGTAGCCGTAACGGGTACGCTTCTTGCAATGATAATTTTATTGCAAACCGTACTCGGCAGCATAAATCTCGGATTTGCGGAACTTAGTTTCGTTCTCGTGCCTATAGTTCTCGGCGCAATGGTCTGCGGCGTATGGACGGGGGCTTTTTTAGGTTTTGCGTTCGGCGTTATAGTGCTTATAACGGGAATTACGGGCGCAAACCAGTTCACGCACGTATTGTTTGCGGATCACCCCGTTCTTACTTCGCTCACGTGTATAGTAAAAGGCGCGGCGGCTGGCGCGGCGGCGGGCGCTGCTTACAATCTTTTAAAGAATAAAAACGAAAAAGCGGCGACCATAGTCGCGGCGATAGTTGCACCGACCGTGAACACGGGGCTTTTTATACTCGGCGCGCTTACTATGTCGGGTACGATAGCGGCAAATTTCGCGGGCGGCAACAGCGTTATTTATTTTCTTATTATAGGTTGCGCAGGTTGGAATTACGTTATCGAAGCGGCGGTTAATCTGATACTTGCGCCTTCGCTTTATTTCGTTCTGAAAGCGGTAAAAAACAAAACGGAGAGATAAAACGATGCTTTTATGTATAGATATAGGCAACACCAACATAAAATACGCGGTTTTCGACGGTAAAATTTTAAAGGCTTCGTACCGCGTTTCGTCACGCCACACGCGCACTGCCGACGAGTACGGCGCAACGCTTATAAATCTTTTAAGAAGTTCGGATATAGCAACGAAAGACGTTAAAGGTATCGTCGTATCGTCGGTTATACCGTCGCTTAACTATACGATAAGCCACATGTGCGAATATTTTTTCGGCATAAATCCGCTTATGATAGGCGCGGGCGTTAAAACGGGCATAAACGTTAAGGCGGACAATCCGAGAGAAGTAGGCGCCGATATTATAGCGAACTGCGTTGCCGCTTACAGAAAATACGGCGACGGCAAGCCTATGATAGTTATAGATTTCGGAACGGCAACCACTTTCGACGTTATTACCGCAAAAGGCGAACTTACGGGAGTAGTTATCGCGCCGGGAATAAAAACCGCGCTCGAAGGTCTTGTAAACAATACCGCGCAACTTCCCATGATAGAATTAGAGCCGCCGAAGAGCGTTCTCGGTAAAAACACTCAGGCGTGTATGCAGGCGGGCGTGATTTTCGGCTTTGCGGGGCTTGTTGAAAATATAGTAAAAAAGATAAAAGAAGAACTCGGCGTAAGCGAAATTTCCGTTACCGCAACGGGCGGTATGGGCAAAATGATTGCCGAAGAAGTCGATTGCATAACCCGTATAGACCGCCTTCTTACTCTTGAAGGACTGAGAATTATTTACGAAATGAATTCGGGTGAAAAAAATGACTGAAAGGGTTAATATCGGCAAAGTGGCGATAGGCGGCGGCGAAAAAATCGCCGTGCAGTCGATGACGAATATCAAAACGGAAAAAACGGGCGAAGTTATAAAGCAGATAAACGCTTTATACGACGCAGGTTGCGATATAGTAAGGCTTGCCGTAAAAGACGAAGCCGACGCTTTCGCGCTTAAAACCGTAAAAGAAAATTCCCCCGTTCCCGTGGTTGCGGATATTCATTTCGATTACAGGCTTGCGATTTTATCGGTTGAAAACGGAGCGGATAAAATCCGCATAAACCCCGGTAACATCGGCGGAGAAAGCAGAATCAGAAAGGTTGCCGACTGCCTTAAAGAGTATAACGTTCCCGTAAGAGTAGGTTCTAATACGGGCAGCATAGAGAGAGAATTTTTAAAAAAATACGGTAAAAACGAAATATCTCTTGCGGAAAGCGCGCTTAAAAACGTTTATCTGCTTGAAAAATTCGGCGTTAAAAACATAGTCGTTTCGGCAAAGGCGAGCAGCGTTCCGCTCACCGTGAAAACGTATAAATATCTTTCGGAAAAGACGAATTATCCGCTCCATATCGGAGTTACCGAAGCGGGTACTTATAAATCGGGGCTTTTAAAAAGCGCCGTAGGTTTAGGCGCGTTGCTTTTAAGCGGCATAGGCGACACTATGCGCGTAAGTTTAACCGCCGACCCCGTAAAAGAGCCGATTGCGGCTCACGAAATTTTAAGGGCGGCGGGAATAGAAAAAGATTACGCCGAAGTCGTTTCCTGCCCCACGTGCGGCAGAACGGAATACGATTCGATAGGTCTTGCCGAAGAAGTGGAAAGGCTTACCGCGGGTATTAAAAAACCTATGAAAATAGCGGTTATGGGCTGCGTTGTGAACGGACCCGGCGAAGCCGCCGACGCGGATATAGGAATAGCGGGGTCAAAAGATTTCTGCGTGATATTCCAAAAAGGAAAAGTAGTAAAAAAAGTACCTTTTTCATCGGCAAAAGAAGAATTCATAAAGGAAATAGAGAAAATTGCAAAACTCGTGTGACGAACTTTTGAATACGCTTAAAAACGTGGACGGATCGCTTGGCGACGTACGCCTTAAATCCGCCACTATTTACGAAAAAAACAAAATCGCCGAAATTTCGGTTGTGAGCGACGCGGTAATAAGCGAAAGCGGTAAAAATTTTATTGCGTCGGCTATAAAAAAGCGTCTTCCGGAAGGCTTTAAAGCGGTTGTTTCCGCGGAAAAGGCGATTGCCGACGCCGACATTGCGAAGAAAGCGATTCTTGATTATCTGCAAAACAATTGCGCTTCCGTAGGCGGCTTTATTTCCGAAAACGACGTGAATATACTCAAAGCGGATAAGCGCGTCGTTTACGAAATAGCGGTAACGGCGGAAATATGCGATTATCTTTCGCGTTCGGCTGTTTTAGACGGGCTTAACGACAGTTTAAACCGCAATTACAGCAACGATTTTTCGGGCGGCGCGCGCATAACCGAAAAGAAAAGCGAAAAAATAGTTTACGAAGAAATAACGGCAAACGAAAGCGAAATGGAAAGTTCGGATATACGACGGGTTAAAATGAAAAGCGTGTTTAAATACTGCGACGACGCTTTATACGATACCGCGGTATACATAGCGGACGGCGACAAGGTCGACGGTCAGGTTTATTTTGCCGGCGCGGTCGTTTCGAAAGAAGAAAAAATCACTAAAAAAGGCAAGCCTTTTTTCGTTATTACTCTCAACGATAAAACGGGCGAATTGAGCGGTAATTTTTTCACCGCCGATCAGAACAAAATAAAAAAACTCAAAAAAGTGGAAGCGGGCAGCGTTATAATAGTCCGCGGCGAAAACGAAACGTATAACGGCAGAAAAAGTCTGATAATCCGCGGTTATCATTTCTGCGAATTTCCCGACGGTTACGAACCGTTACAACTCCCGTCAAAGCGCGCTCCCGAAAAATATTCGGTGGTTTTTCCCGAAAAATCGGAAACGGCGCGGCAGGACGATTTCTTTACCGTGCGCGGCGAATTGCCGTACAGCGTAAAGAACGATACGTTCACCGTGGTAGACGTTGAAACGACGGGAACGGATCCTTTGAGCGACAAGGTTACCGAAATAGGCGCGATAAAAATAGTAAACGGCGTTATAACCGAACAATTTCAGACTCTTATCAATCCGCGCGTAAGCATTCCCGAAAGAATAACCGAACTTACGGGAATAGACGACGAACTCGTTAAAGACGCTCCTTTTATAGAAGACGCGTACCCCGATTTTTATAAATTTCTCGGCGATACCGCTTTTATAGGGCATAACGTCGATTTCGATTTCAGATTTTTAAGAAACGCGGGTAAATCCTGCGGATTCGATATGAAAAACAAAACGATAGACACGCTTTCTTTGTCGAGAAAAATTTTACCGGGTCTAGCAAAATACAAACTCAACGTGGTTTGCGAGCATTACGGCATAACTTTTCATCATCACCGCGCTTTGTCCGACGCTTACGCGACGGCAGAACTTTTTCTGGAACTCATGCGCGACGAAAATAAAAACGCGGACGCGTCGAGATGATTACCGTGTTCAAACGCAATCGATTGCGGACAACGTTTAATTAAATTCGCGCTGTCAAGTAAAAACGCTTGACAGCGCGTTTTTTTTAGTGTATAATTTCAACGCGATGGACGAGAAAAGCAAATTCGATTATTCCGAACTTTACGAAGAGTACGGTTCGCTGCTTACCGAAAGACAGGCGGACGCGTTTAATCTTTACTATCTTTGCGATTTGTCTATAAGCGAAATTTCCGAACTTAAAGGAATATCCCGTCAGGCGGTGAACGATTTTCTCGGCAAGGCGAGAGAAGCACTTGAAACTTACGAAAAAAATCTTAAATTACTTCAAAAAAAGCGTGAACTTGCAGCCGTTGCGAAAAACATAGAAGGCGAACAGGTCAGAGCGGAGATTTTAAAACTCATAGGAGAGTTGTAATGGCAAGCGTATTTTCGGGGCTCAGCGAAAAACTCAATCACGTTTTTTCAAAACTCACAAAAAAAGGAAGGCTAACCGAACTTGAAATAAAGCAGGCTATGCGCGAAGTGAGAGTCGCTCTTCTCGAAGCGGACGTTAATCTTTCGGTTGCGAAAGATTTCGTGAATAAAGTAAGCGAAAAAGCGGTAGGACAGGAAGTTTTAAAAAGTTTAAGTCCCGCTCAGCAGGTTATCAAAATAGTGTCTGACGAACTCACCGAACTTATGGGATCGCGAAATTCCGGGCTTTCGGTGGCGGACAGACCGCCCACCGTCGTTATGATGTGCGGTCTTCAGGGCGCGGGCAAAACCACTCTGTGCGGAAAACTTGCGCTTTATCTTAAAAAAAGCGGCAAAAAGCCTTTGCTTGTCGCGTGTGACGTGTATCGTCCGGCGGCCGTAAATCAACTTAAAATAGTAGGAAAGCAGGCGGGCGCGGAAGTTTACGAAGAAGGTCAGGGCGACCCCGTTAAAATAGCCGAAAACGGCGTTGCTTACGCAAGTCGTTACGGTTTTGACACGGTGATTATAGATACCGCCGGAAGACTTCATATCGACGGCGAACTTATGCGCGAACTCGAAGTCATAACCGAAAAGGTAAAACCTTGTGAAATTCTTCTTACGATAGACTCTATGACGGGGCAGGACGCGGTAAACGTGGCAAAATCGTTCAACGAGCAACTTCCCGTAACGGGCGTAGTGCTTACCAAACTCGACGGCGATACGCGCGGCGGAGCGTGCCTTTCGGTAAAGGCTGTTACGGGTAAACCGATAAAATTTGCGAGCGTAGGCGAAAAACTCGGCGATCTCGAACCGTTCTATCCCGACCGTATGGCAAAGCGCATACTCGGTATGGGCGACGTTATGAGTCTTATAGAAAAGGCTCAGCAAGCCGTTTCGGAAGACGAAATAAAAAAAATCGAAAAGAAGATGAAAGAAAACTCTTTCACTCTCGACGATTACCTTTCCCAGTTCGAAATGCTCAAAAAAATGGGCGGCGCGCAGGAAGTTATGAGTATGCTTCCGGGATTTAATTCGGGCAAACTTAAAAACGCGGCGGGCGATATAGACGAGAAAAAACTCGAACGCACCAAGGCGATAATTTTATCGATGACGAAGCGCGAGAGAAAAGACCCGTCCGTACTCAATTATTCGAGAAAAAACAGAATTGCGGGCGGCAGCGGCACGTCTGTTCAGGAGATAAATCAACTCTTAAAGCAATTCGAACAGGCTAAAACCCTTATGAAACAGTTAAAAGGCGGAAAAAAACGTTTTCCGTTTATGTGATAAAACGAAAATAATTATCGGAGGATAAAACAATGGCAGTAAAAATGAGACTTACAAGGCTCGGCGATAAAGATAACGCTTTATACAGAATCGTCGTAGTCGACGCAAGAGTGGCAAGAGACGGCGCGTACATCGAAAAAATCGGACACTACAATCCGAATACCGATCCCGCAGAAGTCGTTATAGACGTCGAAAAGGCTAAAAAATGGATCGCAAACGGCGTTCAGCCCACCGAAACGGTTAAAAACCTTCTCGTAAAAGCGGGGGTTATAGAAAAATCTTCTAAACTTTCGCCGTCTAAAACCAACCCCAAAAAGAAAAAGAAATAAGAGGTGAAGTATAATGCTCGATCTTATTAAATATATAGTAAATCGCTTTGCGGAAAAGCAGGACGAAGTGCAATATATAGTTACCGAAGACGGCGACAACGTAAACGTTACCATAGTGCTTGACGAAAGCGATATGGGAAAGGTAATCGGTCGTCAGGGTAAACTTGCGAAAGCAATCCGCACGATAGTTCGTTTCGCAAGTCAGAAAGAAGGCAAAAAATACAATATCGAAATAAAGGAAAAGGGAGAAATTGAATAAATTTCTCTCATATTTTTATGGGAAAAATCGCAGTTTTCGAAGTCGTTAAACCACAGGGAATAAAAGGTTTAGTGAAAGCAAAAATCCTTGCGGACGATATTACGAGCGTCAGCGGATTAAAAAAACTTTATATAGGCGAAACGGAGTACGCTTTATCGGGAATAAAAGACGCGGGCGGCGGTTTTGCCTTTTTGTCGATAAAAGGTTTGTCGGACAGAAACGCCGCCGAACTTATGCGCGGAAAGGTTTTTTCTGCCGACAAATCGGCGATAGTAAAATCCGTAACGGCAACGTTTATAGAAGACATTATAGGATTGACCGCGTTGCTGACGGACGGAGAAATTCTCGGCAAGATAACAGACGTTATCAAATCGAACGTAGATATGTTTTTAATCGAAGGGGAAAACGGGGCGATATACGTTCCTTATCTTAAAAAGTTAAACCCCGAAATAAACGAAGAAAAGAAAACTATAACTTTCGATAAAGACGCCGCTCAGGAGGTTATATACCGTGAAAATTGATATTCTTACGCTGTTTCCCGAAATGTTCTCGCCGCTTTTCGAAAGCATTATAGGCAGGGCGCAGGAAGGCGGAAAAATTCAGATAAACGTTCACGATATCCGTGATTACACTCTCGATAAGCACAGAAAATGCGACGATTATCCTTTCGGCGGAGGAGCGGGTATGGTTATGACTCCTCAGCCCATCGCTTCGGCTATCGAAAGCATAGACCCCGAGCATAAAGCAGTCAGGTTCTACACTTCGCCCAAGGGCAAAGTTTTAAATCAGAAATCGGTTACGGAATACGCCAAATACGATAACGTTTTATTGCTTTGCGGGCATTACGAAGGCGTGGATCAGCGCGTTATAGACAAATATATAGACGATGAAATTTCAATCGGCGATTACGTTCTTACGGGCGGCGAATTGCCCGCAATGGTAATAGTGGATTGCCTTGCAAGGTACGTTGACGGGGTTATAAGCGGCGATTCTCTTTCGGAAGAATCTTTTTCCGAAGGGCTTCTGGAATATCCGCAATACACTCGTCCGCAGGAGTTTATGGGAATGAAAGTGCCGGACGTTTTATTGTCGGGCAATCACGAAGAAATCAGAAAATGGCGCAGAAAAGAAGCCGAAAAAATAACGCGGCAGAAACGCCCCGATCTTATAAAGGAAGATAACTGATGTTTATTCAATGGTACCCCGGGCATATGACAAAGGCGATGCGAATGATGGAAAACGAAGTCAGGCTTTGCGACGGCGTCGTTTACGTTCTCGACGCGCGCGCGCCTTTCGCTTGCCTTAGCGACAATCTCGAAAGTCTGTTCAAAAACCGCCCCGTAGTTTACTGTATGAATAAATACGATCTCGTGGACGGCGCGGAATTCAAAGCCGTGGAAAATAAATTCAGAAGCGAAGGAAAAAGAGTAGTGTTGTCCGTCGGAACGAGCGAAAAAACGGCTAAAACCCTGTATGGCGAAATTATGGCGTCGCTCAAAGCGAAAATCGACAGAAACCGCGAAAAGGGCGTAAAAAAACCTTTGAGAGTTATGGTGTGCGGACTGCCGAATACGGGTAAATCGACGGTGATAAATCTGCTTAGCGGCACTAAGCGCGCAAAAACGGGCGACAAGGCGGGCGTCACGAAAGACAAGCAGTGGTTAAAGGTAAAAGACCTTGAACTTCTCGATACGCCGGGTACGACTTCGCCGAGTTTTTCGGATCAGAAAAACGCGGCGTATCTCGCGTTTATAGGAAGCATCAACGACGATATTCTCGACTTTGAAGAACTTTCGCTTGCGCTTATAGAATATCTTATGAAAAATAAGCCCGAAACGATAAGTATCGCTTACGGAATAAACGCGGAAAACGACACGCCTGCGGAAATTTTCGAAAAAATCGCAAAAAAGAAGGGCGCGCTTAAAAAAGGCGGAGAAACGGACGGCGAAAGAACGGGAAATCTTATTATATCCGATTTAAGAAAAGGAAAACTCGGTAAAATTTTATTTATATGAACGAAGAAAAGTTGTTTTACGAGCGCGAAGGTTTGTCGCGCGGGTATAAGATTATTGCGGGAATAGACGAAGTGGGCAGAGGGCCGCTTGCCGGTCCCGTGGTGTGCGCGGCCGTAATACTTCCGCTCGACGATATTATCGAAGGCGTTGACGACAGTAAAAAAATCACTAAAAAAAAGAGAGAAGTTTTATACGAAAAGATTATTAAAAAGGCGATTTCTTACGATATAGAAAGGATAGAACCCGAAGAAATAGACGAAATCAACATTCTGGAAGCAACCAAAAAATGTATGCTCGCGTGTATTGCAAATCTTCCGGTAAAACCCGATCTCGTACTTATAGACGCGGTAAAACTCAATTCTCCCGTCGATACCTTATCTATCGTGAAAGGCGACGCGAAAAGTTATCTTATAGGCGCGGCTTCGATAGTAGCCAAAGTTTACAGAGACAGAATTATGGAAGAGTATTCCGAAGTTTATCGCGATTACGGCTTTGAAAGAAACAGCGGTTACGGCACGAAAGAGCATATAGCCGCTATAAAAAGGACAGGAGCATGCCCGATACACAGAAAGACCTTTATAAAAAACTTCTCGGAAGAGAAGGAGAAAAACTGACCGAAAAATACCTGAAAAAACGCGGTTATAAAATACTTGCAAGAAACTACGTAACGCCTTTCGGCGAAGCGGACATAATAGCCGAAAAAGACGGCGAAACGGTTTTTGTGGAAGTGAAAACGCGTTCGGGTAACGGGTTCGGCACTCCCGCCGAAGCGGTGGGAAGAAAAAAGCGCGAGCGTTACAGAAAAATAGCCGAATACTATTTTTTAACCAACGAAGAGAGCGATTTTTCGTTTGCCGTTTCGGAAGTGGTCGGTAAAGAAATAAATCTTATAAAGGACGCTTTTTAATGAAAGAATTGAATATTTCCGTGTCCGCTCCCGCGGGTCTCGAGAGCGTTACGAAAAAAGAGTTGTTTAAAATCATCGGAACCGACGCCGCCGCGCATAACGGAAGAATCGGTTTTACAGGCAATATCGAAACGGTTGCGAAATGCAATCTTTTTATGCGCACCGCAAGCAGAGTTTTTATAGTTCTCGGCGGATTCAAGGCAAATACTTTCGATATGCTTTTCGACGGCGTTTACGACGTTCCGTTTGAAGAATATATTTCAAAAGACGGTAAAATAGAAGTTTTCGGCTCTTGTTACGAAAGCAAACTTTCCGCAACTACCGCTTGCGCGGCGGTTATTAAAAAATCGATATGCAAAAGGCTTGAAAAGTTTTACGGAAGCAGTCTTTCGGAAACTGCGGAAAGATATAAAATAGAGTTTACTATAAGGCGCGATTACGTAACGCTTTCGCTCGATACTTCGGGCGAAGGGCTTAACAGGCGCGGTTACAGAAAAACGGTCGGAAGCGCGCCTCTTAAAGAAAACGTTGCCGCCGCGCTTATATATCTGAGCGGCTGGAAAAAAACGTCTGTTCTTGCGGATTTATTTTGCGGAAGCGGCACCATTCCGATAGAAGCCGCGCTCATTGCGAGAAATATTCCGAGCGGATTTAACCGAGACTTTGATTTTTTGCATTACAAAAACTTTAACACCGATTTTTACGCCGATATGAAAAGCGACGCCGCAGCCGCTATCCGTAGCGGCGAAGATTTGAAAATTTACGGCTTCGATATAGATGAAAGCGCGGTAAAATTATCAAGAAAACACGCCGAACTTGCGGGCGTTTGCAACGACGTTCATTTTCAGAAAGCGGATATGCGCGAATTTAAAAGCAGACAAAAATGCGGAGTTATCATATCTAATCTTCCTTACGGCGAACGGATTTTAACCCGCAAAGAAATTATTCCGCTTTATAAAGATTACGGAAAAGTTTTTCGTTCTTTAAACGAATGGAGTTGCCACTCTTTGACTTCCGTAAAAGACTTTGAACGACTTTTCGGCGAAACGGCGGACAAAAAGCGAAAAATTTATTCGGGAAAACTCGAGTGTTGTTATTATTCCGTTTACGGAGCGAAACAAGACGAAAAAAATTAAAAAACGGCGTGTAAACGCTTGATAAATATTTTGCGATGTGCTAAAATAGTAAAAGACTTCGGGTGGTCCTCTCGAAAATCGACGAACACCGCGCAATTATGGAGGAATAAGTCATGACGATAATTGAACAGATAAATAACGAAAACGTTAAACAGGAAGTTCCTAAATTCAACGTCGGCGATACCGTTAAAGTTTCGGTGAAAGTCGTTGAAGGAACGAGAGAAAGAATTCAGGCGTACGAAGGTATCGTAATAGCCAAACGCGGCGGCGGCATCAGCGAAACGTTCACCGTAAGAAGAATGAGTTTCGGCGTAGGCGTGGAAAGAACTTTCCCCATTCATTCGCCCAAGATCGCCGATATCAAGGTCGTTAAGAAAGGCGCAGTAAGACGCGCTAAACTTTACTATCTCAGGGGTCTTACCGGCAAAGCCGCGAAAGTTAAAGAAATTATTTAACGGTAAAGATTTAAAGCCATCGGGTTTCCGATGGTTTTTTTCGTGTAAAAAATCGCTTAGCCGCAAGCGATTGCGTTTTTTCAAAACAGGACTATACGCGGTGTTTTTTTACGCAACGGCGCGCATTTTCGCGTTCCGCATAATTATTTATAAATTCCGCAAAATATGCTTATGAAAAACACGGGAATGGTCAGACGGGTAGACTCGCTCGGAAGAGTGGTTATACCCAAAGAAATCAGAAAAACTTTAGACCTTAAAGAAGGCGAGCCTTTGGAAATTTACGTTGAAAGAAACGAACTCGTTTTAAAAAAGTATTCGCCGGTAAACGACATGAGCGCGCTTTCGGCAACGGTAGCGGAATCGCTTTTCAATCTCACGGGTAAAGGCGTTATAGTTGCAGGGAACAATTCCGTTATCGCGGCAAGCGGAGCGGCAAAGCACCTTCTTTCGGAAGATCTTACGCAGGAAAGTTGCAGAATAATAAAAGAGTCGAAAAGTTTTTCGATAGATACGACCGACGGGGTAAAATATGTTAAATTAACTTCGGGTAACGAAGAAAAGTTTTCTTCGGAACTCATAGTTCCCATATCCGACGAAGACGGAAATCCGCTCGGGCTTATAGCCGCTCTTTCCGCCGAAGACAAAAAAACCGAAGCGCGCGATATAAGTCTTTTGAAATTTGCGGCGCGCGTTATCGCGGGGTATAAAAACGTTTAAGGTAAAAAAAGCCGAAAACGGACTTATAAAAGGCGCGGTGGTATTGTCGCTCGGCGGATTCGTTACCAAAATAATCGGCGCCGTTTACAGAATACCTTTAACGAATATTTTAGGCGCGGAAGGGATAGGTCTTTATCAGATGGTTTTTCCGTTTTATTCGTTGCTTCTTACCCTTTCTTCGAGCGGAGTTCCGAACGGCATAGCGAAAATCATAGCGGGCGGCGGCGATCCCGAAACGACGCTTAAAAGCGCGCTTAAAGCGTTTACGGCAACAGGCGCGGCGGCGAGCGTGATAATGGCGCTTGCTTCGGGCGGGCTGGCTTCCGCGCAGGGAAATTACGGCGCAAAACTTTCATACGCAGCGTTATCGCCGTCCGTTTTTTTAGTGGGCATAATTTCGTGTTACAGGGGATATTTTCAGGGATTTTCTGATATGAAGCCCACTGCCGTTTCGCAGATTGCCGAACAAAGCGTAAAACTTGCGGCGGGATTGTCGTTATGCCGTATTTTTAAAAACGACACCGTTAAAGCAGCCGCGTGCGCCGCTCTTGCCGTAACCGTTTCGGAAATAACCGCCGCGATTTATTTTATGATTTTAAAGAAAAAACGCGGCTTTTCGGCTGGCGGAAATAAGAAAATAACCGTAAAAACCCTTTTAAAAACCGTTGCGCCCGTAATGCTTTCGACCATTATTTTCCCGCTTTCGAAAACCGTGGAAAGTTTTTTTATTATCAATCTTTTAGGGGTGTATTCCGATAAAGCCACTTCGCTTTACGGTTTGTATTCGGGCGCGGCAGAGTCGCTTACGGGAGTACCCGTCGCGCTGTTATACGGCTTTGCGGCGTCCGCCGTTCCCGTAATAGCGTCGGAACTGAAAAGCGGCAACGCGGCGGACGGTAAAATCCGTCAGTCACTGCTTTTTACTTTTTCGGGCGGCGTTATATGCGGCGCGTTGCTATATGTTTTCGCTCCTTTGGCAGTTAAAATTCTCTATCCTAAACTCAGCGCGGAAAACGCGGCTATAACCGTAAAACTTTTAAAAATCGGCGCGTTCACGGTGATTTTTCTACCCCTTGTTCAGACGACCGCAGCCGTTCTGATAGCAAGCGGAAATTGCGGAGTGCCGCCCGTTACCGCTTTTAT
Organism: uncultured Clostridia bacterium; assembly: GCA_934248055.1. GTDB lineage: Bacteria > Bacillota > Clostridia > Christensenellales > Borkfalkiaceae > HGM11412. The sequence goes on along the minus strand of CAKQKI010000002.1, from coordinate 50,837 downwards.
AAGCGCGGCGGTAAAAATCGCGCTCACGGTTTTTCTTATTAAAAATCCCGATATAAACATTCTGGGCGCGGTAATCGGCGACGGCGCTTGTTATTTGCTTGCTTGTTTTTTAAATTTAATGTATATTATATACGACTGCAAAGTTAAATTTAAAATCAAGGCGGAAAAAATCGCTTATGAAGGGAAATGAAATATTGCTTTTAGGCTTAGGCACGGAGCCTTCCGACGTCTCTGCCGCGGGCTTTCTTGAAATTCAAAACGCTAAAAAAGTTATCGTAAGAACGGAAAAGGCAATTTCTTCGCTCGCTTTAAAAGAACTTGTATCACCCGTGTATCTTGACGAAATTTACGAAAAAAGCCGTTCTTTCGGAACGCTTAACAAAAATCTTGCCAAAGCGGTTATAACCGCGGCTAAAGAATGCCCTGTGGTTTACGCGGTGGACGGTTCCGTCACGGAAGACGAATCGTGCAGAGAAATAATAAAAAGATATAAAAACGTAAGAATAATCTCGGGCGTTTCAGCCGTCACCAAAACTCTTGAAAGGTTAAAAACGGTGGAAACGAAAGTATGCGCGTATTCGGCGTATGATTTTAACGAAAATTCAAGGGTTTTTTTACCGCTCGTGGTTTACGCTATCGACGATAAATACTCCGCCGCCAACGTAAAACTCGTTCTTTCCGATTTGATAGGCGAAGAAACGGACGTTAAAGTTACTTTTAACGGCGGAACGAAAGACATTAAACTTTACGAACTCGACAGGCTTCCGTATTATTCTTACGATTTTTCGCTTTACGTTCCCGAAATTCCGCTTAAAGAAAAAAAGCGTTTCGATTTCGGCGATATAATCGACGTAATGAAAATTTTGCGTTCGGAACGCGGTTGCCCGTGGGACAGGGCGCAAACGCCTTCTTCCATCGAAAAAAACACGATAGAAGAAGTTTACGAACTTTACGACGCCGTTAAAAAAGACGATACCGACGGAATAGTCGAAGAACTCGGCGACGTTCTTATGCAGGTTGCCTTCCATATAAATTTCGGGCTTGAAAACGGGCGGTATACCCCGTCGGACGTGTTCAGCGGAATATGCGAAAAACTGATAACGCGCCATACTCACGTTTTCGGGAGCGACGACGCCGAAAATTCCGAAGACGCGCTTTCTTTATGGAATAAAAACAAAGCGATAGAAAAGGGGTATAAAAACGGAGCGGAATATCTCGACAGCGTTCCGAAAGGATTGCCCGCGGTAATGCGCGCGCAGAAACTCGGGGCGAGAGCGGCGAAGTATAATTTCGATTTTTGCGGCGTAAACGAAGCGTACGCAAAAATAGCCGAAGAAACCGAAGAAGTTAAAAAAGCGGCGGCAGGCGGCAATGAAAACGCGCTGAACGAGGAAGTGGGCGATTTGCTGTTTTCGGCGGTAAATCTTGCAAGATTGCTCGGCGTTGACGGTGAAACCGCGCTTTACGCCGCAGCCGAAAAATTCAAAACCCGCTTTACGAAAACCGAAGAACTTATCGCAAAAGACGGAAAAGATATAAAAAATCTTTCGGAACGCGAAACTGACGAATATTATAAAAGGGTAAAAGAAAGTGAAAATAAAAAGCGTTGATATAGGCGGAATTAAAACTGAAAACAACGTTTTTCTCGCTCCGCTTGCGGGTTACTCGGACGCGGCAATGCGCGAAATATGCTATAAAGCGGGCGCGGGGCTGTGTTTTTCGGAAATGGTAAGCGCGAAAGGGCTTATTTATAATTCTCAGGGAACGAAAGATTTACTTTTTACATACGACGACGAACCCTTAAAAGCGGTGCAATTATTCGGTAGCGACCCCGAAATCATAAAGAGAGCCGCAAATTCGGAATATCTTGAAAAATTCGATATTATCGATATAAATTGCGGTTGCCCCGTTCAGAAAGTTTACGGAAACGGAGAAGGAAGCGCGCTTTTAAAAGATTTGAATCTTGCGGGCGAAATCGTAAAAGCCGCCAAATCTGCGGGAAAACCGGTTACCGTAAAAATGCGTATAGGAATAAACGAAGGCGAATACGTGACTTCGGAGTTTGCAAAAGCGGCGGAAAACAGCGGGGCGGATATGATAACCGTTCACGGCAGGGTGAAAACGGCTGTTTATTCGGGCGAACCGATATATAAAGAGATAGCGGCCGCAAAATCCGCGGTAAAAATTCCCGTTATAGCGAACGGCGGAATTTTTTGCGCCGCAGACGCCGATAAAATGATAAACGAAACCGGAGCGGACGGCGTAATGCTTGCGCGCGGCGCAATGCAAAACCCGTTATTATTTTGCGAAATTCTCGGAAAAACCCCGCCGTTTTCTTTTAAAGAAGCCGTGCTTGAACATCTCGGCTTAATTTGCGCCCGTTACGGCGAAGAACGCGCGGCGGTTATTTTCCGCAAGCAGTCTGCATTTTATTTAAAGGGAATATACGGCAGTAAAAAACTGAAAGAGCGCGCGTTTTCGGCAAAAAACGCAGACGAACTGAAAGTCGTATTAAACGCCCTTCGGGAATAATAAAGCCTTGCAAAACGCCGCGGCTATATAAAGTTATAGGCAGCGCGCGTTGTAACCGAATAGTCGGCGCCGACATATAATAGCGATAGTTATGATTAAAATTTATTGCGACGCGACGGGTTCGGCTCAATCATTAAATTCTTCTTTATATCCGGGCGTAAGCCTTGCGCTCTTCGGTTTTTCCGGGCTTAAAACGATAAAATATAAAACCGAACTTAACGGGTCGAGCAACGTTCTTCACGAATTTTCAAATCTTTCCCGAAGCGGAATAACTTTCGCGTCGGGCGCGATTACGGATAATTACGGCGTTATGAGAAAATCTCTGGTAATCGCGAGCGGCGGCAAACTTTCGGGGATTTCCGACGCGTGCGTAAGCGAAAACGGCGAAAGACGTTCGTTGGGCGGAGCGTACAGAGTGTATCAGACTTCGGCAGGTAAAATCGGCGTAATCGTTTGCGGCGACATAACCGATTTCGACGGCGTTCGGGCAACCGCTCTTTGCGACGCCGACGTTATTATACGCGTTTCCGACGTCGAAGAAAAACCTATTGACAGCGTTCTTTTAAGGGCGTATGCGTACTTGTTCGGCGTGCCTGTGGTGTCTTTAACGAGCGGCGGCGTTACCGCAAGCGATATAAACGGCGAAATTTGTTCGCATGCCGAGAGCGGCGGCGTGATAGTCGTTCCCACGAAAAGAACATATAAACTCGTTACCGCTAAAAAAAGGGGTGTTAATTACTTATGAAATTCAATATAGTTCTCGTTGAACCCGAAATCCCGCAGAATACGGGCAACATTTCAAGGACGTGCGCGGCGACTCATTCTTCGCTTTTTCTCGTGCGTCCTCTCGGATTCGAAATTACGGACAAGCATCTGAAACGCGCGGGGCTCGACTACTGGCAGTATCTCGACCTTCATTATCTTGACGGCGTTGACGAACTTTTCGAAAAGTATTATAACGGCGATAATTTTTACTTTATGTCAACCAAAGGCAAAAAAGTTTACAGCGACGTAAAATTCAAAGACGGCGACTTTCTTATTTTCGGAAAAGAAACGCACGGTCTTCCCGAGCCGCTTCTGAAAAAGTATTACGATAAAACTTTGCGCATACCCATGTATGCCGATTTAAGGAGTTTGAATCTTTCTAATTCGGTTGCGATCACGCTTTACGAAGCGCTTCGTCAGAACGGGTTTAACGGTCTTAACGAAGAAGGCAGTCTTACGGGCAGGCTTGATTGAAAACTTCCGCTTTTACGGGGAAACACGCCGTACAGCGGATTTGCAGGCAGGCAAAGATAAAATTCATTAACGCAGACGGCACGTGAAAATGAAAAATCGCATATAATATACGGGCAATATGCAAGAGTTTTTAATTTTTTTCGGAAATTTTACTAAAAAAGGTAAAAACAGTTGCAATTTATAAAAGTTTTTGATATATTATAAAGGCACTTTGAATGCGGGAGTTTAGCTCAGTTGGGAGAGCATCTGCCTTACAAGCAGAGGGTCATAGGTTCGAGCCCTATAACTCCCACCATAACTGCGGGAGTAGCTCAGTGGTAGAGCACTGCCTTGCCAAGGCAGGGGTCGCGGGTCCGAATCCCGTTTCCCGCTCCATTTGAAACGGGATGAGGACGGTTCGGCGTTTGCGCAGCAAACGTTTTCCTGATTATTATACGACTTGTTATACGACTTGTTTCCGTTACGGCACCATAGCCAAGTGGTAAGGCCAAGGTCTGCAAAACCTTTATGCCCCGGTCCGAATCCGGGTGGTGCCTCCAAAAAAAAGCACTTGCTTTCCGCAAGTGTTTTTTATATTTTTAAATATATGTCGGTTAAAAAATAATTTTGCAATTTTTAACGTTTTCAAAATAATTGCCGAGATCTTTATCTACTATAGTATAGTCTACGTCGTTCACCGAACACAGCGAAAAGGGGGAGACCTTGCCGATTTTCGTGCTGTCGCATAAGAACACCGATTTTTCGGAATTTTTCATCATCGCTCTTCTTATATAATTTTCGTCGAGATAGCAGTCTGAAATCAAGCCTTCGCCGTTGCAGGACTGGCAGGAAAAAAAACACAAATCGGCGTTTATGCCGTTTATCGTTTCAATCGCCCGTTCGCCGATTAAAACGGAAGTGTTTTCTTTCGACACCGCGCCGCCCGTTGAAATCGCTCTTACACCTTTTTTTGCAAGAAGGCTGAGAGTGTCGATACCGTTCGTTATCACGGTAACGGTTTTGAATTCGTTAAGATATTCCGCTAAAAAGTAAGTTGAAGTCGAGCCGTCGAGAAAAACAACGTCGCCTTCCTTTATAAGTTTTATCGCTTTAAGGGCGATAAGCCTTTTTTCAAATCCGTTCGTATGCACGCGGAGAGAAAAATTGAATTTAAGGTTATTCGGGTTTATTATTTTCGCTCCGCCGTGAGTTCTTTTTATCAAACCTTTGCTTTCGAGTTCCGTGAGCCTGCGCCTTACCGTTGCGAGCGAAATTCCGAAAGTTTCGGAAATTTCCGCCGAAGAAGCCGTTTCTTTTTCCGTAAGGTATTCCAAAATCCGATTTTCGTTTTTCATCGTTTCAAAAAGTGAGCGTTTTTTTTGGAGTTTTAATATTAAAACGCTCAAAATAACAAATAATACTATTCGGGTTGCGTATTATTTGATTGTATTATATAATATAACCAAAAAAAAGTCAACGGTGAATTATGAAAGATTATTTCGGAAAAAATTGCGACGGATTGAAATTTAAAAAATTATGGCTTTTCGATATGGACGGCACCGTTTATCTCGGCGACGAATTATTCGACGGAACTATAGAACTATTAAATAATATCGTGAAAAACGGCGGGCGTTACGTTTTTATAACGAATAATTCTTCAAAAGGCGTAAACGAGTATATTAAAAAAGTGAACGGTATGAAAATTCCCGCGGGAAAGGATAATTTTTACACATCAGTAGACGCGTCCGTAACGATACTTAAAGAGCGTTTCGGAAAGGAACTTATCTACGCGCAAGGCACGAATTCTTTTATAAACAACCTTAAAAAAGAAGGGCTTAACGTTACCGCCGAATATAACGACGACGCAAAATGCGTAATAGTAGGATACGATACCGAATTAACCGCAAAAAAACTTGCCTGTACATGCAGAATGCTTTTAAAAGATATTCCTTATTACGCAACGAATCCCGACTGGGTTTGCCCGACGGAATTCGGTTACGTTCCCGATTGCGGCTCGATGTGTTTCGGAATTGAAAAAGCCACGGGAAAATCCCCCGTTTTTATCGGAAAACCCAACTCCCTGATGATAGAAGAAGTTTTAAAAAAATTCGGCGCCGATAAAGAAACGGCGGTAGTCGCGGGCGACAGGATTTATACGGATATTGCGTCGGGAGTAAACGCGGGGGTAGACACCGTGCTTGTTCTGAGCGGCGAAACGACGGTTTCGGCGTGCAACGAAAGCGATATAAAACCCACGTACGTAATACGGAGCGTAAAAGAAATCAACGAAATTTTCAATTGACGGTATGCCTTGCATAAGAAAAAAAGTGAAAAAGATGAAATTTTTATTTTTCGTCTTTTTTTTTCGTTTTTACCCCTATATTATTGTTGACAAATAAAAAGCGGGCTGTTAAAATGTTAGAAAACTAACAATTGTGCTTGAAAAATCTGTTTATCGATGCCGGACAAAAATAATACGAACCTTGGTCTGACGCTGTGTTTTTGACTAATACTGTGTTGCGCTAACGGGTTATACGGACAGTATTAACACGCTCACGCGCCTTGTCTTAGCCTAAAAACGCAGCGTTATACTTGCCTGCAACAAAAACGCCGATATTTTCGATGATTTTTTGTGAAGGCAAGGACAGTAGTACTATACCGTACACTGTCCGAGAATTTGCAAAAAAGCGCGTAAATTGTGGCGTTTTTGCAAGGCTTCAATTATTTTTGCCCGGCATGGGGTCTTGCAATATGGAAAAAAGGATTATTTTAAACGACGTAAGATTGCTTCATAATCTTATAAGGCAAAAAGTTATGGGGCTTTCCGAAGTCAAAGAAATGGGGCGCGTAACCGGCGGACACGGTTACGTTTTAGGGTTTTTAAACGATTGCTCCGATAAAGACGTTTTTCAGAAAGACCTTGAAAAGAAATTCGGAATACGGCGCTCCACCGTCACCGAAGTGCTAAACAGAATGGAAAAAAACGGGCTTATAGCGCGAAAAACGGTGGAATACGATTCGCGGCTTAAAAAAATAGAGTTGACCGAAAAAGGCAAAGATATTTGCAATCTGTTTGAAAAGCGCATAGCGGAAATGGAAAACGGCATTGCGCGCGCTCTTTCCGACGAAGAAGCGGCAACGTTTAAAACGCTTATAGAAAAATTACTTAAAGAGGCTGAAAAATAAATGTCTGCGATTAAAAAACTGAGTAAAAGTTTAAGAGAATACAAAAAAGAAGCGATTTTAACTCCGCTCCTTATGATAGTGGAAGTGGGAATGGAAGTTTTAATTCCGCTTATTATAAATCTTTTCGGAAAATGTCTTTCCGCGGGCGACGGTACGGGCATGCTGAAATACGGAATAATGATGGTTGCGGCGGCTATGATTTCGCTCGTTGCGGGGATTCTCGGCGGCAAATTCTGCGCCACGGCTTCGGCAGGTTTCGCAAAAAATTTAAGGCACGATATGTTTGCGACGGTGCAGGGCTTTTCTTTTGCTAATATAGATAAATTTTCAACGTCTTCTCTCGTTACGCGGCTTACAACCGATATAGGGAACGTTCAGATGTCGTTTATGATGCTTATAAGAACCGCGATAAGAAGTCCGCTTATGTTCGTATTTTCCCTCGTGATGAGTTTCAGTATCAGTCCTACTCTTCCCGCGATTTTCTTCGTTACCGTTCCCATACTCGTTTTCGGGGTTTATATGATGGCGCGCGTGGCGATGCCTATATTTAAAGCCGTGTTTAAAAAATACGATAATCTTAACGAGTCCGTTCAGGAAAACGTAAAGGGAATGCGCGTTGTAAAGGCTTACGTCAGAGAAGATTACGAAACGAACAAATTCAAAGCCGTTTCGGACGAACTTTGTAAAGACTTTACCAAAGCCGAAAAAATTCTCGCTCTTAACAGTCCGCTTATGATGCTTTGTCTGCAGGGCGCGATAGTGGCTATAATGTATTTCGGGTCGAAAATAATAATTAGCGGCACGCAGAATCTCAACGTTTTCAGTCTGACGAGTTTAATCACTTATTCGCTGCAGATTTTAATGTCGCTTCAGATGCTTTCGATGATTTTCGTTATGCTTACGATGTCTGCCGAATCGGCGCGCCGTATCGTAGAAGTGCTTGACGAAAAAAGCACTCTTACTAATCCCGAAAACCCCGTTACCGAAGTTAAAAACGGCGATATAGAATTTAAAAACGTAAGTTTCAAGTATTCCGAAAACGCCGAAAAATTCGCTCTTAAAGGGGTAAACTTAAAAATAAAATCAGGCGAAGTGGTAGGAATTATCGGCGGCACGGGTTCGTCTAAAACAACGCTCGTAAATCTGATTTCCCGTCTTTACGACGTAACCGAAGGCGAACTTCTCGTAGGCGACGTTAACGTTAAGGATTACGATATGGCTGTTCTTCGCGACAACGTTGCGGTTGTTTTGCAAAAGAACGTTTTATTTTCGGGAACGGTCAAGGAAAATATGCGTTGGGGCAATGAAAACGCTACCGACGACGAAATAATACGCGCCTGTAAAATAGCGCAAGCCGATTCTTTTATAACTTCTTTTCCGAACGGTTACGATACGTTTATCGAGCAGGGCGGCGCGAACGTTTCGGGCGGGCAGAAGCAAAGGCTTTGCATAGCGCGCGCTCTTTTAAAAAATCCTAAAATACTTATACTCGACGATTCCACTTCGGCAGTCGATATGAAAACGGACGCAATGCTCCGCAATGCGTTCAGAACGGAAATCCCCAACGTAACAAAAATAATCGTGGCGCAGAGAATAGCGTCGGTGGAAGATGCCGATAAAATTATAGTGATGGACGGCGGAAGAATAGACGGCGCGGGTACTCACGAAGAACTTATTAAATCCAACGAAATTTATAAAGAAGTTTATTATTCGCAGAATAAGCCTACCGAAAAAGAGATAGAAGAAGAAACGGAAAAAGGGGAAAAGGAACTTCGTAACGGAGGTGAAAATCAATGCGCGGAATGAAAAACATGCGCGGCGCGAAAGGCATGCCGTCCATAAAAACCGAAGACGGCGGAAAAAACATGAAGCGCCTTATCGGCACGCTTTTTAAAAATTATAAAGGGTTAATGGTTATAATTCTTGCGGCGCTTATAGTCAGTTCTGCGCTGAGCGCGCTTGCGGGATTGTTTCTGAACGGGGTATATTCTTCGCTCGAAAACTATCTTAACGGCTCTCTGGGCGCAAGCGAGACGATGAGTAAAATAATCACGACGCTCGTCGTTCTCGGAACGGTTTATCTTATAAGCATAGCGACGGGTTATCTGTATAACGTACTCGGCGCGGTTCTTACTCAAAAATTTCTTCGCGACATGCGCGACGACGTTTTTTCCAAAATGCAGACCCTGCCCGTCAAATATTTCGACACGCACACCCACGGCGACATAATGAGCGTTTACACTAACGATATAGACGCGCTCCGCCAACTCGTCTCGCAGAGTTTGCCGCAACTGTTAAGCACGGTTATTATGGTTATTGTTTTATCGTTCGTTATGCTGTATTTAAGCGTTACGATGTTTCTGATAGTCGTTCTCGGGCTTGTTGCGATAACTCTCGTAACGAAAGTAATCGGCGGCAACAGCGCAAAATACTTTATAGCGCAGCAAAAGGAAACGGGCAGAACGGAAGGCTTTATCGAAGAGATGATGAACGGTCAGAAAGTCGTTAAAGTTTTCAACCACGAAAAAAAAGCGATAGAAGATTTCGACAGGTTAAACGGAGAACTTTTCAGGGTTTCCGACAAGGCGAACGGGTTTTCTAATATGCTTATGCCGATAATTCACAATATCGGAAACATTCTTTACGTCGTAGTCGCGTTCGTGGGCGGCGGCATAATAATACTTTCGGGCGGAACGGGAGCGAATATAAGTTTTCAGTCGCTTGCTCAGAACGGAAGCATGATTTCCGCAATGTCGATAGCAACCGTCGTTTCCTTTCTCGGTATAGCAAGACGCTTTGCTAATACTACGGGGCAGATTTCAAATCAGATAAACTCCGTAGTTATGGCTCTTGCGGGCGCAAGCAGGGTGTACGCCATTCTCGACGAAAAGCCCGAAGAAGATAACGGTTACGTAACTCTGGTTAAGGCGAAGAAAAACGAAAACGGCGAACTCGTTGAAACGGACGAGCGCGATTCCGACGGCGTTTACGCGTGGAAACATCCCCATAAAGCCGAAGGAACGGTTACTTATTCCGAACTCAAAGGCGATATAAGAATGTTTGACGTAGACTTCGGTTACGAACCCGATCACATAGTCCTTCACGATATTTCGCTTTACGCAAAACCCGGCGAAAAGGTAGCGTTCGTGGGCGCGACGGGCGCGGGTAAAACGACGATTACTAATCTTATAAACCGCTTTTACGATATAGCCGACGGCAAAATCCGTTACGACGGCATAAACATAAATAAAATAAAAAAAGCCGACCTTCGCCGTTCGCTCGGAATAGTTTTGCAGGACGTAAATTTATTTTCCGGCACGGTAATGGACAATATCCGCTACGGCAGGCTCGACGCTACCGACGAAGAGTGCGTGCAGGCGGCTAAACTCGCCAACGCCGACGATTTTATTTCAAGACTCCCCGAAGGTTACAATACGTATATTTCAGGCTCGGGAGCGTCGTTCTCGCAAGGGCAAAGACAACTTCTTTCCATAGCGCGCGCGGCTGTCAAAAACGCCCCCGCGATGATACTCGACGAAGCCACTTCTTCTATAGATACGAGAACGGAACTTCTCGTTCAGAACGGAATGGATAACCTTATGAAAGGAAGAACGGTGTTCGTTATCGCGCACAGATTGTCTACCGTTAAAAACTCCGACGTGATAATGGTGCTTGACCACGGCAGAATCATAGAGCGCGGTTCGCACGAAGAACTTATCGCCATGAAAGGCAATTATTACAGCCTTTATACGGGCGCGTTCGAACTCGAATAAAATTAAAATCTCCCGCAAGTTTTATCGCGGGAGATTTTTTAAGCCGTATTTAAAACGTATATCGCGGCTATAATATGTTTTCTACTCTCGGAAGAAAGGTTTTGGGTATTTGCTCGCAAAGTTCTATCGCCACGTCTATTTTAGATATGGCGTCTTCTTTTTTTCCGTTTTCAACGAGCGTTACCGCTTCCGAAATCCATAAATCGAGTTCTTTTATATCGTTGTGCGGTATAAAAATATGCAGTTTTTCTTTTTTGCTTATCCAGAATTTCTGAACGGATAAAACGTCGTCTTTCACGGCGGTTTCGCCGTCAATTTTATCGTAAACCGAAACGAGCATCGTTTTAAGTTCGTTAAAACCTTCGGTTATCACGGACTGCTCGTATAACGACAGCCCCGCAAGCATTGCCACGGCAACGAGCGCGGATATAATCGATTTTACCATTTTGCCTCGCTTTTTAACGGGTAATATCCCGTAACGTATTTTTCTTTCGGCTGCTGAATATAATATCTGCCGTTTCCGTCTATCGTCAGAACCCCCACGTTTTTTATAGATTTTATACCGCTTTTCCTTGCGATTTTCGCTATATCGCTCATATCGAGCATTGAAATTTCAAGGTTTTTTCTGACGGGTTTTCCTTCTGATATTAAAAGTATCGGCATATCGGGAGAAGGCGCGTCGCAATCTTTTTTCGCAATGGCAGACAGCGTGCCGTTTGATTCGTAAATAGCGTATTCGACGGCGTCGAGCGTAAAATAACCCAGACCGCGCATCGATTCGATTAAATCGGAAACGTCCATATTATTCATTTTAAGTTCTTTGAAATCTACGCCGTTTCCGTTTATCACGAGCGACGGTTTACCGCTTATAAGAAATTTGAAAAACGCACCGGACTGTTCGAGTACGGTCATAAACTGATGAAGAATAAATACCGCGAGTATCGCCGCAACGCCGTATAAAAGCGGAATGGATATATCCGACATGGGTATGCACGCAAGTTCGGCTATAAGCAGCGTTACCACGAATTCGAAAGGCTGCATTTCGCCTATCTGCCGTTTTCCCATAAAGCGCATAATCAGAAGAAGCGCTACGTATATTATCGACGATCTTATAAAAATAAGAGCCATAAAGATATTATCCCGTTTTACGCGTAAATTATGTAAACGCTTGCTAAAATGCCTGAAGTATGGTATTCTAATAACGCAAAGTAGCCCTATGAGCGTCAAGTGCTCCGATATGGGATGTCGATCGGGGACGAAAACGAGCAAAAATACAAGCGTTTCGCTTTGTTCGTTGCGGTTCGGGGGCGCGTCCGTTGCGACGGGTTTTCAGCCGCGTGGTCTTTGGTTATTTTACGCGGACAGGCGTCGGAAACCTTTTTTAGCGGACCTCGGACTTTGTTCGGAGGTTTTTTTATGCAAAAATTCAATAACTTTTTCTTTTCGCCTTTTCTGCGCGAAAAAAACGCCGCGAAAAAATGCGCGTACGTTGCTATGTTCACCGCCATAACCGTGGTGTGCAACGGTTTTCTCGAATTCAAAATTCTCGATACGCAGTTTTCTTTTACGGTTTTCGTGAGTTTTCTCGTCGGAATATTAGCGGGCGGCGGCGCGGGATTCGTTTGCTGCGTTGCGGGCGATCTTATAGGATACCTGATAAACTCCGCGGGTTTATTGTATATGGCGTGGGTAGGTCTTTCCACGGGCTGCTTTTCGCTTATTGCGGGAGTGATTTTTCACAACCTGAAAGGCAGACTTGTTTTCAAAACGGTTTTATACGTTTTTTCGAGTTTCGTCGTCTGCACGATTCTTATCAACACGACGGGGTTTTATTTTTACAGTAAAGCGTTCAACGCCGCCGTTTTCGAAAAGGTTGCCGAGCGTTTCGGCGACGGTTTTATGTACGGCGGATATTTATTATACCGCTTATTCGTAAGAATGCAGATATTCAACAGTTTATTCAATTACGCGCTCGTAGCCGCGGCAGTCCCCGTGATTTCAAGGGTTAAAATACAGGGTAAATCACTTCTTGAAAAACGCTTTGACGTCGAAAAGATTGAAAATACGGAAAAAGGCGTAGTTGAAAGCGGCAACCGATAAGCCCGTTATCGCTATAACGGGTATTTCGCTTAAAACAGTTGAAAGCAGTTTTTTAAGAAGAAATCCAAACAGCGCCGACGGCACGGTAAACAGCAGGCTCAGAATAATAAAACCAAAGACTTTCGGCGGGTATTTACATCTTTTTTTAAGGTGCAGAACGTTTAAAACGGCTGTTATAACGTAACTTACCGCTAAACCCGCAACGAGAGAATAAACGCCGATATATTTCGGCAGAAAGTATACCGAAAATATTAAAAACGCCGCGCCCGCAAGGTAAAAAATCAAAGTTTTTTTCTCGGCGTTAAGGCTGTTAAGCATACTCGTCGAAATCATCGTAACGCTCATAGGCAGCATAACGTAGCACGCTCTCGAAACGTAAACGCCTGCGTTTTCGGAGCCGTAAAGCAACTCGCCGAGTTCTTTTCCGAGCGATAAAAACACGGGTATTATCATGCACGATATAAAAACCGAAAATTTTAAAGCCTGTTCGGCGTTGCGTTTAAGTAAAAGGTCGTTCCCGCGGTAATAGTTTTCGGAAAGTTCCGGAACGAGAACGAGCGCGACCGAGCCTATAAGAGTAGAAGGAATAAAAATCAGCGGAATACTCATTCCCGATAGTTCGCCGAAGCCCGAAAGCGCTTCGGTGCTTGAAAGTCCGCCCGCAACGAGCCTTGCGGGCAGTATTATCGCTATAAGCGTGTTTATGAGCGAAGTTGCCGTGCGCATAAGGGTAATCGGCGCGGACGAAGCGATTAAAGGTTTAAGTTCTTTCATCGGCGAAGCGACTTTTCCGCCGATGATAAAATAAGATATAACCGCCGTTACGAAAGAAAAGCAATACGATATAAGAACGGCGTAAGCGGCTCTGTTCACGCCGCTCGTTACGCCGTCGGAGCGGGTTATTAAAAAAACGCCCGCCGCAAGCATCACCGCTTCTTCGGAAAGTTCTATAATGCTGTATAAAAGAAATTTTTTTCTGCCCCAGAAAAACCCGCGTATAACCGCATAAACGGCAGTTATCGCTATTCCGGGCAGTATTATTTCAAGCGCGCGGTAACTGCGTTTATCCGTAAAAACGAACGAAAAAAAGTCGGGAAAAAGATATAAAACCGCTATAAGCGGAATCGATACCGTCGCGCTGAGAAATATTCCCGAAAACACGGTGTTTTCGTAATGCGGATTTTGCAATTCCGCTTCGTTCTTTATCATAATCCGCGAAACGGTGACGGGTATTCCCGAAGCCGTTATCGTCATAAGAAGACCCACAACGGAAAGCGCGATCTGATATATTCCTACTCCTTCCGAGCCGAGAGCGCGGGAAAGAAAAATGCGGTAAATAAAGCCGAGAAGTCTTTCAAAGCAGGAAAATACAGTAACTATCGTCATGGTTTTTATAAGTCGTCTGATACCGCCACCTCGCTTGCGCCGACGTAATTCGTCGCGTCCGTTTTATTCTATTACGAAGAGCGCGTTAATAGAATATAACGAACGGAATACGGGGGAGCGGACGTGAAAACTTTTATCGATCTTAACGGCGAAGGAGCGTATTATTGCGAAAAGGGCGATACGCTCGGTAAAATAGCCGAAAGATTTTCCACTACGGAAAGAAGACTTATCTTAGACAACAATTTAAACGGCGAACTTAAAGAAGGCGACGTTTTATACGTGAAAAAGCATTTGCTCGTTCACACGGTGCGTCCCGACGAAACGCTCGGCAAGATAGCCGAAGTTTACGGCGTGAGCGCCGACGAAATTTTAAAAATAAACGGGATTTCTTACGTATATCCCGCGCAAAGGATAATAATTCGCGAATGAAGAACGAAATCAAAAAATTTTTCGAGCGCAATTTTTTCAACGCGTGCTGGACGTGCGCTGTTTGCGGCGCGGAAATATTCGAAGGGCGTTATTGCAAAGACTGCAAAAAAACATTGCCCCTGATAAGCGGAGCGCGGTGCGACCACTGCGGCAGAAAACTTAAAAAGGCGGCGGAATACTGCGATTCGTGCAAGGAAAAGAATATTTCTTTCGATAAGGCGCGCAGCGCGTTCGACTACGAATATCCGATAAGTTCGTTGATTATGAAATTAAAATACGAAGGCGCCGGGTATCTTTCCGGAATTTTTGCCGAAGATCTTGCGCCGATTTATTTTTCGGAGTTTACCTGCGCGGATTTTATATCTTTCGTTCCCATGACCGAAGCGCACAAAAAAGAACGCGGATACAATCAGGCGGAACTCATAGCCCGCGCCCTTTCCGAAATAGTAGGGGTTGAAGTAAAGCAATGCGCCGTAAAAACGAAAGAAACTTTAAGGCAGGCAACTCTTTCGGGAAGCGAACGGCGCGAAAACCTTTCGGGAGCGTTCAGAGCGTTGAAGTCGGAAGTAAAAGGAAAAACCGTGGTTATCGTCGACGACGTTATGACTACGGGCGCCACGGCGGACGCTTTATCGTCCGCTCTGAAAAATGCGGGCGCGGAAAAAGCGTTCGTTCTTACGGTCGCGTCGGTCTCGAAATATAAAAGATAAAGCCTTTCAATGTGAAAATACGTAAAAAATTAAAAAACATTTGTCGAATTAACCGTAAATCGTTGAAAAATTGTTTACTTAGAATAGAAAATATTATATAATATGCCTTAGGACAAACTCGGCTGAGAGATAAGGAGTAAAAAATGGGACTTATCAGATATATACTCTCGCACGATACGAGAGTAGGTCTTAAAAGAATAGGTAAAATTGCGGACAAGGTTATGGCGCTTTCTCCGAAATACGAGGCGATGAGCGAAGAAGAACTCAAAGGTCAGACCGCCGTTTTAAAAGAACGTTTAAAAAACGGCGAAACGCTGGATAAAATTCTTCCCGACGCGTTCGCCACGGTAAGAGAAGCAAGTTTCCGCGTTCTCAATATGCGGCACTACAAAGTGCAGATAATGGGCGGCGTGTGCGTTCACGAAGGGCGCGTTGCCGAACTCAAAACGGGCGAAGGCAAAACGCTTATGGCAACTCTTCCCGCATATCTTAACGCGCTTACGGGAAAAGGCGTTCATATAGTAACGGTAAACGACTATCTCGCCTCGCGTGACGCGGAATGGATGGGCAAGGTTTACAGGTATCTCGGTCTTACCGTCGGAGTGAACGTTCACGACCTGACGGACGATCAGAAACGCGCGGCGTACGCCTGCGACATAACTTACGGAACGAACAACGAATTCGGTTTCGACTATCTCAGAGATAACCTTAAAGTAAATCTCGAAGATATGGTTCAGAGAGGACTTGAATTTGCAATCATCGACGAAGTAGACTCCATTTTAATCGACGAAGCGCGTACTCCGCTTATAATTTCGGGGCGCGGCGGAAAATCGTCGGATTTGTATATAATGGCTAACCGTTTCGTAAAAACGCTTACGCCCGAAGAAGATTTTACCGTCGACATCAAAGAAAAAACCGTTCAACTTACGGAAAGCGGCGCGATAAAAGCCGAAAAATTCTTCAATATCGAAAATTTTGCCGATATAGAAAACGCGGATTTATCTCATCATATCCAGCAGGCTCTCAAAGCGCATCATATTTTCAAGCGCGATAACGATTACGTCGTGTCGGACGGCGAAATTCTTATAGTAGACGAATTTACGGGTCGTCTGATGATAGGCAGAAGGTATTCCGACGGTCTTCATCAGGCTATCGAAGCGAAAGAAAACGTTCCTATAAGAAACGAAAACAAAACTCACGCCACGATAACGTTCCAGAATTATTTCAGATTATACAATAAACTTTCGGGTATGACGGGTACCGCCAAAACCGAAGAAGAAGAATTCAGAACGATTTACGGGCTTGACGTTCTTGAAATTCCCACGAACCGACCGATGATAAGAAAAGACGAGCCCGACGTTATTTATTCGACCGAAAAGGGTAAAATCCGCGCGATAATAAACGATATTATCGAAACGCACGAAAAAGGTCAGCCCGTGCTTGTCGGTACGGTTACGGTCGAAAAATCGGAAGAAATTTCGCGCTATCTTATCAAAAACAGAATAAAACATAATATCCTGAACGCTAAAAACCACATGAAAGAAGCGCAGATTATCGCGCAGGCGGGTAAAAAAGGCGCGGTAACCATCGCAACGAACATGGCGGGGCGCGGTACGGATATTCTGCTCGGCGGTAACCCCGAATATCTTGCAAAACAGGATCTCAGGAACAAAGGGATTTCTCCCGAAATTATAGAAAGCGCGACTTCTTACGTGCAGGACGTTCCAGATGACGTTCTGAAAGTTCGCGACGAATACAGAAAACTTCTTGCCGATTATACCGAAGAAACGGATAAAGAAAAAGCGGAAGTAACGGCGCTCGGCGGTCTGAGAATAATAGGCACGGAGCGGCACGAATCCCGAAGAATAGACAATCAGTTGAGAGGTCGTTCGGGGCGTCAGGGCGACCCCGGCTCGTCGCTGTTTTATATATCGCTCGAAGACGATCTCGCAAAGCGTTTCGGCGGAGAAAGACTGCAATCGATGTACACTGCGTTCAAGATTGACGAAGACACGCCTTTACAGTCAAAAATGCTTGCCCGTCAGATAGAAAACGCTCAGCGCATGATCGAAGGAAAGAACTTCGGCATAAGACGGCAGATTATCGAATACGACGACGTTATGAACACTCAGCGTCAGGTTATTTACGAAGAAAGAATGAAAGTTCTTAAAGGCGACGATATTCATAAAGATATTTTAAATCTTATCCCCGATATCGTAACCGCAACGGTAAATTCCACGGTAAACACGTCCGTCGAACCTGCGAAATGGGACGAAGAAAAATTAAACCGCGCTCTTGAAGACAGGCTTTTGCCGCAGGGCACCGATTATATAACGAGAGACAGGCTTGAAAAATGGGATCTCGGCGAAATTCTTAAACGCGTAACCAACAAGGTTATAGAATGTTACGAAGCGAAAATCGAAAAATATAAAGAACTCGGAGTTAATTTCGACGAAATAGAGAGATTCGTTCTTTTGAAGAACGTCGACACGAAATGGATTGACCATATCGACGCCATGGACGCTTTGAAACGCGGCATATCGCTGCGCGGTTACGCCAACGAAAACCCGATAAACGCATATAAGCGCGAAGGTCTTGAAATGTTCGACGATATGATTTCGAGAATTCAGAACGACACCGTTTCCGTTCTTCTCAAAGCGGAAATAAGAACTACTCCGCAAAGGCGCGAAGAATCCAAAAACCTTACCGAAGGCGGCGGAGCGGACGCCGAACAGAGAAGCGGCACGATAGTCAGGGGCAAGAAGCCCGGAAGAAACGATCCGTGTCCTTGCGGAAGCGGTCTGAAATACAAAAATTGCTGCGGCAAAAACAATTAAACGGCGAAAGGTAAAAAATGCTCAGAACTGATTTGTACAGACAAAAAATAATCGATTTGAAAACCGTGCTTAAAGAAGCGGGGTATTCTCTCGATATAGACAGCGCGCGCTCGGAACTTGCGGCGATAGAAAAAGAACTCGAAAAGGAAGAAATTTACACCAACCTTGAAAAGTCTACGGAGTATTCGAGAAAAGCGCAGGCGATAAGAAATAAAATAGAAGCGTTTGACAAAGCGGAAAAAGCAATTACCGACGCCGAAGAAATGATAAAACTTTCCGAAGAAGAAGACGACGATTCTTTTATGGGCGAAGTGGAAGCAGAACTTAAAGAAGCGGAGAGCGATATAGAAAAAATTCGTCTTCAGGCGCTTCTTCGCGGCAAGTACGACGCATCCGACGCTATTATGACTCTGCACGCGGGCGCGGGCGGCACCGAAGCGTGCGACTGGACGGAAATGCTTTACCGCATGTATATATGCTATGCCGAAAAGCACGGTTATAAAATAACGGAACTCGACAGGCTTCAGGGCGACGAAGCGGGGATAAAAAGCGTTTCGTTCAAAGTGGAAGGTCTTAACGCTTACGGCTATCTGAAAGCCGAAAAAGGCGTTCACAGGCTCGTGCGTATTTCGCCGTTCGACAGTAACGCAAGGCGGCACACTTCTTTTTCGTCCGTCGAAGTCATGCCCGAAATAGACAATTCCGACGAAATCGAAATCCGCCCCGAAGATCTTAAAGTAGACACTTACCGAAGCAGCGGCGCGGGCGGTCAGCACGTCAATAAAACGGAGTCGGCAATCCGCATTACTCATATTCCCACGGGGATAATAGTCGCTTGTCAGAACGAGCGTTCGCAGATACAGAACAGAGAGCAGGCAATGCGCATGCTTATGAGCAAACTCGTTGAGCGTCGCGAAGCGGAAAGAATGGCGGAAGCGCAGGAAATCAAAGGCGAAATCAAAAAAATAGAATGGGGCAGTCAGATACGGTCGTACGTTTTCTGTCCGTACACTCTCGTTAAAGATCACCGCACGGGAAGCGAAAATTCCAACGTTCAGGCAGTTATGAACGGGGATATCGACTCGTTTATAATAGATTATCTTAAAAAATCGTGATGAATTACGAAGAAAAAATAAAAAACGCGGTTATTAAAAAAAACGCGCTTATTTTAGCGATAGAATCGAGTTGCGACGAAACCGCGGCGGCGGTTGTGAAAGGCGGACGGGAAATACTCTCGTCCGTTATTATGAGTTCGATGAAAGAACATATAAAGTTCGGCGGAGTAGTTCCGGAAATCGCTTCCCGCGCCCATACGAGCGCAATTTCGATGACCGTTGAAAAGGCGATTGCAGACGCAGGCGTAACCCTTGCCGATCTCGACGCCGTTGCCGTAACTTACGGCGCAGGACTTTTAGGCGCGCTGCTCGTGGGCGTATCTTACGCGAAAGCGCTTGCTTTTTCGCTTGATATTCCGCTCGTTCCCGTAAGCCATATAAGGGGACATTTATCGGCGGCGTACCTTTCAGATAAAGAGTTAAAGCCCCCGTTTATAAGCCTTCTTGCAAGCGGCGGGCATACGGCGGTTATCGCGGTAGAAGATTATTATACTTATAAAGTTCTCGGATCTACTTTAGACGACGCCGTAGGCGAAGCCTTCGATAAAGTGGCAAGGGTTTTAGGGCTTGAATATCCCGGCGGACCCAACGTTCAGAAACTTGCCGCCGAAGGAAAACCCTGCGTTAAATTTCCCGAAATGCTCAAAGGAAAGGGCGGTTACGATTTTTCTTACAGCGGTCTTAAAACCGCGGTCATCAATACCGTGCATAACGCGGAAGCGAAAGGCGAAAGCGTAAACCGCGCGGACGTTGCCTGTTCGTTTCAGAAAGCCGCGATCGACGCGCTCGTTAAAAACGCCATGAAAGCGGTTAAGGAAAGCGGATACGAAACGCTTACCGCGGGCGGCGGAGTGGCGGCGAACGCTTATCTTCGCGAAAGTCTTGAAAAAGAATGCGCGAAGGCGGGCGTAAAACTCGTTCTTCCTGCGAAAATACTGTGTACCGACAATGCCGCCATGATAGGCGCGGAAGGGTACCTTCAATACCTTAAATGGAATTTTGCGGGGCTCGATTTAAACGCGAAAGCGAGCGTGAAATTAGATTGAAATTTATAAATATAACGGGCGGATTATTCCGCCTTTTATTTTGCTTTTCGGCGTTTTTGCAAGATTCGTATTATTCCTGTCTGGCATAATAGCGTCAGCCGACTAAATAACCGAGTATTTTATGCGCACCGAGAATCAGAAGGACTGCTGACGGAAGTTTTTCGGCCTTTCTGAATTTAACCGCGAAAGAAGCGAGCGACGCCGCAGCCGTCATAAAAACGGCGTGAAAAAAGGTTATTACCGCAACCGACAGCATTGCGTTTACCCCCGAAGACGTCAACGTAAACGCGCCGACCGCGCCGTCAAGCCCTACCGCCAGCCCTACGCCCGCGCTTTTTTCTATTCCGCAGGTTTTTGCCGCAGAAAAAGCGTTTTGCAGCTTGCGCTTCGACAGTTCCGTTACGGCGATAATAATAAGCGCGATTCCGCCCGCAAAATCGGCAAATCCGCCTGAAAATTTTCCTGCGGTTTTCCCCGCAACCGCTCCCGATAAGCATAAAATAAAAACCGCGGTTACGGCGGCGGCTATCGATTTAAAAAAATTTTTCGGCTCCGACGGCAATGATAATCCGCTGAAAAAAGAGTCTATCGAAACGCCGAGGGCGGTTGTAAAAATGTCTTGTATCATTTCTTTCGTGCCTCATTTTCAGAATATGCCCGAAAAATACGACGGGTGACTGCGTTTTTTTGAAAATTTAACGGATATGTCGCGATATGTTATTGACAAAAGCGATTATAAATAGTAAAATGTATAAGTAATAATTTATCCGATAGGGAGCGTATACCCTTTACGGATATTTGCACTTCAGGAGTTTTCACGATGTTTAAGAACTGCTTAAAGAAACTTTCTATATTATGTTTATGTTTTGCTCTCTGCGTTCCCGCCTTTTTATCTTTTGCGGGCGTCGCTTACGGCGAAGACCCCGTCGTTACGAAAACCGCGCTCGTTTATACGGACGCGGAATTTACCGTACCCGACGGTTATGCGGAAATCAAAAAAGCGGCTCAGAGCGATATAATCATATCTTATAAAAAGGATGCCGACGCTACCTGGACGGAAGCCTATAAAGACGCTAAAACCGATTATTCCGAAGCCGCGGCGGCAACGTTTTCTTTCAACGCTTCAAAAGATATCGTTTCGGTGATTTTCAAACAAACGGGCAATTTCGAAATATCGGTAAAAGTTAAAGATAAAGAAGAAAATTACCTTATAAAATACAGCGTAACGGACGATTATCGCGCCGTAAAACTCGGATTCGATACAAGAGCCGACAGAATTTCGGCGTATAAAACGGCGGTTATCAACGCTCTGAAAGACGATAACGCCGAAGACGAAGAGAATTACAAGGTCGGCGAAACTTTCACCGCTCCTTCGCTCGAAGAGTATCTTATAACCGATTTGCCTTACGGTAAGATATATAAAACCTTGCATTACGTAACTCCCGGCGCGACGAGCGCGTCTACGAAATCGGGTTACACCACAGACCTTAGATTCACGCTTGACAATTACGGCGATTACAGGTTCTGGTTCACTCTTTCGACCGCGAAACTCACTTCCGACGACGACAGCGCGAAGAAAGTAAGCACCGACTATCTCAAACAGGAAGACGACGGGTTTTACGAATATAAAAAAGTCAGCGGCGAAAAGGTTTATTACGTCGGCGACGTTTCCGACGGTAAATTCTATAACACCGAAGACGGCGCGAAAAACAAGACCAAAACCGATATATGCAGCGAAGACGTGGTTAAAGGCGATCTGATCGTACCCGTATATTCTTTCGAACTTAAAGATAAAGGTCCGTCTATAAAAATCGCTTCTTCTTATCAGGAAGACGGTTACATCGGCGGTAAATACACGGTAAAATCCATTTCCGTTTACGGAAGTTTTAAAACGACGTATACTCTTAAATACAAGGCGTCTGAAAGCGCGGAAGCGGTAAAGGCGGAAGAAAAACTCGACACTTCGTCTTCGTCGTCGCTTACGTTCACTCCCACGAAAAAAGGTATTTATTACATCGAAGTTACCGCTACCGATTCGCTTTACGCGTCTACCGAAACCGCAAGAACGGCGAATATAACGGTTAACAAAAAGTATACAAGAGTTACTTACAAAACGAGTTTTTCCGACTGGCTCAAAGTCAACACCGTTCCGTTCGTACTGCTTTGCATATCCGGGGCGTGCCTTGTTGCGATAATATGCTTGCTTTTCATCAAACCGAAGGACGAAGTCAAAAAAGCCGAAGAGCAGGATAAATAATCGTAATTTTTAACAAGTTAATAAGCGGCGCGGCGATAAACATATCGCCGCGCTTGTTCGTTTAGCCGCAAGCGAACGTGTAATCGCCTGTGGATAGAAAAAATATTTTAATCGTTAGTGATGACGAATGGAATCCCTACGGATATTTTTTTAATTTTTCCGCAAACTGTGAATATGAAAAAATTTATTGCTATGTTTGCTCTGTCGCTCACGCTCTTCGGAGCGCTTAACGCTTATTCGGTTTATGCCGAAACGGCGGGCGGGGCGCAGGAACAAAAAATAATCAAAGAATATAAGGCGAACGTCAGCGGCGACGAACGGGAAGAAGATATAATTCTTTCCGGAACAAAAGGGAGCGACACTCCTTTTTACGAAAACATTAAAATAACCGTTTCCGAACAGAAAACGGGAAAAACTCTTTATACGATAACTCCCACCGTGAATTACGGTTACGACCCCGACCTTCTGATTGCCGATTTTACGGGTAACGGCGTAAACGAAATATTTTACGGCGCAACGAGCGGCGGAAGCGGCGGATTCGGATATTTTTATCTTTACGGAACGGACGGCGCGGTTAAAACTCTTTTCGATTTCCAGACTGCGATTTCTCCTTACACCGCCAAATACGAAAATTTTTATAAAGTTAAAGTTGCGGGCGGCAAAAAGGTATTTATAATAGATATTTCTCTTCGCGGCAAAGATTATCTCGATAAACTTTATAAAAACGGAAGACTTATCAAAAAAACAAACGCCGATATTTCGGCGGTTAATTACGTCGTGCCGCAATTCAACTCGTCAACGGGGATTTTCTCGCTGAACGTTATAAGGCGGATAACGGGGCTTTATTCGGCGGATCTTCTGGGGTATCTTAACGAAGAGTATAATTTTACTCCCGAAAACGCGGGCGGCGGACGCTACTCGGTAACGATTTAGTTACGCTCCGTTTATCGGGTTAAAGATGAAAAAAGCGGATTGTCGCAACGGCGACAGTCCGCTTTAATTGTTTTCGTTTGATTTTTTATAATCTTCAAGGGCTTTTGCAAGTTGGTCGGGACAGGAAGTGTTGTTTCTGCAACGAATGCCCGTAAGCGTTGAAATAACGTCGTCCACGGGTTTACCGTTCACGAGTTTTGCAATTCCCTGAAGGTTGCCCATGCAGCCGCCTATAAATTTAACGTTTTCGACTTTTCCGTCCTTAACGTCGAAAAGTATCTGTCTGCTGCACGTACCGTTCGTTTTGTAGGTATACATCGTTCTCTCCTTGCCGATACGAATAAATTTCAATCGACTAAATTTTCATAAATCAGGGAATAAAGATTGCCCGCTTTTTCTTCCCACTTTTTGTAAATGCTTTTTGCAATCTGCCTGTTAGGCACGTTGAATTTAAGTTCCATAAGCGGTTGAGAAACGTCGTTTATTTTAAGATAAACGGTATAGGTGGAATCTTTATTCATATAATAGTCTGCGGCGCATTCCTGCTTTCTGCGGTAATGCGCGCGGTTTTGCTTGATAAAATTAGCAATGGCTTCGCGCGTGGACGACGGTATTTTAACGTAAAATTCCGCTAAACAATATCTGCCTTCGGGAGTTATCGAAAAGAGCGGATCTCCGTATTGCGCGGTGTTCACGACAAGGCTTTCTTCGGCAAGTTTATTAAGTACGGGTTTGCAATCCATATACGAAATCCACGTGTTCGACGAACAGCACATGTCTATAAGCGTGTTTTCAGACAGGGGACATTCCATTTTGTCAAAAACGAACAGCAGTATTAATTTGTTAATAAACGCGTCGCCTTTGACAAGCATTTCTTTGTCCTCCTCTAAAAATCATTTTATCAGACGGTGAATGGTTTAAGTTCTTTCAATAAATCGGCGCAATCGTCGGAATGAATTTCGACGGTTACGGGTTTACTGAGATCAAGACTGAATATTCCGAGAAGCGATTTTGCGTCTACAACGTATTTACCGTGTTTAAGGTCTATATCGTAAGGATATTTCTGAACTATTCCCACGAACGCCGTAACCTGACTCGTCATCGTTAAAGATACTTGAATTGATTTCATAAAAAAAATTCCTCCTTAATTTCGGTACTTTTTGCGTACCTTATTATCAGTACTTGATATTATACATAAAATTTTTACAAAATGCAATACTTTTTTAAAATATTGTTGATTGATACGAAAAATTATGTTACAATTACAAAAAAGAGAGTATTATTATGAGAACGAGAGAAGAATCATTAAATAATTTTTGTCGTCTTGTAGACGAACTTATAAATTCCAGATACCTGCTTGCGGGAACTAAAATTTTCGACGTTATGACTGCCGTCAATTCTTCGAAACTTTTAACCGAAATGTTTAACTACTTTACAGAAAATTACGATTTCGAAGAAGGTCTTACTTCGTGCTTTTCGTCTCCCGAAGGCGACGGCAGATTTACTCTTCCCAAAAAGAATACCGACGTGCTTGCGCTCGTGTATCTTCTTTTAAGAGAAATCAACTACAAGCACCTTGCTCTTACCGACGTTCTCGATTGTTTCGACTGTAATAAAAATTACGACCTTGCGTTCAGAACGTTCGGTCAGGAAGTTTTGCTTCCTTTCAAGTCTTACGCCTATCAGATAGGCAGGCAGATGATTAACGGCACGCAGTCGGAAAGCGAAGCCAAAGTTACGGCGATCAGCGTGAAAGAAGAAGCCATGAATTCCGAAAAAACGGCTGTAAAGCAACCCGAGCCTTCGGTAAAGGAAATTCCCGCGCCGCAAACGTCTAAGGAAAGCGAAATATCACGCTCGGCGGACTATTTGAAAATTTTAAGGCTTATCGATCTTGATAAACTTGCCGTTACGCAAAGCCGCACGGGTAAAGACGAAAAAGCGGAATTGCTGTACGTTTTAGACTTATTTTCGTGCGAAATAAAAAAAGGCGACCCCGAAAGGATTAACCTTATTTACCTTGCTTACGTTTACGCTTTAAGACCTTACCGCAAAATAAAAACAAACGTCAAAGAAATCACGGAAACGCTTTATGCCGGGCAAGAATAATCAAAACCTTGCAAAAACGCCGCAATTTACGCGCTTTTTTGCAAATTCTCGGACGGTGTACGTATAGTACTACCGTCCTTGCCATGCCAGACAGGAATAACAAAAAATCATTTTTAAAGGACGAATAAAAACATGTATTATATAGGCGTCGATATCGGCGGAATGTCGATAAAAACGGGAATAGTAAACGAAAAAGGCGAAATTATCGCCAAAGAAGCGTTTAAAACGCTCAGCATAAGCCCTTCCGAGCAGATGAAAAAAGTTTCCGATACCGTAAATAATCTTCTTGAAAAAACGGGAATAAAAAGGACGGAAATCAAAGGGATAGGCGTCGGCTGCCCGGGCGCAATAAACGGCGTTAAAGGAATAGTCAGTTATTCGGCAAACCTTAAATGGCACGATTTTAATTTAAAGAGCGAACTCGAAAAATTTTCGGGGCTTACCGTACGCGTCGGAAACGACGCCGACGCCGCGACTCTCGGCGAATTTATGTTCGGCGCGGCTAAAGGATACAGCGACGTAGTTATGCTTACCGTCGGCACGGGTATAGGCGGCGGAATAATAATAAACAAAAAACTTTACGAAGGTTCGCGCGGAATGGCGGCGGAACTCGGTCATACCGTGCTTATTTTAGGCGGTCTTCCATGCGGCTGCGGAAGAAGGGGCTGCTTCGAGCAGTACGCTTCGGCAACGGCTCTCATACGCCAGACGAAAGAAGCGATGTTCGACAATCCGCGTTCGTTGATGTGGAAAGTCTGCGAGAACGACGTGAATAAAATAAACGGCATAACCGCGTTTGCGGCGGCAAAACTCGGCGACGAAACGGCAAACAGAGTGGTTTATAAATACGTTGCGTATCTTTCCGAAGGAATACTCGACTATTGTAACGTTTTCCGCCCCGAACTTTTCATAATAGGCGGCGGAATAAGCAAAGAAGGCGATTATCTTATAAATAAAATCGAAAACTACCTTAACGAGCAGAATTTCGGTTATTACGGATCGCCCGTATCAAAAGTCGTAACCGCAAGCCTTAAAAACGACGCGGGCATTATAGGCGCGGCTTCGCTTATCGCGGAAAACAAAACGGAAAATTAAACTTTTCAGCCGCAAGCGACCGGGTTCAAACGCAGTAACTTGCGGCTGATATTTAGTTGTAATTTTTTTTAAATTTGAATTACGAGCGGCTCAAATCAGCCGTTTTTTTATATTTTTAAAAAAAACGGCTTAAAACGGTTGACAAAGCGATATTAAAAGCATATACTTATAGCATAGTTGAATAATTGTTCAACCGTTATATAAAGGGAAAGGAATAATGAAAAAAAACGATGAATTCTGCGAAGTCGAAAAAGTACACGGCGATATAGTGGAAAGAGTAAAAAAACAGTTGCCGAGCGATGATACCGTTTCGGATTTAGCCGAACTTTTCAAAGTATTCGGCGATTATACGAGAACGAGAATTTTAAGTTGTCTTGAATACGGGGAGTTGTGCGTTTGCGATATTTGCTGTTGTTTAGATATGACAAAGTCTGCGATTTCTCATCAACTTCGCATTTTAAGGCAGGCTAAACTCGTAAAGTCGCGGCGCAGCGGAAAAGAAGTTTTTTACTCGCTTGACGACGATCACGTTTCTGAAATTTACGAATGCGCACTTTCGCATATAAAAGAAGAACGAAAGTAATCGCGGAGTTTTAAAAGCAATCTGTATAGCGGCTGAAACGCCGTAATATTAAAATAATAAAAGAGGTAATAAAAAATGAAAAAAGTTATCGGAATTGAAGTAGACTGCGCCGTATGCGCGCAAAAATGCGAAGACGCAATCAAAAAAGTGGAAGGCGTTAAATCTTGCGCCGTAAACTTTATCACTCAGAAAATGACGATTGAAGTAGTCGACGAAAATGCTGATAAAATTCTTAAAAACGCTTTAAAAGCGGCTAAAAAAATCGAGCCTGATTTCGAAATGGAAATCTGATATGACGAAAAAACAGAAGAAAAACCTTAAAAGAATAATAATTGCGCTGAGTTGCTTTCTGGTTGCGATATTTTTGGATAAGTTGCTGCTTCCGCGCGTGGCGGACGGCAAAAATCTTTCAACCGTTATCGGCGGTAAATACGGCTGGCTTACGGCGCTCGGCGTTTATCTTGTCATTTACGTTTACATAGCGCACGATATTATAAGAAAAGCCGCTTTAAATATCTTGCACGGTCAGGTTTTAGACGAAAACTTTTTAATGGTAATAGCAACGTTCGGAGCGTTCGGGCTTGCGATATACCGCGGCGTAAGCGGTATGGAAGTAGAAGGTTTCGACGAAGGCTGCGCCGTCATTCTTTTTTATCAGACGGGAGAGTGGTTTCAGTCTTACGCCGTAGGAAAATCTCGTAAAGACATTACTTCGCTTATGGACGTCCGCCCCGATTACGCAAATGTTATAAGAGAAGGCGAAACGCTTACGGTTGACCCTTCCGAAGTAAAGGTGGGAGAAATTATTCTTATAAAGCCGGGCGAGAAAGTCGCGCTCGACGGAGTGGTGGTAAAAGGAAGTTCTTCGCTCGATACCAAGGCTCTTACGGGAGAATCTCTTCCCGAGAACGTAAAAGCGGGCGACAGCGTTATAAGCGGCTCTTTAAACGTGAGCGGAGCGATAGAAGTAAAGGTTGAAAAAGCCTTTTACGATTCTACCGTATCGAAAATTCTCGATCTTGTAGAAAACGCTTCTTCCAAAAAGAGTAAAGCGGAAAATTTTATTACTAAATTCGCAAGGTGGTATACTCCCGCCGTAGTTATTTCCGCGGCGGTTCTTGCCGTGGCGGGCAGCGTTATAACCAAAAAACCGTCGGAATGGGTTTACAGGGCGTTGTCGTTTCTGGTGGTAAGTTGTCCGTGCGCGCTCGTTATATCAATACCTTTAACGTTTTTTGCGGGTATAGGCGGCGCGTCTAAAAACGGAATACTCGTTAAAGGCAGCAACTATCTTGAAAAATTCGATAAAGCCGATATTTTCGTTTTCGATAAAACGGGAACGCTCACGAAAGGAAATTTCAAAGTGGTTAAAGTCACGCCCGAAGATAAGCGCGAAGAAATTTTAAGGCTTGCGGCTATTGCCGAGCAGTGTTCTAATCACCCGATTGCAAAATCGATAGTGTCGGAATACGGCAAAGAAACGGATAAAAATTATAACGTTGAAGACGTTTCGGGTTACGGCATAGTATCGAAAGGCGAAAGCACTATTTATTGCGGCAACGCCGGACTTATGGAAAAGTTCGGGATAGAATACGTTGCCGAAAACGACGTAGGCACGGTCGTTTACGTTGCAAAAGACGGAAAATTCGTAGGTTCCGTGCTTATCGGCGACGAGATTAAACCAGACTCCGCAAAGGCGATAAGCGAACTGAATTCATTCGGAGCCAAAACCGTTATGCTTACGGGCGACAACGAAAAAATCGCCGCGAGCGTTGCGGCGAAAATAGGTTTAACCGAATATAAATCTTCGCTTTTACCGCAAGACAAGGTTTTCGAAGTAGAAAAAATGCTTGCCGAAAAGGGCGAAAACGACGTTTTGTGTTTCGTGGGCGACGGCATTAACGACGCGCCCGTTCTTATGCGCGCGGATATAGGCATCGCGATGGGCGGAGTAGGGTCCGACGCCGCCATAGAAGCGTCCGATATAGTTCTTATGCACGATAACCTGTCGGGAATAAGCACGGCAAAACGCGTTGCGAAAAAAACGATGAGAATAGTAAAAGAAAATATAATTTTCGCTCTCGGCGTAAAACTCGCCATACTTATACTGTCCGCTTTCGGTTATGCTAATATGTGGATGGCGGTATTCGGCGACGTGGGCGTTGCCGTCATAGCGATTTTAAACGCAATGCGCGCAAGACAGGCGGCGCGATAATATTCTTATTTTAAAAGAGAATTTTTTTTACGGCAGGTCGTTTTGTTTCGCCGCTGAATCGTAATATCAGCGGCAGACCATTACGGTTTCAAATTCGTTAAGACGTTTTTTCGTTACGGCGGAGTAAATTTCCTGCGCTTCAACGTCTTTCATAAAGGTTTCGAGCGCAGTGCCGCCGAGCGAATTTACGTCGCTTTTTCTGGTTATAAGCGGATATTTCGCTTTGGAAAATTCAGAAAGCAGCCATTTTTTATCTTTGTTTACTGCAAGTATTTTCAAATATAAATCGTCGCTTAAAGATCTCGAAACGAGATCTTTTTTTATTCCCAAAACGCTTGAGAGCAAAACTCTTTTCAGCCTTGTTTCCACGTATCTTTTCGATTTTAACCGCGATATAAGATCATGAACCGTAAAACTGTTTTTAAGGGCGGCTTTTATTTTGTTTTCAAGCCCTTCGTTGCAGTCGGGAAGAGCGCGCAGGTCTTCTTTAGCGGCGGTTATGAGAGAATAAAGGGTTATAGCGTCGAAATCGGGCAGAATTTCAGGCAAATCGCCACGCGCAAAATCGGGAACGGCTTCTTTTGCGGACTTGATTTTTCCGTTTTTTATACTTTCGCGCACGGCAAGGGCGGAAGAATAATCTTTTTTTAAATCCTTATCGTTATAGTCGCCGCTGCGCTTTAAGGATTTTACGTTTATATCGTAACCGCCCGAAATAATCGCTTTTATATATTCCGCGGCAAGAACGTTGTTGGGAGTTTTTAAAAGTGAAGATTCCGCTCCATAGCCCGTTTTTTCGAGCGCAACGCACCTTGCCTTCGGAAAAGTAACGCCTTTTGCGAGTTCTTCTTTAAGCGCGGTTTTGAATTCGGGCGGCTCTTTTATAAGAAATTCCGCCGTCCTTATAAGAGACGGCAAATCATCGGTTTCCGCTCCGAAACAAAGCGTTTTTTCGCCGACTGCCGCGTTTACGAGTTTAAGCGCGCCTTTTGCAAAAATTTCGGCGGAAGCAGTCGCGAAAACGGCGGGCAGTTCTATAACTATATCAGCGCCGCCTTTTATCGCGTGGATTGCGCGCGTATATTTATCTTCGATTGCCGCTTCGCCGCGCTGAGTGAAATTTCCGCTCATGATAACCGCAACGGCGTCGGGAAGAAGTTCGTTGTTTATATAGTCAAGATGTTTTAAATGCCCGTAATGAAAAGGGTTGTATTCGCACACCGCGTAGCAAATTTTCATTTATACCTCGTCAAAGCGTTTTACTTTTAACTAAAATAAGTATATAATAGTACTTGAAACGTAAGAAACCGCAAGGGTTTTAAAAATTGCAGAAAGCGTGAAATATTTGCTTTCTGTAACTAATATACCAAAAAACGCAAAAATAATAAAGCAAAAATCAAAAAATAGCAGGAGTATTTTTATGAAAGACATTTTAAAAGATATAAAAACCCGCGCCGCGGCTTTAAAAAAGACCGTAGTTCTTCCCGAAAGCGAAGATAAGCGCGTGGTTGCGGCGGCGGAAAAAGCCGTTAAAGACGGCGTTGCGGGAATAGTCCTTTTAGGTAATGCCGAAGAAATAGCGAAAAACAACGCGGGCGCGGATCTTACGGGAGTAAAGATAGTTGACCCCGTAACCAACCCTAAAACGGACAAATACGCGGAACTTCTTTATAATTTAAGAAAGGGTAAAATTAACAAAAAAACGGGTGCGCCGGAATATGCCGACGTTGCCGCCGCGAAAGAATATATTTTAAAAGACTACACTATGTACGGCGCTCTTATGCTTAAATGCGACGACGTTGACGGTATGGTTTCGGGTGCGTGTCATTCCACGGCGAACACTCTTCGTCCGGGGCTTCAGGTAATCAAAACCGCCGCGGGCGAAAAAATGGTTTCGGCGTATTTTCTTATGATTGCTCCGCAACCGAACGGTAACAAGTATTGCGAAGACGGTTGCTATATTTACGCCGACAGCGGTCTTAACCAGAACCCCACGAGCGAAGAACTTGCGTATATCGCGTTATCGTCTGCAAAAAGCGCGGAAAAAATCGCGAACATTACTCCGAGAATAGCGTTTATTTCGCATTCCACCAAAGGAAGCGCGAAACACGCCGACGTTACCAAGGTTACCGACGCTCTTAAACTTTTCAAAGAAATCGCTCCCGGATATAACGCCGACGGCGAATTGCAATTCGACGCGGCTATCGTTCCCGAAGTTGCGGCGAGCAAAGCGCCCGGCTCTACGGTTGCGGGGCATGCAAACGTTATGATTTTCCCCGATCTCGACGCGGGCAACAGCAATTATAAAAACACCGAGCGTTTAGGCGGTTTTCAGGCGGTAGGTCCCCTTTGTCAGGGGCTTGCAAAACCCATAAACGACCTTTCGCGCGGGTGCGGAGTGGAAGATATAGTCGCGGCGGTCGCAATTACCGCACTCCAGACGCAAATTTAAAAAGCGCCTGCTTTAATTACATATTCCGATATAAAAAGAGGTAGTAAGAAAATGAAAATATTAGTTATCAATGCGGGCAGTTCTTCACTTAAATATCAACTTATAGATATGGAAACGGAAGGAGTTATCGCGAAAGGTCTTTGCGAGCGTATAGGCATAGAAGGGTCTATGCTCACTCATAAGGCAAACGGCAAAGAAACGGTTATAAAAGAAAGTATGCCGACGCACGTAAAAGCGATAGAACTCGTTCTCGACGCGCTCGTCAATAAAGACTACGGCGTAATAAAATCGATGGACGAGATTTCGGCTGTCGGACACAGACTCGTTCACAGCGGCGAAGTTTTTGGCGGTCCCGTGCTGATGACCGAAGAAAATATCGAAAAATGCCTTTCTCTTTCAGAGTTCGCGCCGCTTCATCAGCCCGCAAACATAGCGGGAGTAAAGGCGTGCAAAGCAGTTATGCCGAACACTCCCATGGTAGCGGTTTTCGACACTTCTTTCCATAACACCATGCCCGAAAAAGCGTACGTTTTCGGTATTCCTTACGAAGCGTATGAAAACTTTAAAATCAGAAGATACGGTTTTCACGGCACGAGCCACAGATTCGTATCGGGCGAAGCGATAAAATATCTCGGAATAAAAGCGGAAGGCAGCAAAATAATCACTTGCCATTTAGGCAACGGCTCGTCTGTGAGCGCGGTCAAAGACGGCAAATGTATAGACACGAGCATGAGTTTTACTCCGCTCGGCGGCGTTCCGATGGGTACGCGTTCGGGCGATCTCGATCCCGCGATTATAGAGTTTTTAATGAAAAAACTCGGTTACGATATTGAAAAAACTCTCAATTATCTCAATAAAAAGTCGGGCGTTTTCGGCGTCAGCGGCGTATCTTCGGATTTCAGGGATTTAAGAAAGGCGACTGAAGAAGGAAACCACAGAGCCGCGCTCGCACTCGATATTTTCACTTATTCGGTTAAAAAATACGTCGGCGAATACGCTGCGGCGATGGGCGGAGTAGATTGCCTTGTGTTTACCGCGGGGGTCGGCGAAAACGACGGAGCCGTAAGAAAAGCCGTTTGCGAAGGGTTGTCTTTTATGGGAATAGAAATAGACGAACTTAAAAACGCGGAGAAAAACAACGGCAGTATCAGAGATATTACGGCAAAAGGCGGCAAAGTTAAAGTTCTCGTTATTCCCACGAACGAAGAACTCGTTATCGCGCGCGATACCGTTGCGGTGGCGTTCGGCAAATAAAAGTAAGAAAATAATCAAAACGAGCCGAAATAAAGTTGACAACTTAAGATAAATAATATATAATTTGTTGGTATCAGAATGATTATTGACGTAAAAAAACTTAAACTTGCGGGAAAAACGCAAGGCGAATTCGAATTTTCGTATATTCCTAAAACGAATTTGCTTACGCTCCCGAACGCCGTTATCGACGGCGCCGTAAACGTAAAATGTTCTTTAATACTTCAGGGGAACGACGTTTACTCCGATCTGACAGTCGGATGCACTATTGTTGGTGAATGTGCAAGGTGTCTGAAAGAAGCGCGGTATAAGTTTTTAAAAGAAGCGTCGGTAAGATTTGTCGTTTCGGATCCCGAAGAAGACGATTACCTTTATAAAAAAGGTCTTGTCGATTTAACGGAAGCGGTAAACGATATTATCATTACCGAAGAACCGTCGGTTATTTTGTGCAAAGAAGATTGTAAGGGTTTATGCCCTGTATGCGGCGCGGATCTTAATTGCAAAGATTGCGGCTGCAAATACTGAAAGAGAGGTTAAGTAAAGATGGCAGTTCCAAAGGGTAAAGTTTCCAAGTCGAGAGGCGCGAAGAGATTTGCAAGCAACTATAAAGTTAAAGTTCCCACCCTCGTTGAATGTCCTCAGTGCCACGAGCAGAAACAAACTCACAGAGTTTGCGCTAAATGCGGCTACTATGACGGCAAGCAGGTTATCGATACGAGCGAAAAGAAAGACTGATTTGAATTTAATTGCGCTTTGATTTTAAAAGGCGCAATTTTTTTATAAAAAAACACGCTTTTTGCAAGTTATGCAAAAGGCGCGTTTTTTATTTCTTTAAAGTTTTTTAGCGACTTCCGAAACGAGTTTCATATCGACTTTACCCGCGTAGTTTTGTTTGAAGTGTTTCATAACGGAAGGAATCGATTTATCTTCGAGAGTTGCTATAACGTCTGAAATTTCTTTTTCCGAAAGCATTGCGGGAAGATATTTTTTTATAATTTCGATCTGCAAAGCAAGGCTTTTAACGTTGTCTTCGCGCCCCGCTTTTTCAAAGCCTTCTTTTTCTTCTATAAGTTCTTTTTCGGCTTTCTGAATGATTTTAACTATATCTTCTTCCTTTACTTCTTCGCCTGCGGAACGTTTTTCTATGGTAAGATTCATAATTTTGGTGATAATCACGTTGAGCGCGGAAACGGCTTCTTTATCGTGATTTTTCATGGCTTCGATTTTTTCTTTTTTAAATTGTTCAAGCGTCATATTTTTATCCTCTCTTATTTAATTTCATTATAGCGTCTATAGCGGTATCGAGAACCGAAACGTCTGCTTTATCTATTTCGCCGTCGTCGGTAAGTTTTCGGTTATTCGGGTCTATCGGGATTTCGGCGAGGAACGGAACGCCGTATTTTTCGGCGGCTTCTTTAACCTTTCCTTTTCCGAAAATATACTCTTTTTCGCCGCATTTCGGGCAAACGTAGTAACTCATGTTTTCTATTACGCCTACGATGGGTATATTCATCGTTTTAGCCATATTAACGGATTTTTCCACAATCATTCCCACAAGATCCTGCGGAGTTGCGACGATTATAACCCCGTCTATCGGCAGGCTTTGAAAAACGGTAAGGGGAACGTCGCTCGTGCCGGGAGGCATATCGATAAACATAACGTCGTTTTTCTTCCATAAAACGTCGGTATAAAATTGCTGAACGACCGCCGAAATTACGGGGCCGCGCCAGATTACGGGTCTGGTAGGCTCGTCGAGAAGAAGATTTATCGACATTATCTTTATGCCGCCGTCGCTTTCGACGGGAATAAGACCTTCTTCGGAGCCTTGCGCGCGTTTTATTCCGTCCACGCCGAAACAGCGCGGGATAGACGGACCCGTTACGTCGGCGTCCATTATCGCGGTTTTAAGTCCGCGGTTCGAAGCGTTTACGGCAAGCATCGAAGTAACGAGAGATTTTCCCACTCCGCCTTTGCCGGATACAACGGCAATAATTTTGCCGATTTCGGTGGTTTTGTTCGGGGTTACGAGCATAGATTTTCTGTCTTTACAGGAACCGTCCTTACAGGTATCGCAATTATGTGTGCATTCGCTCATGATTTTTTTCCTTTATATCCCGTATATTATAAAGCATTTTTTTGCGATTGTAAACGTTTTTGCACGTAAATTATTGCAAAACGGCTTAAAAAATGATATACTGTGTAAAACGGAAAGGTTAAATATGAGAATAGTAATAAAAATAGGCACGTCTACGCTTACGCATAAGACGGGAAATATGAATATAAGAAGAATAGAAGAACTCTGCAAAACCGTGGCGGACGTAAAAAACGACGGCAACGAAGTTATAATCGTTTCGAGCGGCGCGATTGCCGTCGGCACGGGCAAACTCGGTCTTCTGAAACGCCCAGAAGAACTTTCTCTCAAGCAAGCGGCGGCGGCTGTCGGGCAGTGCGAACTTATGTACGTTTACGACAGGATTTTTGAAAAATACAATCACACCGTGGCGCAGATACTTTTAACGGGTGAAGACATTAAAGACGAAAAGCGTCACGAGAATTTTTCAAACACGATGAAAGGTTTGCTCGGAATGAACGTTCTTCCCATAATTAACGAGAACGATACGGTGTCTACCGAAGAAATCGCGCTCGGCGATAACGACACTCTCGGCGCGTTGGTTGCGGAAAGCGTTAAAGCCGATTTACTTATAGTTTTATCGGATACAGACGGGTTTTACGACAAAGACCCGCATAAAAACGCCGACGCGAAACTTATTTCCGTCATAGATAAAATTACTCCCGAAATAGAAGAACTTGCGGGCGGAAAAGGTTCGCAATTCGGAACGGGCGGTATGATTACAAAAATTCACGCCGCGAAAATCTGCACGGCGGCGGGTTGCGATATGATAATAACAAACGGCTCGAATCCCGACGTTATTTACGATATTCTTGACGGCAAGAGCGTGGGAACGAAGTTTTTAAAGGTGAAAAAATGAAATCCACAGCCGATATTTTAAAAGAAGCAAAAAAAGCCGCGGGCGAACTTTTTTATCTTACTTCCGACAGAAAAAACGCTGCGCTTTTATCGATGGCGGAGTCGTTGGAGAGCGGAACGGACGAAATTCTTTCGGCAAACGCCGAGGACGTTAAAAACGCCGAAGGCAAACTTTCCGCCGTTATGATTGACAGGTTACTGCTTAATAAAGAACGCGTTAAGGCAATGGCAGACGGCGTAAGGGCGCTTGTAAGTCTTGAAGATCCCGTAGGCGTGGTTCTCGAAGAAAAAGTTACTCCGCGTGGACTTGATATTAAAAAAATATCCGTTCCCGTGGGGGTTGTCGCTATTATTTACGAAAGCCGCCCGAACGTTACGTCAGACGCTGCCGCGCTTTGCCTTAAAAGCGGAAACGTTTGCGTTTTAAGAAGCGGCAAAGAAGCGTATAAATCGGCGCATACGATAGTAAAATTCCTTAAAAAAGGTCTTGAAAATTGCGGTGAAAACCCTGAACTTATTCAGATTACCGAAGATATTTCCCGCGCGAGCGCAACCGAACTTATGGAAGCGAAAGGCTACGTTGACCTTCTTATTCCGCGTGGCGGCGCAGGACTTATAAAGGCATGCGTGGAAAACGCAAAAGTACCGGTTATCGAAACGGGTACGGGTATTTGCCACGTTTACGTGGATAATTCCGCCGATATAGAAAAGGCGGTTAAAATCGTAGAAAACGCTAAAGCAAGCAGACCGTCGGTATGCAATGCGGAAGAAGTTTTGCTCGTGGATAAACTAATTGCGGGAACCATTCTTCCCCTTATTGACGAAAAACTGTATACCGAACGAAAAAATCGCGGACTTTCTCCCGTAGTTTTTAAGTGTGACGATTACTCTTTGTCTTTTATGCCGCACGGCGAAAAGGCGGGTGAAAAGGATTTCGACACGGAATTTCTGGATTATATTCTCGCCGTAAAAACGGTTGACGGCGTAAAAGAAGCGGTAAAGCACATTGCGGAACATTCCACTCATCACAGCGAAGCGATTATTTCGGAAAACGCCGAAAACACGGCGTATTTCGTATCTGCCGTAGACAGCGCCGCCGTTTACGTCAACGTTTCTACGCGCTTTACCGACGGCGGCGAATTCGGTTTAGGTTGCGAAATGGGTATTTCCACGCAAAAACTCCACGCGCGCGGACCGATGGGGCTTAAAGAACTGACTTCTTATAAATACGTGATAATCGGCAACGGTCAGATAAGGTAGGTGAAATTATGAAAGCGGGATTTATAGGCGCAGGCAATATGGGCGGCGCGCTCGCAGTTGCGGCGGCTGCCGCAATAGGCGAAAAAAACGTTTATATAGCGTGTTCTTCCGAAGAAAAAACGCTTAAAAGAGCGGCGGAATTAAAGGTTATGCCGTCAAACGCCGCTAAAATCGCCGAAGAATGCGATTTGATTTTTCTCGGCGTTAAACCCGATAAAACGGGTAGCGTTCTCTTATCCGTCGTAAAAACGCTCGCAGGCAGAAAGGACGCGATCGTGGTAAGCATGGCTGCGGGCGTTTGCCTGCAATCGCTTAAAAATATTGCGGGCGACGTTAAAATTATAAGGATTATGCCTAACACGCCCGTAAAAGCAGGCAAGGGCGCAACGGTATTTGCCTGTGGGGAGAATATAACCGAAAAAGATAAAAACACGCTTAAAAAATGTTTGGAAAAGTCGGGTATTTTACTCGAAACGACCGAAAATAAACTCGAAGCGGCGGGCGCGCTTTCGGGATGCGGTCCGGCGTTTTCGTATATATTTATAGAAGCGCTTTCGGACGCGGGCGTCGAATGCGGTCTTTCGCGCGCCGAGGCCGTTCTTCTTGCCGAACAAACGGTATTAGGTTCTGCCGTTATGGCTTTAACGACGGGTGAAAACCTTAATAAGTTGAAAAACGACGTTTGCAGTCCCGGCGGAACTACGATAGCGGGCGTACACGCTCTTGAAAAGGGCGGACTGAGAAACGCCGCGATGGACGCCGTAAAAGCCGCTTACGACAAAACTCTTGCCATGCTGAAAAAATAAGTTTAACCGCGGCGATTATACGCAAAAATCGCGCTATAACGCCGCTTTTATCGTTTATATTCGGCTTACTTTTCAGGCGGCAGGCAAAACGCTTGCTTTTTTAAAAGCGTAGTTATATAATTTAAAAAACGGTCGCGCTGTCAAATAATAGTCGCACCGTTTAAAAAACGGGGGTTTTATGTACTCAAAAGCATTGTTTTTAAACGTCCATCTTTACGGCGTTATGATAGCAGCGGGTCTTTTATGCTGTTTCGGCGTACTTTTCTTTTATACCAAAAAGAAAGGTTTTAACGAAAAATTCGTAGATTTTATATTTTACGACGGAATCGCTTCCATTCTCGTGGGATTTCTGGGCGCGGCTTTGTTTCAGGCGTTTTACAATTACCTTAAAAATCCCGAAGGGGGCTTCGATATAACGAGCGGTCTTACTTTTATAGGCGGGCTTATCGGCGGGGTAGTGTGCTTTCTTACCGTTTATTTCGTTTTTTTAAAAATGAAAAAACTCACGGGCAATATTTTCGATCTTCTTCCGATAGCGACTTGCTGCATACTCGTTGCGCACGGTTTCGGCAGATTAGGCTGTTTTTTCGCGGGGTGCTGTTACGGCAAGCCCACGGATAGTTTTTTAGGCGTCAGGTTCCCCGTAAATTCGCTTTATTCGGGTTATGACGGTTCACCCGTTCACCCCACGCAACTTTACGAAGCGGCTTTTCTGTTTTTAAGTTTCGCGCTTTTTTCTTTACTGTATCTTAAAAAGAACGATAACTATATTATGAGTTATTATCTCGTTTCCTACGGCGTTTTCAGATTTTTAATCGAGTACGTCAGGGGCGACGTTGCCGAGCGCGGTAAATTTATAGGTCATCTTTTCCCGTCGCAATTCTGGTCGATAATAATGATCGTTATAGGAATAACGCTTTTCTTTTTTATCAGGCGGCATTATAAAAAGTTTGGATTTTTATCGGGAAATCTTAATGAAAATGAAAAAGTTTAAAATAGTTGTAAGCCTGTTTTTCACGATGTTGAAAATCGGGCTTTTTACGTTCGGCGGCGGTTACGCCATGATAGCGATACTTAAAAACGAACTTATCGAAAAGAAAAAATGGCTTGAAAACGCGGAGTTTTACGATATACTTGCAATAGCGGAATCAACCCCGGGACCCATAGCGATAAATTCTTCCACTTACGTAGGCTACAAACTTGCGGGGTTTGCGGGCGCGTTTTTCGCTACTCTCGGCGTGTGTATTCCGTCGTTCGTTATCATTTACGTTATTTCGGTTTTTTTCGACAGGTTTTTAGAGATAACTTTCGTTGCTTTCGCGTTTAAGGGAATAAGAGCGTGCGTTTGTTATCTTATACTTTCCGCAGGAATTAAAATGATTAAAGAACTTGAAAAAAACGCGCTTACGATAATTCTTTTTATCCTTTCGCTTTCGGCGCTTCTTGCGGTAACCGTGTTTTCGGTAAAATTTTCTTCTTTGATTTTTATCGTTGCGGGCGGCGCGACGGGATTGTGCGTTTACGCGGCGAATAAAATCTCGGCCGAGCGGAAAAAGAAAAAAGTCGACAAGGAGAATGACGAATGAGAGTGTATCTTTCTTTGTTTTTAACTTTTTTCAAGATAGGCGCGGTTTCTTTCGGCGGCGGTTACGGAATGATTTCGCTCGTCAAAGAAGAAGTTTTCGCGCACGGCTGGCTTGCGGCGGAAAGCGACTTTTTAAACCTTATTGCCGTTTCGGAATCAACTCCCGGTCCGCTTGCCGTGAACATGGCTACCTTTATCGGCTCTGCGCAAGGCGGCGTCGCAGGGGCGCTTTGCGCTACGCTCGGCGTTGTTCTTCCATCGTTTATAATTATCCTTATCATTGCCGCCGCGCTTAAAAATTTTTTAAAACTTGCGGGAGTGCAGGCGTTTCTCGGCGGTGTAAAACCTACGGTTGCGGGTCTTATTGCGGCAACGGGCATAACTATGACCGCTTCGGGAATTACGGGTTTTGAAAAACTCGGCGACGGCGTTTCGTTCGACTATAAAGCCCTTATAATATTCGCGGTAACGGCTCTGATTGCGATAGTTTATAAAAAAGCGCTCAAAAAAACTTTCTCGCCTATATTGCTGATACTCATCTCGGCAGGACTCGGAATATTATTATACGCTTTTTGATAATAATATCTTGATTTAAGGGAAAAATAATGTTAAAATAAGTTAAAGATGTTCCGAGAGGTGAATTATGGCTAAAAAAACTTGTTTCGTTTTGGGATCGGGCGGCTCGCGCGGAATCGCGCACATAGGTTTTTTGCAGGCTATGGACGACGCCGGTATCCGCCCCGACTGCATAGCGGGTTGTTCTATGGGGTCGGTAGTCGGCGCGTGTTACGCAAAAGGCGTTAAACCCGCGCAACTCAAAGCCGTTGCGGACAATCTCAAATTTCAGGATATAGCGGATTTTTCGGTAGGGTTTCTTTCGAAAAAAAGTATTTTCCGCTCCGTTAAAATGCGGAACAGAATAACCGAACTTCTCGGCGACGTTACTTTCGATCAACTCGAAATTCCTTTCGAATGCGTTGCCGTCGATATTATTTCGGGAAAACTCATTACTTTAAATAAAGGAAGAGTTGCCGACGCGGTTTCGGCAAGTTCGTCAATTCCGCTCGTTTTCAAACCCGTTGAAATAGACGGATACGAACTCGTGGACGGCGGAGTGGTCAATCGCCTGCCGATTGCAAACGCCAGAGATTTCGGGGCAGAAGTAACCGTCGTCGTAGACGTTCTCGGCGCGCTAAGACTTTACGAGCCGTCTAAAAACATGGTTGTTCACGGTCTCAGGTGCGTCGAAGTGAACGATTGTTATCTTACGGAAGAATGTATCCGAGAAAATAAGCCCGATCTTCTTATAAGACCGGAACTCGGAGATATGAGCCAGTATAAGGTAAGCAAACTCGCTTTCGCTTACGAAGAAGGGTATAAGTCGGGCGTTAAATATACCGATAAAATTAAAGAACTTATGGGAATATAGCGTTTCCCGTTAAAAGCGAAGGGAGTTCAGGTCCCTTCGCTTTTTTTGTATTTTTCGTCTATTTCTTTTGAAATTTTATCGTGACGCTTCAAAACTTCCATAATGGCGGCGTCGGAGTATTTTTTCTTTACCGCACCGCCCGTCTTTTTTTCGCCGTTTAAGGGCGGCGGCACGGGTTTTTTCAGGGCGGGTTTTTCGCCGTCGTCCTTTTTCCCGAACGCGCCGATTGTTTTTATTACCGCGTCGAGCGCGTTTTTATCCGTGGCAAGTTTGCTTATCAGATCGAATAAACCGAACTTTTCCATAGTTTACCCCGCTATTAAAAAATTTGTTTGAAATTAAAAGTATTTTGCATTAAATCTATTGATTATTTAAGTTTTTTAGTGTATAATGATTGAGTGTATGGATTTTATATTATTATCTATGCGCGTCTATAAAAAGTTATTCCATGCAAGGAGTATGCTATGAAAAAGATAGTAACTGTTATAATATCGGTTCTTCTTGCGGCGTTTATGCTCGCAGGTTGTACCGACAAGGTTGCGCCGCTTGCCAACGTCGGCGGCGAAGTAAAGTCGGGCAACGGTTCAGCCGTAGTCGAAAAAGGCGATTATATTTATTTTATAAACGGCAAGGTTTCGACTTCTGCCGACAATACCTTCAATAAGCCCGTAAAAGGCGCGCTTATGCGTATTAAAACGGCAGACCTTAAAGACCCTTCCGCCGCTACCGTCGAAACGGTCGTTCCCAAACTTATGATAAGCGGCAACTATAAAACCGGCGTTTATATGTACGGCGATTTCGTTTATTACGTTACTCCGTCGGTTCAGAAAGATAAAGCGGGTACTCTGCAATACTCCAAGTCGGAAGTTTATCGTTTCGATCTTAAAAAGGGCAAAAACGCAGGCAGTCCCGTCGTAACTCTCGACGTTGACACGCAGGAGTACAGATTCGTTAAAGTCGGCGAAAAGGTGTATTTTTTAACCACCGTTTCCGAAAAGGAAAAAGATTCGTCTGTTAACAAACTCGTTTGTTACGACACCGAGAGCGGAAAGCAGATTTTCAAATCAAAAGCCTATCAGAGCATCGCTATGGCGGAAGATAATTCGGGCAAGGTTTACTACACCGTGTTCGGGTATACCGAAGCGACTGAAGTTACGGAAAAGTTCCACGATATTTATTCTTATACCGCGGGCGACACGAAGGCCGAATTATATAAATGCGGCGCGGGTACTCAGGGCTATGCGGAAGATAAAAGGAAAGACGTTACCGCCGAGCAGAAATATCCCGCAGACTATACCACGGGTTCAAACGGCGTAACCGTTGAATTTATAAAATATACGGGCAATCTTCTCGTTATAAAACTCACGAGTCTCGACGAAAACATAAAACCCGAACCCGCATATCTCGGAATAGATTTCTCTTCCGGAGCGACCGACCTTAAAAACTTAGGCTTTGCGGGCAAAAACAATATTGACGACGCTTTCGTTTCGTCTTCTTATTTCGAATCTCTTAACGCCGTATATTACGTAAAAAGCGACGGTACTCTTAACAAGTACGATTACGCAAACGGTGACGACGACGATACTCACGGCCGCGTTATAGTCGCGTCCGAATGCAAAAGCGGCGACAGCGCGCTTACTCTTTACGGCGTCCGTAACGGAGATATGTATTTTTATTCGTCGGACGGCTATTATTTCAGATGTAATTTCAAGGCAAGCGATGTAAGCGTAAACAAGATAAACGCGTACGCTATGCAAACTCCTTCCGACTGGTACGGTGTAAGCGTAACGGGCAATTACTTAATCGGTTCCTGCACTAACGACACGTATCTCGGCGGCTATCTTTACGCAGTTGACATGACGGGTATTTTCGACGCGGCAGAAGAAAATAAAGATAAAAACGCATACGCCGAAAAACTTGAAAAGGTTGCGGAAATAAACAGAGAAAATATTCTTGCGGTTCAAAAAACTCTCGTCGGCAAGTATACCGACAGCGATAAAACTTCGTTCAGAAAAAAACTCGACGAAAATTATCCTGCTGAAAAATAATAAATCGGCTGCCGTAAGGCAGCCTCTTTTTTGAGTTATGAAAATTTTATCTTACGACATCGAAAGTACCACCGGCAATCATCGCGACGGCAGCATGTGTACTTTCGGTTATTGCGTTTCAGACGGCGATTTCAATTTGCTTTGTCAGAAAGACATAGTTATGCGTCCGTACACTAACCGTTTCGAAACCAAAATAAAACTTCATTATGAAAAGGCGTTTATAAAAAGTCAGCCGATTTTTTCCGAGTTTTACGAAGAAATACGCGGTCTTTTCGCCGACGCCGATTTAATAATAGGATTTTCCGTTCTTAACGACGTTGAGTTTTTGAATAACGCGTGCGAAATTTATAATTTACCTAAAATAACTTACGATTTCATCGACGTGCAACTGCTTTATAAAACAGTCTACAAGGAACCGCACCTTTCGGGTCTTACGTATCTTGCCGAAAAGCACGGTATAGAATATACGGCGCACAGGTCCGACGAAGACGCGCGTGTTACTCTTTTACTGATGGAAGTTATGGCGAAAGACAAAGGTCTTGCCGTAAACGACCTTATTAAAAAATATCATCTTTCGGCGGGAATCAACGATGAAAGCGAGATTACGCCGTGTACCGACGGCACGTATTCCCGTCGAGAAATGAATTATCTTATAGGTGATTTCGTCGAAAGAAATTACAGGCATTCAAGAAGGTATAAGGGCGGCTTGTCGGGCAAAACTTTCGCTTTTGCGGACGAGTTGCGCTATGGCGACATTGACCTGTTCAGGCGCAGAATTAAAAAGATTTACGAACTCAACGGCAGAGTCGGTTCGATAGACTCGTCTAACGTATTCGTAAAGGGAAGCGGTGATATTTCCGAAAAGGATTTAAAGAGTTTAGATATAAGGAATACGGGCAAAACGCGTATAACCGTTATATCGGAAGAAGAATTTGCCGAAATGGCGGGAGAACTGCCGGAAATAGATTTTTCGCTCGATTCCGAACTTATTAAGGCGCATCGCGCCGAAATTAAACGCCAACGCGAATTCAAGCGTCTTGAAAAAAGAAGGGCGGCAAGGAAAAACAGTAATCAAACTCTGCGGTAAAGTTTATTTTAAAAAAATATGGCGTAGCGGCAATCGCTACGCCATTAAAATTTAGTTTTAAAACGAGAAGCGCAAAAACACCGGTTTT
Organism: uncultured Clostridia bacterium; assembly: GCA_934248055.1. Classification (GTDB taxonomy): domain Bacteria; phylum Bacillota; class Clostridia; order Christensenellales; family Borkfalkiaceae; genus HGM11412. Next base: position 6,318 of record CAKQKI010000002.1, on the reverse strand, counting down.
TGCATCGCCCCGAAAAAACTTGCGGGGTAACGAAATTTGCTTCTTTTAACCTTATTCTCCGCGGAAGGGGAGAAGATCGGCGATTCTTGCTCTCTTGATTGCGTTAGCGAGCGCGCGCTGATGCTGAGCGCACGTGCCGGTCATTCTTCTCGGCAAAATTTTACCTTTCTCGGTAACGTACTTTTTAAGTTTGGCAATATCTTTATAATCGATTTTTTCAGCCTTTTCTACGCAGAAAGCGCAAACCTTTCTTCTCGGCGCTTTTCTCAAAGGCTTTTTAACCGCAACGGTTTTTTCTTCCATAATATATCTCCTTTTCAGAATGGCAAATCGTTGTCGTCGTTAACTTCCTGAAGCGACAACTTCTTTTTAACAGGACTCGGCGCGGGTTCCTGATCGTCGCCGCGGCTGCCCGTGGATAAAAATTCCACTTCGCTGGCGACTATATCGGTAACGGTTCTTTTAACGCCATCTTTATCTTCGTACGAACGGTTCTGTAAACTGCCCACAACCGCAACCTTACTTCCTTTTTTAAGGAATTTGCCGCAATTTTCGGCTTGGTTTCTCCAAACCGTGATATTGAAAAAGTCGGCTTCTCTCGTTCCGTCCGCATTAGTGAAAGAACGATTTACCGCAATGGCAAAACGACAGAATGCAACGCCGCTCGAAGTTTCGGAAAGTTCGGGGTCGCGCGTAAGATTTCCTATTAAATAAACTTTGTTCATATTATCCTCCGATTACGCTTTCGTAATCAATCTTCTCATTACGCCGTCTGTAATGCCGGCAATTCTTTTGAGTTCGGCAACCAGAGTGGTGTCGCTTTCAAAAGTCATGAGAACGTAATAGCCTTCCGTCTTGTAGTTGATAGGGTATACGAGTTTTTTAACTCCCCATTTGTCAACTTTCTCAACGTTACCGCCGTTGTCCGTAACAACTTTTTCGAATTTCGAAACGATAGCGTCTCTTTCTTCTTCCGTTATTTCGGCAGACAGTATGTAAAGCATTTCATACTTCTTCATATTTTTTAACCTCCTGGACTTATTCGGAATGCGGTTGACCTCGCATTCAAGGTTCGGGGCAATGCGCCCTTAAAATACCCGCAAAAGCGGATACTTGAATTCATTATATACTAAATATAAATTATTGTCAAATATTTAAGCAATGTTTTCAGTATAAAAGAGTTGCTTTGTCGGAAAGAGTTAAAACGTCGGAATTGTCGCCCCTTAAATAAAACGTTTCGTGATGATAGGTTTTGTGCGGAACTACGTAAATTCTCTTATCTGACCAGAATTTGGAAATGTCTTTCGTAAGCGCGCCCGTGCTTAAAATAAATTCGCAGATTTCGGCGTTGAGATCGATAATGGCAGATTTGTAATCTTCGGCGAAAAGGTCCAGAAGCCCGGTTCTCAGTTTCATTACGATATAATCGTCAGACAATATTTTGCCTTCGCCGTGGCAATAAGGGCAGTCGCGCCTTAAAACCGAAGATATTTCTTTACGCTTTTTGTTTCTTGTAAATTCAACGAGTCCTAACCCCGTCATACCTACCACGTTGCATTTAAATCTGTCGGTTTTCAAGGCGTTTTTAAGGGATTTTACGAGCATTTCGCGATGGGTTTCGTTTGTCATATCGATAAAGTCGACTACGACTATGCCGCCCACGTTTCTTAGCCTTACCTGCCTTGCGATTTCTTCCGCGGCAAGCAGATTCGTGCTAAAAACGGTGTCTTCGAGATTGTCTTCGCCCGTAAAGCCGCCGGTGTTTACGTCGATAACGGTTAAAGCCTCGGTTTTGTCGATAATGAGATACGCTCCGGAAGATAAATTGACGCGATTGTGGAGTAAACCGTCAACGTCTTTATCAAGACCGAATTTTTTTAACATATCGGTTTTTTCCGTGAAAAGTATGAGTTTTTTCTTTAATTTGTTACGGGATTTCGGCATGTTTTTAAGCCGATCGTAAATGGTTTTATCTGAAACGAATATTTTTTCCACGTCCGCCGTAAGAACGTCACGCATAAGGCGGGAAACGAGATCGCCGTCGCAATGCACCGATTCGCCGATTTTCGCGGTTTTGTATTTTTCAAGAATTTCATCGTACTGCGCGAGAAGAATTTTCATTTCCGATTTGATTTCGCGCGAATTTGCCGTTTCGGAAGCCGTGCGCGCAATAAACGCGCCGCTTTTGCATTTTACTGAATTAAGGACTTTTTCAAGGTATTTTCGCGTATCTTCGTCGGTAATTTTGCGTGAAATGCTGTTTGATTGCAAAGACGGAACGTAAACAACGAATTTTCCCGCCAGCGATATGTGCTTGGTAAGGCGCACGCCTTTGCTGCCGGACGGCTCTTTTACTGCCTGAACCATAATTTCGTCGCCTTCTTTAATGTCGAGAACGCGTTTAAAATCGTCGCTCTGCTCGAATACGCCCCTGTCGATAAGAGTGTCGCCAACGAACAGATAACCGTTTTTACTCAGCCCCACGTCTATAAACGCCGCCTGCATGCCGTTCAGAACGTTTTTAACTTCGCCTTTGTAAATCGTTCCCACGATTTGCGAAGAATCGTTTTTTTCTATGTGATATTCTAAAAGCCTGTCGTTACTTGCAAGAGCGCCTACGGTGTTGCCGCCGAGCGTATCGAGATATACGTTTATAGACATCGTAAAAACCTGACCGTATTGAAAGTTTATATGCAAAAATATACAAAAGATATAATTACTTCGTATATTTTATCATAAATATTATTATTTTTCAACAATTTTAAAAAATTAACTGCTTTTTAATGCAAAATTGCAATTTTCAGCGGTTTTATTTGTTTTAAGCAATCGGTGACAAAAAATGAAATTCCTGAATTTTTTTAAGCGTTTTAGATATATTTTCAATTATTTTAATAAAATGCGATATTTGTTTGATATTTTTAAAATGTTGTGTTAAAATATAATGCGGTTAACGCGTAATCAAAAATCGCTTGCTCTTGCCTGATATGTCGGGCAAATAAAACAGAATACGCTTCCGTAGTTAAATGGATATAACAGCCCCCTCCTAAGGGAGTGCTTAACTCGGTTAAAAACACAACATATTGAGTTATGACATAGTATTTACAACTAAATATTGTGGTTTGGCTTTTAGAAAGCAATACTTGGTATTGTTTTAGGTATTGTTTCGGTATTGTAAACTCTTTTGCAATAACTTTCAAATCGTGCTAAAATATCAAATATCTGCCTGTACCTCAGTAGGATAGAGGGTCCGCCTCCTAAGCGGAACGCCGTTGGTTCGACTCCAATCAGGCAGGCCAGCCGTCAGTCACTTCTTGCGTGGAGTGACTGATTTTTTTATGCCTATACGAGCCATATATGCCTTCCATAATTTGCTTTCGCGGCGGTTTATTTTCTTGAGAGGGGACAAAAGCTGATCGTAGTTTACAATCCACTTATACCCCCGAAAGACAAAAGGAATTTGCGGATAATGTTACAATCAAACACCCAAATTTGAAGTTTTTATCATTCTTAAAAATTATTCGTTTTATCACTTTAGCCCCTTGACTTTTAAGTTATGTTTAAATATAATAAAACGATTTATTGCAGAGAAAAACATAATGTTCACGAAGAAAGCGGAAATTATCAAGGGACGGTATTTGACGTCGGTACTGCGGCTATTTATGAAAACGCTTATTTTGCTATAACCGAAAACGCCGAACTCGCAATGCCTTTAGAGCATGCGGCTATGGTTGTAAATGTAATCGAAACGGTTCATGCCGAGAATCCGCTTCCCCTCGAATTTCTATAATCGAATTACATAGCCTTATTGCGGTAAATAAAATATGTTTTCGATTTAAACTTATTAACAGCATGAGTAAAAAGTGCGACTAAGTCGTTTTTTGTTGACATAGCGAAAAATATAGTATAACATTAAACGCGTAGCAGATTTAAAGCAAGTCGCGATGAATACGCATACGAAAGATTTTTGATAAACGGTAAATATTTATGAGCGAAAATTACGGAAAATTCAGCAAAAAACCGGGCGGTTACAGAATAGAAAAGTTACCCGAAGCGGGCAATTATGAGTACATCTATAAAAACGATGAAACATTAGTTAAAGTCGACCAGTACGGAATAATAACGGCGCAGATAAATCCGCCTGTAGGCGAAGCTGTTTTCAAACGTGAAGAACGTGAAGTCGGCTCGCCGGTTAAAGCTTATTTTTCGGACGGAGAAAGCGTATTCAACAATTTTGACGTGCTCCGCGCTGATAAGTTGACGATTGACTTTTTGCCCGAAAAGTCGATCTATAGGCTGACTTTTGGTAAAACCGAAGTGGTAACCGAACTATTCGTAACCGAAAAAAATAAACGGTTTGTAATGAATGTTACGGTTAAAAACCTCGGAGAACAAGTAAAAGAATATTCAATTTTAAAGTGTGCTTTTCCGTACCTTAATGAACTTTTAATGGCTCCGTGGGATAAGCCGGAATGGTACACGAGAACGGAATATTTAAAAGATAAAAATGCATTTTTAACCACGAAATACAGCGTTGCAGGCAAAAAGGAAGAAAGAAGATATCTGACGATTGTTTCAAACGATGAAACTAATAACAGAGAATTAAGTCTTGAACGTCTTACTGCCTTAACCAAAAATTTCAGCGTTATACCGGATAAAATCGGCGGAGTAACCGAAGATACGCTTTATGCGTTTAAACAATGCGTTTCAACTCTTGCAACGGTCAATCTTAAAGGTGGCGAAAGTTATTCGTTCACGCAGGTATTTGCCGTAACCGATGACGAAAAAAAAATAGTAGAAAATATAAAAAACTCTGTAAAATACTTCGATTCAACGGTTCAAAAAGCCGAAGAAGAAAAGCTGGCTGAAAAACACGCTGAATTATTCTCGGTGAGAACGGTTAAGACGGGCGATCCCGATTTTGATAGTTTCGTAAACGGATTTTTGCCGCTCGAAATGTACTGGGTGTCTTCGCTCGATCGCGGCTGGCCTACGGGAATGCGCGGCGTAAGAGACGCGGCGAACGATTTTGAGGGCATGCTTTGTTATGATAAACAAATGTGCAAAGGCGTAATCGAAAATATTTTCTCTAAGCAGCGTAGCGATGGTTGGTATCCTCGTCAGGTTCCGTTCGGCACCGGCACGAAATTCGATTTGAGAGAGTTTGTAGATTCGGCATGTTTCTTTACCGAATACGTTTACGACTATCTTGCATACACGGGCGATTATTCCATTTTAGAAAACAAGTATGGTTATTACGATTGCGAAACGCAGGAAAGCGGCTTAACGCACCTTAAAAAAGGTATGGACTATCTTTTATCGGATGACGCTTTGGGTGTGCATGGTCTTGTAAAAATGCGCGGCGGCGATTGGCTCGACTGTCTGAGCGGAGCAGGCAAAAAGGGCAGAGGCGAAAGCGTAATGGTGTCTTGCCAACTCGTAATGTGTCTTAAATATTTGGTTGAAATATTAAATAAAGTCGGACAGGTAAACGAAGTGGAAAAATACGAAAAAGCCGGCTATAGGTTGAAAAACGCCATAAACAAAGCCGCATTTAACGGTAGATTTTATAATGCCGTATATACCGATAACGATACATGGCTGTTCTCCGAAAAAGATGAGGACGGCGAAGAAAGGGTATATGTTCCGACTAATGCTTATGCGGTTATAAGCGGAGTGGCAAGCGGTAAAGAAAACGAAATCTTTAATGAAATCGCAAAGTTGAAAACTTCTGACGGATACAAGCTGTTCTCAAAGCCGCTCGGCGGAAAGTTTATAGACGGAATAGGAAAAATGGGCACGGGCGACTTCCAGCCGTACTTTGCCGAAAACGGAAGCGTATACAATCACGGCTCGCAGTGCTTTTTAATAAGAGCGCTTGCAAAGGCGGGAAGATATGAAGAAATATCCGACGTATTAGGTTATGCTTTACCGCTTTATGCAGACAAACACTCGCCTGAAAAAACTTGTTCCGCACCGTATGCAATTACAAACTGTTATCATCTGGTACCATCGTTTTACGGCAGATCGGGTTTTTCGTTTTTAACGGGTAGCGTGGCAATGATAGAGCGTGCAGTCTATTCGTGGGTTTTCGGTCTTAACTTTGCGTTGGATAATATCGTCATAACCCCATGCGTGCCGAAAGAATACGCGAATGCGGAAATAACCACGCCGTTTAACGGTCACAATTTAACGATAAAATACGTCGGTTACGGCGCGCAGATCGAAATTGCCGAAATCAGCGGCAAAGCGTTCGATGTGTCCGCCGAAGGACGTTCGGTGTTGATTGATAAAGCATTGATTACCGATGATTTGACTATC
>CAKQKI010000001.1 GCA_934248055.1 uncultured Clostridia bacterium | reverse complement strand
CTTTTAACGGAGATGAGTTATGAATATTTGCCTATTCATAATAAAGACGAATTACTGCCGAATCTTCGCAAAAAGTTAGAGGAACTGAATAATTACGCATTTACCGATACCGAATGGGAGCAGTTTTATAACAACTGTATTGCGGGCAAAAACGACGGTATCGTAGAAAAAACGCGGCGTATCCAGGAAGATAACGTGCAAATCTTACACCGCGACAACGGCGAAACGAAAAATATTACGTTGTTCGATAAAAAGAATATCCACAACAACAAATTGCAGGTGATTCATCAATACGAGGAAAAGGGCGGCAGTTATAAAAACCGTTACGACGTTACAGTTCTCGTAAACGGATTGCCGCTTATACATATCGAATTGAAACGCCGCGGCGTGAATATAAGGGAAGCGTTTAATCAAATCGACCGCTATCAGCGCGATAGTTTTTGGGCGAACGGCGGGCTTTTCGAGTACGTTCAGATTTTCGTTATATCGAACGGAACGAACACGAAATATTATTCCAACACGACGAGATATAATCACATTAAGGAAATGAATTCCGCAAGAAAGGGCAAAACGAGCAATTCTTTTGAATTTACTTCCTTTTGGGCGGATGAAAAAAACCGAATTATTCCTGACCTTATCGATTTTACCAAGACGTTTTTCGCAAAGCATACGATTTTGAATATTTTGGCAAAATATTGCGTGTTTACTTCCGAAAACATGCTTTTGGTTATGCGCCCGTATCAAATCGTTGCCACCGAAAAGATATTAAACAGAATACAAATTTCGTATAACTATAAAAAATACGGAAGCGTTGCGGGCGGCGGATATATCTGGCATACGACGGGTAGCGGAAAAACGCTTACTTCGTTCAAAACGGCGCAACTTGCAAGCAAACTGCCGTATATAGAGAAAGTTTTGTTCGTTGTTGACAGAAAAGACCTTGACTATCAAACGATGAAGGAATACGATCGCTTTGAAAAGGGAGCGGCGAACAGCAACGTTTCCACGGCGGTATTAAAACGGCAACTCGAAGACGATAAATCGAAAATTATCATTACGACAATACAAAAATTAAGCACTTTTGTGAAAAAGAATACCGGACATGCCGTATTCGATAAGCAAATCGTTATCATTTTCGACGAGTGCCATCGTTCGCAATTCGGCGATATGCACAAGGCGATTACGAAATATTTCAAGAAATATTATCTTTTCGGGTTTACGGGTACGCCGATTTTTGCCGAAAATGCGGTGGCTTCTAAAAATCCGAATTTAAGGACTACGGATCAGGCTTTTGGCGATAACCTGCATAAGTATACGATTGTTGACGCCATTGATGATAAAAACGTTTTGCCGTTCCGCGTGGATTATATTAAAACGATGGACAAAGAACCCGATATCGACGACAAAGACGTGTGGGATATCGACCGCGAAAAGGCATATCTTGCGCCCGAAAGAATATCGAAAGTCGTTGCATATATTTTGGAACATTTCGCGCAGAAAACAAAGCGCGATAAAGGGTATCAGTTCAGGCAACTCGTGAACGTGGAAGAAGTTGCCAAGGCGAAAAACGGACTCGATACGCAAGAGATTAAAAATAAAACGTTTGTAAAAGGGTTTAACTCGATTTTAGCGGTTTCTTCTGTTGAAGCGGCAAGGCTTTACTATGCCGAATTTCAAAAACAGATGAAAGCGCGCCCCGAACAGGCGATAAAAATCGCTACGATTTATTCTTTTGCGCCGAACGAAGAGGAAGACAACGGATTTTTAGGGGAAGAAAATTCGGATGATACGAGCGCGCTCGATTCGTCTTCGCGCGACTTTTTAGAGGGCGCGATTAAGGAGTATAACGCCTATTTCGGGACGAATTACGATACTTCGGCGGATAAGTTTCCGAATTATTATAAAGACGTATCTTTACGAATGAAAAACAAGGATATCGACTTGCTTATCGTCGTGAATATGTTTTTAACGGGCTTCGACGCAACGACTTTGAACACGCTTTGGGTTGATAAAAACTTGAAAATGCACGGGCTTATTCAGGCGTATTCGAGAACAAACCGAATTTTGAACTCGGTTAAAACTTTCGGCAACATCGTATGTTTCCGCAATCTGCAAAAGCGTACCGACGAGGCGATTTCGCTTTTCGGCGACAGAGAAGCGGGTGGTATCGTTTTAATGCGCGGTTTCAAAGATTATTACAACGGCTACGTTGACGAGCGCGGGGATAAGCACGACGGGTTTGTGGATATGATTGCCGAACTTACCGCTAAATTTCCGCTTGAGGAAGAGCGTATAACGGGTGAAAAGGCTCAAAAAGAATTTATCGCGTTATTCGGCGCGGTGCTTAGAATGCGCAATCTTTTAACCGCATTTGATGATTTTGAAGGAAAAGAAATTCTTTCGGAAAGAGATTTGCAGGATTATTTAGGGCGGTATCAAGATCTTCGCGACGAGTGGAGAAAAAAGAGAGAGAACAAAGAGAAAGAAGATATTACCGATGACGTTGTATTCGAACTCGAACTCGTAAAGCAGATTGAAATAAATATCGATTATATTCTGATACTCGTTACAAAATATCACGATTCGCATTGCAACGACAAAGAAACGCTGATTACGATACAAAAATCTATCGACGCAAGCCCCGAACTGCGTAGTAAAAAGGCTTTGATTGAAAACTTTATCGACGGAATCAACGACGTTGACGACGTTATGGCGGAATGGCATTCTTACATAGCGGCGGAAAAAGAAAAGCAATTAAACGAAATTATTGCCGAAGAAAAACTGAAAGCGGACGAAACGAAAAAGTTTGTGGATAACGCGATTGCGGACGGGGAAATGCGCACGACGGGAACGGATATCGATAAACTTATGCCGCCGATTTCAAGGTTCGGGAATACGAATCGCGAAAAGAAGAAGCAGACGATTATCGAAAAATTGAAAGCATTTTTCGAGCGTTTCTTCGGCGTGTGAAAATGAACAATTTGTCAGAGAGAAAACGCGGGAAACGCTACAAAGATTACAGACGAAAATATCAGAATATCGTTGTGGCGGACGAAAACGACGCGCGCCCGATAGAAGAACAACTTCGGGATATGTTCGGAGACGGTCCGATACCGGAATTTTCCAACCCGGAATTCCGCAAGAAAAAATAATTTAAAATATTTTTTATGTTTTGGAATATTTTCGGCGTTTTATTCGCTTGATAGGTGTAAAACTCTTTTTGCAGTCAGGAGAAACATTAAAATGCAAAACAAAATTTAAGTGTTTGAAAATAAGCAGGTGCGGACGTTATGGAATGCCGACGAAGAAGAATGGTATTTTTCCGTAGTGGACGTATGCAACGTTCTGGCGGATTCGGCAAGTAAAGATCCGGGCGCATACTGGCGCAAACTGAAACAACGCTTAAAAAACGAAGGAAGTGAAGTCGTGACAAATTGTCACGGACTGAAAATGCAGGCTTCCGACGGTAAAATGCGAGAGACCGATTGTCTTGATACGAAAGGTTATACGGAGAGATGGATCAATCAACGCTTGCAGACGATAGAAATGCGCAATCGCCTGCGGCTATGCAGACAAAGTTTTTTCGTCTTGTGAAATTAAAATAACAAAAATAAGGCGTTTGTGACGAAAAATAAAAAATTAACTTCCACAAAAAATATCCCGTTTATTTGCTTGACAAAATTAAATCTTACGGTTACAATAAGGGTAGAATTTTTAAATCGGTACAGCGATGCCGTTAAGGTCCTGATAAAATACTTTTAATTCCGCAATTTTACGGCGGATTTGATTTTGTGTGATCTTGTCGGCTTCGGCAAGGTTTTTTTATGACGAATTTTCAAAACATCGGAATACGGGAAAAAATAGATTTTTTAATCGCTAAGTATAAAAGCGAAGATTTTTTCGTTCCCGTTATTTCAGATAATTTAATACTTTTTCCCGGTTTTTGCGACGCGCACGCGCATCTCAGAGAACCGGGTTTTTTTTATAAAGAAAGCATCGAAACGGGTACGAAAGCCGCCGCCAGAGGCGGTTACACTGCAGTGTGCGCCATGCCGAATCTCAATCCCGTGCCTGACAGCCTTAAAAATTTACGCGCCCAACTTTCCGTAATAGAAAAAGACGCGGTTGTCAACGTTTATCCTTACGGCGCGATAACGATTGACGAAAACGGGAGCGAAATAGCCGCGCTCGAAGAACTTTCACCGTACGTATGCGGTTTTTCGGACGACGGAAAGGGCGTTCAGCGTGAAGAGATAATGCGTGCGGCAATGGAGAGAATAAAACGTTTAAACAAGGTGCTTGCGGCGCATTGCGAAGACGAATCGCTATTACTCGGCGGCTATATCCGCAAAGGGCGGTATTCTAAAGCGCACGGGCATAAGGGAATAGATCCCGCAAGCGAATATATGCAGGTAAAAAGAGATCTTCGGCTTGCCGAAGAAACGGGCGTTAAATATCACGTTTGCCACGTTTCTACGAAAGAAAGCGTGGCGGCGATAAGAGAAGCAAAGCGCCGCGGCGTGAACGTAACGTCGGAAACCGCTCCGCACTATCTTTTGCTTACCGAAAACGATTTGCGTGAAGAAGGACGATTCAAAATGAATCCGCCGCTCGGAAGCGAAGAAGACCGCGCCGCACTGATCGACGGAATCAAAGACGGTACTATCGATATGATTGCAACCGACCACGCGCCGCACTCCGAAGAAGAAAAATCCCGCGGATTATCCGCTAGTCCGTTCGGAATAGTCGGTCTTGAAACGGCATTTCCGCTTTTATATACGAGATTTGTAAAAACGGGCGAAATAACCGCCGGAAAACTCGCGTTGCTTTTAAGCGTAAATCCGCGAAAACGTTTCGGAATTCCCATAACGAAAGAAGATTACGCCGTGTTTGAAGTCGGCAAAGAATATACTATAAATCCGAAAGAATTTTTATCGAAAGGCAAAAGCACTCCGTTCGGCGGCGAAAGGGTGTTCGGAAAATGTTTGTTGACGGTGTGCGGAGGTAAAACTGTATGGCAAGAAAATTTGATAGAAAACTGATTCTCGAAGACGGCGACGAGTATTACGGTTACGGCTTCGGGGCAAACGAAGAGCGAGTTGTAGAAGTCGTTTTCAACACTTCGATGGTGGGGTATCAGGAAATTGTTTCCGACCCGTCGTATACGTATCAGGGCGTAGTATGTACTTATCCGCTGATCGGCAATTACGGCATAAACGATGAAGACGACGAAACGAAAACGCTTACCATAGGCGGACTGATCGTTGCCGAATATAACGACGTTCCGTCTAATTTCAGAAGCAAGGAAACGCTTTCGGAAAAACTCAGGCGTTATTCCGTTCCCGCAATCGAAGGCGTGGATACGAGAAAACTTGCGCGCAGTATACGCGATCATGGTTCTCGGACGGGCATTATCACGAATGCGGATACCGATATAAAAGAAGGTCTTGAAAAGATAGCGAAGGCAGGTGTTCGTCACGACGCGGTAAGTTTAGCGTCAACTAAAAAAGCGTGGCGCGCGCCCGTTGAAAACGCAAAGTATAAAGTGGCGGCAATCGATTGCGGCATCAAACTTAATATCGTTCGTTCAATGAACGCGAAGGGAATCGACGTAACCGTGTTTCCGTATAACGTTACGGCGGAAGAAATTGAAAATTTCGCGCCCGACGGGCTTTTTCTGTCCAACGGACCCGGCGACCCGCAAGACGTTACGCCCGTAATCGAACTGATAAAAAAACTGAAAGGCAAATATGCGATTTTCGGAATCTGTCTCGGTCATCAGGCAATCGCGCTTGCATACGGGGCAAAGACGTATAAACTGAAATTCGGTCATCGCGGCGGCAATCATCCCGTTAAAAATCTGATTACGGGAAAGGTGGAAATCACGTCGCAGAATCACAGTTATGCGGTAGACGCGAATTCCGTTTACGGCACGGAACTTGAAATTACGCATATCAATCTGCTCGACGGTACGGTGGAAGGGTTGCGCTCGGAAAAAGACAACGTGTTTTCCGTTCAGTATCATCCCGAAAGCGCGTCGGGACCCGAAGACAGCGTATATTTGTTCGATGAATTTATTAAAAATATGGAAAAAAACAGGAATAAGTAAGGGGCGGGGTGAAAAATATGCGTAGAAACGATTTAAAAAAGATAATGGTGATAGGAAGCGGACCTATAATAATCGGTCAGGCGGCGGAATTCGATTATGCAGGCACGCAGGCGTGCCTTGCGCTTAAAGAAGAAGGGTACGAAGTAGTGCTTTGCAATTCCAACCCCGCAACGATTATGACCGACACGTCTGTTGCGGACAAAGTTTATATGGAACCTTTAACGCTCGAATATACGGCAAAAATCATACGATACGAACGTCCCGACGCGATTATAGCGAGTATGGGCGGACAAACGGGACTTAACCTTGCAATTCAACTCGAAAAAAAAGGTATTTTGAAAGAATGCCGCGTTGAATTGCTTGGCACGAAGAGCGAAAGTATCGAACGCGCGGAAGATCGCGGTTTATTCAAGAAATTATGCGAAGAAATAGGTGAGCCGATATGTCCTTCCGAAATCGCTCACAGCGTTGAAGACGGCGTGGCGGCGGCAAGGCGGATAGGTTACCCCGTGGTTCTTCGTCCCGCGTTTACTCTCGGCGGCACGGGCGGCGGCTTTGCGGATAACGAAGCGGAATTTTGCAAAATGATGGAAAACGCGCTCGAACTTTCGCCCGTTCGCGAAGTGCTTATCGAAAAGAGCGTAAAGGGTTACAAAGAAATCGAATACGAAGTAATGCGCGATAAAAACGATACCGCAATCGTCGTATGCAATATGGAAAATCTCGACCCCGTGGGCGTGCATACGGGCGATTCGATAGTCGTTTGTCCGAGTCAGACGCTTTCGAACAAAGAATGTCAGATGCTCAGAAACGCCGCGCTAAAAATTATCCGCGCGCTGAAAATAGAAGGCGGTTGCAACGTTCAGTTCGCGCTCGATCCCCACTCTTTTGAATATTACGTTATCGAAGTCAATCCGCGCGTTTCCCGTTCTTCCGCGCTTGCCAGCAAAGCGAGCGGCTTTCCCATAGCGCGCGTTTCGGCAAAGATAGCCGCAGGGCTTACGCTCGACGAAATCAAACTTGCAAACACGCCCGCGAGTTTCGAGCCTGCGCTCGATTACGTGGTTACGAAAATGCCGCGTTTCCCGTTCGATAAATTTGCGGGAGCAAGCAATAAACTTTCCACGCAGATGAAAGCCACGGGCGAAGTGATGAGTGTGGGCAGAACTTTTGAAGAAAGTTTGCTGAAAGCCGTCAGGTCGCTGGAAATCGGCGCAAGCCATCTGTTTTCAAAGAAAGCGGAAACGATGACTAAGGAAGAGTTGCTTTCGTATATTGCCGACGCTACGGACGACCGTATCTTTATGATCGCGGAACTTTTCCGCCGCGGCGAAACAGAAGGCAAAATCGCGAAAATTACCGAAATTGACAAGTTTTTCCTTACGAAAATCAAGCGTATAACCGAAAAGGAAGAAGAAGCAAAACAGCATGTTTTCGACGAAGCCACGCTGAAAGAATGCAAGCAATACGGTTTTACCGACAAGGCAATCGCAAAACTTTGGAATACTACCGAAAAGGCGGTTTACGATTTCAGAAAAAAACTCGGAATCGTCCCGAAATATAAGGCGATCGATTCGTGCGCGTCCGAATTCGACGCATATATTCCGTACTACTATTCCACCTATAACGCAGAAGAAAACGAATCTTTTAAAGATAAAACCGCGCCGTCGATTATCGTGCTCGGAGCGGGACCTATCCGTATCGGTCAGGGCGTCGAATTCGATTATTCCACGGTGCATGCCGTGCAAACCATCAAAAATTCGGGATACAGGGCGGTTATTATCAACAACAATCCCGAAACTGTTTCTACCGACTACACCACTTCCGACAAACTGTATTTCGAGCCGCTTACAACCGAAGACGTAATGAGCGTAGTGGAAATCGAGAAGCCGTACGGAGTTATCGCTTCTCTCGGCGGTCAGACGGCAATCAATCTTGCCGAATCGCTCGAAAAGCGCGGAGTTAAGATTATCGGAACCGATTGTAAGGCGATAGACAAAGCGGAAGACCGCGATTTATTCGAAAAACTACTAAGCGATCTTAATATTCCCAAGCCCGAAGGCAAGGCGGTAACCGACGTTGAAGACGGCGTTAAAGCAGCGGCGGAAATAGGTTATCCCGTGCTTGTGCGACCGTCGTTCGTGCTGGGCGGCAGAGCGATGCAGATAGTGGCGAACGAAGAAAGTTTACGCAAATATCTTAAAAACGCCGCCGAAATAAGCGAAGAAAAGCCCGTACTCGTCGATCGTTACGTCGTAGGAAAGGAAGTTGAAGTAGACGCTATTTGCGACGGCTCCGACGTGTTCGTTCCCGGTATTATGGAACTTGTGGAGCGTACGGGCGTGCATAGCGGCGACAGTATCAGCGTATATCCGCCGTTCAGTATATCTGACGAAGTAAAGGGAATAATATTACATTATACCAGAAAGTTGGGGCTTGCCATCGGGATAGTCGGGCTTTACAACATTCAGTTTATCGTGGATAAAAACGATCGCGTGTATATCATAGAAGTAAATCCGAGATCGTCAAGAACCGTTCCGTTTCTGTCCAAAGCCACGGGATATTCTCTTGCCGACATCGCAACGGAAGTAATTATGGGAAGAACGCTGAAAGAACAGGGCATTTTCTCGATTTATCCCGAAGAAAAAAAGAGAAATTACGTTAAAGTGCCTGTATTTTCTTTCAGTAAAATACACGGAGTAGACGCTTATCTTTCTCCCGAAATGAAATCCACGGGCGAGGCGATAGGTTACGACGACAAATTGAACAGAGCGCTTTATAAAGCGTTGCAGGCTTCGGGAATGAAACTGCAGAATTACGGAACGGTGCTGTTTACCGTATGCGACAAAGATAAAGAAGAAGCGTTGCCGCTTGCGGAAAGGTTTTACAATCTCGGCTTTAACATCGAAGCCACGAGCGGAACGGCGGATTTTTTGAAAGCGAACGGAATACGCACGAGAAAACTTAAAAAAATAAGCGACGGCTCGAAAGATATTCCCGACGCGATTCGTCAGGGATACATCGCTTACGTTGTGAACACGAGCGACGTTTCGCAAAGCGGAGCAAATTCAGATGGCTATGAAATTCGTAAAACAGCCACCGAAAACAATATTACGACGTTTACTGCGCTCGATACCGTAAAAGTTCTGCTTGACGTGCTTGAAGAAACAACGCTGTGCGTTTCTACGATAGACAGTTGACTTTTTAAAACAACGCTGTGCGTTTTGCTAAGGAACGGACGTTTTTATTTTTGTCCGACTATATAAAAGGTGAAAAATGAAACAAATATTTCCGCAAATCATATCAAACGAAAAAATAGCCGAAAACGTTTACGAAATGAAACTTTCGGGCGATTTTTCCGAAATTACGAATGCAGGCCAGTTTATCAATCTTACGGTAGACGGTTGTTATCTTCGCCGTCCTATTTCCGTGTGCGACGCGGATAGCGGCGAGTTGACGCTCGTTTTCAAGGTAGTCGGGAAAGGCACTGAAATTATGAGCCGCTTAAACCGCGGAAAAACGGTTGATATGCTTATAGGACTCGGCAACGGTTACAATCTTAAAAAGAGCGGCGACCGCCCGCTACTTGCGGGCGGCGGAGTCGGAGTTCCGCCGCTTTATAAACTTTGCAAAGATCTCGTCGCCCGCGGGGCAAATCCCGTAGTAGTTCTCGGCTTTAACAAGGCGGCGGAAGTGTTTTATAAAGAAAAATTCGAAGCGCTCGGCGCGGAAACGTACGTATGCACCGTGGACGGAAGCATGGGAGAAAAAGGTTTTGTGACCGACGTTGTAAAGCGGCTTGAATACACGTATTTTTATGCCTGCGGACCTATGCCGATGTTCAGGGCGTTGGAAAGCGTTGCCGTAACGGACGGGGAGTACAGTTTTGAAGAACGCATGGGTTGCGGCTTCGGCGTATGCATGGGCTGTTCCGTGCAGACAAAAAACGGCGCGAAAAGGATATGCAAAGAAGGTCCCGTTCTCGAAAGGAGTGAAATTATATGGTGAACACGAAAGTAACGTTGTCGGGCTGGGAACTCGACAATCCGATAATTCCTGCGAGCGGAACGTTCGGATACGGAAAAGAATTTGCCGAAATTTACGATATCAACGTGCTTGGCACGTTTTCGTTCAAGGGTACTACTGTTGAATCGCGCTTCGGCAACCCCACTCCGAGAATTGCCGAAAGCGATACGGGAATAGTGAATTCCATCGGATTGCAAAATCCGGGAATGGAACACGTTCTTACTCACGAATTACCCGAAATGAAGAAATTTTTTCATAAAAAGGTAATTGCGAACGTAAGCGGTTTTTCGGTAGACGAATACGTCCGCCTGTGCGAGCGGTTCGGCAAAGAAGAGCAGGTGGGTATTCTGGAAGTGAACGTAAGTTGTCCTAACGTAAAAGACGGCGGACTTGCGCTCGGCACGTCGTGCGAAAACGTGTTTGCCGTGGCAAAAGCGGTAAAACAGGTAACGGATAAACCGATTTATATGAAACTTTCTCCGAACGTAACGGATATTTCGGCGATTGCGAAAGCGTGCGAAGAAGGCGGAGCCGACGGAATAAGCCTTATCAATACGATGACGGGTATGCGCATCGATTTAAAAACAAAAAAACCGATTATAGCAAAGAAAATAGCGGGATATTCGGGCAAAGCGTTGTTCCCGGTTGCTTTGCGTATGGTGTATCAGGTGTACGAAGCCGTTAAAATTCCCATAATCGGCATGGGCGGCGTATCTTCCGCGGAAGACGCCGTTGAAATGATGCTTGCGGGCGCGACCGCCGTCGGCGTAGGAGCGGCGAATTTAACAGACCCTTTTGCAAGCAAGAAAATAGTTGAAAATCTGCCGTACGTAATGAAAAAATACGGCGTGGAAAATTTAAAAGATATTATAGGAGCGGCGCACAATGGCTAAAGACGTAATCGTCGCGCTCGATTTTCCGGGCGCAAAAGAAACCTTTGAATTTCTCGATTTATTCGGAGAAGAAAAACCTTTCGTTAAAATCGGAATGGAATTGTTTTATGCGGAAGGCCCCGCGGTTATTAAGGAGATAAAAAAACGCGGGCATAAAATTTTTCTCGATCTTAAACTGCACGATATTCCCAACACCGTGAAAAAGGCGATGAGATCGCTTTTATCCTTGGGCGCGGATATTTATAATCTTCACGCCGCAGGCGGAAGCGAAATGATGAAAGCCGCAATCGAAGGGTTAACGCGCGAGAACGGAACGCGTCCGCTGCTGATTGCCGTAACGCAACTTACGAGTACCGACGAAAGGACTCTTCGCGAAGAACTTTTAATCGGGTCGGGTATGGAAAAAACCGTGCAAAGTTATGCGCTTAACGCAAAAAATTCAGGGCTTGACGGCGTTGTTTGTTCGCCGTTGGAAGCGGGAAAAACACACGAAATCTGCGGCGAAAATTTTCTCACGGTCACACCGGGCGTGCGTTTTGCCGACGGCGATCGCGGCGATCAGAAGAGAATCGCAACGCCCGAAAGGGCAAGAATGCTCGGCTCGGATTATATCGTGGTGGGGCGTCCCATAACGGCCGCCCAAGATCCGAAAGCGGCGTATGAAAGGTGCGTTAAAGAATTTCTCGGAAAATAAGGAGAATCGATATATGGAAAACGTTAAAGAAAAGATTGCGAAAGATTTACTGAAAATAAAAGCGGTGTTTTTTCGCCCCGAACAGCCGTTTATATGGGCAAGCGGAATCAAAAGCCCCGTATATTGCGATAATCGGCTTACTCTCACGTCGCCGCAGGTAAGAACGGACGTTGAAAACGCTCTTGCCGCCGTGATAAAAAAAGAATACCCCGAAGCGGAAGTGCTGATGGGAACGTCTACCGCGGGAATAGCGCACGCCGCTATTACGGCGCATATTTTAGGAATGCCTATGGGTTACGTCCGCTCGGGCGCAAAAGATCACGGAAGACAAAATCGGATTGAAGGGAAACTCGAAAAAAACGAAAAAGCGGTAGTCGTGGAAGATTTGATTTCCACGGGCGGCAGCGTACTCGAAGTCGTAGAAGCGTTGCGCGAAGCGGGAGCGGAAGTGCTTGGCGTTGTAAGTATTTTTACATACGGCATGAAAAAAGGAGTTGAGCGTTTGCAGGCGGCGGGCGTGAAAAATTTCAGTCTTTGCGATTTCGACACGATAGTGAAAGTCGCGGCGGAAGAAAACTACGTCCGCGCGGAAGACGTGCAAAAACTGATAGCGTTCAGAGACAATCCGTCCGACGAAAGTTGGATTAAGGCGTAAAACGTACGCAAGGGAACGAAAATATGAGAAATTTATTAAACATTCTCGATTTAACCACTCGTGAAATAGACGAACTTATTTCAGTCGCTGAAGATATTGCCGTAAATCCCGAAAAATATCAGGATAAATGCAAACACAAACGTCTTGCAACGCTTTTTTTCGAACCGTCTACGCGAACGAGATTGAGTTTCGAGTCCGCCATGCTTTCTCTCGGCGGCAGCGTTCTCGGCTTTGCGGGCGTCGGTATGAGTTCCGCTTCCAAGGGCGAAAGCGTTTCGGATACCGTAGAAGTAGTGTCGGGATATGCCGACGTTATCGCCATGCGGCATTATAAAGAAGGCGCGCCGGACGTTGCCGTTCGCAAGGCGTTTATTCCCGTTATCAACGCGGGGGACGGCGGACGGTATCATCCCACTCAGACTCTTGCCGATTTACTTACGATCCGCCGCAAAAAGGGTACTTTCGAAAACCTGACCGTCGGGTTTTGCGGAGATTTGAAATACGGAAGAACGGTACATTCGTTAATCGGCGCGATGTCAAGATATAAGGGTATCGGATTCGTGCTGATTTCGCCGGAAGAATTGCGTTTACCCGATTACGTAAAGAAAGAATATATCGAAAAAAAGGGCATTCCCTATGAAGAGAGTACTTCTTTGGAAGACTGTATCGGCAAAGCGGACGTTCTGTATATGACAAGAATTCAAAAAGAGCGTTTTGAAAGCGAAGAAGAATACGATCGTCTGAAAGACGTGTATATTCTGACCGAAGAAAAAATGCGGCTTGCAAAATCCGACGCTATCGTAATGCACCCGTTGCCGCGGGTAAACGAAATTTCGGTAAAGGTAGACAGCGATCCGCGAGCGTGCTATTTCGAGCAGACGCGTTGCGGAAGACTGATGCGTATGGCGCTTATACTGAAACTTCTTGACGAAAAGGATCGGCAGGACGACAGAAAACGGAACGACGAATACGAAGACTCTTCCTGCGTTTGCAAAAATCCCCGTTGCATTACTACGGACGAACGGGAACTTAAAAAACTCGTGTATAAAGACGACGACGGCGCAATTCGCTGCGCGTACTGCGACGAGCGCATATAGATAAGAATATATTGTAGGGGTTCCATTCGTCATCAATAGTTATTTTTGCGGTGATAAACCGATTTATGCGGCGTTAAACGCCGCTCGTAGTACTTTAAGTACAACTTCGGGCGTTTGCCTTGCCTAAACGAGCCGCAATGCGGTCGGTTTCTCATTCGCAAAAATGCTTCGCACCGAAAAGAGCGCATTTTTTGATGATTTTTTACGAACGTGAGGGTTGCTGTACCGGACGTTTCTTTGCCCGAACGGTCGCGAAAAATGGCGAAAAAGACGCCTTTTCGGTAATTAGTGATGACGAATGGAATCCCTAGCAAATAGTTATAAAAATTTTCAATAATAAATATAGAACCCGAATTTAAACTCTTTAAGTTAGTGATTTAAGGTTATCGGAATTCACGGAAAACATAGAGCAATATGCTTGACGGCTGAGAGAATTTCTGATACAATTAGGGCGTTGAAGGTTCTTTGTGACTGACGGAATTTTGCAGAGCACTGCAAGGGAGCAAAGAATCGATAAGGATATTTTTCCTTATGTCGGGCAAAAAAAAATACGAACCTTGCAAAAACACGGTATAGACCAAGGTTTGTATTATTCTTTCCCGTCATACCAAGCCGACCGTCTGGGCGCACTTTAAGAGTTTTACGCTTGAAGTGCGCCCTTTTTGTATTTTAAAAAATTACGGAGGATTTAACCATGAAAAAGGTAGGTATCGTTATGGGCAGCGACAGCGATTTGCCCGTAATCAAAAAGGCAACCGACGTTCTCGACGAACTCGGCGTTCCGTACGAAGCGCACGTTTATTCCGCTCACCGCACGCCCGTTCAGGCTCGTGATTTTGCGCTCGGCGCAAGTAAAAACGGTTTCGGCGTGATTATAGCGGCTGCCGGTATGGCGGCGCACCTTGCGGGAGCAATTGCCGCCAACACGATTTTACCCGTTATAGGCATACCGTGCAAGTCGTCTTGCTTTGACGGAATGGACGCTTTGCTTTCAACCGTAGAAATGCCCGCGGGTATTCCCGTCGCGACGGTTGCGGTAGGCGGCGGAGTTAACGCCGCGTTGCTTGCGGCTCAGATAATTGCCGTAAACGATGAAGATCTTGCCCGTAAACTTGAAAACAAGAGATCGCGTGACGCCGAAGCCGTTCTTAAAAAGGACGAGCGCGTAAACGAAATGCTTAAAAATCTTTAATAAATTTTCGGAGATGATTATTATGGAAAAAAAAGAACTGCTTTATGAAGGAAAAGCCAAAAAGGTTTTTGCCACCGACAACCCCGACGTTCTGCTCGTTTCTTATAAAGACGACGCAACCGCGTTCAACGGTCTTAAAAAGGGAACTATTTCGGGTAAGGGCGCAATCAACAATCGCGTTACGAATTTTATGATGCGCCTGCTTGAAAAAGAAGGAGTACCCACTCATTTTATAGAAGAACTCAGCGACAGGGAAACGCTCGTCAAAAAGGTTTCCATCGTTCCGCTCGAAGTGATTATCCGCAATATTTCCGCAGGCTCGTTTTCAAAGCGTTACGGCGTTGAAGAAGGCGTGGTTTTTGCTCAGCCGACTATTGAGTTTTCATATAAAAACGACGATCTCGGCGATCCGCTCATAAACGATTACCATGCGCTGGCGTTAGGGCTTGCAACCGCCGATGAAATCGAAACGATTAAAACGCTTGCATTTAAAGTCAACGCTTTTCTTAAAGATTTTTTCAAAAAAATCAACGTTGATCTCGTTGATTTCAAACTTGAATTCGGCAGACTTTCCGACGGAACGATAGTGCTTGCCGACGAAATTTCACCCGATACCTGCCGTTTTTGGGACAGCGACACTCACAAAAAACTCGATAAAGACCGTTTCCGCAGAGATCTCGGCGGAGTCGAAGACGCTTATCTTGAAATAATGAAGCGGATTTTCGGAGAGTAACGCGGGTTATACGATAACCGTTTCAGACTTAGTCGATTGCGGCTGAATAGGGCGATTATAAAAACGGAGATATATAGATGGGACGACTTAAAGAAGAATGCGGCGTTTTCGGAATTTTCGGTTCCGAATGCGAAGACGTGGCTCAACTTACTTACTACGGACTTTTTGCATTGCAGCACAGGGGGCAGGAAGCGTGCGGAATCGTCGTAAACGACGACGGACTTTTTAATTATTATAAAGATACCGGACTTGTGAACGACGTGTTTACCGCCGAAAAACTTTCTTCGCTCGGTAACGGAAATATGGCGGTCGGTCACGTTCGTTACGCAACCACCGGCACGACGGACAGAATCAACGCTCAGCCTATCGTGGTAAATCACATTAAAGGGCGAATGGCGCTTGCTCACAACGGCAACCTTATCAACTCATACGAACTCAGAAGCGAACTCGAACTTAAAGGCTCGATTTTTCACACCACGTCCGATACGGAAGTTATATCTTACGTAATAATCGAAGAGCGCCTTAACGCGCCTACCATCGAAGACGCGGTCGACAGAGCCATGAATCGCATAAAAGGCGCGTACTCTCTCGTTATTATGTCGCCTTCGAAACTTATTGCGGTAAGAGACGAAAACGGTTTACGCCCGTTATGTTACGGTAAGACCGCCGAAGGCGACTGGGTCGTCGCTTCGGAAAGTTGCGCGCTTGACGCCGTGGGCGCGGAACTGATACGGGATATAATGCCGGGCGAAATTCTCGTATTCGATAAAAACGGCGTTCGCAGCATTACGAATCATTGCGGAAAAAAACCGCAAAAAACCTGCGTTTTCGAGTATGTTTACTTTGCAAGACCCGATTCCGTAGTGGACGGCTGTTCCGTTCACGAAGCGAGAACGCGCGCGGGCGCTTATCTTGCTATCGAACATCCCGCTTCCGCAGACGTTGTTATAGGCGTGCAGGATTCGGGTATCGACGCCGCAATCGGTTACTCCAAACAGTCGGGTATACCGTACGAATTAGGTTTTATTAAAAATAAATACATTGCAAGAACATTTATAGCCCCGGGTCAGAAAAGTCGCGAAAACAAGGTGAGAATTAAACTTAATCCTATCGTAGACACGGTAAAGGGAAAAAGGGTAGTGCTTATCGACGACTCTATCGTGCGCGGGACCACGAGCGCGAGAATTGTAAAGTTACTGCGCGATGCGGGCGCAAAAGAAGTGCATATGCGCGTCAGCGCGCCGCCTTTTATGAATCCGTGCTATTACGGCACCGATATAGATTCAAGGGAAAATCTTATCGCATGTCATCACACGACGGAAGAAATCGCCGAAATAATAGGCGTCGATTCTTTAGGTTATCTGAGTATTGACAGTGTTAAAAAGATTGCTTATAAAGTTAAAGGCAACGGTTATTGCACGGCTTGTTTTGACGGCGATTATCCTACCGCCGTACCGAAGCATACCGAAAAAAGCAGGTTTGAATACAAAATAACGTCAAGCGAAAGGGAGAACAAAGAATGAGTTATTCTAAATCTGACAGTTACGCCGCGGCAGGCGTAGACATAACCGCGGGATACAAAGCGGTTGAACTTATGAAGGCTCATATCGCAAAAACCGCGACGGCGGGCGTTTGTTCGGACGTCGGCGGATTCGGCGGTCTTTTCGAACTCGATTTAACGGGAATCAAAAAGCCCGTTCTTGTCAGCGGAACGGACGGAGTCGGAACAAAACTGAAAATCGCGTTTCTTGCGGACAAGCACGACACGATCGGCATCGATTGCGTTGCAATGTGCGTTAACGATATAATATGTTGCGGCGCAAAACCGCTGTTTTTTCTCGATTATATTGCCTGCGGAAAAAACTATCCAGAAAAAATAGCGGCGATCGTAAGCGGCGTTTGCGAAGGTTGCGTTCAGTCGGGAGTTGCTCTCATCGGCGGCGAAACTGCCGAAATGCCGGGGTTTTATCCGATAAACGAGTACGATCTTGCGGGTTATTGCACGGGTATCGTCGATAAAGAAAAAATTATCGACAATTCCGCCATGCGCGCAGGCGACGTTATTATCGCATTGCGGTCAAGCGGCGTTCATTCAAACGGCTTTTCTCTCGTGAGAAAGGTTTTCGACGTCGAAAACAATAACCTTAATCTGCCGATTGACGAACTTAGCGGCAAGTCGATATCCGAAACGCTGCTCACTCCGACGAAAATATACGTAAAACCCGTTCTTGCTTTGCTTGATAAAGTAAGGGTAAAGGGTATATCGCACATTACGGGCGGCGGATTTTACGAGAATATTCCGCGTTCGATTCCGTCGGGACTCGGCGCGGATATAGAGCGAAGCGCGATAAAAGTGCTTCCGATATTCGACCTTATCGCAAAAACGGGCGGTATTTCCGAACGCGATATGTTCAACACCTTTAATATGGGCGTGGGAATGAGTATCGCGGTTGCCCCCGAAGACGTTGAAAAATCGCTGAAAATTCTTGAAGAAAACGGCGAAAATCCGTATATTATCGGTAAAATTATAAAATCAGACGATAAAATAGTAATTCGTTAAAAAACAATGCAGAGCAATAATAAAGTGAAAAACAAAATAAATATCGCGGTGCTTGTTTCGGGCGGCGGCACGAATCTGCAGGCGCTTATCGACGCTCAGGGTACGATTATAACTTCCGGCGTTATAAAACTCGTTATATCCGACAACCGCGCGGCTTACGCTTTGAAACGCGCCGAAAACGCGGGCATAAAAACCGTTTGCATAACGAAAGCCGATTTCGGCGGCGCGGCGGGAATGGAGAGCGAACTTGCGCGCGTTCTCGTTGCGGAAAAAATCGATCTTATCGTACTTGCGGGCTTTATGAGAATACTGAGCGCCGATTTTACAAAGAAGTTTGAAAAAAGAATTATCAATATTCATCCGTCTCTTATACCGTCGTTCTGCGGAGACGGATATTACGGAATACGAGTTCACGAAGCCGTCCTTGAAAAGGGCGTTAAGGTTACGGGCGCAACCGTGCATTTTGTGAACGAAATAACAGACGGCGGCGAAATAATAATGCAAAAAGCAGTCAGCGTGCTTGACGGCGATACTCCTGAAACTTTGCAAAAGCGCGTAATGCGCCTTGCGGAGTGGAAAATACTTCCGAAGTCGGTTGAAAAAGTATCGGCAGAACTGCTTAGTCGGATTCAAACATAAAAAGGAGCAACGAACATGAACGTTTACGAAACGAAAGACATATCCGAACTTTTAGTCGGCAATTCTTACGTCGGGCGCGGCATCGTAATAGGAAAGTCCGCCGACGGGGAAAAAGCCTGTGCGGCTTATTTTATTACGGGCAGAAGCGCCAACAGTCGCAACCGTATTTTTACCGAGCGCGACGGCGCGGTTTTTACCGAACCGTTCGACTCGTCCAAAGTCGAAGATCCGAGCCTTATCATTTACACGGCTTTAAGAAAATACGAAAATAAACTTATCGTTACAAACGGCGATCAGACGGATACCGTTTATGATTTTTTAAGAAACGGCAAAAGTTTTACGGAAGCGCTCGAAACGCGTGAATTCGAGCCCGACAAGCCGAATTTTACCCCGAGAATAAGCGGTATGCTGACGTTTGAAAATAACGATTTTAATTATATAATGAGCATTCTTAAAAGCGCCGACGCCGAAGGGTCCGCTTGCAGCAGATACACGTTTTCATATCCCGCTCTTTCGGGAACGGGGCATTTTCTTCGTACGTATATCTGCAACGGCAACCCCGTTCCCTCATTTTCAGGCGAACCGGAACGCGTAGCCGTCGGAAACGATATAGACGCGTTTGCGCGGTCGATTTGGGAGTCGCTCGACTATGATAATAAAATTTCTCTTTACGTAAGATTTATAAATCTTGCAACGGGAGCGGAAGAAAACCGCCTTATAAACAAGAATAAGTAAAAGGAGAGTCAAAATATGAAAGAGTTTCAACTTAAATACGGCTGTAACCCGAATCAGAAGCCGTCGCGCATATTTATGGAAAACGGGTCGGATCTGCCGATAGAAATTCTTTGCGGCAGACCGGGATATATAAATTTTCTCGACGCGTTCAATTCGTGGCAACTCGTAAAAGAATTGAAAGCCGCTCTCGGCATGCCTGCCGCGGCGTCGTTCAAGCACGTAAGCCCCACGTCTGCCGCAATAGGTTTAAAACTCGACGAAAAACTTAAAAAGGCTTGCTTTGTCGACGATATCGAAAAACTCGACTTATCGCCGATTGCCTGCGCTTACGCGCGCGCCAGGGGAACGGACAGAATGTGTTCGTTCGGAGACTGGATTGCTCTTTCGGACCCCTGCGACGTAACTACGGCAACTATGATCAGCCGTGAAGTGTCCGACGGCATTATCGCCCCGGGATTCGAGCCGCAAGCGCTTGAAATACTTAAACTTAAACGCGGCGGCAATTATAATATAGTCGTGATAGACCCGAATTACGCGCCCGACCCCGTCGAACGCAAGCAGGTTTTCGGCGTAACGTTCGAACAGGGGCGCAACGATTCCGTTATCGATAATACTCTTTTTAATAATTTGGTTACCGAAAATAAATATTTGCCCGATTCTGCCATACGCGATCTTATCGTTTCGCTTATAACGCTTAAATATACTCAGTCTAACTCCGTGTGCTATGCTTTCGGCGGTCAGGCTATCGGGGTAGGCGCGGGGCAGCAATCGCGAATACATTGCACAAGACTTGCCGGCACCAAGGCGGACACGTGGCTTTTAAGACAGCACGATAAGGTGTTGTCGTTGCCGTTCAGATCTGGAATCAAACGTCACGACAGAGATAACGTTATAGACAGTTACATAAACAAAAACGAAGAAGACGTATGTTCCGACGGTATCTGGCAGCGTTATTTTTCTGAACGCCCCGAGCCGTTGACCGACGAAGAAATACGGGAATATCTTAATTCGATAAGCGGCGTTGCGCTCGGGTCGGACGCGTTTTTTCCGTTCAGCGACAATATCGAGCGCGCGCATTTAAGCGGAGTAAGTTACGTTGCGGAGCCCGGCGGCTCCGTCAAAGACGACGCCGTTATAGACTGCTGCAATAAATACGGTATTGCTATGGCGTTTACGGGCATGCGCCTTTTCCATCATTGATAAAACGACGGGTGACGGATATTTATGAAAATAATGGTAGTAGGATCGGGCGGTCGCGAACACGCCATAATTAAAAAACTGAAACTAAGCGAAGGTGTAGATAAAATATACGCATTGCCGGGAAACGGCGGTATTTCCGACGACGCTGTTTGCGTTGATATCCGCGCGACGGATATCGAAGGTATTGTCGGGTTTGCCGTAAATGCGGGAATAGATTACGCCGTCGTCGCTCCCGACGATCCGTTGGTACTCGGCTGCGTCGACGCTCTCGAAGCGGCGGGCATTCGTTGTTTCGGTCCGCGCGCAAACGCGGCTATAATCGAAGGAAGCAAAGTTTTTTCTAAAAACCTTATGAAAAAATACGGTATTCCAACAGCCGATTACGAGATTTTCACTTCTGCCGAAGCCGCTTTGAAATACCTTGACGGCGCGCGCTTGCCTGTCGTTATCAAAGCGGACGGATTAGCGCTCGGCAAGGGAGTTATAATCGCTGACACGCCCGACGAAGCAAGAGCGGCGGTAAGCGGGATAATGCTCGACAAAAAATTCGGAAAGAGCGGCGATAATATCGTTATAGAAGAGTTTTTAACGGGGCCTGAAGTGTCCGTTTTATCCTTTACCGACGGTAAAACCGTAATCACCATGGTATCTTCGATGGACCACAAGCGCGCGCTTGACGGAGATCTCGGCTTGAATACGGGGGGAATGGGTACAATTGCGCCTAATCCGTACTATACCGAAGAAATCGCAAACCGTTGCATGAGAGAAATATTCATTCCCACCATAAACGCCATGAACGCCGAAGGGCGAACCTTTAAAGGCTGTCTTTATTTCGGTCTTATGCTTACTCCCGACGGACCTAAGGTTATAGAATATAACTGCCGTTTCGGCGACCCCGAAACGCAGGTGGTTTTACCCTTGCTCGAAAGCGATCTTTTAAAAATCATGACGGCTGTAACGGACGGCGCTTTAGCGGATTGCGACGTGCGATTCGTGGATAAATGCGCCGCGTGCGTAATTATGGCAAGCAAAGGTTATCCCGAAAAATACGAAAAGGGTTTTGAAATAAGCGTTCCGCAGGACCTGACGGAAAGCGTTTACTTTGCGGGCGCTGAAAAAAAGAACGGCAAAACGTTTACGAGCGGCGGGCGGGTACTCGGAGTTACCGCTACGGCGGATACGCTCGAAGAAGCCGTCAACGCCGCCTATGAAAAGGTAGAACGCATAAATTTTAAAAACGCATATTACAGAAAAGATATAGGAGCAAAGGCTTTAAAAGTCAAGGAGAGCAGATAAATGGTATATCGCGTATTCGTAGAAAAAAAATCGGAACTTGCCCACGAAGCAAAGGCGTTGCTCGGTGAAATAAACGCCTTTCTCGGTATAAAAACTCTTGAAAAAGTAAGGGTTATCAACCGTTACGACGCCGAAAATATCACCCCCGAACTTTTCGGGTATGCAAAGAAAACGGTTTTTTCCGAGCCGCCGCTTGACGTCGTTTACGATTTGCTTCCCTGCGACGCCGACGCTTGCTTTGCCGTCGAGTATCTGCCGGGGCAGTTCGATCAGCGCGCCGACAGTGCGGCTCAGTGTATTCAGATAATATCAAGACAGTCGCGTCCGCTGATTCGCACGGCAAAAGTTTATATGCTTTACGGAAGGCTTACCGACGCCGAAATCGCGAATATAAAAAAATACGTTATAAATCCCGTCGAAGCGCGCGAAGCGTCGTTTGAAAAGCCCGAAACTCTGAAAGTGAAATACGATAAACCCACGGAAGTAAAAACTCTTGACGGTTTTACCGCGCTTGACAGAAACGGACTTGAACGGTTTATTAAAGATTATTCGCTTGCTATGGACGCGGAAGATATAGCGTTTTGTCAGGCTTATTTTAAATCGGAACGCCGCGATCCGACTATAACCGAAATTCGCATGATAGACACGTACTGGTCGGATCATTGTCGTCACACGACGTTTTTAACGGTGATAGACGACGTGAAATTCGAAGACGCCCTGACTATGAAAACCTATAACGAATACCTTGATTTACGCAGGGAACTCGGGCAAACCAAACCCGTATGCCTTATGGACGTTGCTACCATTGCGGCAAAAGCGCTTAAAAAACAGGGTAAACTCGATAAACTCGACGAAAGCGACGAAATAAACGCATGCACGGTCAGGATAAACGTAGACGTCGACGGCGTAACAGAACCGTGGTTATTGCTGTTTAAAAACGAAACGCATAATCATCCGACCGAAATCGAACCCTTCGGCGGCGCGGCAACCTGTATAGGCGGCGCTATCCGCGACCCGCTTTCGGGGCGTTCTTACGTTTACGGCGCAATGCGCGTAACGGGCGCGGCCGATCCGTTAAGACCCGTAGAAGAAACCTTAAAAGGTAAACTTCCGCAACGAAAAATCGTTACTACCGCCGCCGCGGGTTATTCGTCATACGGCAACCAGATAGGCATTGCAACGGGAATCGTAGATGAAATTTACCACCCGGGCTACGCCGCAAAACGCATGGAAATAGGCGCAGTGATTGCCGCCGCTCCCGCAGAAAACGTAAGACGGGAAGTTCCCGCTCCCGAAGACGTGGTAATACTTATAGGCGGCTCTACCGGGCGCGACGGTTGCGGCGGAGCAACGGGTTCGTCAAAATCTCACACGGTGCAGTCGCTCGATACCTGCGGCGCGGAAGTGCAGAAGGGAAATGCTCCGGAAGAACGCAAACTTCAAAGGTTGTTCAGAAATAAAGAAGCCTGTCGTATGATTAAACGCTGCAACGATTTCGGAGCGGGCGGAGTGTCGGTCGCTATCGGCGAACTTGCCGACGGACTCGAAATCGATTTGAACGCCGTGCCAAAAAAATACGAAGGGCTTGACGGCACCGAACTTGCTATTTCGGAAAGTCAGGAGCGTATGGCGGTAGTCGTTGAAAAGAAAAACGTAAACGCGTTTTTAAAACTTGCAAACGATGAAAATCTGCAGGCAACCCCTGTGGCGGTCGTAAAAGCCGAGCCAAGGCTCGTTATGAAGTGGAACGGCAAAAAAATCGTTGATATAAGCCGTGATTTTCTTAATTCAAACGGCGCGGACAAGCATATTACCGTTGCGATCGACGCGCCGCAAAGTTACGAAAAACGCGTGTTTGGAAATTTTACGGAAAATATCGAAGCGCTTGCGGGAGATCTTAATATCTGCTCGAAACGCGGATTGAGCGAGCGTTTCGATTCGACTATAGGCGCGGGAACGGTTCTTATGCCGTTCGGCGGAAAAAATCAACTTACGCCCGTTCAGGCAATGGTTCAAAAAATATCTGTCGAGAAAAATCATACCGATACGTGTTCGCTGATGGCGTTCGGATATAATCCGTTTATAGCCGAAAAAAGCCCTTATCACGGGGCGTATTCGGCGGTTGTCGAGTCGATTTCCAAATTGATTGCCGCAGGAGCGAAATTCGAAGACGTTTATCTTACTTTTCAGGAATATTTTAAGCGACCGGGAAAAGATCCCGCGCGGTGGGGTCAGCCTTTATCCGCATTGCTCGGCGCGTTTAAAGCGCAAATGCAATTAGGCGTTGCATCAATCGGCGGCAAAGACTCTATGAGCGGCACGTTTGAAAATCTTGACGTTCCGCCCACTCTCGTTTCGTTTGCCGTTACAACCGAAAAAACGGAAAACATAATTTCGAACGAGTTTAAAGCCGCAGGCGATAAGGTGGTTTTGCTCCGTCCCGAAAAAGACGAAAACGGACTGCCGATAACGGCTTCTCTTATAAAAATTTTCGATACGGTGAATAGTCTTATCCGCTCACGAAAAGCGCGCGCCGCGTATACGACGGGAATGGGCGGTGTTGCGGAAGCCGTGATGAAAATGGCGTTCGGCAACGGACTCGGTTTTGCTTTTGACGATTCCGTAAGTGCGGAAACTATTTTCGGTTACGGTTACGGCTCTTTCGTGCTGGAACTTGATAACGGCGCGGAAATAGTCGGCGAACTTTTAGGCGAAGTAATATCAAAGCCCGAAATATCCTGCCGCGGTGAAAGCGTTTCTCTTGAAAAACTGCTTGCGATTTACGAAAATAAACTTGAAAGCGTTTATTCCTGTAACGTTAAAAACTGCGGAGAGCAGGCTGAAAACTTCTCGTATATAGCAAAAAGTCGGGTCGCGCCGACCGTAAAGGTTGCTCGCCCGAAAGTGCTTATTCCTGCGTTCCCGGGTACGAATTGCGAATACGACAGTGCAAAGGCTGTTCGCGACGCAGGCGCAGAGCCCGAAATAATAGTTATAAATAATCTTACCGCCGACGGCATAAGCCGCAGCGTAGAGCGTTTCGCAAAAGAACTTAAAACCGCCCAGACGGTGTTTATACCCGGCGGATTTTCGGGCGGCGACGAACCTGACGGTAGCGGTAAGTTTATAACCGCATTTTTCCGCAATGCCGAGATTAAAGAAGGCGTTACGGAACTTCTTGAAAAGCGCGACGGGCTTATTTTAGGAATATGCAACGGTTTTCAGGCGCTTATTAAATTAGGTCTTGTTCCTTACGGAAAGATAATCGACGCGGACGAAAATTCCCCGACGCTTACGTTCAACACGATAGCGCGTCATCAGTCGCGCATTGTCCGCACGCGAATCGCGTCGAATAAATCGCCGTGGCTGAGCCTTACGAACGTCGGCGACGTTTACAGCGTTCCCGTATCGCACGGCGAAGGAAGATTTCTTGCAAGTAAAGAACTTATAAACCAACTTGCAAAGAACGGGCAGATTGCAACGCAGTACGTCGACTTTGACGGAAACGCTTCCGTAGATATTCGTTTTAATCCGAACGATTCTATGTGCGCCATCGAAGGAATTACTTCTCCCGACGGGCGCGTTTTCGGAAAAATGGGGCATAGCGAACGAGTAGGAAAAGGGCTTTATAAAAACGTTACGGGGAATTACGATATGCGTATGTTTGAAGCGGCCGTAAAATATTTCAGATAACACCGCCGTTTAAAAAATATCAAAAACGGGTAAATTCAATTCGTCGGGCTGAATTTGTTTTTTTCGGATAATCGGGTTAAAATAAGTTGATAAACTCATCGCGATATTGTAAAATAGAAATCGGGTGAAAAATGGAAACGGTTAACGACAGAAAGACGGGCAAAGGCTATCTATTGATATTTTTTTGCTTTTTGATGTACACTTGTTCGTATTTGGGTAAATACGGTTACAGCGCGAATATAAATCTCGTTATCGGCGAGTTTTCGGTATCGAATGCGGAAGCGGGGCTTATATCCACGTTTTTCTTTTTCGCTTACGGTTTCGGGCAGATTTTTAACGGTTTTTTTTGCAAGTATTATAATAAAAAAATTATTCTGCCTTTATCGCTGATAATTTCGGCGATACTGAACGTTGCGTTTGCCTGTGTAAAGAATTTCGGCGTTTTAAAATATATCTGGCTTTTAAACGGTTTCAGTTTATCGTTTTTATGGTCGTCCATAATAATGCTGCTGAGTGAAAAATTACCCGCCGAAAGCCTTAAAAAGGCCGTTTTGATAATGGCTGTTCCGACGCCCGCGGGAATACTTATAACTTACGGTTTAAGCGCGTTGCTCGTTGAATTGAACGCTTATAAACTCATTTTCTTTATAGGCGGCGGAATACTGACGGCGATAGGCGCGTTGTTTTTTATTCTTTACGACAAAATAACGGATATTTATAAAAACGAAAGTGCAGAAGTTACGGATAGTAAAGACAATAAAGTCGCGTCGGACAGTTTTCTTTTAACGAATTTCGGTATAGTTTTCGTGTTTCTGGCGATTTTTGCCATGCTTAATAAATATATGGACGACGGAATCGTATTATGGTTGCCGAAAATATTAGTAGACACGTTTAATAAATCGAACAGTTTTTCAATCGTGGTCACGCTGATTTTTCCCGTATTCGGAATTATAGCGTCGTCCGTAAACGTTTTATTCAATAAAAAAATAAAAGATTTAATTCTGATGATCGGCGTATACTTGCTTATAGCCGCGATTTGCGCCGTAACCCTTTTCGCGCTAGGAAACGTTCACTGGCTTTTAACGCTCGCGCTGTTCTGCGTTATGTATTTTATCACGAGTTGCGTCGGCGGCATCGTTTCGACTATGGCTCCGCTTTATATGCGCGGTAAAATAAATTCGGGTTTGCTTGCGGGCTTGCTTAACGGCTGCTGCTATCTCGGCAGTACCGTAAGCGCGTACTCCTTAGGTCTCGTTTCCGATAATTTCGGTTGGAGCGGCGTGTTTAAGTTATTCATAATAATCAACGCTTCGGCGTTGTTTATGGTTTTACTTTACGTTGTTATCGTTATTATGCAAAAGAAAAAACAGAACGGATAAATTTCAGAATGTTTTATACTAAAAAAGGCAATCGCATTGAAAGATTGCCTTTAATTTTTTTAAAGAGAAAAGGGAATCCCTAAGTTTAATTCCGCGGCTGACTTTCCTGTTTCAAAAGGGTTGCATAGCGCAGCATTTGCTTGCGCGAAGGCACGCCGAGTTTACCGAGAATATTATGGTTATGGTATTTAAGAGTGCCTTTCTGAATATGGCAGATTTCCAGAATTTCGTCTGAAGATTTGCCGTCTAAATACAACTTAAAAATAATTTTTTCGGTCTTGGTAAGCGTTTTAAGCCCGATTTTGAACATTTCGTAATCGTCGGGTGAAATTTCGGTTTTACGCGAATATTTAAGTCTTTCTATGTCCGCCTGGTTTTGTTCGAGAAGGTTGCCTTGCTCGTCGCAGATATTGCGGAGTTTATCGGCTTCTTCGTCGCGAAGTCTGTCCTGCTCGGCAAGGAAAGCGAGAAGGTCGTTGATTTCCGTAAACGCCGATATTGCGGACTTGTGTTCCTGTTTTTGAATTTGTTCTATTCCCTTTAATAAAGGTGAAAGAAATCTTTTACTGAAGAAAATAGAAACGATAACCGCCGCGCCTACGAGAAGCAGTAAAAGCAAAATAACGGAAATTACGTTGCTCGCAACCGTTTTATCATACTCTTTTTTCGGAAAAGCAACCGTAAGCATATAATCGTCGTAAAATATTTTAATAGAGCGCGTTTTCGCAACGTAAGACGAATCGCCGTTAAGAGAAGTAAGCGAAATTATACCGTTACCCATGCTTTTAAAGGTGAATTTTCCGTACGGCGGAAGGTAATATCCTTCGAAAATTCCCGCCGAAAAACAATCGGCTGAGTTTATAACGTCGTTACTGTGCGGAAGCAGCATGCAGGTAAGGTGATCGAGTTGCGACGGCTGAGCGAAGTGAGATTTAAAATAAAGTTCCGAAATTTCAAATCCGCAAAACCCGTAAACGACGTTACTGTCGCTTATCATGGGAATTACAAAATTCATGGTCCTTTCCGAAGTGCCTTTGAGAGTTGAAATGCTCGTTAAAAACGGAGATCTGATAACGGGCGTTTTAGCGCGTTCGAGATACTTGTCGTAATCGGGTATTTCGTCGGTATTGAATTCAAGCCGCCACTGTCGGTGCGGCAGAGCGTCTCTTTTCTGCCCTAATTCGGTGTTGCCGCGATATAAAGTAAAAGATTCGTCCGTTTTGTCTATCGAAGAGCGCTGGAGATATAGCCCCGTTTTTGACTTATAAGAGTCTTCTATTTTCGTGTTGACGGTGGCGTTAAAAATGACGAACGCGCCCGAGCAACTCGTTTTAATAAGTTCCTGACCGAGTTTATCGAAAATGCCGTCGTTAAGTTCTTTTATAAGCGTTGCGTTGTTCGTTATATCGCTGAAATCCACGCTTTTTTCGAGAAGAAATTCATCGGTCGCTTTCGTAATGCTCGCCGATAACGACAAGCCCATTCTCTCCATATCTTCGAAGTAATCCGAAACCTGCCTTTCAAAAGTTTTCATCTGAAAGGTAAGGTTGTTCGCCGCCGTTTCTTTCGCCGTTGAAAAATGCCCGAAAAAAAGCAATCCCGAAGCAAGCAGCGACAGTACCGTTACGGCAAGCGTCAGCATATACAAAAATAATCTGCGCCGCATAGGCGTTTTTTTGTTTTTAATGCTTTCAAATATGTTCATAGGCTATTTTCCCGTGTTTCGGAAAAGTTCTGTAAGTTCATTAGTTATTTCTTCGGCGGTGCTGCCCGAAGAATACTTTTCTTTTAAAGTTCTTTGCAGTTTTCGTATGTTGTCATACAGTTTATACGTATTCGGATAATATCCCGCGGCGGAATTCTCGGAAAGAAAAGTGCAGGTGTCTTTGGTTGTTTTCATAGCCGCGAGAGTAATTTTAAACGTTTCGTTT
Organism: uncultured Clostridia bacterium; assembly: GCA_934248055.1. GTDB lineage: Bacteria > Bacillota > Clostridia > Christensenellales > Borkfalkiaceae > HGM11412. The sequence continues at coordinate 454,034 of CAKQKI010000001.1, read as the reverse complement.
TTATAAGAATTATCCGAAAGGTTTTCAAAAGGATAATCGTCAAGAACTTCGAACGCGCCGTTTTTAACGGGCATATATCCCGTTTGCGCAACGAAATCGAGATTGCGCTTTTTTTCGGTGAACCATTTTGCAAACACCGTTGCGGCTTCCGCTTTTATAGCCGTTGTTTTATACGCGCAAAGCCCAACGCCCGCCTGCGTTGCGTATTTCGAGCCTGCCGCCGTAGTCGGTACGGGCAGAACTCTGAGATCCATTTTTTCGCTCGTATTGTCGGGGTAGGTGATAGTGTCGTTATAATAAAGCACGGCGGCGGAAGAAGATATGCCCGCAATCGTTTCGCCCGTCATTACCTGAGTGTTGGAATATAAGTCCGACACGATTATATAACCTTTCGCGATGGACTCGGCAAACATTTTATACGAATTTAATATAATATCGTTATCTTTATACCAACCGTTTTCGTCATAAAAATCCGTTGCGCCTTTGCTTATCGCGTCGAGTTCGACGGAGCGCATAACGTAATCGATTGCGCAAAACGGCTTATTGCCCGAATATTCGTAATACTTTTTCGCCACTTCGAAAAAACCGTCCCAAGTGGCGAGATCCTTAGAGCCGTATCCCGTTTTTTCACTGAACCTGTCAAAACTGCCGCCCGCAAGAAACAGAAGGTGAGTGGACTTGGATACCGGCAGCACGCAAAGGGAATCTTCCACGATACCGTCTTTTAAAAACGAAGGAACGAATTCTTTGAGTTCTTTATCCGAAAACACGTCGTTCCAGTGAAGAAGATTATCTTTACCGAGTTGCGCGGCGTTGGAGTTGTGGCAAAAGAAAAGATCGGGCATAGACGGAACCCCGGGAACGTTCTTCTGAGCGCTTAGAAGTTGTCCGCCTATTTTCTGAGCGTTCGACAGAAGGGTAACGTTGATAATAACTCCTTTTTGTTTTCCAACGGTTGAGTTGAATTCTTCAACGTATCTGTGCATGGGCGAATCTGCCTGTTCGCCGTAAACGTGCCACATGTTAAGAGTTATCGGATTCGCAGGATTAAGCGAAGCCGATTTTTTATTGCAACCGGGCGTTGAAAGTAAAATAAAAACAATAATGAATAAAGACGAAAATTTTTTCACTCCGAAACTCCTTAAAACGCGTTTTTAACTTTCCCTACCTTTTTCCCTACCTTTTTTTAAAAAAAGCCCGAAATAACGAAAAAAAATTTTAATTTTCCATACCTTTTGAGCCGTCCGGTAGGTGACAAGAAAATCGTTCGCGAATATAATTTTATTGTGAAACGAAAGCGGGTCGGTCAAAAATTTTTATAACGAAACGTTAAAAATTTATTAAATCGCGTGCCGCCGCGGATAGCGTTTTCTTTCAAACATTGTAACATAAAGGCAAACGAAAATCAAGGGCGAGAAATAAAATTCCGAAAAAAACTCTTTATCAGACGGTAAACAAGAGAGAAAAAATTAAAAAAACTCTTTATCGGGCGGCAAAAGATAAGTAAAACTATAAAAAGAATTATAATATATAAAACTTTTTTAACCGTGATGCCCGCGGTTAATACAACTTAAAGCGGTCGTAACGGAAAACAAGCCGTTGCGGTTATAAAGCGAAGGGGGCGATTTTCTCTCCCTTCGGATATAAAAAATAAACAAGGAGTAAAACAATGAAAAGAAAATCAATTATAACGTTTCTGGTAATTGCGGCAACGCTTATGTTGTCGCTGTCTGCGTTTACCGCATGCAGTAAGAACAAGCATAAGTTTTCGGATAAGTGGAAGTATAACAGCGAATACCACTGGCACGAATGCACTACGAAAAAGCATACCGACACGACGGAGAAACTCCCGCACGATTATAAGGAAGAGATAGTGAAAGCGGCGGACTACGGCGTGGTCGGCGAAAAGAAATTCACGTGTAAAGACTGCGGGTATAGTTATACCGAAGATATCAACGCGCTTGACGCCAAAAACAACGAAATCATACTTGCAGACGGTAAAACGATCGATAAAATTTACGACGGAATGGCAGTTGAAATTTCTGATAAAATCTCGTTCAACGGCAACGGCGACGTAACTTTTATGTTCAAAGCAAAAGACGCGGAAGACGATACGTACGCCGCAACCGCTCCGACGAACGCAGGAGAGTATACCGTAAAAGTCGGCGTAAAAGCAACGGCAGAGTGGAAAGCCGCGTCAAATGTTTTCGACTTTGCAATCGCAAAGAAAGAACTTACCGCGACTGCAAACAAAACCTATGACGGCGAGGAAACCACACCCGCAACCCTTACGGGCGTAATCGCAGGCGAAACGGTCAACGCGACAATCACGATGACAAGCAAAAACGTCGGCGCAACCGTCAAAGAAGTTACGCTTGCAGGCGCGGGCAAAGATAACTACGTAATCGATAAAGAAAAAGTAGTTGCAAGCATAACGCAAAAAGAAATTCCCGCTCTTTCCGTAAACAAATCTTACACGGGCGAAAAAGAGTTCGGAGTGGGTTTTGATAGTTCTGTTATTATTGCGGACGATGAAGTGACTGCTACGATCACTATGTCCGGCAAGGACGTTGACGCAACTTTCACTTCCGTTAAATTAAACGGCAAGGACGCGGGTAACTACACGATTAAGAAAGAAAACGTAAGCGTTACGGTTACCCCGAGAGAAATCAGAATAAAGGACATTCAAGTTGAATACAACGGAACGAACCGTTTCCTTTTGGTAAATCAAACAGTAAGCAGTGAAGACGCAGCCAAATATAATCTTATCGAGGGCGACAATTTATATATGACGCTCGTGTTCGATGGAGCAAAAGCAAACGTCGGCTACACCCAGGCAAACTTAAAGAGAATCGATCTCAGTGCTACTGACGAGCTTAACTATAAAAAACCCGAATTAAGCGACGTCACGGTCACGGTTTTACAACGCAGCATTACTGTGATGAACAAGGAATTCAAAAAGATAAAGGTCGGCGTGGGTCAGTTTGAAGGCTCGACGTGGCGCGCTCTTACGGAAGAAGAAGGCTTTGTCGCGGGTGATAAAGAACTGAAAATCGGCATTAAGGATTCAGCGGTTGCTTCGTATGCCGTAGGCGGTCCTTACGATATGGAATTTGTTGAAGACAGATTTGTGTTGTCGGGTGATGAAAAAAACAACTATAAAATAGTAGGGGCGGTTGGTTGTACGTTGACAATCTCCGGGAAAAAAGTCACGCTTAACGCGACGTACGTCGACGCAAGCAACAATCCTATTTCGGGAATAGAAGGGAATTTCAGCGTTACCATCGATGACAAAGGAATTTCTTCGCAAGCCGCTCAGGGTGATTTTTCCGATTACCTGATGAAAGGCGAAAACAAAAACAAAAACGTTGATGCAATAATGGAAGTCGTTGAAGGAAGCGTAAACATAGCGGCATTCAACAGAGTCGGCGTACATACCCGAAGCGATCTGGATTACGTATGCAACTATGGTAAATTCGAACTTAACGAAGATCAACCCGCTTCCTTTGAGTTTGCGTTGTTTAACTTTAACACTCAATACATTGACGAAAACGGCGTTTGGATTTATACCGAAAAAACAACTTTGAACGTAAGAGTTAAAATCAAGTTCTACGACATTGATAAACTCGACAAAAACACCCCCGGCGAAGGCGTTATCGGCGCAAACTATACCATGGTTTTCGAAACCACCGTTGACAGCGGAGAGTACGGCAGCGTCTGCACGCTTGACCTTGAATGGACAAGTGAAAAAATTACCGGCAGTGAAGTTATTGTGTACAATGCGTTGACCGGCTCTGAGATTGCTTTTGAAAAAGTCAATGAAAGGCAGTACGTTTTCAATGCGATTGCAGGTAATACCAAGTTCTACGTTTACGTTGAAGGCGTTGGCGGCGATTCACAGGTCACGCTTAAAGTCACGCTGACGTGCGCTTTGAACGAAGGCGCCCCGACAAGGCTTGAATTTCCCGATGGCGTAAATGAAGTTTCGTCCGGAGAAATTACCTATGCGGCGGGCGAAGAAAAGAGATTTGTTATCAGTGTCGGTGCCGGCGTATCGTTTGGAATGAAGTACACGATTTCAAATATCCCCGCAGGCGCAACCGTAAAGGTTTATAGAGCAGACGGTACAGAGGTTACTTTGTCGACGGACAATTCTTTTGAGCTTCTGAAAAATGTGCCCGTAAGAGATTATACCATCGTTGTCACAAACACCACCGACGGCAATTTGATCGTTAATTTCGGTATAGTAAGAGAACAGACTCCCGGCGGGATTGTAATTTCCTGATTAAAAGCAGAGCAACAAAAATATAGCAACGATAAGCGGGGTAAAACCCGCTTATCCGAAAAACTTTTAAGAAGAAAATAATATTATTAAATAACAAAGGTTTTAAGTCGCGATTTTAGCCACAAGCGATTGCGTTTAAACCCGCCAAAGCGCCGATATTTACGCGCTTTATGCCGAATTCGCCTTCGCCCGTACCGCCAAGTACGAACAAAGTCGCCTTCGACAGAAATCATCGAAAATAGCGACGTTTTGGTTGTCTGCAAGTATTGCGTCGCGTTTTTAGGTTAAGACGCGGCGCGCAAGCGGCATAATACACTCGTATATGACGATTGCGGAACAATGTATTAGCCTGAAAACACGACGCAAGACCGAGTTCAAACGCAGTCGCTTGTGGCTAAGCGATTTGAAATAAATCACTCAAAGTAAAAAGGAGTAAGACTATGAAAAGAAAGTCATTTCTCGCAATTATCGTGCTGATGCTGGCAATTGTCCTTCCCACTGCTTGCAGCAAGGACGGAAAACACAACTTTTCGGAAAAATGGAGCAACAACGAGACTCATCATTGGCACGCATGCACAGACAAGGGTTGCAAGGAAACCAAAGACAAAGCCGAGCATTCCTGGGACGGCGGCAACGTGACCGTCGAGCCGACTACGGAACAAAAAGGCACGATGGTTTACACCTGCACGGTCTGCCGCAGAGAAAAGACCGTATCGATTGACAAACTTGTCGTCGGAAAAGAATATACGATAAACTTTGACAGTAAAGGCGGCAGCGCGGTGAAACCCATCACGGCAAGCGCAGGCGCGGCGATTACAGCCCCGACCGATCCCGTCAAAGACGGTTTTGTTTTTGCAGGCTGGTATGAAAGCACGGACGGCGGAGCAACGCTTTCCGACACGGCATTCGGTTTTTCATATATGCCGGCAAGAGTTTTCACTCTTTACGCAAAGTGGGCGACTGCCGACATTAAGGGCAAGACTTTCAACAAAGTTGACGCAACCATCGAGTGGGAGTCCGAAGCCGTCAAGCAAGCGCTTCTTGCAGAAATGGCAATGACGGAGGAGCAGTTTATACAAATTCATAAGGTATCAAAAGTTACGCTCGTTTTTGCGGCGGATAAAGATTCCGTGACGGCGACTTTTGATCAACACCCGGGCGAAGAAGACGATAAAGGCAAAGGCATCAGTACGCTGTTGTACAGGATTAAAGGCTCTGCTATCGTGTTTTACGACAGCCAAGAAGATATGGAACAAGAAATCCCCGCTCACGAAATGGGTTTGTTTGTAGGCTCAACGTTTGAGTTGTCCTCAGATAAAACGACCATTATACAGAGCAATATCCAACCGGGATTAGGAACGATTAAATATAAGTATAGCGTTGTGGTAAAATAAACCGACGTAAAAGGAACAAATGCAAATAATTAAGGTTTTAAGTCGCAAGTATTCGGCGATTTGGAATAAATCACTCAAATTAAAAAGGAGTAAAAAATGAGAAAAAAATCAATTATAACGTTTCTCGTAATTATGGCAACGCTTATGCTGTCGCTGTCTGCGTTTAGCGCATGCAGCAAGAACAAGCATAATTTTTCGGACGAGTGGAAGTATAACGACGAATATCACTGGCACGAATGCACTACGAAAAAGCATACCGATACTTCCGAAAAACTCGCTCACGTGTGGAACGACGGCGTAATAACCACTCAGCCTACCGAAGAAACGGAAGGCGTAAAAACGTTTACGTGTACCGAATGCGGCTGCAAAAAGACCGTAACCGTTTCAAAACTTGCGCATACGCATAAATTTAACGAAGCGGTCTGGGAGCATGACGAAAATAATCACTGGCACCCCGCAACGTGCGAACATATAACCGAACGCGGCGAACTTGCTCCGCACGACTGGAACGACGGTGAAATAACCACTCCCGCAGGCTACGGCACGGCGGGCGTAAAAACCTTTACCTGTAAAGTTTGCCCCGAAACCAAAACCGAACCGATAGCCGCACTCGAAGCGAAAAACAACACGATTTCTTTTGCGGACGGTTTAACGCTCGAAAAAACTTACGACGGTAAAGCGTTTACGGTTACCGAAGCGCAGGTTAATCGCAACGGCGACGGCGCAATCACCATTACGTATAAAGGCGAAGACGACGTTGCGTTTACGTCAACCGCACCGACGAACGCCGGCGAATATACCGTAAAGGCGACCGTTGCGGCGACGGCGGAATGGAAAGGCGGCGAAATCACCGAAACCATCACGATAGAAAAACGCGCGGTAACTTTGCCGTCAGGCGTTTTTGAAAGAAAACTCGGAGAAAACCTTGAAAGCGGCAAGTTCGGCCTTACGTGCGTAAACGTTGCAAAAGATACGAACAACGTCGTGAACTGGGTAACGATCGGCGCTCCCGAAAATTACTATGCGATCGGTATTCATACAATAGTCGCAGGCGCATTGACCGTGGATAACGACAATTTTATAGTTAATGCCGGCTCGCACAGCGCCGTTAGATTTACCGTCTGGGACGCTCCCGATTTCTACGCGGGGATCAATGACATATTCACTTTTTCAGGTAGCAGCGACATTGTTATAACAACCACGATCGCTCGTGGTACGGTGAATACGGGCGACCGACTTTTAGTAAATGAAATCGGTAAGATAATCACCGTGAAGAAAATGGAAAAAGGCATAGGCTCGTCGGCTATTGTGGTTGAAACGGCAACCGCGGGCGATGAAGTCGGCTTACGTATCGAAGGCGTAACGAAGGCTGAACTTAATCGCGGATATATGCTTACTGTCCCCGACACAGTTATCAATTACAAAAAGTTCACTGCAACAATCAGATCGTATACAAAAGACGAAGGCGGTCAGAACACTCCGATACAAACAGGATTTAAACCGCAGTCTGTTTTTGCCGACACGTTCGGTGATGTAACTTGCAAACTTGCATTTCCCGAAGGCGTCACGGCGCTTTTAAGCGGCAATACGCTCGAAGGCGTTACCGTCGATTTCCAAGGCGAAATAGTTCCCGCGTTTGTAGGACGCAGGTTCAAGCTCAGGTCGAGCACAAAAAATATCGCCGAATGTATCGTCACCGCGGTTCCCCCCACGACGAGCGTTAACGGCGTTGTGAGCGCGCCCGCAGAGAAAACCGTAGTTATCGACCCCATCGAAAAGGGCGCAACGACGTTTGCGGTTAACCTTAGCAGAAGTACCGCTTTTGAAAATCTTTCGACAACAGAAGCCGTCACTCTGGTTGTAAAATACAACGACACCCTTATCGGCAAATATAGTCGCACCGGCTTAGGTTTTGGCGAAGGCGATTTAGAGTACGTTGTAAGCGGCGGCGATTTAGTCGGCTCGTACATTAACGTTAATTTAGTTAAGAACGTTTCCGGTCTTACCGACGCCGACGGCAAATGGATAAGCGACGGAAAGGACGTAACCTTTAACGTAACGGCTGAAAGAGCCGAACAACTTGACAATCTGAGAGTAGGCGTTACCAAAACGGTAAATATGAAGAAAGGCGAAGCGAAATATTTCACGCTTAACGACTTTGAGAGTATTCCCGAAGGTTGGTATAGTTTTGTCAACGCGATGCAGTACGGTAGCAGCCGTTGCAAAGTGTATACAAACGCGGGCGTTGAAGTTCAACGTTTGTCCGATATGTTCAAGTCTACGGGCGGCGCTTATCTCGTCAGATATACGACGGGCGAAGACGTTACGAACGCCCCCGTCGGCTTTAACGCCGCAAAGGCAGAACTTTCGGCAACGAATTCAACGTCGAAACTCGATATACCCAAGGGTAAAAAAGGCGACAGACTTGTCATTAAAGTTACGCTGCGTAGACCGACGAACTACTTCCAGATAAACGTGGTTCAAATTTCGGCAAAGGTTTCGGCGTTTAACGGCGCTTACATCAGAGTGTTTAATGATGATTATTCAGTGTATCCTACTCAATATCAGGGGCTTGATAAACCCACTTTCAGATTGCCGAACAAAAACGCGCAGGAAACTTTTGCTTACGTTACGATGGAATACGTTGATAATCTGGATATCGATTTGTCACTCTCGTTCCAAAGCAGTTACGTAAACGCCGAAAAACTCAGCGTTGCGCCCGATACTTCTTCTGTAGGAACAGCGCTTAAGAAAGCAACGTTCAGCAGTAAGGGTTCGGAAAAGAACTTCTACTTCGACGTTACGGCAGCCGGCAAATACGAGATTTACCTTGTCGAAGAAAGTAGCCCCACACTTGTGCCTAAAACTAATTTCGGTGCAAAACTTTTCGATACGAATTTCAACGCGGTAAGCGTAAACAGTAATTTAGAATTTACGGCAAGCGGCGCAGGTACTTATTACTTAACTCTTGAAAACAGTTTAAAGGTGGGTCAGACTGTAAGAATTTGCATTTTAAAAAAGTCGTAAAAAAATAATCGACTACAACCAAATCGGATAAGCGGGGTTTTACTCCCGCTTATTCGCGGTATTAACGGTATCAAAAAGGTTTACTATGAAAAAAACTATTTCTAAAATTTTTGCGTTTATTCTTTCGCTTGCTTTGTGCGTTTCGTTTGCAGCATGCGGAAACAATAATAAAAACAATGCTAAAACCGTAACCGAACTTTCTTCCGAAGGCGGCGTTTCGGCAAGCGGTATTTTTGAAAAAGGCTCGTCGCTCAGCGTAAATACGGAGAGTAAAGACGGCGAAAACGGCAAATCCGCGCTTGAAAAAATCAAGGATAAGTCTTACGATAAGGAAAAATCGGCCGTATTCGATATTTCCGTTAAAAAGAACGGCAACGTCGTTCAGCCGAACGGCAAAGTTAAAATCACCATGCAAAAGCCTTTTGAGTCGGAGAGCGGTTACGTTACTTATCACGTTAAGGGCGACAATGCGGTAGAAGAACTCGAAACAACTGCAATCGGCGATAAAATTTCTTTTGAAACGGATAGTTTTTCATACTTTATCGTTACCGCAATCAAGGTTGCGCACCGCACTAAACTCAATTATAAGGGCGTGTGGTATCAATCGTTGCAGGGCGAACCCGTCGACGAAACGTATAATTTCCAAAACGATCCGTATATGATTGAAAAAAAGGGCGACGCGTTTAAGATTGCGGACGCCGTTGAAGAAGACACGACATTGAAACTTTGTTATAATCCCGACAACTTTAAGTACGACGCGCGCGCAAGAGATAACGTGGGGTATCTTATCGAGAGAGGCAGAGAATTCTGGGAGTTTCGCGCCGAACTTCGCGTAGGCTCGCCGAACGGACCCGCGCTCGCGAAATGGCACGGCTACGAAATTTATGGTTATGATAGATACGAAAACTACGATGACGGCAACGAGGTCGCGTGGACGGAAAGGCATTTTTTGAATTTCATCGGCGAGGTTCACCCAAAGCTTGAATACATACAGTTCGTTTCCGTTAAAAACGTTGACGGTTATACGGACGAAAACGGCGGGTGGATTTCGGGAAAAGACGACCTTGACGTTTACGTCGTGCGTACGGTGATAGGCACTTCGCACAGTTTGAACAGGGAGTTGATGGCAAGTCGGTACGGAGTTCCCAAAATTTCCGAAAGAGCCGTAAACACCAGAATATCTTCCTACGTGGGATATCCGCGCTACTGGTGGTACTTCGATATCGATGAAGGGAAGCCCACGCACTGGCTGCTTATCAACGGCAACGTCAAAGCAACGGTTTTCAACGGGCGCGGTGAATTGGTCAATTCGGGAAGCAGTATGAGAATGGATTTCGATTACGACGAAAAACTCGATACGGGCTTTTCCGAGAGCAAGTGTAACAGATATTATATTCTGTTGGAAGAAAACGGCGTTGAAAAACCCGATTGTAAAATGGATTTACAGTTTTTAGAAAACGCGTAAATCGATATATGCCGGGCAAAAAATAATTGAAACCTTGCAAAAACGCCGCAATTTACGCGCTTTTTTGCAAATTCTCGGACAGTGTACGATATATAAGTTGATTTCGGAGAAATTATGAAAGCAATAAAAAATTTTATTATAACTCTTGTGGTAATAGTTGCAATACTCGGAGTGGTTATCATCGGCGGTTACGTTTACGTCCGCTCGACGTACGGTATCGACCTTTTCCGCACCGCGGGGCAACTTAAAACCCTTACCCGAGAACCGGACGAATCCGCGCTTTGCCCGAACGCTTACGGCGAAGAAGACTTCGTTTCGATGAAAACCGAAGTCGACAGACTGCTCCCGGGGCTTATCGTTTACGAAAAAGACAAAGGTTACAACGGCTACTCTGTTAATTTTACTTCGCTTTCCGATAAAAGCATGAGCGGTAAGATTTCGCTCACCGAAAAACAGGTCGGTGCGATTGCGCAAACGGTGTATTACGGGCAAACGGGCGGAAAAATAAAAATAGCAGGAAAAGAAGTGACGGTAACCGTAGTGCAGGTTGATTTTTCCGAAATTGCCGCAAACGGCAGCGCAAACTTTAACGTTGTGGCAAAATTAGACCTTACGCCGTTCAAAGCGAATATGAGCGGTTTTCCGTATAAATATTTCAAAAAATATATTCCCGACAATTTTTACGTTTCGTCCACCGTGCGCGTGGATAAGACGGAAGAAGACGGCTTTTCTTATAAAATATCGCACAAATCGCTCACGCTCAACAATTTGACCGACGACGATACTGCGGATTTGTTCAACACGCTCGACGCGGTGCTGAAAATCGGAACAGCCGAAAATCTGAATATTCAGGTCGGCACCATGGCGGTAAACGCGCTGATCGGTACCAAAGAAAATTTCGGCTTTGCCTATTCTATGAAAGCGATAGGGGCAACCTGTTTTAAATTCGAAGCCGCGTCGGAAGTTGACTGTTTTATCGTTAACTAACAGATTTAAAAGGATACGATTATGACGAACAACAAAACGAATAAATTAAAAACATTAACGCTGATTTTCGGTTTTACCGCATGCCTTGCGCTTATAACGGGCATAGCGACGGCAAACCCTGCAAACGCGGCGCGCGCGGAAGAAACAGACCCGCGCATAGTAGTCAGCACTATCACCGCAACTTCTGATATTGACACCATTATAGGCTTCGGAAAAAGCGTTGTATGTCCGTCTTTTAATATAAAGGAAGACGTACCGGCGCAGTTTAACACCGGTGGCGACTGGAAAAGGAAGACCGTGACAGGCGACTGGGCGTATTATTCGGGCACAGCGTTTACGGAAGGGACTTATAGATACGTTACTCAAATTCGTATCGATGGCACAGCAGGTACAACTCACGTGCTTGACAAAAACGGCATTACCGTCACGGTAAACGGCGACAAATGGGCGGACAAAACCATCCCCAACATTTATGATACGTATTCGTACGATTGGGTTTCTTCAAAAGAGTATGAAGTAGTTGCTCCGGCAGGCACGCCGCTGGATTTTATTAAAGACAATAAATGGGATATCGACAGTACTTATATCAACCAACCGATAACTGCGTTTTCGGTGGCGGACGGCGCGGCAGGCGGCACAAAACCTTACACGTTCTCAAAGGTTTCCGGCCCCGAGTGGATTAACGTTTCGGCAGACGGCACGGTTTCGGGAACGCCGACAGCATTAGGCGCAAACGCAGACCTTGTAATTAAGGTCACGGACAGCGGTGCAACGCCTGAAACAAAGGAAATCACCCTGGATGTCGGCAACACGTACGTACTCCCCGAAGACCGCGAAGTAATCAGCGTAATCAGGGCAACTTCAAACATCGGTGAAATATTAGGTTATGGAAAGCCCTTGTTTACTCCTTCGTTCACTTTTACGGAAGGCGAGCAGGCAAAATTTTCCAACACCATGGGTCACTGGTATAAGAAAGAAGGAACGGCGTGGAAAAGATATGAAGAAGCAACGTTTACGGAAGGAACTTATATGTACAGTAACCAGCTTCGCGTCGATGACGAATACGGAATGACTCACGTATTAAACAAAGACGGCGTATCCGTTTATATCGACGACAAGTTGTGCGCGGACAATAAAAAACCCAAGATTTATGACACTTATTCATTAATATACGTTGACACCGCTGAACATGAAGTTGTCAAAGCAGTAAACGAAGAGCTTGTGCCTGTTACCGACCTTGAAAAAGTGTTCAACGAAACGGCGCAGGAGCCGACCTTTGGCGGAACGCTTGTCAGGGACACCGACTATGAAGTAAGTTATGCGGTAAAAGCGGGCTCGACCGGCGGGCTCGATTTTAGCGACAAACCCGTTGACGCGGGTACTTACATCGTTACCGTCACGGGTAAGGGCGCGTATGAAGGCAATTTCACCAAAGAATTCGTAATTAACAAGGCAGAGAAATCAGCCCCCGTCGGGCTTATCGCCAACCCGATTTCGTGCAGAGACGGCTTTGGCAAAATCGACGGCGTTACCACGGCGATGGAATACAGAAAAGTAGGCGGCGCGGATTTTACGGCTTGCACGTCAAGTACGATTACTAATCTTGAAGTCGGCGAATATGAAGTAAGATACAAAGAAGACGAAAACTATTTTGCAGGCGAAGTTGCAACTGTTACCATTGCCATAAGCCATAATTTCGGCGCGCTTAATGAAGAAACCCCCGCAACTTGTATCGCAGGCGGTATGAAAGCGCATTATTATTGCTCGGATTGCAGAAAGTTTTTTAACGAAAGCAAAAAAGAAACGACCGAAGCAGCGTTGACTATCCCCGCAAGCGGCGTTCATACATTCGGCACGCTTATTAAAGAAAGCCCCGCAACTTGTATCGCAGGCGGTATGAATGCGCACTACAAATGCACAGTGTGCGGAAAGTTCTTTGACGAAAATAAAAACGAAACGACCGAAGAAGAGTTAAAAACTCCCGTCAGCCCATACTACGGGCATAATTTTGGTTTTTGGGTAGAAGAAAAATACGCAACTTGCCAAAAAAAGGGTAAAAAAGGATATAAACATTGCAATATCTGCAATAAATATTACGACGCAAGCAATACGGAAATTACCGATTTTAATATACCTGTCAATCCCGACGGTCACAAATTAGGCGATCTGATTCCCGAAATACCCGCAACTTGCAATAAGGCAGGGGTAAAAGCGCATAGAGATTGCGAATTATGCAAAAAACGTTGCGATCCGATAACCAAAAAAGAAATTGTCGATTTAACTATCCCGGCAACAAACAATCACGAATGGAGCGCTTGGACAGGCAACGGCAACGGAACGCATACCCGCAGTTGTAATAACGGTAATCATTCCGAAACGGAAAACTGCTCGGGCGGAACGGCAACCTGCGAAAACAAAGCGGTTTGCTCGGTTTGCGGCGCGGAATACGGTGAAAAACCCGATCACGACTATGGCGAAGTAAAATACACGTGGACGAGCGATAACACCTGCAAAGCCGAAAGAGTTTGCAAACGCGATAAAACTCATATCGAAAGCGAAACGGTAACCGCAACGGAAGCGGAAATCAAATCGGCAACATGCAAAGAAAAAGGCAAAATAAAATATACCGCCACGTTTGAAAATACTGCGTTTGCGGTTCAGGAAAAGGAAGCAGATACCGATTTTGCCGAGCATACTTTCGGCGCGTGGATAGACGAAGTTGCGCCTACGACTACCGAATTCGGCACGAAAGGGCATAAAGACTGCTCCGTTTGCGGCAAGTATTTCGATAAAAACGGCAACGAAATCACCGACCTTAGAATTGCAAAAATCGGCACGAAGGACGGACTTTCCGGCGGAGCGATTGCGGGAATTGCAGTCGGCTCGACGGCAGTTGCGGGTCTCGGCGGCTTTTCGGTCTTCTGGTTCGCTATTAAGAAAAAATCTTTTGCCGATTTACTTTCCGCAATTAAAACGTTGTTTATAAAAAAGTAATAAAATAATATCGAGCCGCGCTTTCAATTAAGCGCGGCTCTTTTAAAATTCCGGATTATAGTTTATCGTTTTTTACGTGTTGCGCGTTCTGGCGGAATTCTTTCGGCTTCATATTAGTAGTCTGCTCAAAAGTATGAGTAAAATGCGAAGAGTCGAAAAACCCGCATTCCTGCGCTATAAAGGATATTGATTTATCCGTTGAAGCAAGCATATTCGTGGCGTGGGAAATACGGATTTTTTTAAGATATTCCATAGGGGTTGTTTTGAAAACTTTTTTAAAATACCTGAAAAAGTTCGGCGTAGACATATTTACTATTTCCGACAAATCGTCCACCGAAATTTTAGAGTAATAATTTTCTTCCATAAACTGCGTTGTTTTTAATATAACGTAGTCCGCGGCGGCTTGATTTTCATTGCGCGAAACGTATTTCTGAGATATTATTCTGGCGAGTTTACACAATAAGCACGCCGTTTTAAGGTCGAAAAAAGCGCCGTCGTCGTCATATTTTTTCCTGTCGATTTTTATATGTTCGTCAAAATCGGTAAAAAGTTCCGGAAGTTCGGATTCGGGAACGTTGATATTGAGCGACAAATCGCTGAACGCCTGACGGATTTGCGGTTCTACTTCCAGTAAAATTTTAATTCCCGGATATTTTGAAAATTGTTTTTTATAATCTTCAAGCACGTTGTTTTTTATTATAAGGTGAAAAATATGAGTGTTGCCGCTGTCGGACCAGTATCCGTGTTCTATATAGGGCGGAATCATAAAAACGTCGCCGACTTTTGCGGGATGGCTTTTATTGTTGAAATAATGCCTGCATTCGCCCTGCGTTATCACGTTGAGTTCGTAATAGTTATGCGCGTGCATAAAAATGGGCGCGCCGAGATTGTGGTAATACGCAAAGCCCTGAGAAAAGGAAGATACGTCGCTGATAGTGTAAAACGGGTTTTTGTGTCTTTGAAGTTTTTCGGGAAAATTTGTCTGCATAATTAAAAATTGATAGTATTTTACAAAAAAATGAAGTAATTATACAATTATTATAGCACTATCGGGTTTATAATGCAAGTGTATAGTGAAAGATTATGCGAAAAGAGCGGGAGGTTCTTGATGAAAAAGAAATTTGGCATTATCGCGTTGACCGCAATACTGATATTTACGCTATGTGCGGGCGTAGCAGGGTGTAAAAACGGTTGTTCACCGAAACAGCCCGATATTATCGAGCCGGACGATCCTGATAATCCCGACGTTCCCGAAGTCGATAAAATCGTTCTTTCTGCCGTTGCCGACGCGAGCAACGTTAAACTCGTTGCCGACGAAGTAAAGGCGTATTTAAACGCCGCGACCGTCGAAGAGCAGATAGCGGCTTTGCCGAAAGCAAAACTTGCTCAGGATAAAGGCGCGTTGCCCGTAAAACTTTCCTGGCAGAGTAACGGAAGCGTTAAATACGAGTTGCGGTTAGCCGACAACGAAAATTTTATAAACGCAAAAACTTACGAAATTTCGGGCTTGCAAAGCGAAATAAGCGTATATAATTTATTGCCTTCCACAACTTACTACTGGAAAGTAAGCGGAGATAATCAGGGTGACGAGTCGCAACCGTCGACTTTCACAACCGAAAAACTTTCCGTGCGCCTTATTTATGCCGAAGGCACGTCGAACGTAAGAGATATCGGCGGTTGGGCGGCAGGCTCGGGCAAGGTCAATTACGGAAAAATCTACCGCGGCAATCAACTCAACGGTTTCGGCAGTTGGGGCGATAATAAATTAACCGAAAACGGATTAAAAACTTTCGCTTCGGATCTTAATATCAAAGCCGAAATCGATCTGAGAACGCAGGGGAAAGACGACGCCGATCAGACCGAAAACTTTGTAAACGCGGCCTATCCTTATTATAAATACACTATAGGGCAGTATACCGATATATTCGAAGCGCGTATATGGAATTCGTTGCCTAACGACGGTAAAACAAAGAGCGATACCATGTCTAACACGAACGACGCTCGTCGTTTGTCGTACGCTACGGGTAACGCCGTCCGCAACGAAAACGCCATGAAACTTTCTCTTAAAAACATATTCGATTCGCTTGCAGACGAGAATAACTATCCCGTTTATATTCACTGTAACGCGGGCGCGGACAGAACGGGTACGGTTGCCTTTCTCCTTAACGGCTTGCTCGGCGTAAGCGAAAGCGATCTTATAAAAGATTTCGAACTTACGAGTTTTTCCAAAGTTTCGGGGTTGAGATACAGAAGCGAACTTAAAGACGGCGCCTTTACCGAAATCGGCGTTATGAAAAACGATTACGATAATTTCGTAGCGTTCGGCGCGCTGATTAACGCCATAAAAACTAATTACGGCGAAGAAGGAAAGCCGCTCTCTGCGGCGATCGAAAACTTTTTGACCGACTACGTCGGCGTATCGCGCAAAAATATTGAAAAAATTAAAAAGATAATGCTTTCGGACTACGCTCCGAGTGACGTTTTATACGTTGACGGCGAAAGACAGGTTATAGAAGTTTCGAAAACCGAAAACGTGATTAACCTTGGCGATATTTCGTATACTTCGGTAACGGGCGTTTCGTTGAACGGTATAAATCTCGGCACTTCTCTTTCCGCGATAAACGGCAGTGAACTCGAAAGCGTTTACGGCGAAAGAGAACTTACCGTAACCGTCGGTACGGAAAGCGGCGTTAAAACCGTCAGAGTACCCGTGCTTATCGTATCCCGTTATATTTACGCTCCCGAAGATTTTATCGAGGCGTTAGAAATAAGCAAAACAAGAAATTACGGGTATTACGAACTTAAAAACGATATAACTCTCACCGAGTTTTCCAACGCAGCGAAAGAGCAGTTCACGGGTAAAAACGGTTTTTGCGGCGTGTTCGAAGGTAATAATCACACGATAACTTCCGTTCTCGGCAATCACGGATTGTTCGGTTACGTGAGCGGCGGCGCGGAAATAAGAAACGTTAAATTCGCGGTTAACGGCGCGGTGAACGAAGCGGGCAAATCGGTTATAGCCGATTATATTTTAGATTCGTTCATCACCAACGTCGAAATCACCGTTTCGGGCGGAACGCTCGGAATAGGTTCCGACGGAATAGGTCTTATCACCGCCAAAGCCTTTAAGGGGAATTCTGTAAAAGGTCTTACCGTAAACGCTCAGGGCGCAGAACTCAATTCTTTATTCGGTTCTGCCGATAAGTACGCTTTCGAACGCAATTATTTCAGCGGATGCGTCGTCAACGCGAAGCGCGTAAAAGAATTAGCGTCTTATAACGCAAACGGCAACCGCTTAACCGTATATCTCGAAGATACCGTCGGTTTCGGCGGCAATATAACGGGCGTTATCGAAACGAACGTTGCGGATATTATCAACGTCAACGAATCTTTCGTAGAATTGAATATAGGCGAACGGTTTAACAATGCGCAAATAATTACGCTTGAATGTAACGGCGTTGCTATAAAAGATTATAAATTCGAAAACGGCGTTCTTCGTTTGTTCAACGATATTAACGTGTTCGGAAATAATTTAGGAAAAACCGTTATCGAAATGACGTATAAAGGCGTTAACGGCATTACTTTCGGCGCAAAAATCGGCGCGGTTATCTTTACCGATTCCGAAAAAGTCGTTTTGACGGAAAATCAGAACGTGTTTATAGGTCGCACGGAAAATTCGATCGATCTTAAAGAGTATAGCGGCGCGACGGTTTACTCGATTTCGTGCGGCGGCTATTATCTCGGAAACGACGCTTCTTCTCTTGATTTAGACGGCGAATTCAAAACGAACAAAACCGTTCACGGAAACAACACTGTTTCGGCGCTTATTGAAAAAGACGGTCGTTTTTACTCGTTACAGATTCCCGTAACTGTAATAACCGCCGAAATAAGCGACGTAAGCGCGCTTAAAGAACTTCTCGATTCCGACAGCGCGGAATACGCCGTTTACGGCTACTATAAACTTATAAGCAACCTTGGCGACGCTTCGTATAAACTCAGCAACGGCAACGGCAAGAACTGGCAGAACGTAGACGGTCTTTACGGGTTCAGGGGAACGCTTGACGGCAACGGCAACTCGATAAGCGGCACCGCCGAAATCAACGGCTTGTTCGGTCTTGTCGGAAAAGGCGCGGTGATTAAAAACTTAACCGTCAACGCGTACGGCTATTCCGACGGAAGAACTGTTTTTGCCCGCTCGGTAAGAGACGCTGCGTTTGAAAACGTAACCGTCAATATAAAGAGCGGCGAATCTTCGTCCGAAACGACCGAAGGCGGCGTAATTACGGGGCTTATGAGTCATTCCACGGAATATAAAAACGTGGAAATCAATTCAGACGGCGACGTAGATACGTTATTCGGTTGCAGTTACTGGAACTACGACCACAGAAAAGCCAACGTATTTTCCGATTGCAGAATAAACGTAAAATCTATCGGCGGACTTTTGTGCGTTACCACTAGTAAGGAATATTTGGGCGAAAAAGTAATAAAAATAGAGTCTGTCGAAGGGATAACTCTCACGTACGTGCGTTATTACGAATCCGAAAGCAACGTTGCCGTTTTAGGCGCGAGCGCGGAATTTAGTATAGGTGAAAACAATAGCGACGTAACCGAAATTACTTCCGTTAAAATCGGCGAAAGAGTTATTACGGGCTTTAACTTCGCAAACGGCAAACTCACTTTAACCGAAAGTTTCAACGATTCGGAAGTCGGCGTTCAGGTTCTTACGCTTTCGGGTAAAATCGGAAATAGAAACGTAATGATTCATCTCACGGTAACCGTAACCGTTCCTGCGGAAGAAGTCGGCTTAACAGGTATAAGAGAAATCGTTTTAACAAGCGGAAACGATTATACGCTGGATTTAGGCGAATATTCTGCCGCAACGGGTATATTGGCAACGATAGGCGGCGAAAAAGCGTCGTATAATAACGGTAAACTTACCTTAACGAAAGAATATAAAGAAAATCTTGTAAAGCACGGCGAACAGACCTTGAAAGTTATCGTTCAGAAAGGCGGAAAGTATTACGCCGTAACCACAAAAGTTCTTGTAATAACCAAAGAAATTTCAACGTTTGACGAACTTAAAACGGCGCTCAAGTTTAATAACAACGTAAAATTCGGATACTACAGATTAAAGAATAATTTAATCGGCTATAACTGGTATCAGAGCGAAAACGACATTTCAGGCGGTATATGGAAAAACGCCAACGGCGAGTTAGGCTTCCGCGGAACGTTTGACGGAAACGGATATTCCGTAAGAGAAACGTTTAACATCACGGGTTTGTTCGGATACGTAGGTAAAGGCGCCGTAATTAAAAACGTAACCTTTAATATGAACGTATACAGATACAAACAGGAAAAACCAGAATCGTTCATGCTTTTCGGCTACAGTATGATAGGCGCAACTATTGATAACGTTAATGTGAACGTGGATAAACGGGATGGCAACGGCATAACCGAAATAAGAAATAATTTTGTTTCGGGATTGCTTACGGGC
Source organism: uncultured Clostridia bacterium (assembly GCA_934248055.1). Lineage (GTDB taxonomy): Bacteria > Bacillota > Clostridia > Christensenellales > Borkfalkiaceae > HGM11412. Next base: position 434,388 of record CAKQKI010000001.1, on the reverse strand, counting down.
ATATTCTCATACGGCAACACTTTCAATAAGTTAACGATAAACGCTCAGGAAACGGATATAGACACCTTATTCGGAAGTTGCGCGCATTACGGTTATCCCCCCGCATACACCGAAAATACTTTTACGGGTTGCAAGGTAAAAGTAAAATCGCTTTTAGGTCTTGCATGCACGAACAATGCCGAAAAAACGATATTGTCGGCTGCGGGAGTCAGCGGACTTACGGTAAGCGTTCCCAGAGCGGACGAAACCGCAACCGAAAAACTGACGATAGGTCAGGCGTATGAATATACGCTTGCGGGCGTTGCCGAAATTGCCGAAATCAAACTCGGCGAAAACGCTTTCACCGCGTATACTTTTAACGGCGGCGTTCTTACGATAAATGCAGACGCGTTTAACGCTTCCGACGTAAGCACTAAAACTTTTGCAATCACCGCTAAAAACGAAAAAGGTTACTTTATGTACTTTAACCTTACCGTTGCCGTCGATCTTGACGCAACCCCCGTTAACATAAGCGGAACGAAAGAAATCGTTTTAACAAACGGAAACGATTATGCGTTGGATTTAGGCGAATATTCGAGAGCAACGGCTCATTCCGTAACTATCGGCGGCGAAAACGCGACTTATAATAACGGTACGCTTACCTTATCAGATGAATACAAGGCAAATCAATTAAAACACGGCGAACAGCCCCTTGTAATGATAGTTGAAAAAGACGGCGCGTATTATAGATTAACCGCAACCGTTCTCGTTGTAACCAAAGAAATTACGTCGTTTGACGAACTTAAATCTGCTTTGTATCTTAGTTTTAAAAATAACGTAACCGTCAGATACGGGTATTACAGATTGATGAAAGATTTATCTTCGAGTGGCTGGTATCAGAGTGGCTATGATGAGTTGACGAAATTAGCAAGTAATCCTGAAAACGGATTCAGGGGAACGTTCGACGGTAACGGCAAAAAGATACAGACGTTCGTGGCGGAACCGGGTATATTCGGAATTATCGGCAACGGCGCGGTAATTAAAAAACTTACCATAGAGATGAGCCGATACGAATCGAGATTTATGGCGTTAGGGTTTTCAATGATCGGCGCAACGTTAGAAAACGTTACAATAAGCGCAAAGGCAGGAACGTCGTCCGACGGCACAGTAGTATATGACGGAGTAACTGCAATTCCCACGAATAGTCATAGCGGGCTTGTTACGAGTTTGGGCGCATACAATAACAATTTCATAAACGTTACGGTAAATGCAGGCGACGTAAACGTAGATACCTTATTCGGAAGTTGCGCATATAGTTACGGTTATCCCGCCGGATACACCGAAAATACCTTTACGAAATGCACGGTAAAAGTAAAATCGCTTTTAGGTCTTGCATGCACGAACAATGCCGATAAAACCGTAACGCCGTATACAGGCGTAAGCGGACTTGACGTTTATATAAACGGCGCTTTGGCTTAAAAATAATTAAACGGACGGTTTTCTTATGAATATTAAAAAATTTATAACTACCGTTATGGTTTTAATTATGGCGGCGCTCGTTATTACGGGTTGCTCGGGCGGTAATTCGTCGGGCGGCTCGGGAAACAATGCGGGCGGCTCGGGAAACGCCGCTTCGCAATATTCCGTTTTCTTTGAGTCGGACGGGGTTATTACGTTAAAAACCGTAAGCAATCGGGACGGAACGGTCAACAAGCCCGACGATCCCCAAAAAAAACATTACGTATTCGTCGGCTGGTTCGACGGCGATAAAAAGTGGTCGTTCGAAACGGATAAAGTAATTTCAAACGTTACTCTCGTTGCAAAATGGACCCCCGAAGTTTACGTTGTAACTTTCGTTACGGAAGTCGGCGAGCCTGTTGCAAGTCAGAAGATAACTTACGGCGCGTCCGACGGTAAGGCGGTTAAGCCGAAAATAAAAGAAATCGTTTCCGATTCGGTTTACGAATACGAATTTATAGGCTGGTTTAACGGCGATACGATGTGGGATTTTAATACCTGCGTCGTTGAAAAAAATATGAAACTGATCGCAAGGTGGAACAAAAACACAAAAATAGGCGTTTTGCCGAACGATTGAAAATGTAGGAGGAGCATTATGAAAAATTATGCAAATTACGCAAAGCCGAGCATAAAAATTGTTTATCTCGGCAATGAAGTTGACGTCATCACCGAGTCTACCGGCAAAGACCATTTGCTTGATGACTGCGAGTGGGATTTCACTAATTCGGGGCTCAGCAGTTAAAAGGGGGAAAGAAAATGAAAGCGATTAAAAGAATTAAATTATGCTTAATATCGGTTTTCGCCGTTATCTTTGCTTCTACTCTTTGCGCGTTTTTCACTTTTAACGCAAACGCTGCAAAGGCAGACGCGGCAACCGGTGACGTTTTCGTTATGGACGACAGCGGTCTTACTTTAAGACTTACAGACGGCGCGGGAATTCGTTTTAAAGTTAAAATGAACGAAAGCGTAAAAACGCAAATCGACAATAACGAAATTACTCTTAAATTTCTCGTTGCGCCGCGCGCCGTTTTCGACGCGGCAAAAGATTTTAACGCAATCGTTACTGCGGCTACTTCCGCTACGGGCAGTAAAGTACCCGCAAAAATAATGGTTGCCGATAAAGGTAGAATTTATAGCGGCGACGACGGTTTTTATTACGCAAACGTGGTAATATCAAACGTTCTCGTGCAAAACAGAACGCTCGATATGTGCGCTTTGGCGTATTACGTAAAAGACGGCGCCAATACTTTTGCCACCGTTAATTATGAAAAAGTAAGGGGCAATTTATACGGCGTTGTAAACGCAACCGCTCTTATAAACGAAGAATACGCAAAATCCGTTTTTGCAAGCGAAGAATTATCATGGTTCGGAACGGCGAATTATCCCGTAAACGTAGAAACAAACGAGCAGGCTGAAACGTTAAAAGCCGCGCAGGACGGCGGAACGGACCTTTCGCAGAAAGTAATTCTTGCAAAAAACACCGTTACCGTACCCGCGGGAATGGAAAGCGTTATTAAAACGGTATCGGAAACAAATCTTGACGGCACAACCGAAATAGTTTTAGCAAGCACCGAATCTTACGCCGCAAACGTGGGCGCTATCGAAGGAACCGTGGTTAAAGCGACGATAGGCGGCAAAGTGGTGTCGTTTGCGGACGGCAACGTAATTTTAAACGCCGATTTTAAAGCCCGCCTTGTAAAGCACGGCGAGCAGACGCTTACCTTAACGGTAGAGAACAACGGGCAGTATACCAACGTAAATAAAAACCTTCGTATAGTTACTAAGGAAATTTCGACGTTAAACGAACTTAAAACGGCGTTTACAGCTAATGCTAATAACGCAAAATACGGTTATTACAGATTGAAAAAAGATATTGATTCGGTCGATTGGTTTACGTCTGAATATTCAGACAGCTGGACGGTTGCGCAGAAAAATAACTCTGAAATCGGCTTCCGCGGCACGTTTGACGGAAATAATAAAACTATCACGTCATGGTTTTACAAGGGCGGACTTCTCGGGGTTATCGGCAACGGCGCGTTAATAAAAAATCTTAACGTTGCTATCAGGCAATATCAGGGCGGCAATACAAGTTTAAATAATTCGTTCGGATATTCTATGATAGGGGCAACCATGGATACGGTAACCGTAAGCATACTCAAAGGCTCAAGCGGCATAGCCGAAATACCCGCAGGAAAAAGCGGATTGCTTACGTGCATGGGCGCATATAACAACACGCTGAAAAACGTAAATATAAACGTTGAAGATTTTGATATAGATACGTTATTCGGCACGTGCCATGAATTCACTTATCCTGAAAATTACGTTAAAAACAAGTATGAAGGTTGCACGGTAAAAGCAAAATCGCTTAAAGGTCTTGAATGTACGAACTATACCAATAAAACCGTAACGACGGCTATGGGAGTCAGCGGACTTACGGTAATCGTTCCCAGAGCGGACGAAACCGCAACCGAAAAACTGACGATAGGTCAGGCGTATGAATATGCGCTTGCAGACGTTGCCGAAATCACCGAAATCAAACTCGGCGAAAACGCTTTCACCGCGTATACTTTTAACGGCGGCGTTCTTACGATAAATACCGACGCGTTTAACGCTTCCGACGAAGGCACTAAAACTTTTGCAATCACCGCTAAAAACGAAAAAGGTTACTTTATGCACTTTAACCTTACCGTTAACGTTGAATTCGTTGCAACCTCCGTTAACATAAGCGGAACGAAAGAAATCGTTTTAACAAACGGAAACGATTATGCGTTAGATTTAGGCGACTATTCTGCCGCAACGGTTTTATCGGCAACGATAGGCGGCGAAAAAGCGTCGTATAATAACGGTACGCTTACCTTATCAGATGAATACAAGGCAAATCAATTAAAGCACGGCGAACAGCCCCTTGTAATGATTGTTGAAAAAGACGGCGCGTATTATAGATTAACCGCAACCGTTCTCGTTGTAACCAAAGAAATTTCAACGTTTGACGAACTTAAATCTGCTTTGTATCTTAGTTATAAAAATAACGTAACCGTCAGATACGGGTATTACAGGTTGATTGAAAATTTGATATCCGGCAACTGGTATCAGAGCGGCTATGATGGCTTGGCAAGATTAGCAAGCAATCCTGAAAACGGATTCAGGGGAACGTTCGATGGCAACGGTAAAAACATACAGGAATTCATAGCAGAGCCCGGTATATTCGGAATTATCGGCAACGGCGCGTTAATTAAAAACCTTACAATAACTTTGAATCAATACAATTCGAATTTTATGGCATTAGGGTTTTCAATGATCGGCGCAACATTAAATGGCGTTACCATAAACGCAAAAGCAAGAACTGCTGGCGGTACATTATACGACGGAATAACTCAAATTCCGGACGGAGCGGATAGCGGACTTGTAACGAGTATGGGCGCATACAATAACAATTTCATAAACGTTACGGTAAATGCAAGCGACGTAAACGTAGATACCTTATTCGGAAGTTGCGCATATGGTTACAGTTATCCCGCCGGATACACCGAAAATACCTTTACGGGTTGCACGGTAAAAGTAAAATCGCTTTTAGGTCTTGCATGCACGAACAATGCCGATAAAACCGTAACGCCCTATACAGGCGTAAGCGGACTTGACGTTTATATAAACGGCGCTAAAGTTTAAAAAATTTTTTGCAGGCGGGCAATAACCGCCTGCAAAGTAAAAATAAAAGGACAAAACAGTATGAAAAATAGTTTAATTAAAAAATTAGCCTGCGCAACGCTTGCCGGCGCAATGGTTTTCGGCGCAACTGCCTGCAATAAATCGGGTAACGGCGGAAACGGCGGTAACGGCGGCGGTGGCGGAACAGGCGGCGTAGCCGCTACCGAAATAAGCGTTCTTCTTCTTGAAGGAACCGGCACGAGAAACAACGCGATAAGTTGGATTCGTAACGCCGCTAAAAGATTTTCCGAAGCGAAGAAAGACGAAATTTACGAAACCGGCAAAAAAGGCGTTACGATAAGGGTAAGTCCAAACAAAAAGATACCTTACGACACGCTTGCCAGCGCAGGTGAAGATATTTATCTTGACGAGGCAAAGACGGATTTTTACAGACACTCTGCTTCGGGCAACCTTATGCAGTTGGACGAAGTTATCGACTATATCAAAAACGATCAGAAATTAACCATCGATAAAGACGTTGAAAAAAGATTGCTCGGCTTTGAAAGCAGCGACGGCGTCCGCCATTATTACGGGCTTCCGCACTACGAGTGGTACAACAGCATTACTTACGACGTAGACTATTTTAACGAGTTGGGACTTTATTTTGCGAAAGAAGGCGCAACCGCATCCATAGACTATGAAAGCAAAATATTCAAAGAAAACGTAAAATTCGTGGATCCTTCCGATATGCAGAAATCGTGCGGTCCCGACGGCGAGTACGGCACTTTAGACGACGGTTTGCCGTCTTCTCTGGAAGAACTTGCAAAACTTTGCGAGAAAATAAAATCTTTAGGCACCGCTCCTTTTACTATTCCCGACGGTTCTTCTTATTCCTTCCACATGCCGCAGGCTATATGGGCGGCTCTCGAAGGTTATGAAACCATGAAAAGCGTTACCGCGAATTTTTCGGATAAGCCCGTGGAACTCGTTAAAGGTTTTAAAAAAGGCGAATTCTTTTTTAACGATACGAGAATTTTAATGCCCGAAACCGAAAAAGTGGTTTTAAACAATGAAAACGGTTACAGAATGTACGACATGGCTTCAAGGTATTACGCGCTTTCGTTTATGCAACTTGCTTACGACAACGAATGGTTCCATGAAGACACTTTAAAGTCTTCTGCCAGCGCTGACGCCGTTCAGATGAATTTTATCGCTCCCGGCAAAACGAACAGAGTGGCAATGTATATAGACGGTACTTACTGGTACCACGAAGCGCAGTTAAGCAGCCTTCAGCCGTTTGAACTGTGGGCGATGTCGAGCGGGGGAGCGCCGCGTAATCTCAGTTATATGTGCTTACCCACTCAGTTGAAAGGTTCGGTAAAAGAAGGCGAAGGAAAGAAAAACACGATTTTCAACGTAGGCTCGTCGTTTATGTTCGTAAACAAGCGGGTTGAAGAGAAAGAAGGAAGAAAAAGAGCGGTTCTCGATTTCCTTAAATTCCTTTACACCGAAAAAGAACTTGCAACGTTTACCGAATTTTTGGGCATGAACATTCCCATAAATTATAATTACGACGAAACTAAACTCGGCGATTATTATTACACGAGTCTTAAAGAAATCAGAAAGAAATCAGACGTTCTTACTATCGCTTCGGATAACCCGATTCAGTATAAGAATTTATCTAATTTCCTTTTCGGTTTCGGAGGCGTGACTAGTTATTTCAATGTGAAAAACGAAAAAAATCAGAATGGGCTTATTCCCGCGTTTGTAAACGGAATAACCGCCGAAACGATATTCAACGGTCAGCGTTTAGACAGCGCGACGTGGAAAACGCTTCTTGAAAACGCCGGCATAAAAACCGAGTAATATTCTTAAATATTTCAAAACTAAATTTATGCGGTCATTGACGGATACTTTTTAAGCCCGTCAATGACGGCAAAGTACTTTAAAAGGTATTTATATGGTATCAGAAAAAACAGGTAAAATAAAACTTATCGACAATAAACGAAAAGCGTTGTTTTCGCTTTTGTTGCTTGCCGTTCCCATTCTTCATTTTTTGGTGTTTTACCTTTATATAAATTTAAACTCCTTTTCGCTGGCGTTTAAAAAGTATAGGATTATAGACGGCGTCGGTCTTACGTCGAGTTTTGCTAAATTTGAAAATTTTAAAGACGCTTTCAATCTGATTTTCAGTACAAGCGGTCTTAACAGAATTAAAAACTCGCTTATTTTAGAGTCGGTTAATTTATTTTTAGTAACGCCGCTTACTTTGATTTTTGCCTTTTATATTTATAAAAAGTCGTTTATGGGCGGTTTTTTCAAGGTTATGCTGTTTATGCCGTATATCCTTTCCGAAATAATCATGGCTACTATTTATAAATATTTAGCGAACGACATTATTCCTTTTATCTCGCTCGAATGGTTCGGTAAAAAAATTCCGCAACTTCTTCAGACGCCGGGAACGCAGATGATTTTCTTAATCATTTTCAATATTATAATGTGGTTCGGCATAAACAGCCTTATTTATTCGAGCGCAATGGAAGACGTAAACGTTTCCATGTCGGAAGCGGCTCAACTTGACGGCGCAAACCCCATTCAGGAGTTTATTTACGTTACTATTCCGACGATTTTCCCGACTATCGTAACGTTGTTTATCGTTGCGCTGGCGGCTGTGTTTACCGATCAGTTCAGAATGTTTTCGCTGTTTTATTATAAAGCGAACAATCTTGACAATCTCGGGTTTTATCTCTATATGCAGGCAAGCAGGGCGGATTTACTTCCCACCGCCGACGCGGACCTTACTTACTGCGGTTTGTCCGCGATGGGACTTTTGCTTTCCTTTGTCGTTATTCCCGTAACGCTCGTTACAAGGCATTGTCTTAATAAATACGGACCGAGGGCGGATTGATATGAAAAGAAAAGCAAAAAAAAGCGTGGCTGCGACCGTAGCGTTCGTAATCGTTCTTGCGCTTCTTATAATTTATTCTCTGTTTATCATATTATCTTTATACTGGGGAATTCTCACTTCGCTTAAAAGTTTTTACGACTTCGAAGGAATACGTATGCCTAAAAACTATATCGGGTTTCCTAATCTCGATTCTACTCTCGTAAGCCCGAACGGAAAACTCATTTTGCACAGCCGAAGAGAATTTTTTCAGTTGTACAATTACAGCGAAGTTATAAAAAACTTCAAAATGAGAAAGCCTACCGAGTTTTACGTTCGCGGCGCGCTGGAAAAAACCAGCCATTTTACGAAAGTGTGGATAGGCAATCCCGAAAACGACGCAACGTTTATCGATATTCTTATAAACACCGTTCTTTACACTATCGGCGGCGCGGCGATAATGTGTTTTATGCCCGCGTTAACCGCATACACGACTTCGAAATACGATTACGTATGGTGTAAAGCGTTGCATCTTATAAATATCGTTATAATGTGCATTCCCGTCGTAGGAAGATATCCTACCGAAATTGCCTTTTTAAGAAACAGCGGTCTTTACGATACCATGCTTGGAAATTACGTGCAGAAAATGACGGGCGCGGGAACTTATTATCTCGTTTATTACGCGTTTTTCAAAGGTCTTTCCAACGTGTACAGAGATGCCGCTTCTATCGACGGCGCTTCGGAATTCACTATAACGTTCAGAATTTATTTTCCGCTCGCGCAGAAGATGATTCTTACGGTTTTTCTCATTCAATTCGTAAATTTATGGAACGACTATCAGACGTTATACTTATATCTTCCGTCTTATCCGACGTTTGCGTATTCGGTGTTCTATCTCGTTATCGAATCGAGTAACAGCGAATTGAAAACCATACCCAGACAAATGGCGGCGTGTATGCTTCTCGCCGTTCCGATACTGATATTGTTCATTATATTCAAAGATAAACTTATGGGCAGCATATCTTTTGGCGGAATTAAAGAATAAGGAGTAAAAATGGTGAAAACAAAAAAGATAAAAATAATTTCGGTTTTGCTTGCGGGCATAATCGTTTCGCTTGCGGCAGCGCTTTTCGCGGTTACGAAAAACGATAGAACCGTTTACGCGGCAGAAGTAACCGTAAGCGGCATAAAAACCGAATATCTCTATAAAAGCACGATAGCCGTTCCCAAAACGGCTACCATGACGATTGACGGAGCGGAATACGAATCCGATTCCTTTTACGTCGCTTTACCCGACGGAAGTCGCGTTACTTTAACTAATCTCACGCTGAACGAATGCGGAGAATATTCCGTCGTTTACGAAAAAACTTTAAACGGCAAGCGTTATAGCGCGGCAAAAACTTTTTCGGTTAAGAAAAGAGTTTTTGAACTTGCTTCGGGCAGTAATAATATAGAATACGGTAAATTGAACAATCAGTTCGAAGCCATGGGCTATACGAACGGTCTTAAAATAGGCATGGCGGAAGGCGACGTGTTCACTCTCAATAAACCGTTTAATATTTACGAGAATAATCTCGAAGACATTATTTCGTTCAACTGCATACAAAGCGAACCCGCGCTTTGCAACTTTATTACTTTAAGGCTTACGGACTGTTACGATCCTTCGATCTATCTCGATATAATGTATAAGCGTTCCGAAAGATATTATTCAACGTGTATCGTAGCGGGAACTTGCGGCGGTAAAATGGTAGGTCTTGCGCAAAACGAGCAGGGCAACGTTAAAGTTGCAGGCAAGTCGTATGAAATCGACAAAAACGGAACTACCGTATACGGAAACAACCCCGAGACCAAAATTTATTCCAACGTAAGTTATTATCTCAACACAACCGATAAAAACAAAATCAAAATCAACGTAAGAATAGGCAACGGCACGCAGGACGCGCTCGTTTCCGAAATCAACAACGATAAGGCTTATCAGTATACTTTCGGCGGATTTACGGACGGAAACGTATTTTTATCGCTTACCGCTTCGTCGCTCGTCGGCGTCAGCGAAGCGCCGATGCAAATAGCAAAATTCGGCGATTACTCGGGCGATGATTTTCTCTCTGCGGGATATTATAACGACGAAACGAGCCCCGTATTTTTCTCGGGCGACTTTAACAAAGAGTATAAAGCGGCGGCAGGAAAAGAAGTTACCGTTCCCGAAGTAACCGCAAGCGACGATTACGGCATTAAAGGACTTTGCGATTACGTTGTTACTTATGAAAAGAACACGTCCGATTCAAGCAATATAAGCGTTAAAAACGGAAAATTTATTCCCGAAAAGAAAGGCGCTTACACGATAGATTATTTTGCTCGTGACGTTTACGGCAACGAAAGCGAACTTTCGCTTAATCTTTACGCCGTAGAAGCCGAAAGCGGAATAACCGCAACGAACAAGTTGACGACAGGCGTTTACGGGGGAGACAGATATAAACTTTCCGAAATTGCGGAAATAAAATCTCTTAACGAAAGCACTCTTAAAGTTAACGTTACCGTTATAAAACCGAACGGCGAAAAGGCTGTCGCAAATTACTCGGGCAATGAGTACGCTTTTGACGAGATCGGAAAATATTCGGTTAAATACGTATATTCCGATATATTTTACAGCGGCGACTTTACCGTAGATTTAACCGTTACGGAAAATACTAAACCCAAATTCGAAAGCGACAAGTTATATACTAATAAATATTACCTTAAAAACGCCGAATATTCTCTTTTAAACGTTAAGGCGATAAATTACACCGCAAGCGGCAACATGGCGGTCGCCACGAAGTCCTACGTTTCTTACGACGGCAATCCTTATACCGAAATCGATCCGAAAAAATTCACTGTTACGGGCGAGAGAAAGGTTAAATTCAAAACGGCTTGCGTAAGCGACGAAACGGTTTATATCGAAAGCGAAGAGAGAGATATTATCGACGCTAATTACGGTAAAGACGTTGAAATAGTAAAATATTTCGGCGGCAATATGGCTGCCGCGATAGATAACAGACTTCCCGCGCTCACGGCGAAATCTTCTTCCGCATACTTCGAATTCGTAAATCCGCTATTGTTTTCTCAGTTCGGGTTTGGTTTTGAAATTCCCGCTCTTTCGGACGGCAGAAAGCAGAGCATTACTTCGATGACGCTTGTTTTAAGCGATTACTTTAACGCGGATAATAAATACGAAGTCGAAATCAGCGGTAAAAACAAAAGATATTTCGTTACGATAAACGGCGACGCTTATTCTCTGACTGACGAGTGGAACGGCGAAAAACTTACTCTTAAGGTAAGCGACGGCGTTATGATGGTCGGCACGAGAATTATTGAAATAACAAATCCGTTTACAAACGATTTATGCTTTATGTCTGTAAAATTCAACGGCGTAAATGCGGGATTTAAAGTGAAAGTAAGCGAAATCTGCAATCAGGAATTAACTACCGTAAGATCCGATTCCGACAGAGTGAGCGACGAAGTTTCTCCGCTTATTTACGCGAAATTACCCGATAAAATAGGCACGTTAGGGCAGGAAATCGTTTTAACAAGACCATACGCAACGGACGTTTTATCTCCGTCGTCTTATAATAATCTTACCTTAACCGTAAGCAAGGGCGGCAAACCCGTTAAAGACGTAAACGGCAGATTGTTAAGCGGAATTACCGATTTTGAAAACGATATTAAATTCGTTCTTGACGAATACGGCAAATATTCGGTCGTTTATAATTACGTTGACGGCAAAGGTAAAAAATCGAGCCCGTACTATCAGATTATAACGGTAGTTGACGTAGAAGCGCCCGAACTTAATCTCAAAAACGAAGGCAAAACGATAGACGTAACCGCGGGAACGGCTTTCAGACCCGAATTCGACGCTACCGACAACGTTACCGAAAAAGACGCTCTTAAAGTTTATTACGTTATTAAAGACGATAACGAAAACTTCGTTAAGAGCATTACTTCGGACGCCGATATAGTAATTTCCGCGCCCGGCAGATACACGATTATAGTTTACGTGGTAGACGGGGCTAAAAACGGCGTAAGCAAACAGTATTACGTCAACGTCAGGTAAGGGGAATTTATGAAAAAAATAGCAATAATTTTATGTTTTACCTTAACTCTTCTTACGGTGTTCGCTTCGTGTAAAAAGGACGGCGGCAACGCAAACGCCGCCGTGGAATACTCTGGCGAACTTGCCGTAAACGGCGACGGGTTTAAAGAATTTAATAAAGTTTTTAACGAAAATCATTCGTTTTCGTATAAAGCAACGAATACCTATATGGTCAAAAACGGAAAAACTTCGTATAAGGTAGTCGTTCCCGAAACCGAAACGCAGATTATTTCTTACGCTAAAAGCGAACTTTCGAGATTTTTTAAAGAAGCGACGGGCATATCTTTGAAATTTATAACCGATAAAGGTCTTACGCACAACGACGCAAACCGTTATATTTCGCTCGGCAACACTTCGCTTTATAAAAGTCTTGACAGAAACGACGATTTCGCCGCGATGAAAAAAGACGGAACTAAAATCTTTACCAAAGGCATGTCCGTTTATATCATCGGCGGAGAAGAAACGGGCGTTCTGAACGGCGTTTACGACTTTTTAAAAATCAATTTCGGTTTTGAGTTTTTCTTTACCGATTGTTATACGCTCAGAAAGAACGTAACAGATCTTAAACTTCTGAATTACAACGTAACCGATATTTCCGACATAGAATATCGCCAAAGAATAGGTTATATGGACGGCTCGTCGGAAAGTTCCGACGGCAAGATGATTTCTTATCGTTTAAGACTTCGCGATAATTACGGCGAAATGCTTCTTCCTATTCATAAAGAAGACAATAAGGCATCGGAAATTAAAAACAACCATAACAGCGATTTTTACTTGCCTAAAAGCAAATACGGGCAATACGGTGAGTTTTATTCGAGTACGGGGCAACTTTGCTATACTTCGCACGGAAAAAATTACGATCTGATGACTACTTTCTGCGCCGAAAAAATAGAGCAGTCGCTTATGTGGTATCCTGCGGCAGAGTATCCGCAGTTCAAATCCGTTCTTTTAGGACAGTTGGATAATTTTCCCATGTGCAATTGCAACACGTGCGACAATATGAAAAGAGAGCATAACAACGCCGATTCCGCCGCGCTTATGAAATTCATGCACGACGTAGGCAAGAAAGTCAACGCGTGGATGGCGCTTGAAGAAAACGCTCCGTATCGCAGAGAAAACTTTAGATATATGTTCTTTGCGTATCTCGATACGTCAAGACCCCCGTTCACCGAAGACGAAAACGGCAATCTCGTTATAAAAGAAGATTTAAAATTCAACGACGACGTAAACGTTGCGCCGTTCTTTGCGCAGAGCAATCTGCACACGGGTATGTCGTTTTATGACGAGGTAAATCTCGAACAGCGCGAATATATAAGACTCTGGGGCAAGGCTTCTCCCGAAACGTGGGCGTGGTCGTACGGCGGATTTTATAACGATTTCTTCACTTTCTGGGATTTATACAGTTTTTACCCCGGATATTATAAGTATTTAAAGGCTAATAATTACGCCTTTACTTTCCCGCAGATCAAGAGTTGTCAGACGGGCGCGGATACGGGGTTTAACCTTCTTGCGATTTATATGTATTCGAAACTTGCCTGGAACAGCGAACTCAGCGTTGAAAACATATTCAACGAATATTTCGAAGCGATGTTTGAAGAAGCGGCTGAACCGATGAGAGAAATGTTTGACGATTTAAGGCTGTGGTTTTCAAGATGTTTAGTCGATTTCAACTGGGGTTGGTCGGCAAATATGAACGGCGGCATTTCGGGTTCGCTCGAATTCGTAAAGCAGGGCGATCTGGTTACGATGTTCCGCCATCTTAACGACGCGTACGCTAAAATCGAAATGTATAAAAAAGACCCGGTAAAATACGCGCTTTTAAAATCGCATATCGATATGGAGTGGCTTTTCCCCGCAAAAGTAGCAATTTCGACTGATACGGGATTATTTACCGAAAGTCAGGTTTCGGAGATAAAGTTAAATTTTAAGTCTTACGTAAGAACTTTCGGAATGATATATATAAGAGAGTTTGTAAGCATAGAGCCTTTTATAAACGCTTTATAAGGAGAGAAAAATGAAAATTAAAAAGATAAGTTTATTTATTTTAATCGCTTTATCGCTTATTTCGTTATCTCTTTTTGTAGGATGCAAAAACAATAATACGGTATCGGGCGGAAAACTTTCGCTTTCCGCCGATTCTGCAAAATTGATATACGGCGACGAGTTGAATATTATTTGCTTTTACGGCGGAGAAGATTCCGTAAAATGGCAATCGTCGAACGAATCGGTGGCGGTTGTCGACGACGACGGCGCCGTTACTGCCGTAGGAGTCGGAACGTGCAACGTAACGGCGAAAGCGGGCAATGCGTCGGCGTCGTGCAAAATTTCGGTTACGATGGGAAATTATCTTCCCGAACTCAAAGTGCTGCACGTTAAAAGCGACGAGTTGGTATTGCGCCTTGGCGATAAGTTCGAACCCGAAGTAAAAGTACTGTTCAATAAACGCTATTATGACTGCAAAGTAGGTTTTACTTCTTCCGCAAGCGAAATAGTTGAATATTCCGACGGGAAACTCATTGCAAAAACCGTAGGCGAAACGACGGCGGAATTCGTGGGCGAATGGCAGAAATTTTCTTCCGATAAACTCAATAAGGAAATTAAAATAAAAGTTATAGACAACGTTGTTTATAATAACGTTATTACAATCGGCGGACAAAAAGCGGAATCGTCGTCCGTGGAAATATCCGTTACTCCCGAATGGCAGGGCAAAACGTATCATAGCAAAGCGGAAATATCTTCTTCCGTAACCGTTAATGGCAATGTTTACGCTTGTGAGTTTTTTACCGAAAGCGACATGCTTAACGTAAAGAAAATTTCGGACGGAAAAGTCAGCGTCAGCGCGAACGGTATAGGCAAAGGCTCTGTTTTTGCAAGATACACATCGAGCGATAACAGAACTTACGAAACGGAAATTCCCGTAAACGTTTTCTGTCCTACCGAGATTTATGACGGGCAACTCGATTTCTGTCCGACTTTCCCCATCGACGTTAACGCGGTTTTCGGAACGCAATACGCAAAGGTTTTGTACGCTTCGCAGGGCGGAAGAGAATTAACTACCGAATTCAATTATATAAGCGGCGTAAAAGTTGCGGGCGAAGATACCGAATCGCTGACCGTTCTTACAAACGTGGGCGGATTTATTTTCGACGACGTATTCGCATACGATGCGGAACTTGATAAAGACAATATTTTCAGCGCATTGCAACTCGGAAAAGGCAATCTTATAAAAGACGGGTATTATATACTCAATTCCGACATAACCGAAGCGATCGATTTTACTTCACAGAATAAAAGCGTGTTTAACTCCGCAAATCCGAAAAACAACACTTATTTCTGCGGAACGTTCGACGGCAGAGGACATTCCTTTAAAGCAAAAGTCGGGCAGAACGGAGTTTTCGGCGGCTTATTCAACGGCGCGGTTATAAAGAACACGGAGTTTATATTCGAGTTTTCGTCTGCAACCGCTTCGTGCGGACTTGCTAATAACGACGGATTATATAATCAGTCAGGCGGGTCTGTTCAATTAAATAATTTACACGTAAAAACGACTAATTATTTTAAAAATTCTTACGCGCTTTTCGGGTATTGCAATTTCAATCTCGAAATGTACGATATTTTCGTCGAATTAAACGGCACCGAAACTTTGCCCGATTATGCGCAAGAAGGTATAGAATCCGAAATGGCGGCTTTATTCCATAACGACTATACCGCAACTATGGCTTCCAACGACGGCAAATTCAAGGGCGGATTCAGAAATATTTTCGTCGTAACGGGTAAATTTATGCCGATGGCGTGCGGTTATTATCCGTACGAAGGCGGTTACAGATACGTTTCCTATGCCAAAAACGACGAAAGTTATCTCGGCGATTTCAAGGCTACGGGATACAGCCATATTTACACTTTCTGCCACGTTGTTCCCGATGTAGAAAAGAACGAAAATAAAGACAAATACTTCGGCTATGTAAGTTACAGCAAAAGTACTAATCAGAAATACGCCTGGATTTTCAAATCGAGAAACGATATTAAAGACGGCGGTATCGAAAGATACGACAGCGTTCTCGAACTTTCCAAAAAAATAGACAAAATCGGTTCGTGGGACGTTATCGGTTGAGTTGCGACATAGCGAAAATGACAAAAAAAGAACAAATTCCGGTAATTAAAATAAATTCGACGAACACCGACGGACACGGAAAGGTGTTCGTCGAATCTCGTAAAAAAATAAAATCCGTTCGTTTTGATATTACGGATAAAGAAAGCCGTCGTTATTCGTTTGATTACACAGGCGATAACGGAAACGACTTTTGCGGTGATTTTTATATTAAAAATCCCGTATTATGGTCGCTGTCATCTCCTTATTTATATAATTACAGCGTAAAAGTGGATTACTGCGACGGCGATTTTTTCGTAAAAAACGGTAAATTCGGGTTCAGGTCGCTTTCTCAGAACGGGAAAAATATTACGGTAAACGGTAAGCCCGTATACGTAAGGGGTTATATTCGCGGCGCAAAAGCGCACGATCACGCAAACCTTTCGGGGCTTTCGTTAAAAGACTTTTATCTTAAAAACATTAAAGAAGCCAAAAAATTCGGATTTAATTTCGTGAGATTTCATTCCGTCGTTCCCGAAGAAGAACTTTTCGAAGCGGCAGACGAAGCGGGTATGCTCGTACATATAGAACTTCGCCCCCCACACGATATTTATAACAATCTCGAAGAAATGGTTACAACGGGAAGCGCAATTGTTCCCGAAGAGTTTTTGAAAGAAACGGTAGATAAATGTTACAATCACCCGTCGCTTGCCGTTTATTGCATAGGCAACGAAATTAAAAGAGCAAGCGCGGACGACATAAGAAAGATAAAAGAAAAACTCGACGAACTCGACGGCACAAGGCTTTTTCTCGATACGTGCGCGTGGGGAAAAAACAACCGCCCGTTCGTCGATATGGACGTTCAGCATCTGAGTTATTATTTCCCTTACGGCAAACACGCGGGAATGTATGACGATACCGAAAATCTTCTTGCCGCCAACGTTGACGGCAACGAGCCTATGAAAGTTGAAAGCGCGTCTTGCGAAATCGTAAGAGATTTATATTTCAAAGTGCCGCTTTTCGCGCACGAAGTGTGTCATTACACCGCGCTCAGAGATTTTTATTCGCTTAAAAGAAAGTTTATAAAAAGCGGCGCGCCCATGCCTTGGTGGATAGACCAAGAAATTAAACTTATCGAAGATAAGGGATATAAAGAAATTTTCGGCGAAATGTTCAGGGCAAGCAAGCATTTTCAGTTCGGATGCTGGAAAACGGCGTATGAAGAAATGCGCAAAAGCGAATTGCTCGGCGGTTTTCACTTTTTGCAATTCGCCGATACCGACGCTTACGAAAACTCCAACGGCGTTGTGGATTGCTTTGACGACGAAACGTGCGTAAAACCCGAAGAATTTTTAAAATTCAACGGCGACAGGGTTCTCGTTGCGGATTTAAAAACAAGAAATTATTACTGTCTTGACGAAGCGGTTATTCCCGTTTATTTTTCAAATCTCGGCGAAGACGGCGAAACGCGCGCGGATCTTTCGGTGCAAATAGAAAAGGATAATAAAATTTATCTCGATTGCGCGATGAAAAATCTTGACGTTTCGCGTAAAGGCTCGTTCAGGCTTTGCAAAGTAAAAATCAGAATGCCAAACGAAAAGGGAGTTTACCGCTTAAAAATAAAACTCACGTCCGCGCGTGGAGTTTATTCCGAAAACGAGTGGACTTTATGGGTTTACGATAAAAGCGTTAAAAACGAAACGTATAAAGAATTCGTTTCCTGCGAAAGTGACCGCGCGGTTATAACCGACGATATTAAAAAGGCGTTTTCCGCTCTTGAAAACGGGAAAAGGGTATGCCTTGTGTACCGCTCGGAGTGGACGAGACACCGCCGCAATCCGCTTATAAAATCCCCCGACTACGCTTTCAGGGCGAGTTGGAACAGATTTAAACCCGTTATATGGGACAGGGGAACAAACTTCGGCGGCTTAAACAATAAAACCACTCTTAATAAATACGGTTTTCCGTGCGAAGATTATTACGATTTTAATTTCAGCGCG
The DNA here is from genome assembly GCA_934248055.1 of uncultured Clostridia bacterium. Classification (GTDB taxonomy): domain Bacteria; phylum Bacillota; class Clostridia; order Christensenellales; family Borkfalkiaceae; genus HGM11412. Next base: position 416,149 of record CAKQKI010000001.1, on the reverse strand, counting down.
ATAAGCGAAGATTGCGATAAAATTATTCTCGACGATTTCCCCGTCAGGGTCGCAAATCTTATTTCGGGTATAGACAAGAGTTCCCGCGACAGATTCGACGCTTATAAAGACGCTTACAATCTCCCCGAACTTATGCCCGACAGAACGCTCAGAAATTTTTCTTACTTATTTGAAATTAAAGTCGGAAAAGGCAGTCTGCTCGTTTGCGGACTTAATCTTACGGGGCTTGACGAGAACGAGCCGTCGGCAACGGCTATGTCGCAATTTATAAAGCGGTATATCGAAAGCGACGATTTTAATCCCGAAAACGAAATATCGCAAGACAAGTTAAAGTCTTATATGTCCGAATGCGCGAAATCGCCCGTAAAAGAACGCACTATGACGCAGTTCTGGGAACTTGACGACGCTCCCGTAGAAAGCCCCGAATTCTGGCGGACTGCTAAAGAATATCTTAAATAGCAGACGTTAAAACACTTAATTTATGAATAAAAAAATAAAAGAATTGAAAAATTTAATATCCGGAATGAGCCTAAAAGAAAAAGCGTTGCAATTAACGCAATTTCCCACGTATGAACTCGACGACAACCTTGAACAGATAGTAACGGGTTTCAGTAACTTAGGCAGTATAGACCGCGAATCGTTATGGCGTTCAGGCACGGTTTTGAACGCGCCGAACGCCGAAGCGGCGCAGTCGATTCGTAAAGCGCGTAAAGAAAAGGGAATAGACGACCCCCTTCCGATAATGCTGGACGTGATTCACGGTTACAGAACGATTTATCCCGTTCCCGTTGCCTTGGCTTGCAGTTTCGACACCGCTCTTATCGAAAATTGCGCGGAACTTGCCGCAACCGAAGCGAAATACGACGGTATAGACGTTACTTTTTCGCCTATGGTAGATTTAACGCGCGACGCGCGTTGGGGAAGAGTTATGGAAGGCGCGGGCGAAGACCCTTACTGGGGCGGAGAAGTCGGCAAGGCGATAATCCGCGGTTATCATAAGGGCGGAATTGCCTGTTGCGTAAAGCATTTTGCGGGTTACGGAGCAGCCGAAGCGGGAAGAGAATACAACACGACCGACATATCAGACAGGAATTTACGGGAATATTATTTAAGACCGTACAGAGAATGTCTTAAAGAAAACCCCGAAATGTTTATGAGTTCGTTTAACCTTTTAAACGGCAAGCCGATTTTAGGGCATAAAGAAATTATGATAGATATGCTCCGCAAAGAATGGGGCTTCGACGGCGTTGTTATTTCTGATTACAGTTCGGTCGAAGAACTATACGAACACGGTTATTGCGCTACGGGCGAAGACTGTGCGCGCGTTTCGATAGAGAGCGGACTCGATATCGAAATGGGTTCGTCGGTGTATGCGGGGTTCTTGCCTGAACTTGTTCGGAAAGGCGTAATATCGGAAGAAACGCTCGACGAATCCGTTTTGCGCGTTCTGGAACTTAAAAACAAACTCGGCATGTATGAAAATCCCGACAGGTATACCGATATCGAAAAACGTGACGAAGTCACCCTTTCGGAAAGCGCGAGAAATCTGGCGCGTAAAGCCGCTGAAAAAAGTTGCGTTTTATTGAAAAACAACGGAATGTTTCCCTTAAAGGAAAGCGCGAAAGTTGCGTTTGTCGGTCCTTTTGCAGATGAACGCGAGATTATAGGCAACTGGTCGAAAAAAGCGCATATTGAAGACACTGTAAGTATTAAAAGCGGCGTTGAAAGGCTTTTAAACCGCGCCGTGCCGTGCGCCCGCGGTTGCTCGTGGAAGTTGTTCGATACGGACGAAAGCGGGTTTGAAGAAGCGGAAAGAGTATGCTTAGACGCCGATTTTATCGTTGCGTGCGTAGGCGAGCATATGCTCAACTCCGGCGAAGCGCATTCGCGCGCGGACATTCGTATTCCCGAAATTCAGCGCAAATTTATCGCTCGTTTACATAAAACGAATAAGCCGCTTGCGCTCGTAGTATTCGGCGGCAGACCGCTTGCGCTCGGCGACGCGGAAAAGTTTGCCGACGCGATACTTTACGTCTGGCAACCGGGAACGGAAGGCGGCAACGCGATTGCAAATCTTATATACGGAAAGGCTGACCCTTGCGGAAAAACGGTTATGAGTTTTCCGCGCTCGTCGGGGCAGTGTCCGATTTATTACAATAATTTTTCAACGGCAAGACCGAAACGGAAAGATATTCCGTCGTTTTATAGCGACGAGAGATTCCGCACGGGTTACGACGACGAGTATAATTCTCCGCTTTATCCTTTCGGTTACGGACTTTCTTACACGGAATTCGTATATTCCGACTTTAAGTTGTCGACTGCAAAACTTAATCGCGACGGAAAAATTACGGCGAGCGTTAAACTTAAAAACGTAGGAAAAACGGGCGGATATGAAACGGCGCAATGGTATTTGCGTGATTTATTCGCGTCCGTCGTTCGTCCCGTAAAAGAACTGAAAGGGTATGAAAAAGTTTTCCTTAAAGCAGGAGAAGAAAAAATCATAACTTTTGAGATTACCGAAGAAACGCTTAAATTTTATACTGACGGCGGAGAATTTGCGGCTGAAGCGGGCAAATTCGAGTTGTTCGTAGGCGGAAATTCCGGAGATTGTTTAAAAGCCGATTTCGAACTTACAGAATAAATCGAAAAATAAAAGGCTTCTTAATATAAAGAAATAAAAATTATGGAAAAAATCATGAAATTTTCTACGGCGGGACAGATTACCGTAAAGGGCTATCCCGGAGAGATGATAAAATATACGATAGACAAGCAGTTTTCTGACGATAGTTTATGGAAACTTACCGTAAATCAATTTCGTCTGAAATCAGACGCTGCCGACGGCGGTTGGCGCGGCGAATTCTGGGGCAAACTCATGCGCGCGGCTTGTCTTACGTACGAAGCAGCCCCGAGCAATAAACTTTACATAAAAATAACCGACAGCGTTACCGATATGCTTACCACTGCTGACGAAAACGGTAAATTTTCGACGTATACCAACGATGCCGAATTTAAATGCTGGGATATGTGGTCGAGAAAATACGTAATGCTCGGCTTGCTGTATTATATTGAAATATGCAAAAACAAAACGCTCGTTGCCAAAATAACGAAAGCGCTTAAAAAGCATGCGGATTACATTATTAAAAAGGTAGGAAAAGGTAAAAGGAAAGTCGAGATATACGATACGACGAATATTTACGGCGGAATGAATTCCTGCTCGATTCTCGAACCGTTCGTAAAACTTTACGAACTGACGGGCGAAACGAGATACCTTGATTTTTCGGAGTATATCATAAGCACGGGCTTTTCAAAAGATCAGGATATAATAAACCTTTGCAGAACGAAAGAAAAACGACCGTTTGAATTCAATAATACAAAAGCCTATGAAATGATGAGTTGTTTCGAAGGTCTTTTGGAGTATTATAAAGTCAAAGGCGACGAAAACGATCTTAAAGCGGTAATAAATTTTGTAGATATGGTGCTTGACAGCGATTATACGATAATCGGCAGTTGCGGTTGCACGCACGAACTTTTCGACCACTCTTCCGCAAGGCAGACCGAGCGCCTTGAAGGCGTTATGCAAGAAACGTGCGTAACCGTAACGCTTATGAAATTATGCGCTAAACTTTTTGCCGTAACGGGCAACGTTAAGTACGTAAACGTTATCGAAAAATCGGGTTACAACGCGCTTTTCGGCGCGGTAAACAGTGAAAATCAAACGATGAAACGCGCTCAGGGAATAGTATGGCAAGGCAAAACCGCCGTTGCCGTTCCGCACGAGCCGTTTCCGTTCGACAGTTACAGCCCCCTTTGCTACGGTCAGAGAGCAAGAAGAGTAGGCGGATTTAAAGTTATGGAAAACGGCAGGTCTTACGGCTGCTGCGCGGCAATAGGCGGCGCGGGAACGGCTCTTTTCGGACTCGTTTCCGTGATGAAAGGCGAAAACGGGTATTTCGTTAATCTTTATAACGACGAAACTTATACCGATAAAGCCGAAAAAACGAAAATATCGGTAAAATGCAATCTGTATAAAAATGGCAAGGCCGAAATCGCAGTTAAATCCGCACGTAAAGTAAAACTTTATTTAAGAATTCCCGAATGGACAGAAAAATTCACCGTTAGTTTAAACGGCGAAAAAACAGAATATACCGAAGAAAACGGCTTTGCGGCAGTGACTGCCGAAAACGGCGATAAAATACGAATTTCAATGCCGATGAAAGTCGTAAGAAAAATTCTTAACGGCAAGGTCGCGTTTGAAAGGGGTCCCGTTACGCTTGCGAGAGACGAAAGATTTTGCGAAAATATCGATAAACCCGTTGCGGTACCCGCAAAATCGGGCGGCGCGGTTGCAAAACTCGTTAAAAACACGGCGTTTTACACGAACGAAACGGTTAAAATCAAAACTAAAAACGGAGAAATTACCCTTTGCGATTATTCGTCGGCGGGCAAAAATTACGACAGCGAAAATTGTAACGTGTCCGTCTGGAACGATATAATCTGAACGGATTTTACAGGAGAAAGGTATGGATATTATTGCCTTACAGTTAGATCTCGGCAGGCAGAAAGAGCGGCTCGATTTTATTAAATGTTTTATCGATAACGCTGAAAAACAGGGATATAACGCGATAGTTTTATACGTTGAGTGTTCGATAATAACGAGCGTAACTCCGTTTTTGGACGTAAACGACGCCTATTCGCTTTCCGAACTGAAAGAAATTGCCGATTATATCGACAATAAAGGACTTATCGCGATTCCCGCGTTTGAAAACTTTTATCATATCGAAAAATTATTGCAATATAAAGAAGCGGAAAAATTTTCGGAATTTAACGACGAAAGAGCGGAAGGAAGGGGCTGGGCGTCGGAGCGCTTTAAAAAAGGTTCCGCAGGCTGTACTTCCGACCCCGAATTTAATAAATTTTTCGACGCGTATATCAAAGAAGTATGCTCTGTATTTTGCGGTAAGTACGTTCATATGGGGCTTGACGAAATCTTTGAGTTTGCAGAATGTGAAAAATGCAGGGCGTTAAGAGAAAGCGGCGTTACCAAGAAGGATATTTTTCTTTCGCAGGTAATTCATAACTATAATCTTGCCGTAAGTATGGGTAAAACCATGCTTATGTGGGACGATTTTTTCGAGTATTACGATATAGTTGAAGATATTCCGCGCGATATAATACTCTGCCACTGGAATTACGGTTTTATCGGCTCCGAAACCAAGGGACACTGGACGAACAGGGTAAGAAAAGACTGGCTTTCGATTTACGACCGTTTGGGGTTTAAATATATTTTCTGCGCTTACGGAAGCAACGCTTCTTCGACTTATAACGTAGACACGTTAACCGAATACGCGTTAAAACATAAGCCCGTCGGCGCGTTTTTAACTATATGGGAGCGCGCGGCAGGTTTTTATAACGGAATTTATCCGCTTATTGCGTTATGCCCGAAATTATGGAGCGGTCGGATAAAAACTTTTGCCGACAGGGTTAAGGTTTATCAAGACGTTATCGGCGATAAAGAAATATCCGAATTATTACTTAAAACACAGGTTTTAACGTCCTGTTTAATAGGTACCGATATAGGAAAAAAAGCCGAAGACGATAACGTTCTGAAAATGATTTACAGGGGCGTTTTGAAAGATTTTGTTGAAAAATTGCGGATATGCCTTTCCGATGAGAAGCGCGTCAGCGGCGAAAAGCGGGATATTTTACTTGATATATATAATTTTTCTTTTGAAAAATATCTTATATATCTTATAAATTCTCTCGGACACAAGGTGTTCGATGAGTATGAAACGGAAAATTTCGGAAATAAAGCCGCAAATTTTTCCGAAATTTTTACGGCTCTGCAAGAAGCCGAGAACGGATTTGAAGAAATAAACCGTAATTTCGATTATTTATGGGGAAAATACCGCCCGGGAATAATCAGTTCGGGCGGACTTGCAGAAGCGGAAAAGTCACGGAGAAAGTCGCTTGTTTCTGCAATTATAAAATCTGTAAAATCAAACGTAAAATGCGGCGTTTTGTATCTCGATACCGTAACTCCCGACGGGTTCGGTTCGCCTAAAATGAAAATTATCGTCAAATACGAAGGCGAAGACGAATGCGTTTTATATTTCGGAAGCGTTAAGCCCGAAGCGGTAACGTTTGATTTGGGCGGCACGTCGACTATCCGTTTCGCCATTAAAAACAAGCCCGTTAAGTACGTGATTTTAGAGTGTTACGGCGAAGATTCGATTTTCGTTTCCAACGTAAGGCTGCTTTATGGCGGAGTTAAATATTCGGTTTGCAAAGCGGAAAAGACGTGCGGAAAAGTTGTCGGCGAGCAAAACATCGTTAAGTGCGACACTACTTTTTCCGAACTCGGTTACAGTAGCGGCGTAGAACATTTAAACGACGTTTCGCTTTGCAAAAAGCCGAGCGGCGTAAGGCTCGAATTCGATAAAATCGTTTGAGTTATAAAAAATCGTTACAGGTTATAACGGATAAAACGGTTATAAAAAAATGGAAAAATTAAATTTTGATTCTGTGCTTACGGGCGGCAGATATTCTGAAAATTTTATATTGCCTGATTTTCAGCGTGAAAACGGTAAATATTCACGCAAAAAAACGTTAGACGTAATTATTAAAGAAGAGTACGGTGAAATCGACGAAAACGGCGTTGAAATAACTGTAAAAAACGTTACGAACGATAAATTCGACGAAGATTACGGCTACTTTTTCTGCGGAAAAGCAAAACACTCCGCTTTGGAATTTTCGTTAAAAAAAGACGGAAAAGAAGGGGCTTTTATCGTTGATTTGTTTATTCCTGAAAAAATAACGTCGTATAATTTAGTCGTTCAACTCGATTTTATGAAATATCTTCCTTCAAAATATTGCCCCGTGGAAGAACTAATGGACGGCGGCATTGCCGTAGCGCATCTTTATTATAAGGAAATTTCGACCGATGACGGAGATTTTTCCACGGGAATCGCGCCGCTTTTTTGTAACCGCGAAAACGTTTACTCGGCAGGAAAATTATCCCTTTGGGCGTACGCGGCAAAAATCGTGGGGGAATATCTTTTAAATAATAATTACGTTAAAGCAGGCAATTTGTACGTGGCGGGGCATTCGCGGCTTGGCAAAACCGCTCTTCTTGCCGCCGCGCAATACGAAATCTTTTCGGGTTGTATGGTAAACTGTTCGGGTTGTTGCGGCGCGGCAATATCACGGGATAAGCACGGTGAAACGCTTAAAATCATTACAGACGTTTTTCCGTTCTGGTTTACTCCGAATTTTAAAAAATACGCTGCGAATGAAAACGAAATGCCTTTCGATCAGCACTATCTTATGTCTGCCGTTGCGCCGAGAAAAGTTTTTGTAGTTGCCGCAAGTGAAGACGAGTGGGCCGATACCGACGCGCAATATCTATGCGCCGAAGCGGCGAGCGCGGCGTATGGAGAATTTGGCTTGACAGGACTGAAAAAATATGATAAAATGCTTGAAACGGGCGAGAAGAACGTCGGCGGCGAAATAGAATTTTTCGCTCGTAAAGGCGTGCATTTTTTCAGTCGCGAAGACTGGGCTTTTTACCTTGAACGTTTAACTAAGGTTAAATCATGAAAAAACACGAATTTGTATTCAACGGTTACAACGCAACCGTTTTGTTACCCGATAATTTTAACGGCAAATGGATTTGGAAAACCGAGTTTTTTTACGCTTTCGATCAGGCTGAGCAGGCGCTTTTCGATAAAGGGTATGCGCGCGTATATTATCAGATAAGCAATATGTACGGCAGCGACCGCGCCGTAAGACTTATGCATAAATTTCATTTATCGATAATCAAAGAGTTCGGTTTTACCGAAAAACCGCATTTGTTCGGCTTTTCGAGAGGCGGGCTTTACGCTTTTAATTACGCGCTTTATTACCCCGAATACGTTGATAAAATTTATCTCGACGCACCCGTTTTAAACCTGAAATCGTGGCCGCGGGAAAACAGCGCCGAGCATACTCAGATGATAAACGAGTATATGCTGAGCGAAGATACGTTTAAAACTTATAAGTTCAGTCCTGTCGACAGATTAGGCGAGTTTTCGTCGGGCGGTCATAAAATTCTTTTGATTGCAGGTCTTAAAGATACTACCGTGCCGTATGCAGAAAACGGAAAAACAATGGCTGATTATTATGAAAAAAACGGCTTGCCGCTCACTTTGATAACGAAGCCCGATTGCGACCATCATCCGCATTCTCTCGATAACGTTTTACCGATTATCGATTTTATAGAAAATAAATAAAATTTAGTTTTAAAACAAGGCTCGGCGATAATTTTTAATCGCCGAGCCTTTCATATCCGTTTGATTATTTATTCCGAAACGCTTCGTTTTTTTTGCCTGATAAAAGTAAAAATACTTAACTTTTTCAAGAACTTTTTAACTATTTTATGTAAACGGTGTATTTTTTCACGTCGAGTATCGTTTCGCCGTCTATCTGAATCGCGGTGGGTCTGTCAAACTCAACGGTAACGTTTTTTCCTTCGTAAACGTCGAAAAGTTTTTTGTTTTTAAGATGCGTGCCTTTAAAAATTTTCGGAAAATTCACAAGCGTAACGAGTTTCGAGCCGCAGTGATGAACTATAAGGGTAACTTTACCGCTTTTTTCGCGAAGTTGATAAGGCGCGATCATCATTCCGCGCGGAAAATCGCCTTTAATTTTGCATTGCATATGCAATGCAAAATTAAAGCCGCGGGAGTCGGGTTTAACTTAAAACCTTAATCGCCCGCGGCATAATTTTTTAAATTTTACTTAGGGATTCCGAAAAACTTTCTTAACTGCGCTTTTTGTTCGTCGGTAAAATTATTATCGGGTTTTTCTATCGCCGCTTCGATTTTTCCTTTTGCAACAAACCCTTCCGCGCCGCTTAAATCTATAGTTACGCCCATATCGTTTGCAACGGGGAATAATAGTTCGCTGTCGGCAAGGTTTTTAACGGCGTTATCTATTTCGCTTTGTTCGGTAAACACGTTGGCGTCCTTTGAAAAATCATAGAGTTTTCCAACGAGATCCGCTTCTTTTTCGTAATCTACGTTTTTAAAATCGATACCGTCGATATTAGTCGTTTCAAGTCCCATTCCTTTTGCCGCCGACGAAATAAGACCTTTTACGGTGTCAACGACTTCGTCGGACGCGCCTTTCAGCGCTCCGAGCGAACCTATCGCGCCTTTTATGGTTTCGACGGTTTCGTCGTTCAGTTCGCCGCTTCCCGAAAGTTTAGATAAATCCGAGCCGAGTTTTGCGGATATGCCCGCCGCTTCGGACTGACCTTCAAGGGTAAGCGTTTTGCCGTTATCGTCTTTTATCGTCGTAACCTTAATCAGAAATACTTTACTGCATTCGCTGTAAAATTTGCACGTAGGCGACGAGTAGTATTTTTCAAGCCCTTTTTCGTCTATATCGAGAACTTTTTTGCCGTTTGCTTCCACGTCTTTAAAATTCGAAAGACAAAGAGCGAGAGAGTTGACGGGGGAAAGCACGAAAATCGCTATAAGCGTGCCGCACAACGCGCCCGTAATCATTCCCGCGATTTTTCCTTTTCCTTTTCCGACAAGTCCGCCGAAAATAAGAAAAACTATATACGTTAAAAGATTTGATACAAGAACGAGAACGATAAACGCAACTATTCCCGCAATTATGGTGATAAGCGGTTTAAGTTGATCGGCGGCGTCGGCAAGTTCGGGCGGCATCATGCTCATTAAAAAGTCGATAAGCGGCTTGCCCTGAATATTTATTTTTAGCACCGCGTTTAAAACTACGTCTTTAAAAACGAGCGCGAGTATTACCGAAACGGCGGATAAAATAAGGCGGAACATCGCCTTTGCCGCTCCGCGCTTCAATCCCGTGAGTAGCCCTATGCCTATAAAAACAAATGATAAAACTATCATTATAAGCGTTAAATTCCCGGTTATAAACGCCATATAAAAACCCCCTTCGAAGAGTAAGATGTAATCGGCAAATTTAAAACCCGTTTTAAAAAGTTAACTTCGCCATATCGTTATATTATCATATTTTTTTGATTTTGTAAACAAATAAATAAAAATTCGCCCGCAAAAAGCGGGCGGACGTTCAGTCGGCGTTTTTATTAGAAAAACTTTCGCAACAAGTGCAGTCGGTGCAATCTTTGGTTATTTTAACCTTATTTAAAGAGCATTCTCTGCCGAGTTTGTTGAATTTACATTCGCAAACGTCGCAATTTATATAATTTTTTTCCATAAATTCCTCCTTTTATATTATTATGAGCCGTTTTGTTACCCGTTATCCGTTGACAAATCGCTCGTTTTGTTTTATTATGATATAATAAAATGATATTATAAATTCAAGGAGGTCGGAATTATGAAAGTAATTTTACTTAAAGACGTTAAAGGACTCGGCAAAGCAGGCGAAGTTAAAGAAGTGGCAGACGGCTACGCCCGCAACTGTCTTATAAAAAAAGGCGTGGCGGAAGAAGGAACTTCGGTAAAAATAAACAGTCTTAACATAAAAAAGAGCGCGGAAGAATTTCACAGGCAGGAAGAAATAAAAGAACTTAAAGCGCGCGCCGCCGCTTTGAACGGTAAAGAAATAAAACTCAGAATAAGGTGCGGCGAAAACGGAAAGATTTTCGGCTCGGTAACTTCAAAAGAAATTGCAGACGCCGTTTCCGAAAGCGGTTTTACCGTCGACAAGAAAAAAGTAATTCTTAAAGACCCTATTAAAAACGTGGGCGTTTACACGGTTGAAATTAAATTTTTACAGGACGCGTCCGCTAAAATAAAAGTGAACGTAATCCCCGAATAGTGAGGTGCGCTATGAACGAACTTGAAAAAAAAGTGCTTAAATATCTTACGGAGAACGCAAGATACACCGTTTCCGAATTATCCGCAATGCTCGGCGAAACGGACGATAAAATCAAAGACGCCATAAAAAATCTCGAAGACGGCGGAACGATAGTAAAATATACCGCAATCGTCAATCCCGAAAAAGAAGATTCCGACCACGTGGACGCTTTGATAGAAGTTAAGGTAAGACCGCAGAAACTTAAAGGTTTCGACGCGCTTGCCGAAGAACTTTGCGCGTTTAAAGAAGTTCAGTCGCTTTATCTTATGAGCGGCGTTTTCGATCTTGCGGTGCTTATAAAAGGAAAAAACCTTACCGAGATTGCGCGATTCGTGTCTGAAAAACTTTCCGCAGTGGACGGCGTTATCAGTTGCGCCACGCATTTTATTCTTAAAAAATATAAAATCGAAGGGCAGACCACGAAAAGCGACGAAGAAGAAAAAAGGCAGTTGGTTTTATGAGAGATTTCGTATCCGAAAAGGCTCGCGGACTTAAACCGAGCGGAATACGTAAGTTTTTCGACCTTTGCCAAGGCTCGAAAGATATTATTTCTTTAGGAGTAGGCGAGCCTGATTTCATAACGCCGTGGCAAATATCCGAAGCGGGCGTAAAAACGATTAAAGACGGACGCACTCAGTACACTTCGAATAAAGGGCTTGACGAATTGCGTAAAGAAATTTCGTCGTATTTAAAAAACAGATACGACGTTTGCTTTTCGTCCGACGAAACAATCGTTACCGTCGGCGCGAGCGAAGCGATAGACCTTGCTCTTCGCGCAAGCATAAACTCGGGCGACGAAGTTCTCGTTCCCGACCCGAGTTACGTTTCTTACGCGCCCTGCGTCGCGCTGTCGGGCGGAGTACCCGTTGCGGTGCCGTGTTCCGATAAAAACGGATTTAAAATTACGCCCGAAGGTTTGGAATCGGTTATCACAAAAAAAACCAAAGCGATAATTTTTCCGTATCCGAACAATCCTACGGGCGCGATAATGGAAGAAGAGTACGTAAAAGCGCTCGTCCCCGTGATATTAAAGTACGATTTACTCGTTATAACCGACGAAATATATTCCGAACTTACTTACGGCAAACGGCATTTTTCGATAGCCGCGGTAAAAGAACTTTGCGGAAGAGTGGTTTATATAAACGGTTTTTCAAAATCGTTCGCGATGACGGGCTGGAGAGTGGGTTACGTCTGCGCAAAAGGCGACCTTCTCGGCGCAATGCTTAAAATTCATCAGTACGCTATAATGTGCGCCCCCACGTTTTCGCAGTACGCCGCGCTTGCCGCGCTCAGAAACGGACGCGAAGACGATTATTCCGTTGTCGAAGAAATGCGTTCCGAATACGACGCGCGCAGAAAATTCATGGTAAAGGCGTTCAACGGAATGGGTCTTGAATGTTTCGAGCCGCAAGGCGCGTTTTACGTTTTCCCGAGCGTAAAAAGCACGGGGCTTGACGGGCAGGAGTTTGCCACGGAGTTACTGAAAAGCAAAAAAGTTGCGGTTGTCCCGGGAGACGCGTTCGGCGAAAGCGGCAGGTATTACGTCAGATGTTCTTACGCGTATTCGATGAAAAGTTTAATGAAAGCGGCGGAACTTATTAAAGAATTTGTTAACGAACTGAAAACCGAAAAGGTTAAAGGGGATATAAATGGGTAATTTTACGAGAAGAGCAGTCGCGTTTTTGCTCGGCATGGTTTTCGCCGTCGTGTTTACGGTGGCGGGAATAGCGGGCGGTGCGTACTGGGCGTTTAAAAACGTTCCGCTTAAAAATACGGGCGCCGTAAAAGACGATACCTTAGGCAATCTTACAACCGAAGAACTTATCGCGCTTATGGTTAAAGCGGGCAGCGACGAATATACTTTCGAAAAACTGAAAGAAGAAGGGGTTGACGTTTTATCCGTAATAAAACAATTCGGCGTTAAATTCGACGAAGAAAGCGAAGATTATAAATCGCTCGAAGGCTTGTCGCCCGCGCTTTTATTCTCCAAAAACGGGCTTGACGAACTTAATTTCGGCGCGGTTTTTGCTTTTATACCGCAAAAAAACGGTGTTTACCCCGTTTTTTCGTCGCATATCCGCGAAGAACTGAGAAATAAATCGTTCGGGAAAGCGATAAGCAAAGATAAAAGCGGAAGACTTAATATTTATTCGGAATTGAGAAATTTCAAAGTAGGCGCGGTTTGGTCGTCCGGGTTCGAAGAACGTTTCGACGCGGCTTTAAACGATTACGTTTACTCCTTTATTACCAACGAAAACAACGTTAAAGCCGAATACTCTTTAAATCTTTTAGGCAACGTTAAATTTTCGGTAGTTACCGATTATCTCGATAAATCGAAAGAAAAATTCGATATTTACGACGAGTTAAACGACGGCAACCTGAAAGACGTAGGAAACGCCGAACTTAAAGAATTCATCGCTTCGCTCGCGGGGCTCGGCGGAGAAGAGTCTTATATAAATACAAAAGAAAATCTTTCGTCGCTCGACGATATGCTCGTTAAAGAACTGTTTGAAAAGAACGAAGACGGAAGCGCTTCTTTCAGCATAGAAAAATTACTCGCAAAGATAAAAATAGGCAATCTTTTAGGTTATAAATATTGCAGCGGCTCGAACGACGCCGATTGCCCCGTGCACGACGGCGGCGTTGGTTGCAAGGAAGGTTGGTACGCCGAAAACGGCGGAGAGTATACTCCTTTAAGTAGCGTAACCGCTCAGGATCTGATTATGCTTAATCTCGTTAAAAGAAGCGTGGGCGATCTTATGAGTATGGGGTCGGGCGGCGATTTCAGGCTTGCGGATATTGCCGAAGGGGTTTATCTCGGCTCTATGCTCGGCTACGAAAAGGTTACGCCGAGCGGAGAAACGGGATATTGTAGTCCCGATTGCGGCGTTACGGGCGAAGGTCACAAGCATAACTATTTATGGCAAAAAGGCGGTAAAAAAGCAACCGAATTTTTCAACAGGCTTTCAAACCTTTCGTTCGTGTCGGCATTGAACGGCGAAGGATTAGATATAGAAGGCATTATAAACGATCTTTACGTAGGGGAATTTTTAGGCTATAAAAAGGAAGGCGGCGTATGGATGAAAGACGGCGTTCCCGCTCCCGAAACAGACCTGAGCGGTAAGGTTATGGCTAACCTTTACGATTACAAAATTACCGATTTAACGAACGGTTTTAATATAGCGGGCGCAATGAAAGGAGTTTATTTCGGCGACGTTCTCGGATATAGTAAAGGCGAGATTATCGAATCCGCATGCGAAGAAGGTTGCCCGGAAGCGCATACTCATATAAAAACGGATAAATTCAGGTGGTCGAAAGGCGGCGTTGACGTAGAAGCAATTTACAATAATCTTGCGAATATCGAAATTTCAACTCTTATAAACGGCGAAACCGAATTTAATCTCGACGATATACTTGCCGATTCTTACGTCGGCGAACTCATGGGTTACACGCGTGACGGTTCTTCGTGGAAAGACGGCGGCGGCAACGCCGTTTCCGAACTTAACGCGATGATTGCCGATATAAAAATGTCGGAAATTCTTGACGGAACGCTCAATTTGAAGAGTAAAGCGGATAACCTGAAAATTTCTTCTTTGATAACGATAGAAGAAAGCAGCCCCGAATTTTTAAAAACGATAAAAAATAAGAAAATTTCGGAACTTTCAGCCCCTGATTTTATAAACGGACTTAAAATCGGGGAGATTATGACGGTAAACGCGGCAAGCCCGTCGATTTTAAGAAAATTAAGCGGATATACGATAGCAGATCTCAATAAGCAGGAAACTTTCGACAATATCAAAGTAAACGAAATAGTCGATACCGCGGGTTCGGCGGTTCTTACAAGGCTCGGCGAAAAAACACTTAAAGACCTTAAAAACGCAAACGCGTTCAACGATATTAGAATCAGCGATTTTATTCCCGATACTTCGTCGTCTAAAATACTTAACGCGTTAAAGGATAAAACGATAGGCGATTTATCGGACCCCGCAACGTTCAACAATCTGAAAATTTCGCAGTTGACCGAAATTCCCGAAAATAATAAAATTTTGTGCGCGTTACAAGATTCCACCGTCGGTTCTCTTGCCGAAAACGTGAACAATCTTAAACTCGGCGACGTTGTCGCAACGAGCGGCTCAACCGTTTTAACCGCGCTTGAAAATACTAAAATTACCGAACTTACGAGCAGTATAAACGCTATGAAATTCGGCACCGTTATGGGCTACGATTTGATTGACGGAGTGTGGAAAAAAGAAGGAGTTGCGATTTCGGGTGCGAATGCAAAAATAGCGGATTATACCATAGAGAGTTTTTCTCAAAACGGTTTTAACGTAAACGATTTTACTCTCGGCGACTTCGGCGTCAATACTTCCGACGGCGTTTTCGGTATACTCGATTTCGACCCCGCAAAAGGCGAAACGAGTAAAGGCGATATACCCGTTGCGGACGTGGCGGGCAGGGTAAACGCTGCTTTTCATAATAAAACGATAGGCGAATTGATAAACGCAAACGTTTTGCCTATATCTTCGCAAGCGCAGACTAAATTCGACAGTAATCCCGTTATGAACGGCTGGCGCGAGTTTACGATAGAAGCGTTTTTTGATAAAATAGCGAGCGTAATGTAAGGCTTTTAGCCGCAAGCGACTGCGTCTGACCCCGATTGCTTGCGGTTAAAAAAATAAAACGGCATAAAAAAATTCCGTGATTTACGGTTTTTGTAAATCACGGGGTTTTATATATTATTTTGAAAGTTCCGAAGCCGCGGCTTTATCGATTACGATAACGCAGTCGGGGTGGAGTTGAAGAACGGAAGCGGGAACTTTTTCGGTAACGGGACCTTCTATAGTCGCTTTAATAGCGGCAGCCTTGTTCGCGCCCGACGCAACGAGAAGAATTTTCTTTGCGTTCATAACGTTCTTTATTCCCATAGAAATTGCCTTGGTGGGAACTTCGTCAATCGATTTAAAGAAACGAGCGTTGTCTTTGATAGTGTTTTCGGTAAGGTCGACTACGTGGGTTAAAGAACCGAAAGGCGTATTCGGCTCGTTAAAGCCTATGTGACCGTTCGAGCCTATTCCGAGAACCTGAATATCAACGGTAGTCGCAGCAAGTTTTTTATTGTATCTGTCACATTCTTTTTGCAAGTCGGCGCATTTTCCGCAGGGGAGATCGGTGTTTTTAAGGTCGATGTCGATATGATTGAAAAGATTGTTTCTCATAAATTCAACGTAACTTTGCTCGTCGCCGACGCCCTGACCGATATACTCGTCAAGGTTTACCGAATGAACGTTTTTATAAGAAACGTTGCCTGCTTCGTAATCTTTAATCATGCATTTATAAAGACCTATGGGACTCGAACCCGTTGCAAGACCGAGTACCGCGTCTTTTTTCGACGTGATTACTTCTTTCATCACTTCATACGCTTTTGCGCTTAAATCGTCGTAATTTTCGGCAATTATAACTTTCATATTATAAATCTCCTTTTTTACGGCAGCGTTATCGTGCCGCGCCGCCCAAACTAATTAAATTATACGCCTGTTTTTCCGTCAAGTCAACGGTAATATGGTTTATTTTATGTTTTTATTTATTTTTTAAGTCCCAGTCAATCGGCGATATTCCGTTTGAAAGAAGAAAATCGTTTGTTTTCGAAAACGGGCGCGAACCGAAAAACCCGTTGTAAGCCGAAAGGGGCGAAGGGTGCGCGCTTTCGACGATAAGATGTTTTTTCCGATCGATAAACTGCTTTTTCGCTCGGGCGTTGCTTCCCCAGAGTATAAACGCCACGGGGCTATCCTTTTTGCCGAGAATTTTTATAACTTCGTCGGTAAACCATTGCCAGCCGCAGTCTTTATGCGAATTTGCCGCGCCGCGCCTTACGGTAAGAACGGTGTTTAAAAGAAGAACGCCGCGCTCCGCCCATTTGGTTAAATCTCCGCTTTCGGGCGGAGTTATGCCGAGATCGCTATAAAGTTCTTTGAAAATGTTTTTAAGCGACGGCGGAAGGGGAACTCCGTCGGGAACGGAAAAACTCATTCCCATCGCCTGACGGGGTTCGTGGTAAGGGTCCTGACCGAGAATAACGGCTTTAACGTTTTTGTAAGGCGTTTTTTTAAAGCAGGAAAATATGTCGCGCATATCGGGGTAAATTTCGCGCGAAGAATATTCACGCTTTAAAAATTCGCGTATTTTAAGATATTTTTCGTCTGAAAACAGGGGAGAAAGAATATCGTCCCATTCGTTAAAAAATTTAATCATATCAGCCCTTTAACGCCGCCTTTATTTTCATTTTAAGCGACGGTCTTATTCTTTTGCGCCTTGACTTTTCCGATTCTTTAACGGCGCACGCCTTGTCGCAATACCATAAAATGAAACTTTCGCGATAAGCGGGCAGAATAAGGTTGAGCGGACACATGTGCGAACGAATCATATTTCTTACGATTTTATTAAGGTTAAAGTCGCGCTCGGCGTTTTTATAAGCGCAAATGGCGTGAGTGAAACCGTGAAGACCTTTTCTGTCTCCGCGGAAATGCCAGTCGTATAAAAAATAATCGTGAAGCAACGCTCCGCAAACGAGACTTTTATAATCCACTTTTTTGTAGCGCGCCGCAACTTTTACGCAACTTACGGCAACGAACACGGAGTGAGTGTAAACGCTCACGTTTCCGTGCTGAATAAAATCCTTCGTTTTTCGGAATTCTTTCGAACGAAGTATGTCGCCGCCGTATTTTAAAACCAAAGAAAACGCTTTGAAATCGTTCATCATACTTACAGTATACATTATTTCGGAATTTTTTGCAATATAAATATATAAAATATATTTAAGTAAAAATCGTGAAAACCGTTATCAATATATTATATATAAAGATTAGAAAAAATTACTCCAAAACAGTTTACTTTTTTTCTTTTATGGTTTAGAATAGGCTGTGAAACGCAAACACAGGGGGCAAAAAGAAGGTCAGAATGCTGTCGAAAGTAAGAAGTTACGCGTTGTACGGCTTAACGGGAATAGGGGTCGACGTGGAAGTCGACGTTTCTTCGGGAATGCCGTCGTTCGAAATAGTCGGCTTGCCGGACGCGTCCGTAAAAGAGTCCAAAGAACGCGTGCGCTCGGCGATAAAAAACAGCGGCCGCAAATTTCCGCATAATAAAATCACCGTAAATCTTGCCCCTGCCGATATTAAAAAACAGGGCGCTTATCTCGATCTTGCGATAGCCACGGGAATTATCTGCGCCGAAGACGACGGCTTTCCCGACAGCGCGAAAGATTTCGTGTTTATCGGCGAATTATCTCTCGACGGTTCTTTAAGGGGAGTGTCGGGCGTGCTTCCGATGATAATATCCGCCGTATCGGACGGATTTACTAAATTCGTCGTTCCCGAAGAAAACGGCGCGGAAGCGAGTTACGTTTCGGGCGCCGAAGTTTACGCTCTTAAAAGTTTAAAGGAAACGCTCTCTCTGATAGGCGGCAACGAATGCGGGTTTATGCCCGTGCCGCACACCGAATATATCGCGGGCGACGACGATGAAAAGCCCGTTTCGGATATGTCTTACGTCAAAGGTCAGGCTTTTGCGAAACGCGCTCTCGAAGTGGCGGTCGCAGGGGGACACAATATACTTCTCGAAGGTCCGCCGGGAGCGGGAAAATCGATGCTTGCAAAATGCATTCCCACCATTATGCCCGATATGACTTTCGAAGAAGCGTTATCCACGACTAAAATTCACAGCGTTGCGGGAATACTTAAAAAAGAAGACGGTATCGTCAGAAAGCGTCCGTTTATGACTCCGCACCATACGGCTTCCGGCGTTTCGATAGTGGGCGGCGGGCAGAACGCCACACCGGGTGTTATAAGCCTTGCCAACAACGGCGTTTTGTATCTTGACGAAATGCCCGAATATCCAAGGTCGGTTCTCGAATGTCTGCGTCAGCCGCTCGAAGACAGAGAAATAACCGTAACCCGAACGAAAGCGACGGTAAGATACCCCGCGAGTTTTATGCTTTGCGGCAGTATGAATCCCTGTCCTTGCGGTAATTACGGAAGTAAGGATAAACCTTGCAGATGTTCCTATTCGGAAATAAGAAAGTACCGCGCGAGAATTTCGGAGCCTTTGCTCGACAGAATAGATTTGCAGATTTCCGTAGACGCGGTGGATTATAACGACCTTACGTCGGATAAGCAGGAAGAAACGAGCGCGGAAGTTAAAAAGCGGGTTGAAGCCGCGAGAAAAATTCAGCGCAAAAGATTTGCGGACGACGATATCAACGTAAACGCCGAAATGAGCGAAAAACACATTAAAAAATATTGCGTTTTAGACGGCGATTGTGAATCCGTTCTGAAAGCGTCGTTTTCCGCGCTTAATTTATCGGCGCGCGCAAGAAGCAGAATAATAAAAGTGGCAAGAACGATAGCGGATCTCGAAGGTTCGCCCGATATTAAGCCTTATCACATTCTCGAAGCGGTGGGTTACAGGAGTAAAAATCAATGAAAAGCCCCGCGAGAAACGCGATTATATTTATCGATTCGTTTTTATCGCTGGAATACAGGCATAAGCGCGCGATTATCGATTTATACGACGACGCGGGCAATTTGTTTTCAGATCCTTTAAAAGCGGCGGAATATCTTAAAATAAATTCAAAAGAAAGCACGGCAAGCGCGTTCGTTGCCGCTATCAGGGGCGACTTTTTGAAAAACCTTGCCGTAAAATGCGAAAAAAGCGGCGTAACCGTTATAACGGAAGCGGACGACGATTATCCCGATCGTCTTATAAATTTGCCGTTCAGACCTTTATGTTTGTATTGCAAAGGAAACGTAAAACTTTTAAAAAGCAATGAAACTTTCGGAATAGTCGGTTCGAGAAAAACGCTTGCGGAATATAAAAAGTATTCCGAAAACGTTGCCCGCACACTTTTATCGTCAGGCGTTACGCTCGTTACGGGAACAGCCGCAGGCGGTGATTTCGCCGCGATAAAAGAAGGGCATAAAAGCGGAAAACTGATATGCGTTCTTGCCGAAGGTTTTGATTTTATCGGTAACGAAATTAACCGCGACTATCTTTTGAAAACGATTGAAAACGACGGGCTTGTCGTCAGCGAATATCCGCCGTCGGTGCCGCCGCAGAAATATCACTATCCCGTAAGAAACAGAATTATCGCGGGGCTTTCGGACGGCGTTCTGATAACGAGCGGAGAAGACGGCAGCGGGGCAAGACACACCGCGAATTACGCGCTCGAATACGGAAAAGAAATTTTCTCTTTCCCGTACGCGCCGCTCGTTAAAAGCGGCGAACTTTGCAACTCTCTTATAAAAGAAGGCGCAAATTTAGTAACAGACGTTAAAGATATATTAAGCGGTATGAACTTAACCGCCGAAAATAAAGAAATAATTCTGAGCGATACCGAAAAGCAGGTGTATGACGCTATAAAAAACGGGGCGTTCGATTTCGATACGATACTCGACGCCACGGGTCTTAAAGTTTACGCGCTTACGCCGATAATCACGTCGCTTGAAATAAAGGGCGCGATAACGCGCGCTTCGGGCGGCGGTTACGCCGTTTCGGAACTGTAAACAGGAGTTAAAATGCAACTTATAATAGTCGAATCGCCGAAAAAGGCGAAAACAATAGAGAGATTTCTCGGCGGCAAATACAAAGTATTAGGCAGCGGAGGACACGTAAGGGGGCTTCCCGAAAAGAAATTCGCCGTTGACGTCGAACACGATTTCGAGCCTACTTACGTAATCGAACCCAAACAGAAAAAAACGGTAGAAGAACTCAAAGCGGCGGCGGCAAAGTCCGATCTCGTATATCTTGCAACCGACCCCGACCGCGAAGGCGAAGCCATAGCGTGGCATTTATACGAAGTTCTCGGAATAAAGGGGAAAACCCACAGAATCAAATTTAACGAAATAAGCGAAAAAGCGGTTAAAAACGCTCTTTCTGAGCCCGGAAAAATAGATTATAATCTCGTCGATTCTCAGCAGGCAAGGCGAATACTTGACAGAATCGTGGGATACAAACTCTCTCCTTTCGTAAGAACGAGAGTTAAAGACGGCGAATCCGCGGGTAGAGTGCAATCCGTGGCGGTAAGGCTCGCCGTGGAACTCGAAAGAAAAATTTTAAGTTTCGTTCCCGAAGAATACTGGTATATCGCGGCGAACGTGAGAACGGAAAAAGATCCTTCGGAATTTAAAATGCTTCTTACCGACAAAAACGGCAAAAAATACCGTCCGTCAAGCGAAGCGGAAGCGAACGAAGTATATAACGCCGCAGAAAATAACCCGTTTATTGTAAAAGAAGTTAAAAAGGGCATAACCAAAACCCACGCGCTGCCGCCGTTTACCACGTCGACCATGCAGCAGGACGCGTCTAATAAACTCGGTCTTTCCGCTCCGCAGATAATGCAACTTGCGCAGCATCTTTACGAAGGTATGGAAACGTCGAAAGGGCATCTTGCGCTCGTAACGTATATCAGAACGGATTCTACCCGTATCTCTCAGGACGCGCAAAACGAATGTCTCGCATATATAGAAAATAAATTCGGAAAAGAATATATTCCTTCAAAACCGAATATTTATTCTGCTAAAAAGAACGCGCAGGACGCGCACGAGGCTATCCGCCCGATAGATATAAAAGTAACGCCCGAAAGCGTTAAAGATATTCTCGATAAAAACCATTATAACCTTTACAAACTTATTTACGAAAGATATCTTGCGTCGCAGATGTCGGAAGCGGAATTCTATTCCGTAAAAGTTGCCGCGTCGTCGGGCGAATACGGTTTTAAAGCGAGCGGCAGAACGGTTAAATTCAAAGGTTATACCGCCGTTTACGATTTCGCGCCGTGCGGCGACGAAGAAGAAAGCGGCAAACTTCTGCCGGAAATGAAAGAAGGCGACGTTCTTTTACTCAAAAAACTCATAAAAGAACAAAAATTCACGAAACCGCCCGTAAGATACACGGATTCCACTCTCGTTAAAGCGATAGAAGATAACGGAATAGGAAGACCTTCTACTTACGCTACCATAATAGGAACTCTGACAAAGAGAAAGTTTATAACCAGAAAGGGAAAATATCTCGTTCCCACGCAGATTGCTTTCGACGCCACGGATTTACTCGTAAAATATTTTGCCGATATTATGGACGTCGGCTTTACGGCAAAAATGGAAACAATGCTCGACGAAGTTGCCGAAGGAGAGAAGAACTGGCGCGCGGTGGTAGGCGATTTTTATAAACCTTTTATAACCGAACTCAGAACGGCTATGGACGATAACGCCGTCGAAACGGATATACCTTGCGAATATTGCGGCGCTCATCTCGTAAAAAAACAGGGCAGATTCGGCGAGTTTTTGTATTGCCCGTCCTGCAAAAAAACCAAGAATCCCGAC
Source organism: uncultured Clostridia bacterium (assembly GCA_934248055.1). GTDB lineage: Bacteria > Bacillota > Clostridia > Christensenellales > Borkfalkiaceae > HGM11412. The sequence goes on along the minus strand of CAKQKI010000001.1, from coordinate 393,932 downwards.
GATAAGCAAAGCGACGTAAGATGTCCTAACTGCAACGCGCTTATGACGCTTAAAGAAGGAAGATACGGTAAATATTTAAGTTGCCCGAACGCGGAATGCAACACGAGAATGCAGGAAGGCGACGAAATCACGAACGAAAAATGCGAAAAGTGCGGCGCGGTTATGATACTTAAAACCGGTAAATTCGGTAAATATACGAAGTGTTCGAAGTGCGGCGCAACGAAAAGCATGAGCGAAAAAGTGGGCGTTTGTCCGCTTTGTCATAAACCGACGCAGAAAATGACGTCGAAAAAGGGAACAATATACTACGGTTGTTCGGGCTATCCTAACTGCAAATTTATAAGTTGGGACGTTCCTACCGGCGAAATGTGTCCGACCTGCGGAAAATATCTCGTTAAAAAAGACGGGAAAATCAGATGTTCGGACAAAAAATGCAACTATATGACGGAGGATAAGTAAATGGCAACAGAATTTCGCGGCACAACTATTTGCGCCGTAAAAAGAAACGGACTTACCGCTATCGCGGGCGACGGTCAGGTTACGCTCGGCGAATCGGTGGTTTTTAAAAGCAACGCCGTAAAAGTAAGAAGAATTTACGGCGGCAAAGTTATAGTCGGATTTGCAGGTTCCGTTTCCGACGCTTTCACTTTAACCGAAAGATTCGAAGAAATGCTCAACAAGTATTCGGGAAATCTTATGCGCAGCGCGGTTCAACTTGCAGAATTGTGGAGAGAAGACAAAGTAGGCAGAAAACTCGAAGCGATGATGATTTGCGCCGATAAAGACAATCTGCTTATCGTTTCGGGCGGCGGCGAAGTTATGGAATCGGACGGCGGCGTGTGCGCGATAGGCAGCGGCGGCAATTACGCTTTGGCGGCGGCGCGAGCGCTTTTCGAAGAAACGGATTTTCCCGCAGACGAAATAGCGCATAAAGCGCTTAAAATAGCAAGTGAAATATGCGTTTTTACTAACGATCATATCGTGGTCGAAACCGTATAAGGAGGATTTGTATGGATTTAACACCGAGAGAGATTGTTCAGGAACTCGATAAATATATTATAGGTCAGGACGAAGCCAAACGCTCCGTTGCGATCGCGCTGAGAAACAGATACAGGAGAAGTAAACTTTCCGAAGAACTCCGCGAAGAAATCACGCCTAAAAATATCATAATGAAAGGACCTACCGGCGTAGGCAAAACGGAAATCGCAAGAAGACTTGCAAAACTCGTAGGCGCGCCGTTTATCAAGGTCGAAGCCACTAAATATACGGAAGTGGGTTACGTCGGACGGGACGTAGAGTCTATGATACGCGATCTGGTTGAATGCAGCGTAAGGCTCGTAAAAGAAGAAAAAATGCGCGTCGTTGCGTCCAAGGCGCAGGCAATCGCGGAAAAAAAGGTTTTAAAATTGCTTGTCGAAGCGCGTTCGCAGGAAAAAGGCGAAACGCCGCAGGACGTTTTCGAAAGAAACGTTCTTGACGAACTCAGAGAAGGCAAATGCGACAAAATGCTCGTTGAAATAGAAATCAACGACGCTCCGAAACAACTCGAAATAATGTCGGGCATGGGTGCGGAAATCAACCTTGGTTCCATTTTCGGCGATATGCTTCCCAAGCGCAGGAAAAAAAGAAAAACGACCGTTAAAGAAGCATACGGAATGATAGTAAACGAAGAGAGCGATAAACTCATCGATCCCGACGCCGTCAACGCCGAAGCCGTGAGAAGAGCGGAACAGGAAGGCATTATTTTCATAGACGAAATCGATAAAATCGCCGCAAAATCGAATAACGGCGGCGCAGACGTGTCGAGAGAAGGCGTGCAGAGAGATATTTTGCCGATAGTCGAAGGCAGCACGGTAATGACCAAATACGGCGCGATTAAAACGGATTATATTCTGTTTATAGCCGCAGGCGCTTTCCACGTTGCGAAAGTGGAAGATCTTATCCCCGAACTTCAGGGAAGATTTCCCATAAAGGTGGAACTCTCGTCGCTCACGAAACAGGATTTTATAAACATTCTCACGATGCCGCAAAACGCAATCACGTTGCAGTATAAAACGCTTATGCTCGTTGATAACATAGACCTGTCGTTCACGGCGGACGCGATTGAAGAAATCGCCGAAACAGCCGAAGAAATGAACGCTACCAGCGAAGACATAGGAGCGAGAAGGCTTCACACTGTTATGGAAAACCTGCTCGAAGACATATCTTTCAACGCCGGCGGAAACATTCCTTTAACCGAAGTTAAAATCGACAGGAAATACGTTCAGGAACATCTTAACACCGCTGAAAAGCGCAATCTTAAAAAGTATATATTGTAGGAGCGGATATGATAAACATACCAAAAGGCACGAAAGACGTTCTGCCCGAAGAAAGTTATAAATGGCATTACGTTGAAAACACCGCGAGAAAAGTTGCCGAAACGTTCGGAATACGCGAAATACGCACTCCGACTTTCGAACACACCGAACTTTTTTTAAGGGGCGTGGGCGATACTACGGATATAGTAAACAAGGAAATGTATACTTTTCTCGATAAGGGAAACCGCAGTATAACGTTAAAACCCGAAGGAACGGCGGGCGTTGCGAGAGCGTTTATCGAAAACGGACTTTTTAATTCGGCAATGCCGCTTAAAACGTACTATATAACTCCCGTTTTCCGTTATGAAAGACCGCAGGCGGGAAGACTTCGCGAGCATCATCAGTTCGGCGTGGAATTTTACGGCGCGAAAGGCGCGGATACCGACGCCGAAGTTATTCTTACCGCTTACACTCTTTTAACAAAACTCGGACTTAACGTTTCGCTTAACGTAAACAGTATGGGCTGTAAAAAGTGTAGGGCGGAGTATAACGCCGCGCTCAAAGAATATCTTAAAGGCAGCGTTGACAAAATGTGCAGGTCCTGCCGCGAAAGATACGAAAAAAACCCGCTCAGAATTCTCGACTGCAAAGAAGAAGGCTGCAAAAAAATTACCGAGAACGCGCCCGTTATAACGGATTATCTTTGCAAAGACTGTTCGGATCATTTTAACGAATTAAAAAGTTATCTCGGCGTTGCGGGACTTGCTTATACGGTAAACCCGCATATCGTAAGGGGTCTGGATTATTACACGAAAACGGTTTTCGAGTTCGTTACCGATTCTCTCGGTTCGCAGGGTACTGTTTGCGGCGGCGGCAGATACGACGGTCTTATTGCCGATATAGGCGGAAACGAATGCCCGGGCGTAGGCTTCGGTATGGGTATAGAGCGCGTTCTTATGCTTATGGAAGCCGAAGGAGTGAAAATTCCCGATGAAGAAAAAATAAAAGTGTTCATCGCTTCGTGCGGTGAAGCCGCAAATAAAAAAGCGTTTAAAATATGTTACGAATTGCGTAAAAAAGGCGTCAGCGCGGAAACAGACCACATGCAAAGAAGTTTTAAAGCGCAGTTCAAATACGCCGATAAAGCAGGCGCGAAGTACGTTATCGCGATAGGCGACAACGAACTTGAAAGCGGAAAAGTAAACGTTAAAAATATGGCGGACGGCACGTCTTTTGAAATACCGACCGATAAAATCGCGGATTTTGAGTTTTAACCGTATATTCCGACGGATTTTACTCAAAATAATCAAAGGAGAAAAAAATGAGTAAAGTAAAATCCCTTAACGATTTTGATTTTTATGAAGAACTAAAGAACGCGAACAGACCCGTTCTCGTTGATTTCTGGGCGCCGTGGTGCAGTCCTTGCAGAATGCAAGGCCCGATAATAGACGAACTTGCGGAAGAACTTTCGGATAAATTCGAATTCTTTAAAGTAAACGTAGACGAGTGTGAAGAACTTGCCGTAAAATACGGCGTTTCGAGCATACCTTGTTTGATGCTTTTCATTAACGGCGAACTTAAAGAAACGGCGGTGGGGCTTACGAGTAAAGCCGAACTGTCGGCAATGCTTATAAGGCACGTATGATTTAATTTTAAAGGGGCGCAAGCCTCTTTTTTATTTGACCGCAAGTGATTGCGTTTTTAAAAGAAATGATATATAATATAATTGCTCGGAAAGAGCAATACGGAATATATTATGAAAACAGAACCTTTTAAGAAAAAAATTTATCTTGCTTCGCCCACTATGCACGGCGAAGAATTGAAATATATGACCGAGGCGTATGACACGAACTGGATGTCTACGTTAGGCGAAAACGTCAACGAAGTGGAACGCCTTGCGGCAGAGCAGTCGGGAATGAAGCACGCCGTAGCGTTATCCTGCTGTACGGCGGCGTTGCATTTATGCGTAAAGTCGGCAGGCGAAACTTTATACGGAAAATCTCCCGTCGGGCGCGGCGCGCTTGCAGGTAAAAAGGTGTTCTGCTCGGATATGACTTTTGCGGCTACGCTGAATCCCGTCGTTTACGAAGGCGGCGTTCCCGTATTTATAGATACCGAAGCGGATTCGTGGAATATGGACCCCGAAGCGCTTGAAAAAGCCTTTGAAATTTATCCCGACGTAAAATTAGTCGTTTACGCCGAGTTGTACGGTTTTCCGGGGCGCGCAGACGTTATTAAAAGCATTTGCGAAAAGCACGGCGCGCTTTTGATAGAAGACGCGGCAGAAGCCATGGGCGCTACTCTTTACGGAAAACTTTGCGGATCTTTCGGCGATTATTCGGCTGTCAGTTACAACGGCAATAAAATCATCACGGGTTCGGCGGGCGGCTGTCTGCTTACGAACGACGTTAAGGTTGCCGAAAAGGCGCGCAAATGGTCCACTCAGGCGAGAGAAAACGCCGCCTGGTATCAACACGAAGAAGTAGGGTATAATTATCGTATGAGCAACGTTGTGGCGGGCGTAATCCGCGGGCAGTATCCATACCTTTTAGAGCATATTGCGCTGAAAAAAGCGATATACGAAAGATACGAATATTCTTTTAGCGACCTGCCCGTAAAAATGAATCCCGTAATAAAAGGCGCAGAGCCTAATTACTGGCTTTCGGCAATGATTATAGACGAAAAATATACGTGCAGGCAGGTGCGCGACGATTCCAACGCGCTTTATCTTAAAGAGAGCGGAAAAACCTGTCCGACCGAAATTTTACAGGCGATTTCCGATATAAACGCCGAAGGTCGTCCCGTATGGAAGCCCATGCACATGCAGCCTATGTACCGCATGAACGATTTTATCACGCGGAGCGGCAGCGCAAGGGCGAAAACGAACGCTTATATCGCGGGCGGCGTTTCAGACGTCGGCGCGGATATATTCAATCGCGGTTTATGCCTGCCGTCCGATATAAAAATGACGGCGGAAGAACAGGATATTATCATCGGCGTTATAAGGTCGTGCTTCGAATAATGAAAAGTTTTTTTATTTCTTTAACTGAAACCCGGTGGGGGATAATCGTTATCTGCATATTTTCGGCGGCGCTGTTGATTTTTCTTTCCTGCGCGCTGTACAGGCAATTTTTCAAACGGTTTTACGACGTCGTTTTATCTTTTACCGCAATAATCGTTTTCTCGCCGCTATTGATTTTGCTTATGATAAGCGGAAGTATTGCCATGCGCGGCAATCCGTTTTTCGTTCAGAAAAGACCCGGGAAAAAAGACGGGAACGGCAACGAGAAGATTTTCAGCATGATAAAATTCAGGACGATGAGCAATAAAAAAGACGCTTACGGAAATTTCCTGCCGGACGAAATGCGCCTTAATAAATACGGCAAGTTTTTAAGATCTTCTTCTCTCGACGAACTGAGCGAACTTTTTAATATTTTAAAAGGCGATATGTCGATAGTGGGGCCGAGACCGCAACTCGTAAAAGATATGTATTTTATGTCAGACGAGCAGCGTAATCGTCATAACGTCCGCCCGGGGCTTACGGGGCTTGCGCAGGTAAACGGCAGAAATTCCGTTTCGTGGGAAGATAAGTTAAAAATGGATCTCGAATACGTAAACGATATATCTTTTTTTAAAGACGTTGCCATCGTATTCAAAACTTTTTTTAAAGTAATAAAGCGTTCGGGCGTCGTCCGCGAAGGCACCGTTTCGGATATTGATTACGGCGACTGGTTGCTTTCAAGATCTGAAATTACCAAAGAAGAATACGATGAAAAATTACTGGAAGCGAAGAAGCGTCTTTCAGAAGATAAAAAGCAGGTTTAAAATGGAAAGAGCGTTATTTTCGGTGGCGATGTCGGTATATAAAAACGACGAACCCGCGTTTTTTGACAGGGCTTTACAGAGCATTACCGAATTTCAGACCGTGCCGCCCGACGAGATTATTCTCGTTGCAGACGGTCCTTTGTCGGACGGTTTAAACGCCGTTATCGATAAATATCTTGAAAAATACGATTTTTTTAAAGTAATAAGACTTGAAAAAAACGGCGGACTCGGCAACGCTTTGAAAATTGCCGTCGATAATTGCTCGCACGGGTTAATCGCCAGAATGGACAGCGACGACGTTGCCGTTCCCGACAGGTTTTACACTCAGTTAAAATTTTTTAAAAACAACCCCGCAACGGATATAGTAGGGGGAGATATAACCGAATTCACGGGCGAAGAAACGAACGTCGTTTCGATGAGAAAGGTTCCTTCTTCAAACGAAGAAATCGCAAAATTTCTTAAAAAGCGATGCCCGTTCAATCACATGACGGTAATGTTTAAAAAATCCGCCGTTTTATCGGCAGGCGGATATAAAGATTTATTCTGGAACGAAGATTATTATCTATGGATAAGAATGTTTGAAAACGGCGCGGTTATGGCAAACACCGGAACGACGCTCGTAAACGTGAGAACGGGAAAAGATATGTTTAAACGCCGCGGCGGCTTTAAATATTTCAAAAGCGAAAAATTTTTGCAAAAATATATGCTGAACAAAAAAATTATAAATTTCGGCACGTATTTTACTAACGTTATCAAAAGATTTATAGTAGAAATACTTTTACCCGCTTCGGTAAGAAGCGCGGTATTTAAAAAATTCGCCCGAAACGAAAAGCAGGTATAAATTCCGACGGAAAATTGCGGTTTTATACCCGCTTTTTTCATAAATACGCAATTTTTGAGTTAAAAACTCATAAAATAGCGTATGCAAACAAGCGATAACGGCATTGCCGTTCATTTTATCGGAATAGGCGGCGCGGGAATGAGCGCCCTTGCAAAATATCTTATAAAAAAAGGTTTTAACGTAAGCGGCAGCGATAAGGCGGGTATAAAAACCCTTGAAGAATTATCCGCGCTCGGCGCAAACGTCGTAATCAGAAATTCGCCTTGCGGCGAAAGCGCGGCTGAAAAACTCGTTGCGTCGGCCGACGTCGTGGTAAAAACTTCGGCGATTAAAATCGACGACCCGGAACTCGTTCTTGCCGCAAAACTAAAAAAGCCCGTACTGAAAAGGTCGGAACTTCTCGGCGAAATTTTATCGGTTTTTCCGCATTCCGTAGGCGTTGGCGGAACTCACGGAAAAACCACCGCAACGGCTATGCTGAGCGGCGTTTTTTCTCTTTTTAAGCCTTTTACTTCGTTTATAGGCGGCTCGGATTATACTTTCGGTAATTTTCATAGCGACAACGGCTCCCGTTACGCAATATCCGAAGTTTGCGAATACGACGGAAATATTTACGATATAAAAACCGAAACCGCCGTCGTTCTGAACGTTGACGGGGATCATCTCGATTCGTATAAAACCATGGAAAATTTAAAAGCCGCGTTTTTTGATTATCTTGACAGGGCGGCTTTGCGCATTGTGAATAACGACGACTTTTTTCTTAAACAATACGGCGGAAAAAGAATAACTTACTCGATTTTTAATAGCGGCGATTTTACCGCCGTCGATTTATTAAGTAGCGGCGGAAAGTATTCTTTCGATTGCGTTTATAAGGGTAAAAAAGAATTCAGGGCAGGGCTTAACGTTTACGGCAGGCATAACGTTTATAACGCGCTGGCGGCAATTGCCGTATGTAAAGAATACGGAATAGACAACGAAAAAATAGTCGAAGGCATAGAAAAATTTTCGGGCGTTAAAAGGCGTTTTGAATTTATCGGAGAAAAGAACGGAATAAAGTTTATTGCCGATTACTGTCATCATCCCGAAGAAATTAAAGCGACCTTGAAAACCGCCGACGAAGTTTTCGTTAACGGCTACTCCGTTGTTTTTCAGCCGCACACGTATTCCCGCACGAAATTATTGTTTTCCGATTTCGTTAAAGCCTTTTCCGGGCGCAACGTGATATTATTAAAAGAATACGCGGCAAGGGAAGTTTTCGATTACGACGGCTCTTCGCAAAAACTCGCAGAAGAAATTAAAAACGCCGCATACGCTGTGAGCGCATGCGACGCATTCGATATGATTATGCGTTCCGATACCGAAAAGCCCGTTCTGATTCTCGGCGCGGGGGATATTTACGATAAATTCGTTGCTCTTATAAAAGGTTGACGGAAAATTCCTTAAACGAGCCGTTTTTGAATTTTTCCGCGTGGTTTTCAAAATGTTTCTGCACGTAATCGAGTTTATAATCGGATAAATCGTAATAATTGAGTTGTAAAGCCTTTTGCGCAAGAAGATTTATCGCCGTGCCTACGTTTTCAACGCCGCCGCGCACGAACTTGATTTCGAGTTGCTTATTAAAAGGAACCGCAAGCGAAAACTTTTCGTTCGTTTCGTAAAATCCCGTTACGCAAGTTTTCGCGCCGTCGGACGAAACTTTTCCGATAATATCCACTCCCGTTTCCGAATCGGTTATATAAACGGCTTTTCTGCACCGTCTGCCGCCCGTTATCGACAAGATTTCGCTTTCGAGATTTTTGCTCGTTTTAAGAGTGTAATAAACGTCCGTCTTCGCCGCTAATTCGAGATTTTCGTCGTTTTCGTCTATAACCACGGGAACCGCTTTATAGTAACTTACGAGTTGCGCTATTATATTTGCCAGAATATTGCCGCCGACTATTGCAACGTATTCGCCTTTTTCGAGCGTTAAAGAGTCGATAACCGACAGGGCAAGGTTGATATGATAGATAAATAAAGCGTCGTTTTCGGTAACGTTCTGCGGAAGAATGTGCGCGAATTTTTTAGGAACTACCGCAAATTCTTTTAAAAATCCGTCGTTCGAGCCGACAAGACCTTTTTCGCGTTCGCAAACGGGTAAATCGTAATACGTTTCAGGCGCAAGAAAAACTTTCGTGCCTTTTGTGAAATAGTTGGATTCCTGAAGCGTTTCCGTTATCTGAGCGGTTGCTATTTTCGACGGGGTAAACGGCGTTTCGCGCCCCGTAAGACCTAAATAATCGGCAATGTCCGCACCGGTTATCAGGCATTTCGTAATTTTAACTTTTACGTTGTCAACGTGCTCTAAGTTGCATTGCGAGTTTACTTTCGTAAGTTCGCCTGCGCCCGTCACCTGAAAATTTATCATACTACTAATTATATACCATACCGACGCATTTTGCAAGTAAATAATCGCCGTGACGGCAAATATGCCGTTTATAAGAGTTGCGGAACGCAATATATAGCGGCGCAAGCGTAAAATTTTAAAAAAAAATACAAAACTATTAAATTTGGCGTTAAAAAAGTTGACTTGAAAAGAAAATTCATATATAATAACTTAGTAATAAATTTGAAGAGGTGATAAGTATGAAGAGTAATATTCATCCGGAATATAAAATCGTTACCGTTCAATGCGCTTGCGGCGAAACTTTCCGCACGGGCACTACCAAGAACGTTGACGTTATAAAGGTCGATATCTGTTCCAAATGCCACCCGTTCTTTACCGGCAAGCAAAAACTTGTCGACGTCGGCGGACGCGTTGATAAATTTAAGAAAAGATACGGTATCTGATTTATCTGAAACTTATACCGTTTTCGGTATGTCGCGGCGTCGAGATTTTCTTGGCGCCGTTTTATTATCTTATTTGTTTGTCTATGAAAAAAGAAAACGTTAAAAAGACTTCTATCGGCGGACAAGCCGTTATAGAAGGCGTAATGATGCGCGGAGCGACCGCCGCGGCGACAGCCGTTCGCGACGAGTCGGGCAGAATACTTATAGAAGCGCGCCGTCTTCCCGAAAATCGCGGAAAAATCACAAAAATTCCCGTTATTCGCGGCGTGGTATGCTTTTTCGATTCTCTTGTCGGCGGGACGCGCGCGCTTTCGCGTTCGGCTTCTGTTTTCGGCGAAGAAGAAACGTCGAAATTCGACGATTTAGTTGAGAAAAAAACGGGCGTAAAAGCCGCCGACACCGCCACTTTTTTCGGCGTTGCGTTAGGGCTTTTACTATCGCTGTTCTTATTTTTCTATCTCCCGCAAAAAATTTCAGATTTATTGCCGTTCGTTCCCGCTTATTCGGGTTGGTATTTTTTATGCGAAGGTCTGGTAAGAATTCTGATATTTATTTTATATATTTTACTCACTTCGCTTTTTAAAGACGTAAGGCGCACGTATATGTATCACGGCGCGGAACACAAAACCATTTCCTGTTACGAAAAAGGCTTGCCGTTAACGGTTGAAAACGTAAAAAAATGCACGCGTCTTCACGACAGGTGCGGCACTACTTTTACTTTTATAGTAATGTTCATAAGTATTCTCGTATTTTCGCTCGTAAACGCGGTTCTGATAAAAGCGGGGCTTGTTTTCGACGGAATTGCGGGCAGACTGTTCCGTTTCGGCGTAAAACTTTTGTTCTTGCCGCTCGTTGCGGGGATTTCTTACGAAATTTTGAAATTGCTTGCTAAAACCACGAGTCCTTTCGTATTTATTTTCAAGGCTCCCGGTCTCGCGCTGCAAAAACTTACAACGCGCGAGCCTGACGACGGTATGATAGAAGTTGCCGTCGCCGCGTTTAACAAGGTTCTTGAAATGGATGAAGACAAGACCGTTCCCGAATGCGATTTCGGCGTGTTCGGCAACGCGCCGTTACTTTTAAAAAAGGTTAAAGAAATTCTTTTAAAGGGCGGCGTTACGGAAGAAAGCGACGCCGAGTGGATAGTGTCGCGCGCGCTTTCGTTGCCGCGCTCCGAAATTTTAAACAAAACGATTACCGTTCCCGTCGAAAAGTACGAAATCGCTATGGATTATGCAAAAAAACGCGCAAAAGGAATTCCTTTGCAATACGTTTTCGGCGATACCGATTTTTACGGTTTTATTCTTAAAACGGACGAAAGGGCGCTGATACCCCGTCCCGAAACCGAAGAACTCGTCGAAGCCGCCGTGAAAACGATAAAAGAAACGGATTCCGTGCTTGATTTATGCACGGGGAGCGGGGCGATTGCCGTTGTTGTAAAAAAGAAAACTAACGCCGCCGTTACCGCGTCCGACGTTTCCGAAAAAGCCCTTTCGCTCGCAAAAGAAAATGCGGCAAAGCACGACGCGGACGTAAACTTCGTTTTGTCGGACGCTTTTGAAAACATCAACGGCAAATTCAACGTTATAATTTCAAATCCGCCGTATATTAAAACGAGCGATATAAAAGGACTTCAGAAAGAAGTTCTCGGCGAGCCTTTAATCGCGCTTGACGGCGGAGAAGACGGTCTTGATTTTTATCGCAAAATCGCAAAAAACGCGGCTGATTATTTATTTGATAACGGCGCTGTATTTCTAGAATGCGGCGCGGGCGAAGCGGAAGATATAGTAAGAATTTTTAAAGAAACGGGCAATTACCGCGATTTTGAAACGATAAAAGATTTAAGCGGTATCGAACGCATTATAAAGGTAATTAAATTATGACGAGCAAACTCGAAGCGATACTTTCAAGATACGAAAAATTAAACGAACTCGTTGGAGATCCCGAAGTAATCAGGAATATAGACGAGTGGAAAAAATACACCAAAGAACTTTCCGACATGCAGGAAGTCGTTGAAAAATACAAAGAGTATAAAAAAGCCGTTTCGGAAAAGGAAGACGCCGAAAAATCTCTTGCGGCGGAAAGCGATTCCGAAATGCGCGATTTTTTAAACGACGAAATTCTTAATCTTAAAGAAAAAATCGAAAATATCGCTTCCGAACTGAAACTTCTGCTTATTCCGAAAGACGAAAACGACGATAAAAACGTAATAATCGAAATCCGCGCGGGCGCGGGCGGCGAAGAAGCGGCGTTGTTTGCGTACGAACTGTACAGAATGTATATAGGTTACGCGGATAAGCATCGCTTTAAAACGGAAGAAATCGACGGTAATTACACGGAACTCGGCGGGGTTAAAGAAGTTACTTTTTCGGTTACCGGTAAGGGTGCGTACAGTAAACTGAAATACGAAAGCGGAGTACACAGAGTACAGCGTGTTCCCGAAACCGAATCGCAAGGACGTATTCAGACGTCGACCGCCACGGTTGCCGTTCTTCCCGAAGCCGAAGACGTTGAAGTTAAAATCGACGAAAAAGACCTTAAAATCGATACCTACCGCAGCAGCGGAGCAGGCGGTCAGCACGTTAATAAAACGGAAAGTTGTATACGTATGACGCATTTGCCGACGGGTATCGTGGTAACTTGTCAGGACGAGCGTTCGCAGATTAAAAACCGTGAAAAAGCGCTTAAAGTTCTGAAAAGCAGGCTTTACGACTACTATAATTCAAAGTACAGAAAAGAATACGACGAAAACAGAAAAAGTCAGATAGGAACGGGAGATCGTTCCGAAAGAATAAGAACTTATAACTTTCCGCAGGGCAGAGTTACCGATCACAGAATAGGCTTTACTCTATATTCTCTCGAAAACTTTTTATCGGGCGATATAGACGAGATGATCGAGGCTCTCGCCATAAAGGACAGAGAAGCAAAACTTGCAAACGAGGAGGACTGCATATGAAAATTTCAAAAAAGGCTGCGTCGGTACCCGCTTCGGCAACGCTCGAAATCACCGCAAAGGTAAAACAACTTAAAAGCGAAGGTAAATCCATTATAGGTTTTACAGCGGGCGAACCCGATTTCAACACCCCCGAGTATATTATCGAAAGCGCAAAAAACGCTCTCGATAAGGGCTATACCAAGTATACGGCGGTTGCGGGTATTCCCGAGTTGAAACAGGCGATTTGCGAAAAGTTTTTAAAAGACAACGGTCTTGAATATTCTCCGTCGCAGATAGTCGTTTCCGACGGCGCAAAATCTTCTTTGTATCACGCTATTTGCGCTATAACCGACGACGGCGACGAGATTATTTTGCCTGCGCCTTTCTGGTTTACTTACGAAGAACAGGTAAAACTTTGCGGCGGAATACCCGTTATAGTTAACACTAAAAGCGAAAACGGCTACAAAATAACGGCTGAAGAACTTGAAAACGCGATAACGGGCAAAACTATCGCCGTTATTCTTAATTCGCCGTCTAATCCTACGGGCGCGGTTTATTCCGAAAGCGAACTTAAAGCGCTCGGCAAGGTTATAGAAAAGCACGGACTTATGGTAATATCCGACGAGATTTACGAAAAACTCGTATACGACGGCGTTAAGCACGTTTCCGTCGCTTCCGTATCGAACTATCTTAAAAACAATACGATAGTGGTAAACGGCGTGAGCAAGTCGTACTCTATGACGGGTTGGCGAATAGGGTATCTTGCCGCTCCCGAAAAAATCGCGGCTGCTATTTCCCGTGTGCAGGGGCATACGACGAGCAACGCCTGTTCCTTTGCTCAGTACGCCGCCGTTACGGCGCTTCGCGGCGGAGAAGAAGTTATTGAAAATATGAAAGCGGCGTTTGACGAAAGAAGAAAATATATTTGCGGTCGTCTTGAAAAAATAAACGTTCCGTTTATCACCCCGCAAGGCGCGTTTTACGTTTTTGCTGATATTTCCCGCTTTAAAGGAAAAACCGCAAACGGAGTTAAAATCGAAGGGAGTATGAGTTTTGCGTCCGCTCTCACCGACAGCGGCGTTGCGGTAATTCCGGGGCTTCCGTTCCACGCGGATAATTTCATAAGACTGTCTTATGCGGTATCGATGAACGATATTAAAGAAGGTTTTGACAGAATAGAAGAGTTTTTAAAACTTATAAAATAATTTATATTTTCGCATTTTAAGCCGAATTTTTAATTATTTTCTATTTAAATTTCATAAAGTATTCCGTCGCGTGGAAAAATACGTAAGCGCGGCGGATTTTTTAATTTTACTTTTTAAAACAAAATTTGTTAAAATTTTCAAAAAATTTCACTTTACCCCCTTGAAATATTTTTATGGTTGTTGTATAATATAATCACAAAAACACAGGAGGCTTTTAAATGATCAAAATCATTTACGGACCGAAAGGTTTCGGAAAAACCAAAATCATACTCGACGAATTGAACACCGCTGCCGAAACGGCAAAAGGAAACGTAGTTTTCGTTACCGATAAACGTATTGCAAGCACGGCGAATATAGATTTAAGAGTGCGCCTTGCATATACCGAAGAACACAACGTAAACGGCGCGGTGGCTCTCGGCGGATTTATAAACGGCTTGCTTGCGGGAAACAGCGATATAGAATACGTTTTTATAGACGGGCTTAAACGCATAATCGGCAACGAACTCGAAGGCGGCGAAAAACTTTTCGATATAATGGGTGATTTGCAAAAAGAATACCCCGATCTTAAATTCGTTATTACCGTAAGTTCCACGCTTGACGAACTTCCGCCGTATATTAAAAATCGTCTGGATTGATATGTCGGGAACCGTTAAAATATTCAAAGACTCTGATACGGTCGGCAGGCACGGTTTGCCTGCCGATTTTCCTTATCTCGACGGAGTTTTTATATCTTCTTTGATTGATCTTGATTTTAAAGAGCGCGCGTCGGCGGTTTACTCTGCCGTCACTTCGCGAAAGCCCGACGAAAACGCGTTTTCTTTTCTCGAAGGGGTAGACGAGCCCGCAAGCGTCGTTACTTTTGACGACGGGCTTGCGGCAGTTGAACTTTCCGACGGCAAAACGGCATGTTTTTACGATTACGTTTTCGATAAGACCGATCTTTTCGGAATGGTTGCGTCGGTTATATCGATCGTCGTTTCGGTGGTGTGCGACCTTATATCCGGCGGAGCGATAGACCCGTCCGAAAAAGTAATTTTTGCCTGTCCTTTTAACGACGGACTTATTCCGCTTTCGCTTTTAATCGCAAAAAAAACGGGCGTTCCGATAGAAATGATTTGCGCGGGCGACTTAAAGCCCGACGATTCCCTTTTCGGCGGTCTTTATTTATCGCAGGTGGTGGAAGCCGAAATAGACGAAGTTATTTCGGATTTTTACGACGAGTATTCTTATCCCGTCGATCCGCTATCTGCGTTGAGTCTTATCGCGCTTGACAATTATCTTGCCGATTACGACGATAATTCCTTCGCCGTATTTTTCGCTCTCGTTTCGCCGTATCTTTATTCGCGACGGATATTGAAAGACGTAACCGGAAAAAACGAAATTTCAACGGATAAAGCGGAAAGGGCGTTATATCTTGAAACGGCTCTTGATATACCCGATTGTATAAAAAATAAAAAAATGCCGCCGTTTTTCAACGAGAAGCCGCTTATTTCGGCAGAAACCGCTTTAACTTTGATAAAATGCGCCGATAAAATTTGATTTTTTAATCGCGCTGTGTTATACTTACTCTTATGGAAGAAAATAAAGAAAAACAATTACTGTTCAGCGCTGTGCAGCCGAGCGGAACGCCGACTATAGGAAATTACGTAGGCGCGATTAAAAACTTTGTAAAAATGCAGGGCGAATACAACTGCGTTTATATGCTTGCCGACCTTCACACGCTTACCGTCAGGCAAGAACCCGCGGCGTTAAGACGGGCAACGCTCGAACTTCTCGCGCTGTACCTTGCGTGCGGCATCGATCCCGAAAAAAGCGTGATTTTCGTTCAGTCGCACGTTCCTGCGCATGCAGAACTTACCTGGATACTGAATACCATAGCGTATCCCGGCGAACTTTCGAGAATGACTCAGTTTAAAGATAAGTCAAAAAGCCATGCCGATAACGTGAATATGGGTCTTATGGATTATCCCGTGTTAATGGCGTCTGACATATTGCTTTATAACGCGGCTGTCGTTCCCGTAGGCGCGGATCAGAAACAGCATATCGAAATAACCCGCGATTTAGCGATACGATTTAACAATCGTTACGGCGAAACGTTCACCGTTCCAGAAGGGATAATACCGAAATTCGGCGCGAAAATAATGTCGCTTTCCGACCCTTTGAAAAAGATGAGCAAGAGCGACGAGAATCAGAACGGATTCGTTTCCATGTACGACGATCCCGATACCGTTATCCGCAAATTCAGGCGCGCCGTTACCGACAGCGACGATAAAATAGTTTTCGACCCCGAAAAAAAAGCGGGCATATCTAATCTCTTAACGATTTATTCCGTTTTTGCGGGCGTTTCCGTTGAAAGCGCGGTCAAGGAATTCGAAGGAAAAGGCTACGGCGATTTCAAATTGAAAGTAGGTCAGGCGGTTGCCGAAGGTATTAAACCTATATCCGAAAAGCGCGCGCAACTTCTTTCAGACAAACAATATCTTAACAGCGTTATGATAAAAGGCGCCGAAAAAGCGTCTGCAATCGCAAACAGAACCTTGAGAAAGGTTTATAAAAAAGTAGGACTGTACAAGGCGGAAATCTGAAATGTTCGGTTACGTTAAACCCGACAAGCCGTATCTTTATTTAAAAGACGAAACACTTTATAACGCCCTTTATTGCGGCGTTTGCGTAAGCATTAAAAAAACGCTCGGAAATCTGCCGCGCTTTACTCTGACATACGATATCGCGTTTTTATCCGCGCTTTGTCACAACGTTTGCGGTACGGATATAAAAATCGGCAAAAAGCGTTGCGTAGCGCATCTTATCAAACCCCGACCCATAGCGGAACGGGACGAAATTTCCGATAAATTAGCCGCGCTTAACGTGATTCTTGCTTACTATAAGTTGTCTGACGATATTTCCGACGAAAATAAAGGCGCGGTAAAAAGCGCGTTTTTGAAAAGCGGATATAAAAAAGCGGTTAAAAAATTCCCCGAAGCCGACAAAATAGTAAAAGAGCGGTATAGAGAACTCGTCGCAATGGAAAAAGAAGGGATAAAAAGCATAGATATGGTTGCGGATCCTTTCGCAGAACTTTTAAAAGAAGTTTCGGATTATCTTTTTTGCGACAAGGCGACCGATTTTACCCGTAAACTTATGTACGCCGTCGGGAAATGGATATACCTTATCGACGCGCTCGACGATTACGATAAAGACGTAAAAAAGAATTCTTACAACGTTTTTTACGCCGAATACGGCGATAATGATTATAAAACCCTGATTAAAAATCACGGTAAAGATCTTGCGTTTATTTTTAACGAATTGTTTTCCGAGATAAGCGAAAACTATAATAATATACCTAAAACGTACAATACCGATCTCACGGAAAATATTTTACTCCGCGGCATTCCCAAAAAAACCGCCGAGATATTTTCAAAGCAGAACAAGGAGCAAAATGGAAGATAAATACTACAAAATTCTGGGCGCAGACGCGTCCGACAGCGACGAAGTATTAAAACAAAAATACGACGCTATCCGCGCAAAGTATCTTGAAGACAGGTTTAAGGAAGGCGAAGAAGGCAACCGCGCCGCAGAAAAACTTACCGAAATCGAGAATGCGTACGAAGAGATAAAATCGTTAAGAAATCAGAATATCGCGGCGTCCGAAGGAGAAGGTCTTTTTGCGGATATTGACGCCGCCATAAAAAAAGGCGATTTACAGACCGCTCAGCAAAAACTTGACAGTTTTGACGAGCGAAACGCCGAATGGCATTATTATCAGTCGGTTGTATTTTATAAAAAGAACTGGATAAACGAAAGCAAAAAACAACTCGAACTTGCTATTCAGATAGACGGTAATTGTCAAAAGTATAAAGACGCGCTCAAAAAATTAAACGAAAAGGCGGGCAGCGAGCAGAAAATCAATCCCGACTGGAATAAATCGGGTAATTCCGTTTATTCGGGTGACGACGACGCTCAGCAACTCGGCGGCGACAGTTGCGCCGAATGGTGCTGTAAGATGGCGATATGTAATTTCCTGTTGAATTGTTGCTGTAATTGCAGATAATGAAAACGGGCGGAAAGGCGATTGCGCTTGCGGCTGTTTCCGCGGCGCTTTGCGTCGTGTTTTTAACGATCGGAGCGTATTTTGAAACGTTTGAACTGTCCGCGCTCTTTACGGCGAGTCTCGTTCTTATGCTTCCGCTTGCCAAAAGCGGCGTTAAAACGTCGTTTTTAACTTACGGCGCGGCGGTCGTTTTATCGTTGATAACCGTCGGCGGAAGATTTTCCGTCGTAATACTTTTCGCGGTGTTTTTCGGGCTTCACCCTATATTGAATTTCGTCCTTTTAAGTAAAGGCAAAAAAGATATAAATATTTTCACTCCCTTAAAAATTCTATGGTTTATCGGCGTTTGTTTTCTTATGTATTTCGTTTTAAAAACGTTTACCGCGGAAAACGAAACGCTTGAAAAATATATCGTTCCGATAATTATTTTCGGCGGCGCGGTTTTCGGATTTTTATACGACGTTATTATGATAAGATTTCAGAAAATCACTTTCGCCATCATAAATAAATTAAAACTGTAACGGTAAAGGGGAAACAATGCGGAAAAACGACGTTTTAACCGAAACAATCAAAGACTACGGGTATAATTGCGAAGGAATTTGCAAATCGGGCGACACGGTTTGTTTCGTTCCGTACACTCTCGTGAACGAAAAGGTGTGCTTTAAAGTTCTTAAAGTAAATAAAAACGTTGCGTACTGCAAGGCTCTTGAAATTCTTACGCCCGAAGAAGACAGGGTAAGACCCGTTTGCCGCGTTTACGGCAAATGCGGCGGCTGTCAACTGCAGCATCTTGTGTATTCCGAGCAGTTGAAACTCAAATCGAAAATCGTTGCCGACTGTTTCAGAAAAATAGCGGGCATAAAGGCTGACGTAAATCAGACCGTTCCGTCGAAAAACGAGTACGGTTACAGAAATAAACTCCAACTTCCCGTAAGGCATACCGAATACGGCAACGCGATAGGTTTTTTTGCCGAAAATTCACACAGGGTTATTAAGGTTGACGACTGTCCTATTCAGAAAAGCGGAGCGAAGGAAATAATCGCGGCGTTCAACGAGTTTATTATTCAGTGCGGCGTTTCGTGTTACGACGAGAGTACGGGCGAAGGGTTGCTTCGTCATATAGTTGCAAGATTTATAGGTGACGCCGCCGTGATTACCGTTGTAATAAACGGAAAAACTCTTCCGAGAGTAAACGATCTTATAGATATTTTATCCGCTTCGTTTAAAAAGTTTTCTTTGTATCTGAACGAAAACACTGAAAACAACAACGTAATCACCGGTGAAAATTACACTCTCGTTTACGGCGAAGGCTCTTATTTCAACGAAGAGTTTTCGGTTAAATATCCCGTTACCGTTCAGTCTTTCATGCAGGTCAACGACGACGTTAAAGTCAAACTTTATTCGCACGTCGTTTCGACGGTTGAAAAATTCAAGGCAAACGTCGTAATCGACGCGTACAGCGGAGCGG
This sequence comes from uncultured Clostridia bacterium, assembly GCA_934248055.1. Classification (GTDB taxonomy): domain Bacteria; phylum Bacillota; class Clostridia; order Christensenellales; family Borkfalkiaceae; genus HGM11412. The sequence goes on along the minus strand of CAKQKI010000001.1, from coordinate 374,487 downwards.
GCGTAATGACGGCAATGCTTGCTTCATATTGCGACAGGATTATAGGAATAGAAATAATTCCCGAAGCGGTAAGCGCCGCGGACGCTCTTAAAAACGGCAACGCCGCGCTTAAAAATAAAATGACGAACGTTTGCGCCCCGTGTGAAAAAGTTCTTCCCGGAATAGTTGAAAGGGAAACGCAAAGCGGAAATAAGGTTGCGGTTGTTTTCGATCCGCCGCGCAAGGGTTGCGATATAAAAGTTATATCCGCTCTTCTCAAATCGAAGCCCGAGCATATCGTTTACGTTTCGTGTTCGCCGCAAACGCTTGCGCGCGACGCGGGATTGCTTGTCGGCACGCTTGAATACGACGGCGAAAAGATAGTCCGCGGCTCGGATTGCGGAGTGTACGAGATAACCGAAATAACTCCTTTCGATATGTTCCCGCAAACGAAGCACGTCGAGACATTGGTCGTGCTTTCCAAAAAAATTCCCGACAGTCATATCAACATTGACGTAGAATTCGGAGAGGGCGAAGGGCAATTTTCGTTGAAGAAAATCAAAGAACGTGCCGATGAACGAAAACCGAAAGAAAAAGTAACCTACAAGATGATACAAGAATATATAGAACAAACTTACGGCTTCAAAGTCCACACGGCTTACATCGCCGAAGTTAAACGTGATGTGGGCTTGCCTATGTACGACGCCCCCAACGCCGTCGAAGAACTCAAACGCCCCCGCGCGCATCCCACACCGCGAATGGTGGAAGCAATTAAAGAAACATTAAAACATTTTGAAATAATATAGGTCTACATTTGAGAAATAAAAAATGAAATGTCCTATAACATATAAGCAAATTATACAATACATCAAAGATCATTATGGTTATACAATACAACCCTGCGTTATAGCCAGAGTTTTAAGGGAACTTGGCTATGAAGTTAGAGATTCTTGGCGTTCTGGAACGGCAAAAAATCCTAAATTGCCTACAGATAAAGACCGTAAGTCAATAAAAGAAGCAATAAACGAGTTGAGAAATTAAAGAGGTTTACAATGGCATATAGATTTGCTAATCAAAGCGAAGTAAAAGACCTTACAGCGTGGTGTATGGAGATTCTCCACGCCGTGCAAGACGAAGTGAGTGATTATTTTACTTTTGATATAAGACTTATCGGTAGCGGAGACAAAAGACTTATTACGCAAAACAGCGATGAGTCATTTGATTTGGATTATAATATTATTTTACAAAAAGATAAGAAAGGTTTATTAGATAACCCTAAGCAGATTAAAGATATTTTTGTCGCAAGGTTTAACAAAGTATTAAAGCAATATGTTTCGGGATATACACACGTTAGTGATTCTACATCTGTTGTTACCGTGAAGATAATTAGAAATAACCGATTGGAATTCTCTTTTGATGTGGCTATAATTGTTGAGGGCGATGACGGATATTTTTATAGATTAACACACGACAAGAGAACGGATAGGTATATATGGAATCAAGTTAAGCAGTCTGCTAACTATTTTGAACGATTCAAAGCTGTAAAAGAAAATGGCGATTGGATGGAGTTCAAGCGGCGTTACCTTGAATTGAAAAATATGCATTTGAGAAGACAAGACGGCATTAACTCTTTTTCGATCTTTCTTGAAACATTAAATGAGTTTTACAGATGACTATGACAAAGCGAGATGAAGTATTTTATAAAAATCTCATTATCAGTGATGAAGATAAAATCAGAGCTGAAAAGTCTTTGAAATCAAAAGGCGTTGAAAAACACATTATGATTAAAGAGCGATTGCTCAATTGGAGCGATTCTGATAGTATAGAATACGAGAAAGTTGCTTCTACATATCGATATGATAAGCGTATTCGGTACACACTGTTCAAATATATTTCTTATTTGGAAGAATTTTATCGAGCAGTAATTCTTGATAGCTTCATATTAAATGTTAGGCATAGGTTTTGGATTAAAGATTTACGTGAACAGTTAAAAGTATATAGTAACAATTTGAATGATGCGTTAGAACATATTGATTTTTCTGCTTTGCTTGTTCAATGCCAAAGGCTCCCTAAAGAAATAAAATCTTTATGTGATTTTCCAAACGGTAAGCATTTGAAAGATAATTCTTTTGCTCTAAAAGAATTGAGAAATGCGGTCATGCACAATAAATTTTTGCTTTTGTATCGTGGATATGAGGAGTGTTATGTTAGTGGTGTAGATGCTGGAAAGAGCGCAAACTTAAAAGCGAACATATTAAATCTTGTTCAATTTCTGCCCAAGGAAGTAGGCGAACAGTGCACGATAGATATAAATGCTTGCAAAGAGGATAGAAATAAAGAAGATGAAACGAAGTGGGACTTACCTTCACAAATAATAATTACAATAGATGTCTAATTTCTATAAAGGCGGCTTTACGAAAAAGTAGAGCCGTTTTTATTAAAAATGTTTCTCTAAATTTTGGAGAAAATCTTGTGTTTTTTCTTTAAGTATGTTATAATAGTGACATCTAATAAAGAGTAGGAGATTTTGATATGGCGGCGAGCTATAAAAAGTTGTGGAAGCTACTAATTGATAAAGATATGAAGAAAGAAGATTTGCGCAAGGCGGCAGGGCTTACAACTACTGCTATGGCGAAGCTTGGCAGAAACGAGGATGTGAAAACGTCTGTATTGCTTAAAATTTGTAATGTGCTACATTGTGACATATCCGATATAATGGAAATTATAAATATTGCGGATGAGGAGAACTAATATGACTTTTCTTGATAAAGCAATAAAAGACGGTTTTGCATACATAACAGGTGAAGATACCAAAAGAAAGATCACGTATGTAATTTCGGATAACCATACCGAATATTACAATGACCCCGAAGAACAGGTGCGCGCCGAGTTTTGGGCAGAGCTTATTTATAAGTACGAGTACCCCGCAAACCGTATCAAGATAGAAGTCGTTATACCCGACAGACTTCCTACCGACCGTGCGGATATAGTCATATTCTCCGATGATGAGTGTAAACGCCCGTATGCAGTCGTAGAGTGTAAGAAAGACGGCGTAACTGACGCCGAATTTAATCAAGCGATAGAGCAAGGCGTAGGAAACGCAACGTGGATAAAGCTACGCGCCGAATATGTGGTTATCGTTGCGGGCGGCACGCGCCGCGTCTTGGACGTATCGGATAAATACGGCGCGTTCGAGCGCGAACAAAATATTCTCGCGGATTTGCCGAAAGCCTACGGAAAACCGCAAGAATACAGATTTTATAAAGGCACCGAAAGCGACATTAAACCCGTTGCAAGGCAAGACCTTATCACGGCTATTAAAAAATGCCATCAAACGCTTTGGGGCGGCGGCAGACTTTCTCCGCCTACGGCGTTCGGTGAGCTGTGCAAAATAATTTTTGTAAAGATAAGCGACGAGCAAAAACCGCGTAAAAACGGAGAGCCGTATCAATTTCAAATCAAAACGCACGAGCCGTCGAGCAAACTTGCCGAACGTATCAACGAACTTTACGACGAACAAAAAGTAAAAGACCCCGAAGTGTTTACCGAATCAATTAAGGTTGACGACAGAGTTTTGCGTACCGTAGTGTCGCACTTAGAGGCAATCAACTTAAACAAAACCGACCTTGACGTAAAAGGCGTTGCGTTTGAGCAGTTTATGGACGGGTTCTTTAAGGGGGACTTCGGGCAATATTTTACGCCGCGCGAAATTATAGATTTTTGCGTTAAAATGATGAAACCGCAAAACTATTGGGACGTGCTCGACCCGTCTTGCGGAAGCGGCGGATTCTTGTTACACGCGCTCGATTATATGCGGACGCAGGCAAACGACTATTACGAGAAGGGCACGGTAGAACATTTTAACTATTGGCACGAATTTGCGGCGAAACACCTTTACGGAATTGAGATAAACGACGAAATAGCGCGCGTTGCAAAAATGAATATGATTGTCCACGACGACGGACATACCAACGTGATAAGCCACGACGCATTGGAAAGCATAGACAAAATGTACGCGCATAATCGCGGCTTCGCAAAAGATAAATTCGATTTAATTCTCACTAATCCGCCGTTTGGGTCTACGATAAACAAAACTCAAAAACCGTATTTGGAAAGTTTTGAACTCGGTAACGTAACGGATAAAAAAGGCAAGAAAACGCCGCGCAAAAATCAAAGCTCAGAAGTGCTGTTTATAGAAAGAATATGGCAGTTCTTAAAACCCAAAATAGGCAGGGCAGCAATCATTTTACCCGACGGAATACTTACTAACAGTTCGATGCAATATGTGCGCGATTTTATATTGGAAAAATTCCAACTGCTTGCGGTAGTCAGTTTGCCGCAATGCGCTTTTGCTCACTTCGGCGCGGGCGTAAAAGCGTCGATCATATTCGTACGCAAGCGCGGAAAAGACGAAGCGCCCGACGATAATGAGCCTATCTTTATGGCTTCGCCCGAGTTTATCGGGTACGACGCGACGGGACGAAAAATAAAAGAAAATCAGTTTGACGAAATAGTAGTAAAGTACGAAGAATTTTGCAAGGACGCAACGCCTTTTTTCGCATAACCCCCGATGAGGCGAATGTGCTTTGTGTATTTGCCGTTAATCGGGGGCAGATAAATAATAGATTAGATCCGTATGCTAACAATCCGAAATTTCATGTTGCGTTTAATAAAATCAAAAAATTGCCGTTGGTTCCGTTACGCGATTGCGCCGAAGTTATATTTTCGGGGATTACGCCGAAATCGGGCGGCGATGCTTATACGGATGGCGACGGTGTTTTATTTATAAAAAGCGGTTGTTTGTCGATTGACGGAACTGTAACGGTAGATGAAACTTCAAAAATAAAACACGAAATACATAACGGCTTGATGAAATCCTCCAAATTAAAAAGTAAAGATGTTTTAATTGCAATAGTTGGTGCGACAATAGGAAAAGTTGGACTATATAATTACGATAGAGAAGCGAATATCAATCAAGCGATTGCGGCGGTAAGATTAAAAAAAGATGTATTGCCCGAGTTTTTAGTTGCATATATGCTTTCCCCAATGGGACAAACATATTTGGAATTTTTGAAACGTCCCGTAGCAAGAGCAAACATAAATTTGCAAGAAATTGGCGAAATAGGCGTGCCGATATTGACGATTGAACAGCAACAACAATTCATAGAAAGTTACAACAACGCAAAAGAAAACCGTCGAAACAAATTAAAACAAGCCGACATTTCAAGAAAAAATATTTCAACCGAATTAACAACATCTCTTGATATAAATATATCGAAAGGCAAATCCGATTTAATTACGGTATTAGAATTATCGCAAATAATGGGAAACGCCACACACAGATTGGATACGAAATGTTATGATAAAAAATTTCAAGTAATGCGTAATGAATTAAATCGCACACACTATCCTACTTACAAGTTAAAAGATTTGATAATCGATATAATCGGTGGTGATTGGGGAATTGCACCCGAAGAAACAAGCGAAACATATACGAAGTGCTTGGTTTTGCGCGCAACGGAAATCGACAACAAAGACAACGTTGATATATGCGAAGATAAAGCGCAATACCGTCAAATAGAAAAAAAGAAATTGGCGGCAATGAATGTGGAGCTCGGGGATATAATAATAGAAAAATCTGGCGGAAGTCCCGACCAACCCGTCGGCAGAGTAATATATGTCGACAGAATATCTTATAATGGTTGCCCGATTGCATATAGCAATTTTATGACGAAAATAAAAGTCAATAAAACGTTAATCGACCCATATTATCTATTTGAATATTTGCGTTTCGTTTACGGGATAGGGCTTACGGAAGTTATGCAAAATCAAACAAATGGTATTCGCAATCTCATATTAGAAGAATTTTTAGAGCAAACCATTATCGTCCCCGAAAACAATTACGAAATAGGACAAAATATAAAACAACAGCGTATAAGCATAAAAGGCATAGAACTTTCTGCCGAAAAAGAGTGGCAGGAAGCGAAAGCGCAATTTGAAAAAGAACTATTAGGAGTTTAGTTTGTATTATGGCAAAAGAAAAAATTTACGGCAATTTGGAATACTGCTATAATGGGTTACCTATAATTCGCGGATATTGTTCTTATAAAAAATTGTTGCAATACTCTATTCCGCACCCATCCTATCAGCGAGTCGCAGAAGAACAACACGTAAACGAAATACGCGAGTATTTGGAAAGTCCGCAAATCAAATTTATGCCGGAAGTTGTACTGTCTTTTGATTGTACTACTGTTGATTTTAACGATCAATATTTATCACTTGACGATGCAATATTGAAAAACGTCGGGACCAAATTTTACAGTTCAAACAAAGATCTGAGTATTACCCATATAGGAAAGGCGACAATTAATAAAATCGTACGTTTTGAGTTTAATGAAGGTCAACCGGCATTTTTACAACGCATTGACGGAAATCATCGACTGGAAGCGTTAAAAGATTATCGCGGCGATGATTTTCAAATTCCTTTTTGTATCATTTTATTAAGTAGTAGCGGAAATCCCGAACTTCGTGATCGTGAAAAGACGGAAATGGAAATATTTCATAACATAAACGCAAAAGTAAAGCCACTTACTTCGATAGAACAGATTAATGGTTTATTTAATCTCTTTTCGGTCGATGAATTGTTACAATTTGGGAAAGAATTTAGTATTACGCAGGAATATTTAAAGACTTATTCCAAAACGCCGCTATTTCATTTGTCCGAATTATTTAGCACATTATCCGATGCCGTATTACGTTGCGTTAAATTTTTAATAATAAATTCGATTGAAACTTCCGCGAAAGAGCTTGCCGATATTTTTTGCGAATTGGATCATACATATTTTACGGATTATGAGCAAATACAGCATTGTAAAGATGTCAATGCTCTTGTGCCGTATGTTTATTATTGCAAAACCGGCGGCGGACATAAAAACGCGAAGCTATCGGCTTTTAACGATTGGTTTATAAATAATAAACTATACAATATAGAGCAATTTGACCCTACAAGCATTATTAAAGTGTTCGACAGTATTTACGAAATTCGTCAAAAGCAGATTTTTGTTGTTATGCCGTTTAAGCCCGAGCTCGATTTTGTTTATCAAGCTATTGTAAGCACCGTAGAAAAATTGAACAATAATTACGACATAGAACTCCTGCCGCCTATTCGTATAGATAAGCAGATCACGGGTTTTTCATATGATATTGTAGATGAAATATTAGATCAGATTCAAAATGCGGGATTGCTTATAGCCGACCTTACAGATCAAAATGCTAACGTATATTATGAAGTGGGTTATGCACAGGGGCTATTGCGTTCAAAAGCGGGAGAAGGAGTTAAAGTGCTGTATCTTATCAGCAATCCAAGTAATCCCACCGAGCCATTTACATCTGCAAAATTTGATGTGCAGCACTATAAAATGTTGCCTTACAAAAATGAAGGCAACGGTGTTCAGGAATTAAAAAATGCGCTCGAAAGCGAATTGAAAGCCTTTTATGGTATTAAGTGAAGATAGGCTTAAAGCAAAGGAGTAGTAATCATATATGGCAAGTATTAAGTTAACATCATATTCAGAAGGATTTGGAATATTTAATAAAGTTTCTGAAGAAGAATTTGATGTGGTAAACAAGAATTATCTTCGGATGTTTATGTTGAATACAGAAAACAAGGTGTTTAATTATGACGAGCTGTATGATTATATATTGCCTAATATTGCTCAGTATGTATTTTCTCGCAAAAGACTTGCCGAAATCGAAAATAACCCGTCAAAGCAAAGAGTGATTACATTAGAAGCATTAAATCATTTGAGACCGATTGATAATGAAGCAGATAAAGGCGCGGGCGGGGAACTTGGAGAGATATTGTTATACTTGTTTTTGGAACAAGATTTGCATGCGTCTAAATTATTCAGCAAAGTTGAATTAAAAACAAGTGCCAAAGATTATGTTAAAGGAAGCGATGGCATTCATTTTAAATTTCGCACCAATAGTGAAGGTACAAAAATCTTGCAACTCGTTATTGGTGAAGCAAAAATTAAGAATGATTTGAAAGATGGCATAGATGAAGCATTCAAGTCTATTACGAAGTATTTATCGGAGAATACACAGGATAGAAATCTTTTGGATACTCATTTAATGGAGCAACTTGTTGATAAGGACGAGGCTAAATTAATAAAAGAATATATTATGGCTATTCCGAGAAAAAAGAAAGAAACAGTTTTTGGAATATTTATAGGGTACAACATCGATTATAAAGGCGTTTCAGATACAAACGATGAATTTGATCGAAAGGTAATAGAAGAAAACATAAAGCAGGTTTTAAGTTTTAAAAATCACATTATAAATACAATAAATAGTCATCATGTTAGCAACTATGAGTTTAATTTTTATTTCTTACCATTTCATAATGCGGCACGAGATCGTAAAGTGATTATGGATTCGCTAACGAGCGGAAATGCGAAACTTGAATGGGGAGAAATAAAAAATGGATAAACATGCTTTATCGTATTACTTGCTTGATAATATAGAAAACGATGAGTTTTTGCAACGGAAATACAAAGAACTCTTAATCGCATATTCGAAGTCGCTTTTTTCTGAATATAGCGAAAAATATACTGATGAGTATAGAAAGTTGCTTCGCTATGCGGATATGCTATCGTTATCCGAAAAAGAGAAACACCAAAACATTGCCCAGCAAATAGTTATATTGCTTGGCAGTTTATTTCCGAATGAAGAAGAGATTGGTTTTTTTAAGCAAAACATATATACAAATGTTTCTAACTTTGCTTCTGCAAATATGTTGTGTAATCAAGAGAAACAATTTGATGGTTCAGACATATTAAGAGATGTTGAAGTCGAAGCCCATAAGATAGTCAATAGTATTCCGGATACGGACAAGCAATATTTTGATACACAGCTTAAGGCATTAAATGGTATTGAAAGCAATCAATTTTATAGTTTTTCGGCACCCACGTCAATGGGGAAAACATTTGTCATTACCAATTTTATTCGCAATCAAATAAAAAATGGCAGTAAGGAAAATTTTGTTATTATAGTGCCTACGAGAGCCTTGCTTTCAGAGATTGCAAATAAAATGATAAATGAATTTTCGGATATTTTGGGCGTTGGCAAGCATAAGGTTATAACCGCGATTGCATCGCTACAAAATGACGAAAATTTTATTGCTGTTTTAACACCGGAAAGATTATATTATGCTCTTTTGAAACAGCCGACGGTAAAATATAAATATATATTTATTGATGAAGCACATAAAATATCCGATAAGGATAAGAGGAGTATAATATATTATAAGCTATTAGATATGTTAAAAGCTCATGAAGATGTTAACATCTATTTTTCTTCACCTGTAATTCCTAATCCTGACATTTATCTTGAACTTACTAATTATTATTCTCTTTCAGATAATCAGGCGAATGGACAATCTTTTGAGTTCTCGCCGGTTGTTCAAAATAAAATTTATATTGATATTGAGAATAGAAGAGTTAGTATTATCAATAATCTTTCCAAAGAAAATGTTGATTGCGGTAGTTTGCCGGTTGATATTATAGATAAAATGTCAGCTTTGATTTCTATTGGTAGAAATAAACGTAATCTTATATATGTTTCTTCAGCAAATAAAGCGATAAATTTTGCAATGCAATTAAGTAAAATATATACTTGTGAAAGCAATGAGGGGCAAGATGAGCTTGAAAGAGTTGCAAAACTTATTGAGCAAAAAATACATAAAGAATATTATTTAGCGAATCTAATCAGGAAGCGTGTCGCGTATCATATTGGGGCATTGCCGGCAGAAGTGCGATCTAATATTGAATATTTAATAAGAAAGAAAATAATCAGATATTGTTTTTGCACAAGTACACTGTTGGAAGGCGTAAATGTTCCGGTTGACAATTTGTTTATTTTTGATAATAAAAAGGCAAATACAAAGATGTCAGAAGTGGATGCATTTAATCTTATGGGACGCGCCGGACGCGTCACGCTCAATGAGTACGGAAATGTATTCTTATTTGTAGGTGATAGAGGCGCAAAGAATTACTACAACGACGTTTTATTAAAACCATTACCTAATCAAACACTGTTGCCTACAAAGGCGTTAAAATCAAGTAGTAAAAGATACATAGTGGAGACTCTTCTTAAAGGAAGAACAAATTTATTGGAACTCGGCGAAAAATATGCGGATCGTGGGTTTACTGAAACAACATACGAGTATGCCACTAAATGCTTGAACATGTTGTTGCATGATATTTGTAATCAAAATGATAGCTATATTGTAAGAGATTTCCGTAAAGATAAAGTTTTATCACCGCAGAACATAATAGATATTAGGAATAAATTCGGTGCTATTGTTAGTAAGGATGATGACATCAATCTTTCAGCGAGACAAAAAGAATCATTGTACCAAGCAGTGAGAGAAAAGAATCTTAATTATCCCAAAACATTTGATTATAGTACTTGCTTAAATTTTTTAATGCAATTAGCATCAATTCTTCGATGGGATATTTATGAAAAGGAAACATTGGGCAAGGGAAATAGTATTCGATATTATACTGTTATCTTGACTCAATGGATGCAGAGTCGCGGTTTGCATGAAATAATTCGAGGAGCAATTGAATATTACCAACAAAATGGTGGCAATTTAGTTTCCTTTGAGCCTGAATATCATTTAGAGCCGTATAACAATTCTGTCAAGCATAAAAATCAAGTAATCAATGAGGTGATGAAAGATTTGGAACATGTTATAAATTATAAACTTTCCATGTATTTTTTACGCTTATCGGAAGCAATAGTTAGGATTCACGGAAAAACTGCTTTGGTAAATGATTGGTATGAATACGTCGAATATGGTACTTGTAATAACGCTATTATACTTTTGCAAAAGTATGGTTTTTTACGCGAAGAAGCGCTTTTATTATTGAAACCGAATTGTGCTAATTATATAAATATAGAAAATCAATCAATTCAAATAAGCAAAGGGATATTACGTATAGTGCCAAATGATTTGTATGAGAGTTTGAAAACAGTTATGATAAATTATCCCGAAATATTCGTTGATTAAGTGAGGAATATTATGCCTGAAACACGCGCGTACAAATTGAATGAATTGAAACAGCCTGCGGCGACCGAAGGTGTGTTTTTGTATTACTTCTATGATAGAGGCAAACTTTCATCGTGCGAAGTTACTGAGTATCAGTTTGACCGTCTTGTTGAATTGGATACAGAGATGTATAATTCAGACCGTGTCGAGAAAGCGCATAAGGCTACATGCGTTAAGGCGGACGGGAAGTCTTACTACAAAAAGATAGACATGGAGAACGACGACGGTACGTTGCTCGACGAGAAACAGCGTGGAATGCTTGAAGATATTACCGAGCAGGCGACGGCGGATAAAAGATTGTCGGTATTGCCCGAAGAAGATAGAGAGATTTACGAGCTTTATTATTTGGAAGAATATACACAGGCCGAGATAGCGGAAGAAATCGGAAAGACGCAGAGCTATGTAGCAAAGCATCTTGCGAAAATCGAAGACGCTTTGAGCGGCTCATCCGAGAGCGACGAAGCGAGAGCAAATGCACAGTGGGAAAAGTTTTTGGACAAGTTCCGCACTGATGATGACGAAGATATTTTGTGGGATATGTTTCGCGTAATCATGCCTGTGGATGACCAAGCGGAAATGGTGAGTTGGTTTTACAGCTACCGCGAGTATTATAAGTTTGGCTTGTCGTATTTGGTTATACGCCCGTTCTCGAAATACAAGGACGATACGATTGCGGAATTGGAATTCGGCAATAGGCTGAACGAGTTGCCGCACCGTAGTCGAGAGATATATTACGACATATTCGACGGTCAAATAAATGAGTTGCGGTGGCTGTATCTTGCGCTGTGCGAGGAAGTGGAGTACCGCAAAAAGACGATGAAAGAAAAGCCTAAGCCGACGAATTTCGAGAAGATATTCGAAGAAGCAGAAAAGGCTTGCAGTCGGTTGGATATGACGGTGGAGGAGTTTATACATAAACGATTTTTACCGCAACAATATGCGCGATTGGAAAAGAGGTATACGGACTTTCGCAGGAAATATAAGAACATAGTCGTTATAGAAGAAGACGATCCACGACCTATAAGAGAGCAGATAATAGACATATTCGGTGAAGGTCCCGTACCGCATTTCAGCAACCCCGAATTCAGAAAGAAAAAATAATTTCAAAAATTTTTTGAAAAATGGAATATTTCAGGCGTTTTATTCGCTTGATATATGGAACTCAAAATAAATCACGAAGGAGACAATATGGCAAATACAGAATTTAACGTAAACGGAATAGACGTTCGCTATAAAAAAATTTACAAGGATGACTATATATCGCTAACCGATTTGGCGAGATATGTAAATCCGGACGAGCCGAAAATTCCTATACAAACTTGGATGAGGAATAAAGACGTTGTATCCTATCTTGGGTTGTGGGAACAGCTAAACAATCCGAATTTCAAAGGTCGTGAATTTACGACCTTTGAGAATAAATCCGGAGCAAACAGTTTTTATTTGTCTCCCGAAAAATGGGTAAGCGAAACAAATGCGATAGGCATTATCGTAAAGCGCGGCAACGGCGGCGGCACGTATGCACACAGAGATATTGCGTTTGAGTTTGCGAGTTGGCTCAGTCCCGAATTTAAGTTGTACTTGGTAACGGAGTTTCAACGGCTTAAATCGCAAGAGCAAAAGGTATTGGAATGGTCGGCAAAGCGCGAGCTTGCAAAGGTCAATTACCGTATACATACCGATGCTATAAAGGAAAATATTGTTCCGACACTTACCGAAGAACAATTGAAATACGTGTATGCCGATGAAGCGGACTTGCTGAATGTTGCGTTGTTCGGTAAAACTGCGGCGCAGTGGCGTAGAGAAAATCCTACGCTTAAAGGAAATATTCGTGATTATGCAACGATAGAACAACTACTTGTGATTGCCAATATGGAAAGCTATAACGCCATTCTTATAGAGCAAAACGTATCGCAAAGCGAGAGGTTGAAACAACTTAATGCTATGGCTATTTCTCAACTGCGCGTGTTGCAGCAAAGCAATTCGAGATTGCTTTCGGAAGGGAGAAAAGACTAAAATTAAATTCTAATATAATGAGGGAGTAATTTAATGGATACTACAGACAAATGCCCGATATGTGGTAAATCTCATAAGATTATTCAAAGTGATGGATACTATACAATTTTTTGTTGTTCAGAAAACAGATGTTATTGTTTATATGATTGGTTATTTGATGGTATTGACGACTTAACTGCGGAGCGTTGGAAAAATGCGATATACAATTATGTAGAAAGATATCCTTTTAATAATAAGGCAGGCAGGAATTTCTACTGGAAATTTTTTTATGAAGAAACTGACGAAACGCCGCCAGATGATTGCTTTGTGAACTTATATCATTTAATGCGGCAATATCCCTATCAAGTTATCGATAGAATTGATAACATTATGTTAAATTTGGCGCGTAAATATCCTTTATTATCCGATATGTTTAACATTGTGGAGCTGGCTGATAAGGATTATAGATTGTTATATTGCGAAAGCAAAAATAAATTACTCGAAGTGGCGAGTATTTTTTCCGCTTTGGATAACAGTCATTATATTGAAATTGCTAAAACAGATAAATCTAATGTTAATAACAATCGATATAGAATTTCAGTAAATGGATGGAAACATATTGCAGAACTTACTCGGAGCCAAGAAGGGGTAAAGCAAGGCTTTATTGCTATGTCTTTTGATGATAATGTAAAATATATAGGAGATATTTTTCAGCAAGCTATTAGACAAGCAGGGTTTGAACCGAGAATCATAAAAGATAAAGAACATAATAATTACATAATGCCAGAAATTTTTCATGAGATTAAGGCTAGTAAGTTTGTAGTGGTAGATATAACTAAGCCCAACTATGGAGCATATTATGAAGCCGGATATGCTCAAGCACTAAATAAAGAGGTTATAGTTTGTTGCAAAAAGGAAGTATTTGATAATGCACAGACAAAGCCGCATTTTGATATAGCACAAAAATCAATGATTATATGGGAAGATGAAAAGGATTTACTATTTAGATTGGAAAGACGAATTAGAGCTACAGTTAAATGATTTAACTAAAGTAGTAAAAAATTTTTGCAAAAATGGAATAATTGGGGCGTTCTATTCGCTTGATATATAGAGATGGATAATTCCGTGTATTTGCGCGGAATTAGACTTCTTAAGCATGGCGAATCTGCCATAATTAAAATTCAATAACATCGACAGGCTCACGGTCATAACGCCGTGAGTTTTTCGTTGCAATAAAATGAGGTTTTATAGCATTGGATACAAGTTAATAACGAGAAAATGTAAGACGAATATTTTGGGGAAACGTACCAAAGTGGTGGTAGTTTTGTAGCAGGATAAGAAAAATGCAAATTTTGTGGCTATTTGCATTTTGCGTTCCGAAGCGGGAAACCCGCCTTCGAACATTCGTCCACAAGAGAAAGAACAAAGTAGGAGGAAACAAAAATAAGCAATCAACCTATAATTTTCAATATTACATACACGCCGTGGAAAGTTAAGAGTAACGCAACGGCGGAAGAGAGAGCAAAGTTTGAGCGTGAACGTCCGTATTACGAGATGTCAGATAGCGGAAACAATATCTACAAGTATATGACTTCGGACAGAAAGTTGAATGGCGAAAATTCTAAAACCGAAACGCGTTCGCTCATTAACTATTTCGAGAAGTCCACAGGAGTGTTTAACGGCGACGGAGTTATAACGCAAGAGCAGTTAGCAGACATAAAGAAACGCGCTCATGCACTCAAGAATATTTGGCACGGCTTTATATCTTTGAATAAGGAAATGTCGTACAAGATAGATTCTCCCGAAAAGTGTATGCGGCTAATTAAGCGCACGTTCGGAGAATTCTTTAAGGATATGGGATTAGATCCGAACAATGTAGACCTAATATGTGCTTTGCACAAGGACAAGCCGCACCATCTACATATACACTTTTGGTTTGCCGAGAGAGAGCCAAAGTGTAAGTACAGAAAGAGGCAAACGGAGTATAGGCATAAAGGCAAGATAGAAAAGTCCGTATTGGACAGAATGCACGTTCGGCTCAATATGGATATTTCGGAATCGCATCCGAGACTGTATATTTCAAGAGACGAAGCATTGAGAGAGCTGAAAAAGATTTCCGCACTAAAAGACATTATAACCAAAGACGATGTAAAGGAAGCGGTACTCGAATTGGCAAAGATAATTCCGAAAGGTTGCAGTTTTCATTACGGGAGCAAAGATATGATACTGTATCGAGAGCAAATAGATAGGGTTGTCAACAAACTATTGATGTACGATAAAACCGCGCGTAAAGCCGATCTCCGTTTTTACATTGAGCTTCAAACACTACGTTACAAAGTAAACGGTATTATTAACGGCAACAGCGAGGATACGAATCACTATAAAATTGATACGAAGAACATAACGCTTATAGACGAAATAGAAAACGATTATAGGCGCAGACAGGGCAATATCCTATTGGGGACGGTAAAGTACATAAAGTCCGAAACATTCGAAACCAAAATAAGACACAAGGTAAACGACAAAGGACTTAAACGCAGGCTTGCAATCTCGCACAGAAAAGTAAGCAAATTGTTTGACGGTTTACTTGCGTCGCTTGGCGGGGAAAGTGAACTGTTAGAGCGCGACTTTACTAACCGTTTGCAAGAGATAGAAAAGGAAATAGAACAAGAAAGGGAGGCGCAAGGAAATGTAGAGGAACATCCGAAAGTCAATTCTAAGTGGACTTGGGGTAAATAAAAGGTAGAAAACGAGCTAAAGTCGTATTAACATTTGCAAAACGCTTGACTCGCGACTGGTGGTTTGCTATAATGACTATGCGGCGTATAAATACGACGCATATATTTACGGAGGTTATTATGGAAAAGAAAGACAGAGCGATTAAAGACAAGCGTTATGAAGAACGTCATAAGGAAGAACGAAAAGCCAAATGTATGGTTTGGGGAACGAGCATACCGAGAGAGAAAGCCGAGAAAATAAATGAATTTTTGAAAAGATACGGCTATACAAAGGTAGAGCTTATACAGGCAGGCTATGAAGAATTATTAGCCCGACACGACACCGACTTTGCAAAGCTCAAGGACGGGTATGACGATTTTTTCGGTTTTGAGGAAATCGATAAAAAGAAAACCGAATAACTATTAAATCTATTCGCATAAGGAGGAAAACGCGATGGAAAGAGAACATAGTATTCAAAGCTATAAGGACGCGGAGTAATTCCGAGTTATCGTCCGAATAAGGATACTTGAATAAAAAGCTAACTATTGATTGTCAGAATAAAGAAAAAGCTAACTTTAATGCGTTCATTGATACGATGGCGCAACTTATAAAAAAATACGGCGACAAAGTATTAAGTGCCGCTTCAACCGATACGGAGAAGAAAAATGAATCGAGAAGGTAAAAAGTGCATTTTATATCCGCGAGTAAGTACCGAAATGCAAGTAGAGGGGTATAGTCTTGACGGACAAAAGAACAGTTTGAAAAGATTTGCCGAACGTGAAGAAATGCAAATAGTCGGAATCTACGAGGATGCGGGTAAGTCGGGGAAATCGATAGAAGGGCGTCCGGCGTTTAAGCGGATGCTCTCCGATATTCAAGAAGGGCTTGACGTAGATTACGTTTTGGTGTATAAACTTTCACGTTTTGGCAGAAATGCCGCCGATATTCTCAATTCATTGGAATTCATTCAATCCTATGGTGTGAATCTGCTTTGCATTGAAGAAGGGATTGATTCTTCGCAGACAAGCGGAAAGCTTTTAATTTCCGTTTTGTCTGCGGTTGCCGAGATAGAGCGCGAGAACATTCTCGAACAGACTATGAATGGACGCAGAGAAAAAGCTCGGCAAGGCAAATGGAACGGCGGCCCCGCGCCGTATGGGTACAGCTTGAAAGACGACACTTTGGTCATAGAGGAAGATGAAGCGGAGATCGTGCGGACAATTTTCGATAAATTCGTCCATACGAATATGGGCTATACGGGAATAGCAAAATATCTTAACTTACAGGGTATTAAAAAGATGCCGCGCAAGAAAACCGATATAGAGGAGTTCAGTGCACATTTCATTAAGATACTTTTGGATAATCCCGTTTACTGCGGTAAGATTGCTTACGGCAGAAGAACGAGGGAAAAAGTGAAAGGCACAAAAGCCGATTACAAAGTTGTGAACAAGCAAGATTTTTGTCTGGTGGACGGCTTGCATGAGGGGATTGTTGATGAAGAGCTTTGGGCAAAAGCGCACGATAAACGAGAGACAACGGGAGTGAAATCCGTATCCAAATATGGGAAGGATCGCGCTCATTTGCTTACGGGAATTATAAAATGTCCGAAGTGCGGTAGCGGAATGTACGCCAACAGAGTTTGCTGGACAAAGAAAGACGGTACATATAAAGAGGTCATGTATTATGCTTGTAGCCGAAATAAGCAGGAACGAGGACGTTCTTGCGATTATAGTGCAAATCTCAAAAAGACGGACATTGAGCCGCTTGTAATAGAGTTTATCAAAGAGTTGGTGCAAGACGAACACTTTGCCGCCGAGATAAAAAAGAAAATCGGTTTGCAGGTAGACACGTCGAAAATCGATACGGAAATACACAACTACGAAACCAAACTGAAAGAGGTGGAAATAAACAAAGCGCGGTTGGAGCGCGAGATCGATTCGCTTCCCATTGATGTGGCGCACCGCGAAAGAAAGATTCACGATATGACTTTGCGGCTTGACGGACTGTACGACACGATTGCCGAAATAGAAGCGAACATCGAGGATGCGAGAACGAGAAGAAAGTCTGTGGAAGCGGAATTCATCACGATGGAAAATATTTATAAAATATTAGAGCATTTTAACGAATTATATGATATAATCAGTGATGAGGAAAAGAAAGAGTTGATTGCGACTTTGGTCAAAGAAATTCAAATTTATCCCGAAGGTGAGAGCGAAATGCCCTTAAAATCAATGAAATTCAACTTTCCTGTGTATAAAGACGGGAAAGAAGTGCGGGAAATCTTTTTGAATAACAATACAAACGTCGAAACGCTTGTTTGTTTTAAAAGAAAAACGGCGGAATAAGCGTTGTTTTTAACAGCGCGTCTTTTGCTGAAAGCATTTGAAAACGTGTGTAAATAATTTAAAAATCTGCGATATAATCGCAGATTTTTAAATTTATTCTATAACTGATATTTCGGTCGTCAAAGGCGCTTCGCAAATTTTTTCGGTAACGCCGTCCGCGGAAATTTTAAGCAGGTATTTTCCGTTTCCTGCGATAACCGAGCCGTCTTTCAAAGGCGCGTACGCGATAACTCCTTTTTTAACGGTAGTTACTTTGCCGTCGGGCGAACGCTTTATAAGTTCGTATGAACGGGGGATTATTCCCGCAAAATCGTCTTTATGCTTTATATTCTTTTTTAATTCTTCGTCGGCGTAAATAAGGTTGCCGTCTATAAAAATTTCGCGGCTTGATTTTTTATTGCTTTTTGCGGGGTTAGGGGACTTATCCGTAAAATTTTTGCCCGTGAACGCCCGCGTAAAACTTTCAAGAAAATAATATATCGCCGTCAGAAGCCGCCACGGAATCAGAATAATATCGAGTAAAAGGTTACTTTTCCGCTTGTCTTTTACAGGTTTTTTAATGGCGTATAAATTTCCGTTTTCGTCTTCTTTCGGTTTTATGAACGAATACGCGGGATCTGAAAGTTCTTCTTCGATATTACCCGTAAACTCATCGTAAGATAATATGTACGACGGGGAGTATTCTATAAAATTACCGTCGCCGTCCCGTCCTGCGCCTTTCGAAGCAAAAAGTATTTTTCCGTTTTTGCGTTCGGAGTATGCGGGGTCGAAATCGAGCGAATCGCCGTCAGTAACCAAAGAATAATCGTCGGTATTTTTATCGAAAATCGCGATGTGCGCGGTTATGCTGTCGTCCGAAACGGACAGGGCAAGTTTTCCGTCCTGCTCGCTCGAGCCTTTAAAAATTCTGTCGGTTGCGTGAATGATATGACCTTCGGAATCCTTTTCCGCGCTTAAATCTTTCGTGCAAACGGCGGATAAATTGTTTACGAAAACCGAATAATTAACCGTGTTTTCGTTTATGAAACTAACCGAAGTCGTTTCGCCGAGAATTTTTTCGTTATTCTGATCGTATCTGAGTTTTTCAATCGCGTCGCCGCGGAATTGCGCGCCGAAACCGGAATATTTCCATTTGTCTTTTTCGCTTTCGCGTATCGACACGGAAATATAACGGTTAAAAACGTCGCTTTCGTGCTGCGTTAACCGTCCGTTTTCGTAAACGCCTATACTCGTTCCGCTCGTAAATGCTATCTTCATAGCAAAATTATAATATATTTGCGTTAAAAACGCAAGAAAATCGATTGTAATATCGGGTGAAAATATAGTATAATCTTATAAACGGCTTTTCGGAGTAAAAATTTAAAAAAAATAATCCGAGCGATAATAATAATGAAACGAAAGAAAATAAGAAAGAATTTAAAAGAATATTTTAAAACGCTTGCTTCGCCTAAGGGAACAGTAACTTTAGCGGCGGCTTTTTTACTGTCTGTTTTTATTCTGCTTACTTATTTTTGCTATCCCGCACGCAATTTTTTAACGTCTTTGTTTAACGGGAAAGACCCCGATTATTTCGTTACCCTGCGCGACGGCGGCGATTGTTACGTTTCCGAACTCAGACCGCTCAGAGCGCATTTTGTAGACGTGGGTCAGGGCGACGCCGTTTTTATTGAATTTCCCGACGGGAGCAACGCGCTCGTGGATTCGGGCGCAAGATACGCAAACGGCAATAATCTTATAAAATACCTTAGCGACGATTTAAAAATAAAGAAAATCAACAGGGTTATAGCAACTCATCCCGACGCCGACCATATCGGCAATATGCCCGCCGTTTTCAAAGCGTTCGAAGTTGAAAAAATTTATCGCCCTTACGTGAAATCTTCTTATTTCGCATGCGGGTTTTTAGGCGACGTTTTCAATCGAGGCTCTTATAAAAGCGCGTCGGAAAAGTATTACGATTTTCTTCGCGCGGCGTTTTTGGAAAAGGTTACCGTAAACGGCAAAGAACTTTCCGCGGAATGCGAATTTTTTAATTGCGACAGCGATTTCGGCGCGAACGTGATTTTTAACGGGAAAACTTACGGGTACGAATTCGATTTCGTAACGCCGTCTTCACGCGTTGACGAAATCGCTTATAAAAACACGAACGATTATTCGCCGATGGCGGTTATTCGTTATTGCGGCAATTCTCTTCTTTTAACGGGCGACGCCGCTTCCGACGGTGCCGAAAAGGAATTTTATGAAATTTACAACGAAAAAATAACCGTGCTTAAAGTCGCTCATCACGGCTCGAATACGTCTACGTCGGGCGGTTTTCTTAAAAAATACGGTTTTTCTTACGCCGTTATATCCTGCGGCGCAGATAACGCATACGGGCATCCGCACAGAGAAGTGTTGTCACGGCTTTACGATAACGGCGTTTTTCTTTATCGAACGGATTTGTTCGGAAACGTAGTATTGACTTTTACCGAAAGCGGCTTGTATTTTTCAGACGTTGATTTGTCAAAAACCGAAAATTTATATAAAGCGCCCGAAAAACTTTCGTAAATTAACCGAATTTTAATCTTTACCGTGTAAAATAATAAAACAGTAAAATACTAACACGGGGTTATATGCGCATTTTTAACGTTTACGAAAATATTTCGATAACAATATTATTACTATCGCTGATTGCGTTTTGCATAATACTCGTTTTAACGCGCAGTAAATATATCCCCGCAAAAGAAACGGGGAAAAAGAATTCGACAAAATTTGCGGTTATTATTCCCGCAAGATACGAGTCCGCGGTTATAGGCGGCGCGCTCGAATCGATTAAAAATTCAGACTATCCCGAAAAACTGCTTACCGTTTTTGTTATAGTCGAAAGTATGGCGGACAAGACCGTCGGAATAGTTGAAAATTATCCTTTTGCGAAAATTTATCTCAGAAAAGATTTTTCGGGTCAGGGCAAAGGTTACGCGCTTGACGAATGTATGAAAAGCATACTTTCCTGCGGAGAAATATTCGACGCTTTCGTTATTCTCGACGCCGACAACGTTATCGATAAAAAATTCTTTTCCGAAATGGACGGCGCGTATCGGGCGGGTTATCCCGTCGCATGCGGCAGAAGGGAAAACAAATATCCCGAAGGCGTCGTTTCGATTTGCTCGGCTCTCACGTTCACGTTTATCAACGTTTTTAAAAATTCGTCGCATAAACGCCGCGGCGAAAACGCCCTTCTCACGGGAACGGGTTATTACGTTTCTTACGACGTTATAAAATCGCTCGGCGGCTGGCGTTTTCATTCGCTCACGGAAGACTACGAATTTACTGCTTACACCGTGCTTAACGGTATCGATACCACTTACGTCGACACTGCGATTTTTTACGACGAACAACCTGTGAGTTTAAAACAGTCTGTAATTCAGCGTTCGCGCTGGATACGCGGTTTTTTTGCGGTAAGACTGAAATACGGGCTTAATAAAGGCGTCCGCAAAGATGCCGACGGACTTAAATACTTGCGTTTTTTGTCAACGCTTCCCGTACTCGTTATGGCTTTCGACGTAATTATATATTTTTTAATCGTGCTGCTTAAAACGCCGATCACGTTGTTTTTCGATATTTCGCGCGCCGCTTTTTTCGGGGGAAGGCTTGCAGGTGTTCTCATCTCGCTTTACCTTATTTTCGCATTAGCGGGCGCAACGTTGCTGTTTTTGAATAAAGACGACAGAATAACCTTTAAAAACGCGGTAGCCGCCACGCTTTTCAATCCGATTTTTTTGTTTACTTACGTAATTTGTTTCGTAAGGGCGTTGTTCATAGGCGATAAATGGGAGAGAATAGAGCATATAAACAAAGAAGAACGGAGCGGGAAAGCGATATGAAAATTTACTGTTATTCCGACGAACTGAACGACGATTTCGAAAAAAAAGACAAGCCTTTAAAACCCCTTCCCGAAAATTATAAATATTATAAGGATAACGGTCTTTCAAAGTTTTTAACTTTTATTATCTATAACGTTATCGCAAGACCGTTTGCGTTTTTATACGTAAAAATCCGCTTTCATCATAAGGTGGTGAACAGAAAAACTCTTAAATCGGTTAAGGGCGGCGGTATGTTGTATATAAACCACACTCTTATGGCGGGCGACGCGTTTATTCCCAACGTGCTTGATTTTTCGCGCAATAATTATATTTTAACGGGCGACAGGGCAAGTTCATTATCGCTAATGCTTCCGCTTATGAGAAGCCTTGGCGCGATACCCGTTACGGCGGGCGGAACGGTCGGGCTGAGAAAAACGAGCGAATGCGTGAAAAAAAGAATGGAAGAAGGCGCTTTGGTTACGGTTTATCCCGAAGCCCACGTATGGCCGTACTATACGAAAGTGCGCGATTTTTCGCCCGCGTCGCTTAAATTCGCGATAGATAATTCCGTTCCGTGCTTTGCGGTTACGAATTGCTATCTGAAAAGAAAATTCGGCAAAACGCCGAAAGTGGTAACTTATATAGACGGACCTTTCTATCCCGACGAAACGCTTAAAAAGTCAGAAAGCGCGCGCGACCTTAAAAGACGCGTTTACGGCGCGATGAAATCAAGAGCCGAAACCTGTTCGGAATACTCCGTTAATTTATACGTTAAAAAAGAAGCCGCCGAATAAATATAAGAAAAATCAGCCGCTTGCTTGCGCTTAAAATACAAGCAAGCGGCTGATTTCGGTTTATTTAAGGTATTGAATTCAGTTGTTTTTACGCTTGTTTTTAAAAACCCAGTTTGTCTGAACCTGATAACTTAAAAGACCTATAATAATATCGAAAATCGCTTTCATAACGACTATCTGCAATCCCAGCACGTTTCCGAAAAGGTAAGTAAAACCGTAAGATAAGCCGAGTTGAATCAAAAACAACGCGTAATATTTTATTACCGAAGTTTTCGTTTTACATCGGAACACGTATTTTTTGTTGATAAGGCAATTTAGAAGGGAAGAGAGTATCCGCGCGGTTATCGTGGATAAAAGCGTTCTTATCGCAAACGTTTTAACATTTTTGAAAATAAGATAATATAAGCATGCGAACGCGCCCACTTCGAACGCTCCCGCGATAAACCCCGCTAAAATAAATCCCGTAATGTTGCCGAGCAGGATTTTCCACACTTTAAAACTGTCTGAAAAAGTTTTGAAGTGGGAGCGCGTTTTAACGTCTTCGTGCTTTTCTTCGTATATGGTTTTTATAGGAATTTCTTTAATCGGAATTCTGTTTTTTACGAGTACTACGAGTTCGTTCATTTCGTATTCGAAACGATCTCCTTTAATTAAAATAAGATCGTCAAGCAACTTATACGAACACGCCCGAAGCCCCGTCTGAGTATCGGTAATCTTTTCACCGTATAAAAAATGAAACATATTGCGGGTTAAAACGTTTCCCGTTCTGCTTCTTGACGGAACTTGCGGCAAGTCGAAATCGCGTACGCCTAATATAAAATCGTTTTGATTTTCCGCCGCCGCTTCCGCGCAGGAAAAAACGTCGTCAACGTGGTGCTGACCGTCGCAATCTGCCGTAACGAACACGTAATTTTCGTCAAAATTCTCTTTACAGTATTTATAAGCCGTTTTAAGAGCGTAACCTTTGCCGCGGTTTTCGGGGTAGGAGATTACCGCTACTCCGTCCGTTTCTCTTATTTTTTCAAAAACCTTTTCAAATTCTTCGCCGCTGCCGTCGTTTATCACGAGTACGCGAGACTTTCCGTCGCGCGTTAATTTGTTTATATACGAAACGACCGCCATAGGCGGCTCGTATGCGGGAATAATTACTATTACTTTATTTTCCATAATTTATCAATCGGGAATGGCAAAATTCAGCGCGTTCCCTATAATTTCCGTTTCAAAACGAGTGTTTCTCACTATTTCGCCGTCAATACATACGTCAAACGGCTTATCGGAATACATTTTTACGGTTTTTCCGCGCCTGTAAGAAGTGATTTTTTTAAAGCGCGGGTCGGTAAGATGATTTCCGAGTTCGTACTGCTTTACAAGTCTTATAAACGTGAATATGTTCGTCGGGTGAATAAGGCAAACTTCTATGTAACCGTCGTCAAGCGAGTAGAAGGGCGCGCATTTATATTTTCCGCCTATAAACGCGCCGTTTGCAAGGGTGGCAAGAAGCATTTTGCCTTTCGGGTTTACTACCGCGCCGTCTACTTCGACGGTTATTCTGTTCGTCATCGACGAGAACAGAGCCTTGAATACGCCTACGCCGTAAGGGTTTTTGCAGCCTGTTCCTTTCAGTGAATTAGCCGTTTTGCATACGGCGGCGTCAAACCCGAAATTGCATACGTTCACGCAATAACCGTATCCTTTCACGTCGATTACGTCTATTTTCTTATTATGCGCGTTAAGAAGGTTTTTTATGTTTTCGTATTTCGCCGCGCCGCCCACCGCTTTTACGAAATCGTTGCCGCTCCCGCAAGGGTATATCGACATGCTTGCCCGTTCTACTCCTTTAATCGCGTTGGCAACCTCGTTTAAAGTTCCGTCGCCCCCGCAGGCGTAAAAACGAATTTCGTCGTTCGGGTGAGTTTTAAGATACTCGGCGCAGTATCGGGTTGCGTCTTTTTCTTCTTCGGTTTTGTATATTTCTATATCGTATTCCGATCCGAACGGAGATATTCTTTCTTTCAGTTCTTCAAACGAGTTTTTTATGCCCGCGTTCGGATTTATGACAAATACGTGTTTCATGGTACTCCGTTTTGGTTGAAAATTTAGTCTGTAAAAATCAACTTTACTTTATTTTATAATATTTTCGGATAATAATCAACTAAAAAATGCTCTTGACAAAATTTCACATAAGTATTACAATATCTTTGTGATTAAAGATATAAATATTCTGATAAGTTACGTAAACACCTGCCTTCGCGACGATAAAGATATTTTCTTCGTTTCCGACAGTTGCGGCGTAACGGTCGAAGAACTTGAAAAAACTCTTCGGCTCAGCGGCTACGTTTACGATGAAAAATCAAATAAATTCGTAAAGGGAGATTAAGCGGACTTTCCGTATACGAAAAGTAATAAAATCGTTTTTAAATAAAAAATTTAAAGCGTTTTATAAAATCATGCCGTATTTATCGGAACGTTTAAAAGGAGTTGTTTTTATATGAAAAACGTAAATAAACTGAAAAAACCGTTGGCGATAACGTCAATAGCGGCTATAGGCGCGGCTATTTTATTCTTTCTGGTCGTTCTTGCGCTGCAATTGTTTGCGGATATAAGTATTTTAAAGTACGAATTGAAAAATCCCGTATGGAAAATCATAATACTTCTTATGATTGCGGGGTTTGGCAGTATGTTGCTTATAACTTCCATAAATATATGGAACGGCAATCGCGCGTTATCCGTTGCTTCGGGCGTACTCGTTGTTCTCGCGGCGATTTTATCCGTTCTTCGTTTCGTGATAAATATTAACAACGTCTTTTTGCTTGACGTTACGTTAGACGGAATAATATTATCCGTATGCGTAAATTTTTACACCGCAAAATACGTTAAATGCGGAAATAAAAACAACGTTTTAACTTATATTTCGGCAGGAATTTCGGCTGTGATAGCGATAATTCTTCTGCTTACCGTTCACGCGGGCGAAGGATTTATGGGAAAAGCGTGGGAATCGTCGGTTTTCATTTTCCTGTTCGTGGTTTTGGCGCTGAGTTATCTCGGTCTTACCATAACCGTCGGCGTTCTTGCAAAAGGCATATCGAAAAACGACGCTGACGAAGCGGTTGAAAACAAGCAAAGCGTTACAATATCGAAATCGGAGTACGAAAGACTTTTAGATATAGAAAAACGCTACAACGAACTTAAAAAATAATGGAAAAAACAAACGTTATGCGTCTTCTCGACGCGGCGGGCGTGTCTTACGTCGCTCACGAATACGACGCGGAAACGACGGACGGCAAAGAAGTCGCAAGGCTCGTGAATAAACCTTGCGACTGCGTTTTCAAAACTCTCGTAACGGTATCGGGAAAAAACGTTCATTACGTTTTCGTTATCCCCGTGAACGCCACTCTCGATCTTAAAAAAGCCGCGAAGGCGGTTAATGAAAAATCGATAGAAATGCTCAAACAGAAAGACCTTCTTTCTCTTACGGGTTACGTTCACGGCGGTTGCAGTCCGTTAGGCATGAAAAAACCGTTTAAAACGGTTATCGACGAAACCGCGATTCTTTGCGATTCGGTTTGCGTGTCGGCGGGAAGAAAGGGAAAGCAAATAGAACTTGCGCCGTCGGATTTAAAAAATCTCAGCAACGCCGAGTTCAGGGATATAATATAATGAAAAAGATAGTAGATCCGATTTCGTCGATTACGCGCGCCGACGGCGCGGGGGCGGCGAAAAAGCGAAAAAGAAAAACGGCGATACGATACGCCGTTCTTGCGGCTGTTGCGATAATTGCGTATGCGGCTTCTTTTTTTGCGAACGGGTTTTACGAAACGAATAAAAAACTCGTTACGCTCGTTATCGCTTCGGCGAGCGGTTTTTTATTGTTTTTCGCCGCTTACGGCGCGGCTTACGGAATTACGGTTGCCGTGCTTAAAAAAAAGCGGAAAAATTCCGATTCGGCGGCAGTGCTGTGCGACGACGAGTTTTATAACATAGCATCCGACGAAAAGTACTCGTTTAAATACGATACCAAAAAGAAACTTAACGAAAATGTTTTCGTCGCGTTTGAAAAGGGGAAAACGCTCGTTTCGGATATTGCCGCGTATAAGGGGATAAAGTCGAAATATTATTATCTCGATTATACCGTTTACGACGCGGTTGATATTATAGGAGACGTTATAGACGTTATAAAATTTAAAATCGACGGAATCTTCGTATTTTTCAGATTGCAGGATAAGCCGCTCGGTTTTGTGGAAAAATCCCTTTTAAAACTCGTTGACGACGAACGAAAAGAAGAAAAAACCGAAAAGACGAACGCGGTTACCCGTTTTTTTACGGGAGTAAAGCGCAAGGTTGCGGACGCGGGCATCAAAGCGGGGCTGTTTGTTTTTCAGTCGAAAATTAACGCCACCGCAGACGAAATAATCGAATTTGCGGGGCAGGAAGCGTTCAGAGTACTTAAAAAGCACAAAAAAGCCGCAAAATCAATTAAAAACGAAAAGCGCGAATTGATTTCGGAAGCGGCTTTGACGGAATCTTCCGGTGATTTTGAAAATAACGCAAACGGCGTCAGGGAGAGTGATAACGATGACTGAATTCCTTGCCGTTGCAGGAAAAGCGGCTTACGTTATTTTTATAATCGGAAGCGTGCTTTTCGGTATTTCGATCGCCGTGAACGTTTACGCGCAAAGCGTTATCAGGCGACTTATGAAAAGCACCGAACAGAATTTTGCAAAAATCGAAAGCGCGGAAGATAAAGCCGTATGCGTTGCGGCGATAGATCGTTTCAAAGAAAAGTTTTTAAACGGCGCGGAGATAAACGCAAAAAATAAAAAAATAAAAAAGCGCAACAAAATAAGGCAATTTTTTAAAAAACCCGCCGTAAACCTTTTGCCGCCGCCCGATTATAAAGGGTATTGCAAGGAATTGCTTCAGAGCGTTTCCGCTCCGTTTCTCGATTACGACAAAAAAGAGCGCGGATATTTAAGCCTTACGGAACGCGAAATATTCGCGATTTTTGAAGAACTTAAAACAAGACTGAAAGACATTCTCGACTCTTCCGGCGTGCCTTGGCTGAAAACCGTTAAAATTTCCTTTCTCGCGCAGTGTTTAAGCGTTTACGGCGCGTTCGAAAAAGTTAAAGGAAAACCTTTGATAACGCTTGCTTTCGCGCTGACGGATTTTTTCCTTTGGTTTTCAAGGCTGTTTTCGCCCGCAGGGGTAGGAAAATATATAGTTAAAAACGCGTTCGGCGGAAGTCTTTCGTCGCTCGTCGTGTGCGCGCTGTCGGAAATCGCGGGAAAAGAAGTTGCGGCAATTTATTATCGCAAATCGCTGCTTAAAAAATCTTCTAAGGCTAAAACCGACGTTGCGTGACTATAATTGATACTAAATCTCAATAATTTTTTAAAAATCACCCCAAAAACTATTTACAACTACAATATTTTGTGTTAAAATATAAAGCGTAAACAAGATAGGTGAATATGGAAGGAAGAATTCATTCCGTTTTTTCGGGCGGTACGGTTGACGGGCCGGGAATAAGATTCGTGGTATTTATGCAAGGTTGTCCGCTAAGGTGCAAATACTGTCATAATCCCGATTCGTGGCTTTTAAACGGCGGCGAAGTAAGAACGGTTGACGATTTAACGGAAGAAATAATCAAGTATAAAAATTATTTCGGCGAAAAGGGCGGGCTTACGGTAAGCGGCGGCGAACCGCTGTTGCAGATAGATTTCGTAACGGAACTTTTAAAGTCCGTTAAAAAATACGGTATAAACACCGCGGTTGACACTTCGGGCTTTACTTTCGACCCGCAGCGGGAAGACGTTGTAAAAAAGCACGAAGAACTCGATAAATACACGGATTTATATCTTCTTGACATAAAAGAAATTTTCGACGATAAGCATAAAGAACTTACGGGCGTTTCCAACGCGCATACTCTCGCTTACGCCGAGTGGCTTGACAAGCGCGGCAGTAAAATGTGGATTCGCCACGTTCTCGTTAAAGGGTATACCGACGACGATAACGAACTCAACGCGCTTGCCGATTATCTTAAAAAATTCAAAAACGTTGAAAAAACGGAAGTTTTGCCTTATCACACGATGGGCGTGGTAAAATACGAAAAACTCGGTTACGATTACCCCCTTAAAGGCGTGGAACCTCCGACGAAAGAGCGCGTGGAATACGCTAAAAAAATTCTTAAAAGAAATGATTAACGACGGCAATTATAAAGAAAAATTCAAAGGGCTTCAGGTGGTGGAGATAAGCGGCGAGTCCTGCGCGAACTGTCTGACGCTTATGCCATTGCTTCACGAAGTCGTATCGCAAAGAAATCTTCTTACGCTCGTTCACGTAGAAGCCGATAACGACACCGTTAAAATAATGGAAGAATACGGCGTTGACAGAGTGCCTACCGTACTTCTTCTCGACGACGGCGTTTTGTTCGCGAAAGCAACGGGGTATCAGCCGCAGGAAATTTTCGAACTCTGGCTTGACGCCAAACTTGACGAGCATCTTAAAACAAACAAAAAAATCTGATAGTTAAACGCGGATTAAATCCGATTTTCTATATAAAACAATAAGGAGTATTTAAAATGAAAAACTACAAAGGTTGGGAAGGTTTTATTCCCGGCAAATGGAGTGACGACGAAGTAAACGTCAGAGATTTCATTCAGAAAAACTACACGCCGTACGAAGGCGACAGTTCTTTCCTTGCTCCCGCAACGGAAGCGACCAAGGAACTTTGGGACGACGTTTTAAAACTTTACGCCGAAGAAAGAGAAAAGGGCGGAGTTCTCGACGCGGATACTAAAATAGTTTCCACGCTTACGAGCCACGCTCCCGGTTATATCGATAAAAAACTTGAAAAAATCGTAGGATTTCAGACGGACAAGCCGCTTAAACGTTCTCTTCAGCCTTTCGGCGGCATAAAAATGGCGTCTGAAGCGCTTGCGATGTACGGATACACGATAGATCCCGAAGTTAAAGAAATATTCACTAAATACAGAAAAACTCATAACGACGGCGTTTTCGACGCTTACACTCCGGAAATGAGAGCGGCTCGTTCGTCGCACATTTTAACGGGTCTTCCCGATACTTACGGCAGAGGACGTATCGTAGGCGATTACAGAAGAGTTGCCCTTTACGGCGTTGATTATCTTATTCATAAAAAAGAACAGGATAAGGCGATAATGGACGGCGAAATGACGCCCGATAAAGTAAGAAACAGAGAAGAAGTAGCAGAGCAGATCAAAGCGCTCAAAGGTCTTAAAGAAATGGCGGCGTCGTACGGTTGCGATATTTCCGAACCCGCAACTAACGCGCAGGAAGCGATTCAGGCTCTTTATTTCGGTTATCTCGGAGCGGTTAAAGATCAGAACGGCGCGGCTATGTCTATCGGCAGAAACTCGACTTTCCTTGATATTTATATCGAAAGAGATCTTAAAAACGACGTAATAACCGAATCCGAAGCGCAGGAACTTATGGATCATTTCATAATGAAACT
This sequence comes from uncultured Clostridia bacterium, assembly GCA_934248055.1. Lineage (GTDB taxonomy): Bacteria > Bacillota > Clostridia > Christensenellales > Borkfalkiaceae > HGM11412. The sequence goes on along the minus strand of CAKQKI010000001.1, from coordinate 344,218 downwards.
GCGTATGGTTAAGTTTATGAGAATTCAGTCGTACAACGAATTGTTCTCGGGCGATCCCACGTGGGTTACCGAATCGATCGGCGGTATGGGCGTAGACGGCAGAACTCTCGTTACCAAAAACTCTTTCCGTGTGCTTCACACACTCGTAAATCTCGGACCTGCTCCCGAACCGAACCTTACGGTTTTATGGTCGAAAAATCTTCCCATGAACTTCAAGCGTTTCTGTGCCGAGATTTCTATAAAAACTTCGTCTATTCAGTACGAGTCGGACGATCTTATGCGTCCCGAAATGGGCGACGATTATTGTATCGCCTGCTGCGTTTCCTGCATGAGAGTGGGTAAAGACATGCAATTCTTCGGCGCGCGCGCAAACCTTGCAAAATGCTTGCTTTACGCAATCAACGGCGGTAAAGACGAACTTATGAAAGACAAGGTTACCGGCAAACCCATGCAGGTTGCGCCTAAGTACGAGGCTATCACTTCCGACGACGCGCTCGACTTTAACGAAGTTATGGATAAGTACGATCAGATGATGACCTGGCTTGCGGGCTTATACGTCAACACTCTTAACCTTATTCATTACATGCACGATAAATACGCTTACGAAGCGATTGAAATGGCTCTTCACGATACGGAAGTAAGAAGATTCTTCGCTACGGGCGTTGCGGGGCTTTCCTGCGTTGCGGACTCTCTTTCCGCTATCAAATACGCTAAAGTTTACCCGATAAGAAACGAAGACGGTATCGTTACCGATTTCCGTATCGAAGGCGAATTCCCGAAATACGGCAACAACGACGACAGGGTAGATTCTCTTGCGGTGGATCTCGTAAAGAGATTTATGAACAAAATCAAATCTCACTATACGTACAGAGAATCCGTTCCCACGATGTCGATTCTTACGATTACTTCGAACGTCGTTTACGGTAAAAAGACGGGCAACACTCCCGACGGCAGACGTGCGGGCATGCCTCTTGCGCCGGGCGCAAACCCGATGCACGGCAGAGATTCTCACGGCGCGCTCGCTTCGCTCGAATCCGTTGCAAAGATACCTTACGAATATTGCAGAGACGGTATTTCCAACACCTTCTCCATAACCCCGAACTCTCTCGGTAAAGACGATTGATTTCGTATCAGAATAAAATAATACAGGAGGTTTTATTATGTCACAGAAAGTAGACAATCTCGTCAGCATGCTTGACGCTTATTGCGCCGACGGCGGTCACCACCTTAACGTTAACGTTTTCACTCGTGAAACTCTGCTTGACGCTCAGGCTCACCCCGAAAAATATCCTCAACTCACTATCCGCGTTTCCGGATATGCGGTAAATTTCAATAAACTTACCAAGGAGCAGCAGGACGACGTTATTTCGCGTACGATACACGAATCTATGTAAAGACGGGGGCTTTGCCCCCGTTTTTCAGTATATTCAAGAGTTACGTATCCGATTATTAAAACATGAAAATAATTATTATAAGACACGCAGAACCCGACTACCCGAACAATACGCTTACCGAAAAGGGATTTAAAGAAGCGGATTTGCTCGGTAAATATTATAAAGATTTAAAGGCGGATAAAATTTTTTGCTCGCCGCTTAACCGTTCGAAATTAACGGCAGACGGACTTATCAGATACAGAAGCGACTCTTTAAACTACGTTGTAAAAGATTTTTTAAGAGAGTTTGACGCGCCCGTCGATACGGGTTACGCAAAAAACCATTTGTGCTGGGACTTGCTTCCGTCGTATATGGACGAAAACAAAAGCGTTCTTTTCGGCGATAAATGGTACGAGCAGGAAGGTTTTTCGTCTGCGATTCCGAGATATAAAGAATTCGAATCGGGCATGAACGAAATAATGCGCGGATCGGGTTATGAAAAAAAAGGAATTTACTTTGACGCGATAAACCCGAATCACGACGTTTACGTTTTCGTTTGTCATCACGGCGCGGGAAGTATGCTTACGTCGTACTTTACGGGAATATCGCCGATAGTTATCGCCGATTACGCCGTTTTCAGACCGTCGGCGGTGACGACGCTTTATACCGAAGAACGCGAAAAAGGCAAAGCGATTTTCAGAATAACGGAATTCGGCAGCGTAAAGCATCTCGAAGCGTTCGGAGAAAAGCCGTCGTTTATGGGCAGATTCAAAGAATGTTTTTCGGATAAGGATTAAAACGAAACGATGATAGTTCCCGGGATAAATTATGAAAACGTTCTGAACGCGTCGCGCGAGAAGGGAATTTCCGTTCCCGAAACGCTTGAAAAACTTAAACTGTGCGGATACGCATATCTCGATATTAAGTACGAAAGGCTTATTGAAACCCCCGCGCTTTATTCGGTGGTTTTAAGTTCGGGAATGAAAATCCGTTCCTTGTTTACGTCGGACGGGTTTTTATTGAAAAACAATTACGGAAAAGAACTCGGTCTTCTCGAATACGCGAAAGATAAAAAAATACCGAACGTAATGCTTCTTTACGACGATTGCGCCGACGGCGACGAAAAAACTCAACTTTTTTATCTTAAACAGAATTTAAGGCACGTTGTTAATTACGGCGCTATATTAAACGTTTCCGTTTCCGTCGAAAATTTCGGAAAAGGGTATTTTTCGACTGTTGAAAGTCTTAAAAATATTCTTTCTTCGGTAAAAGGTCTCGGCCTTACCTTCGACTGCGGTAATTTTATTCTTGCAGACGTTGACCCGCTTGCCGCGTACGACGAACTTAAAGAATACGTTTCGCGGATTCACCTTAAAGACAGGGCGTATAAAATCCGCGGCAACGAACCGATAACCGAAACGGTAAGCGGTAAAAAAACGTGCGTGTTTCCGTTAGGCGAAGGCGATTCCCGTATCGCGGAAATAATAAAACTTGCGGGCGACAAGGTCGATTATTGCGTCGAGTCTGACTTCAAAGGCTCGGATAATTTCGACGTTGCGGTAAAATCCGCAAATTATCTTTACACGGAGATTTGTAAATGAAACAAACCGAAATAATCGCAAACGAAATAGCGGAAGGACTTTGTGAATTCATGCCGACGGTAGTGGAGTTCGGCGAAGATACGGTCGTAGGCGTTCCGAACGATATAAACAACAACGATCTCGTTATTTACGTAAAAGAAAACGAATTAGTGCTTACGTTCGGCTACCAGAACGCTCATTTTGCCCCGCAGGATATAAAAGACTGTATTTTGCACGCGCGCAAATATCTCACGAGCGAGTACGCTTCGGTTGAATTTTTTTATAAGGAAAAAGATCTTTTCGGCGGCTCGCGATATGCCGATACCGTTAATTTCGATACCGTAGAAGGAATAGTGAACTGCTATTCGGCAGGCAATGAAAAAGCGGCGCAGGGACTTTACGAATTCTTAAAAAGCAATTCAGGCGTAACTGTGAGAGCCGTAACTTTCGATAATTCCCTGAACGACGTGGTTGAAGTTAAATATAACGGAAAAGATTTTATTTTAAACAGAATGCCAGACAAAAATAATTGAAACCTTGCAAAAACGCCGCAATTTACGCGCTTTTTTGCAAATTCTCGGACAGTGTACGTATAGTACTACTGTCCTTGCCTTTACAAAAAATCATCGAAAATATCGGCGTTTTTGTTGCAGGCAAGTATAACGCTGCGTTTTCAGGCTAAGACAAGGCGCGCTAACGGGTTAATACTGTCCGTATAACCCGTTAGCGCAACACAGTATTAGTCAAAAACACAGCGTTAGACCAAGGCTTCAATTATTCTTGTCTGGCATAAGATAGGCGGAGACAGAGTATGATAGTCATATATATATTGCTCGGACTGATCGCTTTATTCGTTGCGGTAATTTTATTCCGCACTTTTGCGTTCAGACCCGAAAAAAAAGTAGAATACGACAGTGAAAAAATAGAATTTGACGAGAATAAGGCGGTTAAAAACCTTCAGACGCTCGTAAAATTCAAAACCGTTTCGAATTACGATAAAACTCTCGAAGACGATAACGAATTCGAAGGGCTTATAGCCGCGCTTCCCGACCTTTATCCGGAAGTTATCAAAAATTGCGAGTTAAAGCGTTTCGACGGCAGGGCGTTGCTTTTTAAATGGAAAGGAAAATCTTCTTTAAATCCCACCGTTTTAATGGCTCATTACGACGTCGTTCCCGTAAACGCCGACGCATGGACGGTTGATCCGTTTGCCGCCGTTATTAAAGACGGCGCGCTGTGGGGAAGGGGAACGCTCGATACGAAAGTTACTTTTAACGGAGCCATGACCGCGGCAGACAATCTTATGGCAAGCGGCTTCGTTCCCGAAAGCGATATATATTTCGCGTTTTCGGGCGGCGAAGAAGTAAACGGTCCGGGCGCTGTGAATATAGTAAATTATTTCAGCGAAAACGGAATAGTTCCGTCGCTCGTGGTGGACGAAGGCGGCGCGGTCGTCAAAGACGTTTTCCCCGGAGTTAAAGAACCTTGCGGTCTTATAGGCATCGCAGAAAAAGGAATGATGGACGTCGAGTATAAGTGTAAATCTCAAGGCGGACACGCTTCTGCGCCCAAGCCGCACACTCCCGTGGGAACTCTTTCCGCGGCGTGCGTTAAAATCGAAAACAATCCGTTCAAATCTCATCTTACGAAACCCGTCGAAGAAATGTTTTCGACGCTCGGCAGGCGTTCTTCGTTTTTATACAGAATGATTTTTGCTAATTTGTGGTGCTTTAAAGGCGTTATAGACGGAATGTGCAAAAAATCGGGCGGTGAACTCAACGCGCTTATGAGAACGACGGTCGCTTTTACCAAGGCAAGCGGCAGCAAGGCTTCAAACGTTATTCCACCCGAGGCGACGATGATTTCGAATATTCGCCTTAACCCCGAAGACACTATGGAAAGCGCGCTCGGATATCTTAAAAAAACCGTTGACGACGAAAACGTTGAAATTACGTGCGTTCAGGGTATGAATCCGTCGAGAATTTCCGATACGAACTGCGACGGGTGGAGAAAAATTTCAAACGCGGTAGGCGCAACGTGGAAAGGCTGTGTCGTTTCGCCGTATCTTATGGTGCAGTGTTCCGACAGTCGTCATTACGGCAGAATTACCGATAAGGTTTACCGTTTTTCGGCAATGGATTTAACGAGCGATGAGCGCTCTTCCATTCACGGCAACGACGAGCATATCAGGCTTGAAACGATTTCGCGTTCGGTGGAATTTTATATGCGCCTTATCAAACAGTGCTGAAAATTTACAGCAATGCTTTTGTGTAAAACGGCGCGACGATAAATTTATCGCCGCGCCGTTTTTTGTCGATTTTGTACGCGATATGCGGGCGTAATAATTACTGCTTATATTATCGCGTATGAACGCATAAATACTTATAATCCGACACGTTTTAAAAAACGCTTTTAAGTTGATTTATATTTAAAATTATGTTAAAATTGTTATAACTTTGGGTTAACGCATACATAAACCGAACATAAAACTTAAAAATATTCGGTAAGTATCGGCGTTAATCGGGTAAAAGCAAACGTAAGGAGAAATGTATGGATAATAAACTTACCAAAAAGTTCGGACTTTTAACCGCTATATGCATGGTCGTGGGAATCGTTATCGGTTCGGGAATTTTCTTTAAAGCGGGAAAAGTTTTAACGAACGTCGGCGGTAATATCGGAAAAGCGTTGCTCGTTGTGGGGCTTGTCGGACTTATAATGATTATATGTTCGCTGGTTTTCGCAACTCTCGGCACGAAATTCGAAAGGGTAAACGGAATAGTTGACTACGCCGAAGCGACTCTGGGTCCGCGTTACGCGTATTACGTAGGCTGGTTTATGACTACTATGTACTATCCCATAATCACGTCAACGCTCGCGTGGATCTCGGTAATGTACGCGTCGACTTTGTTTTCGGTTACTTTGCCCGCATGGCTTCACTTTTTGCTTGCGATAGGCGTTCTGGTTATTTCGTTTCTCGTAAATACGCTTTCTCCTAAAATAGCGGGCTATTTTCAGGTTTCAACAACGTTTATCAAACTCGTTCCGCTTATTCTCGTTGCAATCGTAGGAACGATTGCGGGGCTTTGCAACGGTCTTACGCTCGACGCTTTCAAAACGGTTATCGAAGGCACTACCGCGGGCGGCGTTAAGGTTAACGACAATATTTTTATAGGCGTATCGGCGTTTGCGTTCGCTTACGAAGGCTGGATTATTGCAACCGCGATAAACGCCGAAATTAAAAACGGTAAAAGAAATCTTCCCATCGCTCTCGTTCTCGGCTCGATAATAGTAATTGCCGTTTATATGCTTTATTTTATCGGAATGACGGGCGCGATTTCAACCGAAAATATGATCGATTCCGGTGATTCTTTGCCGAAGAAGGTTTTTACGGCTCTTTTCAAAAGCAAGGCTATGGGAACTATCATTATGGTTTTCGTTGTACTATCCTGTCTCGGAACGGTTAACGGTCTCGTTTGCGGCTGCACAAGGGGTATGTATTCTCTCGCGGTGCGCAACGAAGGTCCGAGTCCCGTATTGTTTTCTAAAATAAACGGAAAAACGAATATGCCCGTATATTCGGCGATATTCGGATTCATCGTATGCGTTATCTGGCTTGCTCAATGGCAGTTTATATTCTTCGGCAAAATTTTGCCTGCGTTCTGGTGTTGGGAAGGCGACGAAGTTTCTATTATAACTCTTTACGCGTTTTATATTCCCATGTTCATAGGTATGATGGTAAAATGCAAAGACCTTCACCCGATAAAACGTTTCGTTCTGCCGGGGCTTGCCACGATTTGCTGTTTGTTTATGTGTTATTGCGCGTACGACGCTTACAAGGCAAACTATCAGATTTTCAGTTATCTTCTCGTTTTCGCGATAATAATGATTATAGGGTTTTTCTTCTCCGGTGATTTTACGGCGCTAAAAAACCTGTTCAAGCGGAAAAATACTACTGAAGAATAAATTTTACAACTGAAACCTAATAAAAACGGCGTTTCGACACTAAAAACGCCGTTTTTTTCGCGTTTTTGTTGCTATTACTGCAAAAATTTAGTATAATATTTAAGTAAATCGGAGAAAAGCATGAATATTAAATCAATCTGCAAAGAACTTCAACTCGGCACGCTTTATAAATACGAAGCGCTTACCAGCGGAAATATCAACGTTACGTATTGCGTTTTCACTAAAGACGGTTTCGAATTAAACGAATATCTTCTTCAAAGAATAAATAAAAACGTTTTTAAAAACCCCGTTGCCGTTATGGATAATATCGTAAAGGTCACGGAATATATAGCGGAACACAAAATGCAAAGCAAACTTTGTCCGTTGTGTTTCAATAAAACGAAAGACGGCAAGTCTTACGTCGTCGACGAAGACGGTAATTACTGGCGCGCCCGTCAATTTCTCGATTGCGTAACTTACGACACCACAGACGATCTTAAAGTCATAGAAGAAGCGGGGTTTGCCTTCGGCGAATTTCAGACTCTTCTCGACGGGTTCGACGCAAGCGTTTTATACGAAAGCATTCCCGATTTTCATAATACCGAAAAACGAATAAACGATCTTAAAAACGCAATAGAATATTCGTCGTCGAAACGAAAAGAAGAAGCGGCGGAAGAAATTGAATACGTTCTTTCAAACGAAAGCACCGCCGTTTCGTTATGCGAAATGCTTAAACGCGGTGAAATTCCGTTAAGAGTTACGCATAACGACACTAAGTGCAACAACGTGGTTTTCAACAAGCACACTCACGAAGCGTTGGCTGTTATCGATCTCGACACCATTATGCCCGGGCTTACCGCGTACGATTTCGGCGACGGAGCAAGGTCGATATGTTGTACTACGGAAGAAGACGAAGCGGATCTCGATAAAGTAAAATTCAGGCTTGACAAGTTCGAAGCGTTTACGAAAGGGTATCTCGGCAAACTCGGTCATATTCTTACCGAAAACGAGAAAAATACTCTCGGCATAAGTTGTTACGTAATGACTCTCGAACTCGCTTCGCGATTTTTAGAAGACTATCTTAACGGCGATACTTATTTTAAAATCAATTACGAAAAGCAAAACCTTATGAGAACGCGTTGCCAGATTGCGCTCGCAAAAGATATAATGAATAAAATAAACGATATTAACGCGATAGTAAAAAAATATTCTGACTGAACATGGAAATTCTCGATAAACTCTCGGAAGGGTACGATATTAAAAATCTTAATATTAAAGATTTGGAAAAGTTGTGCGCCGAAATACGCGCTACCGTAATCGAAACGGTAAAACGTTGCGGCGGGCATTTATCGTCAAATCTCGGCTCGGTTGAACTTACGGTAGCGTTGTTTTACGTGTTCGATTTTCCGAAAGACAGACTTATTTTCGACGTGGGGCATCAGTCTTACGCCTATAAGATTTTAAGCGGCAGACTTTCAAGAATGGAAACTATCCGCAAAAAGGACGGTCTGAGCGGTTTTCCCGACCCGACCGAGAGCGAATACGACGCGTTTTCGGTAGGCCACGCGGGAACTTCCGTTGCGGCGGGGTTAGGGTATTGCTATTCGCGCGATAAACTCGGCGAAGATTATTTCGTTATAGATCTCGTCGGCGACGCGTCTATGTTCAACGGCGAAAATCTCGAAGCGATTTCTGCCGACAATAAAAAACCGCGCAAATTTCTCGTTATTCTGAACGATAACGGCATGTCTATCGGTAAAAACAATAACGGAATGTATAAAATCGTTTCTAAAATTACGGTAACGAAACGATATAACGCATTCAACGATTTTTTAGGCCGCACGATAGGCAAAAGTTTTATCGGTAAATGGCTCAGAAAATTCAAAAAGTTTTTAAAGCGTTCTATGTCGCCGAATACTTTCGTAGACGGGCTTGGTCTTAAATACGCGGGTATTTTCGACGGTCATGATTTAAAAACGCTTATTAAAGTTCTTAAAAACGTCAAAGAAAGCGAAAACCCAACTCTTTTGCACGTTAAAACGATTAAAGGAAAAGGGTATAAAGAAGCGGAAGAAAACGCATGCAAATTTCACGGCGTCGGTAAAAATTTTTGCGAAAGCAACAATTTCTTTTCCGACAGCGTAAGCGGAATTTTAAACGAAATTTATCTTGAAAACGATAAAATCACCGCAATAACCGCGGGAATGAAAGACGGCGTGGGGTTAAGCGGTTTTGAAAAAGAACATCCCGACGCTGTTTTAGACGTGGGCATTGCCGAAGAATACGCCGTAACGCTTGCCGCGGGTATGGCTATCAGCGGAACTAGACCTATCGTTTTTATTTATTCAACGTTCCTTCAACGCGCGTACGATCAGATAGTTCACGACGTCTGCCTGCAAAATCTTCCCGTAATATTTTGTATAGACAGAGCGGGGCTTGTCGGAAGCGACGGTAAAACTCATCAGGGCGTGTTTGATTTATCGTATCTCGGGCATATTCCTAATCTTACGATTATCGCGCCTAAAAACGCAAACGAACTTAAAGCGGCTATAAAAGTAGCGCTTGAAAAGGGAACGCCCGTTGCTATAAGGTATCCCAACGGCGCGCATGTCGAAATTAAAGATAATAATCCGCTTACTTCTTCGCTCTCGTGGGAAGTTATTAAAAGCGGCAAAAAGAACGTTATATTCGCAGTCGGCGCAAGAATGATTTCTCTTGCGGAACGGGTAAGCGAAATCGAGAACGGTAAAGTTACGGTTATCAACGCGCGCGTTATAAAACCGCTCGACTTTAATATTCTTGAAAAATATAAAAGCGACAATATTATAACGCTCGAAGAAAACGTTACTTCGGGCGGATTCGGAGCCGCTGTTTTAAAGTATTATAACGATAACGGAATAAACGCGAAGGTAACGGTAATGGGCGTGAAAGATAAGTTTATAAGCCACGCTTCCGTTGACGAGCAACTCGAAGAAAACGGTCTCACGGCGGACGACGTTTTATCCGCTTTGAAATAATTTTTTAGATAGTGTTATTCTTGTTTTATGCGACATATAATTTGCTATGCGTATATTCGATTTACACAACGATTTTTTAACGAAGAAGGAAGATTTCAAGTCGGAACTTTTAAGTTACGGTAAAACCGTTTATCCCGTTGCGGTAATCTATAAAGGAAACCGCACCTTTAAAGAAACGGAAGATATTGCGCGTAAATATAAACGATCGGGTTTTCCGTTTAAAACGGCGTTTGAAGACGTGGGATACGAAGACGCCGAGCCTGAAGATATTATTAAATTTAACCCCCTTTACGCTTCGCTTACTTATAACGGAGAAAACAGATACGGTTTTGGCGCGGATATAAACGAGCCTTTGAAAAAAGACGGGCTTAACGCGGCAAAAAAACTGAACGCCGCGGGCGTAGCGGTAGACGTTGCCCATTTATCCGAACGCGGAGTTTATTCCTTATCGGATAACGGCGTTAAGATTATAAATACGCATACGGCGTTTTCTTCGGTTTATAAACACAAAAGAAATATTACAAACGGCGTTATCGAAGCGATTATAAATTGCGGCGGAGTAATAGGAATGACGCTCGTAGGGTATTTTCTCGGTGAAAAAGCGGATATAGAGTCGGTTTTTTCGCACGTTGATTATTTTGCGGAACGTTTCGGAACGGATAATCTTTGCATAGGCACGGATTTTAACGGAACGGATTATCTTCCCGAAGGAATACGCTGTTATAACGATTTGAAAAAGATAATATTCCGCCTTGAAAAAGCGGGGTATAATAAAGGCGATATAAATAAAATTTTTTACATGAACGCAGAGAGGTATTTTAAAAATTTATTATGAACGAACACGAATTATATGAAAGCCCGCTTATAACGAGATACTCCACGAAAAAAATGTCGGAAAACTTCGGCGACAGGAAAAGATATTCCCTTTGGCGTAAATTATGGATTGCGCTTGCCGAAAGCGAAAAAGAACTCGGTCTTAATATTACCGACGAGCAAATCGCCGATATGAAAAAATACGAAAACGACGTTAATTTCGACGTTGCCGATAAGTATGAAAAACAACTGCGGCACGACGTTATGGCGCACGTTCACGCATACGGCGATCAAGCCGTAAGCGCGTATCCCATAATTCATCTCGGCGCAACGAGTTGTTTCGTTACCGACAACGCCGAACTTATTCTTATAGATAACGCGCTCGATATAGTTAAGGAAAAACTCGTTTGCGTTATGGACAGGCTCGCGCGCTTTGCCGATACTTATAAATCTCTCGCAACGCTCGGCTTTACTCATCTTCAACCCGCGCAACTTACCACCGTTGGCAAGCGCGCAACGCTGTGGCTTCAGGATTTGAAAAGCGATTACGACGAACTTATGTTTTTAAAATCCACGCTTAAACTTCGCGGCTTAAAGGGAACTACCGGCACGCAGGCAAGTTTTATGGAACTTTTCGGCGGCGACGATGAAAAAGTTAAACTTCTGGAAAAGAAAGTAATAGAAAAACTCGGCTATAAAAAGGTTTTCGGAGTGACGGGGCAGACCTATCCGAGAAAATTCGACTACAACGTTTTATGCGTTTTATCGATGATTGCTCAGAGCGCGTACAGATTTGCTAACGATATACGGCTTCTTCAGAGTATGAAAGAAATCGAAGAGCCGTTTGAAAAAAATCAGATAGGCTCGTCCGCAATGGCGTATAAACGCAATCCTATGAGATCGGAGCGTATATGTTCTCTTGCAAGATACGTTATGACTCTTCCTATGAACGCCGCCATGACCGCTTCTACGCAGTGGTTTGAAAGAACGCTTGACGACTCGGCTAATAAACGTATAGTCATTCCGCAGGCGTTTATGGCTACCGACGGGCTTCTTAACGTTTATATGAACGTTTCCGAAAATCTTGTTGTTTACGATAAAATCATAGAAAAACACGTTAAAGCGGAACTGCCGTTCATGGCTACCGAAAACATTCTGATGGAATGCGTCAAAGAAGGCGGAAACAGGCAGGAACTGCACGAAAAAATCCGCGTTCTTTCGATGGCGGCGGCTGAAAGGGTTAAAAAAGAAGGACTTGACAATAATCTTTTAGAACTTATCGCGCGCGATCCCGCGTTTGAATGCGTTGCGGATAAACTCGATAAGATAGTTAACCCGCGCGCATTTACGGGAAGGGCGGAAAAACAAACGGAAGAGTATCTTTTAGCCGAAATTTATCCGATACTTGAAGAAAATAAAGCCTGCCTTTTTGAAAAATCGGAAGTTTCCGTTTAAAAATTTACGAAAAAACGGCAAAAATTACTAAATTACCTATTGAAATATATTAAATTATAGTATATAATATATATATACATAAATACACGGTAGAAGTTTGAGGATTTACGTTTGAAGAACGAATTACCTGCGTATCTGTTTCATCAGGGTACGAATTACAACGCATACGAATATCTTGGCGCACACCTTACTTGCGAGAACGGTAAAAGCGGCGCCGTTTTTCGCGTGTGGGCGCCGAACGCGAAAGGCGTATCGGTGGTCGGCGATTTCAATAAATGGAACGCCGATAAAAACGTTATGAAAAAAGTCGATAAAAACGGCGTTTACGAACTTTTTATCGAAAACATTAAAATTTACGACAATTATAAATTTTCTATAAAAACGAGCGACGGGAGAACTCTTCTTAAAGCGGATCCTTACGCTTTTCATGCCGAAACAACGCCTGAAACGGCGTCGAAAGTATACGACCTTTCGGGCTATTCGTGGAACGACGGCGATTATTTTTCAAATCTTAAAAAACTCGATCAGATAAAAAGACCCATCAATATTTACGAAGTAAATCTTGCGTCTTGGAAGCGCCGCGAAGACGGGGGATATTATACCTATTCGGAACTTTCGCGGGAACTCGTGAAATACGTGAAAGATATGAATTACACTCACGTTGAATTCATGCCGATAGCGGAATATCCGTTCGACGGTTCGTGGGGGTATCAGGTTACGGGATATTTCGCCGTAACTTCGCGTTTCGGAACTCCGCGCGACTTTATGAAACTCGTTGACGCGTTCCATAAGGAAAACATAGGCGTGATAGTCGACTGGGTACCTGCGCATTTCCCGAAAGACGAACACGGTCTTATGGAATTCGACGGAAAGCCGCTTTACGAAAATCAGGGAAAGGACAGGCAGGAAAACGCAAACTGGGGAACGCGGCTTTTCGATTACGGCAGAGAAGAAGTGCAGTGCTTTTTAATTTCAAACGCCGTGTTTATGTTTGAAAAATACCACGTTGACGGACTCAGGGTAGACGCGGTAGCGTCGATGCTGTATCTCGACTACGATAAAAAGCCGGGCGAATGGATACCTAACGTTTACGGCGAAAATAAAAATCTCGAAGCGATAGCCTTTTTCCATAAACTAAACACCGAAATTTTTTCGCGCTATCCTTACGCGCTTATGATGGCAGAAGAATCCACCGCGAACGTTAAAATTACGGGAAGAGTGTCCGACGGCGCTCTCGGATTTAATTACAAATGGAATATGGGCTGGATGAACGACGTATTATCGTATATGTCCACCGACCCTTATTTCAGAAGTTACAATCATAATAAACTCACTTTTTCGCTTACTTACGCGTACAGCGAAAATTTCGTTCTGCCCGTTTCTCACGACGAAGTCGTACACGGCAAGCGTTCTTTGCTTGACAAAATGCCCGGGAATTACGAAGATAAATTTGCAAACAACCGCGCTTTTATGGGGTATATGTTTGCTCATCCTGGAAAAAAACTCACTTTTATGGGCGAAGAATTCGGGCAGTTTAAAGAATGGAATTATAAAGAAGGACTTGAATTTTTCCTTAAAGACTATCCTTTACATTCCGCCTTGTCCGATTTTTATAAAGATCTTAACGATTACTACCGCAATTGCGACGCTTTATGGTCGATTGACGACGGTTGGGGCGGCTTCGGGTGGATTGACGTTGACAACGCCGCGGAAAACGTTCTTTGTTTCAAGCGCAAAGGGCTGAGCGGTAAAGAAGTTATCGCGCTTATATGTTTTAACGGCGTAAACGTTCAGGATTATAAAGTTAAAACGCCCGTCGGAAAATATAAAATTACTTTTTGTTCGGACGATAAAAAATACGGCGGCAACGGCACGGTGAATAAAAGAACCTATCATTCCGTCGACAAAAAGAAAGAAAAGAGCGCTTATTTTAAAGTGAACGTTCCCAGACTTTCGTTTATTTATTTTGAAAAAATTTAAGGCTCGGTCTTAAAATAATATATGATAACACGGAGGAATTATGGTATCCAGAAAAAAATGTATTGCGATGCTTCTTGCCGGCGGGCAGGGTAGCAGGCTTTACGCTCTGACGAACAAAATTGCAAAACCCGCGGTGCCGTTCGGCGGTAAGTACAGAATTATTGATTTTCCGCTTTCAAACTGCACTAATTCGGGAATTGACACGGTAGGCGTTTTAACTCAGTATCAACCGCTGATTTTAAACGAATATATCGGAAACGGTCAGCCGTGGGATTTAGACAGAAACTACGGCGGAGTTCATATTCTTTCGCCTTATCAGGCAAAAGAAGGTTCTGAGTGGTATAAAGGCACGGCGAACGCGATTTATCAGAATTTATATTTTATAAAGCGTTACGATCCCGAAAACGTGCTTATACTTTCGGGTGATCATATTTATAAAATGGACTATTCCGAAATGCTCGAACAGCACATTGCAACCAACGCCGCCTGTACGATAGCCGCAATCCGCGTTCCCGTTGAAGAAGCGTCGCGTTTCGGCATACTCAACGTAAAAAAGAACGGCGAAATTTATCAGTTCGAAGAAAAACCCGAAAAACCGAAGAGCAATCTCGCTTCTATGGGAATTTATATTTTTAAAGCCGAAAAACTTTATAAATATCTCGAAGAAGACGAAAAACTCGAAAACACGCGCAACGATTTCGGCGGCGATATTCTTCCGCGTATGCTTTCGCTCGGCGAAAAGATGATGTCTTTCGAGTTTAAGGGATACTGGAAAGACGTGGGAACAATATCTTCGTTATACGACGCAAATATGGATTTGCTCGGCGATACTCCTAATTTCGACATCGACGACGGTTCCTGGCGTATACGCTCCCGCAACCCGATTGCTCCGCCGCAATATATTGCGGATACGGCAAGAGTAGTTAATTCTATTATCGTTTCGGGCTGTGAAATCGGCGGAACGGTAGAAAACTCCGTTCTCTCGCACGACGTTACCGTAGAAAAAGGCGCAGTCGTTAAAAACAGCGTTATTTTCAGCAACACCGTTATCAGAAAAGGCGCGACGGTTGAAAATTCGATAATCGACGAAAACGTAGTTATATCCGAAAACGCAACGGTCGGAAAACTTAACGACGAACATAAAATCGCCGTCGTAGGGCGCGAAGTCGTCGTTTCCAAAGGTGCGGCGATACCCGCGGGCGAAATTATCGATAAAAATATATAAGGGGGAAGCGGAGATGAACGCGTTAGGTCTTGTATTTTCAAATATTCACGATAACTCTATTCCCGAACTTACTCAGGAAAGAACCATGGGGTCTATTCCGTTCTGCGGAAGGTACAGATTAGTCGATTTTGCTCTTTCGAATATGGTTAATTCCGGCATTACGAAAGTCGGCGTTATAACGAAAAGTAATTATCAGTCGCTTATGGACCACGTGGGATCCGGTAAAGACTGGGATTTAGCAAGAAAACAGGGCGGTCTTCGTATACTTCCGCCGTTCGGTCTTAAAGACAACGTTTTATACAGCACCCGTCTCGAAGCCCTTCGCGGCGCGAAAAACTTTCTCAACCGTTCCGACGAAGAATACGTTGTTATGACGGATTGCGATACCGTATGCAATATGAATTTCGACGATATTTTACGTTTTCACGTAAAAAGAAATTCGGATATTACTATCGTTTACGTTAAAAAAGATTTTTCGGATCTGAAAGATTCCGATAATAATATCGTTCTTAATATCGATAAGGGCGAAAGGGTTAAAGATTTATATTTTAATCCGAGATTGCAAGGCGAAGTTAATCTTTACACCAACGTGTGCATTTTAAAGCGCAGTCTTTTGCAGACGTTGATTGCAGACGCGTTTTCACACGGGTATTCTCATTTCAGTCATGATATTCTTGCAAGAAACGTGAATAATTTAAGAATATACGCTTTCGAGCATAAAGGTTATTTCGTTGCGATAAATTCTTTGACGGAGTATTACAAAGAATCTCTTAAATTCCTTGAAAAACCCGTAAGAGACGAGATTTTCCGCAAAGTAGACGTATACACTAAAGTAAAAGATTCCGCGCCCACGAGATACGGCGCGAGCGCGGTCGTTAAAAATTCGCTTATTGCGGACGGTTGCGTAATAGAAGGCACCGTTGAAAATTCCATAATATTCCGCGGAGTAAAAGTCGGAAGAGGTACGGTGGTAAAAAATTCTATTTTAATGCAAGGCACGATTACGGGCGAAAACGTTACTTTAAACGCGATAATCACAGATAAGAGCGTGGTTATAAAAGATCGCCGCGTTTTATCGGGTTGCGAAACTCATCCGTTCTATATCAGCAAGAATAATATCATCTGAACGCGTTTCAAGGACTCCGCGACTAAGTTGCCGATAACAGGAATTTTTAAAAATCGCCCGTTGCCGCGGGCGCGGTTATTGAAAGAAAACGGTAAAAGGAATTATTAAATGAAAAAGAATCAAAAAACAGACAGCGACAATACATCGTTAAATATCGAAATAAAAAGAAAGCCGAGCGTTATGTTCGTTGCGTCGGAAGCAAATCCGTTTGCGGGAACGGGCGGACTTGCAGACGTTATCGGCTCTCTTCCGAAAGCCATTGCCAAAAACGGTAATTTCGACGTGAGAGCGGTAATTCCGCTTTATAAAGATTTTTCTTCGCTTTATCGCGACAAAATTAAATTTATAGGCAATTTCAACGTGCCGCTTTCGTGGCGCAATCAGTATTGCGGCGTTTTTTCTTACGTTCACGAAGGGGTTACTTTTTATTTTCTCGATAACGAGTATTATTTTAAAAGAAGCGGATTATACGGATTTTTCGACGACGGCGAAAGGTTTGCGTTTTTCTCAAAAGCCGCTCTCGTTCTTATGCAGTATCTCGATTTTTACCCGGACGTTCTGCACGCGCACGACTGGCAGTCGGCATTGTCTGTAATTTATCTCAGAACCGTTTATAAATATACTTACGGATTCGACCATATAAAGGCGATGTTCACGATACACAATATCGAATATCAGGGGAAATACGGCAAGGAACTTATGGGCGATCTTTTCGGTCTTTCAGATGAGTTTACCGGCATAGTCGAGTATAACGATTGCATAAACCTGATGAAAGGCGCGATCGTTTGCGCGGATAAAGTGTCTACCGTTTCTCCCACTTACGCGCAGGAAATCAAATACGATTATTTTTCTCACGGATTATCGCCGATTATAAATGCTTACGCTTTTAAAACGCTCGGCATTTTAAACGGCATAGATATGAATTATTATAATCCCGCAACGGACGAATGTTTATTTGAAAATTATTCCGAAAGCGACGCGTCGGGTAAAAAAGTATGCAAGCGGGAACTTCAGAAGATGCTTGGTCTTCCCGAAAAAGAAAACGTTCCCGTAATAGCCATGATATCCCGCCTTGTGGCGCATAAGGGAATTGATCTTTTAAAAGCCGTTGCGGAAGATCTTCTCGGCGAAAACGTTCAACTCGTTATTCTCGGCAAGGGCGACAGGCAATACGAAGATTATTTCAGATATTTATCGGAAGCGTATTCGGGAAAATGCCGCGCGGTTATAGCGTATAATAAAGATTTATCGTCAAAAATCTATTCGGGCGCGGATATTTTTCTTATGCCGTCGAAACAGGAACCGTGCGGTCTTTCTCAGATGATAGCCGCAAGATACGGAACCGTTCCCGTAGTAAGAAAAACAGGCGGTCTTGCCGACAGTATAATCCCGTTTAATTATACGAGAAAGGGCGGAAACGGTTTTTCATTCGAAAACTATAACGCGCACGAAATGCTTTACGTGTTAAAAGACGCGATTTATACTTACGGCAACAGCGCGGAATGGGGCGCGATTATGCATAACGCCATGACTACGGATTTTTCCTGGTCGGAATCGGCAAAGAAATATGAAATAATTTACAACGAATTACTTTAAGGAGAAATATGAATTCTAAAACCACAATGACTAAAAAGGAAGCAGAAGAAGCGCTTACCGGAAAAATTTCGAGATATTTCGGCGTATCGCTTGCGGAAGCGGACGAAGAGCAGATATATAAAGCCGTCGTAATGACGGTAAGGGATATTCTGCTTGAAAAACGCAAGAAGTATCATTATAAAGTTAAAGACGCAAAAGGTAAGAGAGTATATTATTTATGTATGGAATTCCTTCTCGGAAGATCTCTTAAAAACAACGTTTACAATCTCGGAATCGAAAAGCCGCTCGAAGAAGTTTTAAAAATGCGCGGCATAACGCTTGAAGATCTTTACGAGCAGGAGCCTGACGCAGGTCTCGGAAACGGAGGACTCGGCAGACTTGCCGCGTGTTATATGGACGCGCTCGCAACGGGCGATTATCCCGCGATGGGTTATTCCATAAGGTACGAATACGGTCTTTTCAAACAAAAAATCGTAGACGGCTGGCAAATGGAACTTCCCGACGTATGGCTTCCTGGCGGCGAAGTGTGGCTTACACAAAGGCTTGATAAAACTTTTAAGGTTAAATTCGACGGCAGAGTTGTTGAGAACTGGACGGAAAACGGAATGAAGGTCAACCTTGTCGATTGCACGGAAGTTGAAGCCGTTCCTTACGATATGATGATTTCCGGAAAGGACAGCGAAGCGGTTTCCGTTTTAAGGCTGTGGGCGGCAAGAAGCATAGATAATTTCGATATGAATTCTTTCTCGCAGGGCAACTATATGCAAAGCCTTAAAGAGAATAACGAAGCGGAACTTATAAGCAAGGTTTTATATCCGTCGGACAATCATTTCGAAGGGAAGTCGTTAAGGCTCAAACAGCAGTATTTTCTCGTTTCGGCAAGTTTGCAGAATATTCTTACCGACCATCTTGCAAGATACGGTACGCTTGATAATCTTCCCGACAAGGCGGCTATTCATATCAACGACACTCACCCCGCGCTTTGTATACCCGAACTTATGCGTCTTTTGATGGACGAACACGGTTATTCGTGGGATTCTGCGTGGGATATAGTAACTAAAACGGTCGCTTATACCAACCATACCGTTATGCCCGAAGCGCTTGAAAAATGGAACGAAGATCTTATCGAAAGAAGGCTTCCGAGAATTTATTCGATAATCAAAGAAATAAATCAGCGTTTTTGCGGTCAGATGTGGAACAAATTCCCGGGCGACTGGGACAAAATCGAAAGAATGTCTGTACTGAGTCACGGTCAGGTGAGAATGGCTAATCTTTCGGTTATTGCGTCGCACAAAGTAAACGGCGTTTCGGCATTGCACTCCGATATAATAAAAAACAGTATTTTTAAAGATTATAACGACGTTTTTCCCGATAAATTCACAAACGTGACGAACGGCATAGCGTACAGAAGGTGGCTGTGTCAATCGAATAAGGAATTGTCTTCGCTTATTTCCGAACTTATAGGCGACGATTTCGTTAAAGACGGCGCCGAACTTAAAAAACTCAAAGCGTTTGCAAAAGATCGGAGCGTGCTTAACCGACTTAACGAAATCAAGCGCATTAAAAAAGTTCAACTTTCAGATTATTTAAAACGCAAACAAGGCGTTATAATCGATCCCGACACGCTTTTCGACGTGCAGGCAAAAAGACTTCACGAGTACAAGCGGCAACTTTTAAATGCGATGAATATCATATCGATATATAACGATTTAAAAGAAAATCCCGACCTTAATATGCAGCCTAAAACATTTATTTTCGCCGCAAAGGCCGCCCCCGGGTACTACCTTGCAAAACAAATAATTAAACTTATTTGTTATCTTGCCGCGGATATAGATAAAAATCCCGACGAGCGCATAAAAAGCAAACTGAAAGTAGTATATCTTGAAGATTATAACGTTACGCTTGCCGAGTATCTTATGCCTGCGGCAGAAGTTTCGGAGCAGATTTCAACGGCAGGAAAGGAAGCGAGCGGAACGGGCAATATGAAGTTTATGATAAACGGCGCGCTTACTCTCGGCACTATGGACGGCGCGAACGTTGAAATGAGCGAAGCGGTAGGCGAAGATAATATATTTATTTTCGGAATGCGCGCGAGAGAAGTGGACGAACTCTGGAACAGGGGTTATAATTCGAGCGAATTTTACAACAATAACGCAAAACTTCAGAAAGTCGTGGACGCGCTTAAAGCAGGATTTAACGGCGAAAGTTTCAAATCTATTGCCGATTACCTTTTAACGAGCGGAAGAATTGCGGACCCGTATATGTGTATGGCTGATTTCAGCGATTATCAGCGGGAGCGCGTAAAACTCGAAAACGCGTATGCCGATAAACTCGGCTGGGCTGAAAAGTCGCTTATAAACGTTGCGGGCGCAGGCAGATTTTCCGCAGACAGAGCAATCAAAGAATATTGCGAAAATATCTGGAACTTAGAGAAAATAAAATAATTTAAATGGCTTTTTATTACAATCCGCTCGATAAACGCTTTAAAAGCGTTATCGGGGCGGTTAAAGAAAACGAAGAGTTTTCGGTCCGCGTTATAACGGACGGAACTTCTTGTATATTAACGATTAAAAACGACGACGGCGGAATTACGGATTACCGCCTTGAAAATAACGGCGACGGGAGTTTTTTATTGCCCGTTTCGCTTAAAAAAGGCTTATATTTTTATCGGTTTAACGTAGACGGCGTAAATTATTTCAAAGGAAAAGATTTCAACGCCGAAGCGACGGGCGATAACGGGGAGTGGTATCAACTTCTCGTTTACGACGCGGATTATAAAACTCCCGAATGGCTTTCGGGCGGGGTGATATATCAGATATTTCCCGACAGGTTTTGTAAAGCGGGAAATCCCGCGGCGCGTAAAAATTACGGATCGCTGAAAGCCTGGGGCGAAATGCCCGAATTTAAACCCGATAAAAACGGTAAAATTCTTAACGACGATTTCTTTTGCGGCAATCTTAAAGGGATAGAAAGCAAACTTTCTTACCTTAAAGAATTGAACGTGAACGCGATTTATTTAAATCCGATAACGCTTTCGCACTCTAATCACCGTTACGATACGAGCGATTATTTTAAAATAGACGATTATCTCGGAACGGACGAAGATTTTGCGTCTTTATGCCGCTCGGCGGCAAAACTCGGCATAAGCGTTATTATCGACGGCGTTTACAATCACACCGGCGACGACAGCGTGTATTTCAACAAATACAACAGATTTCCGTCGGTCGGAGCGTATCAGTCGAAAAAATCAAAATATTACAACTGGTATACTTTTGAGAAATTTCCCGATAAATACGCATGCTGGTGGGGTATTGACGTTTTACCTACGATAAACAAAAATTCGTTTGAATTCGAAGATTTTATAGCGGGCGAAAACGGCGTTTTAGAGCATTATCTGAAACTCGGAGCGAACGGCGTCCGACTTGACGTGGTTGACGAATTGCCGCCCGATTTCGTAAAAAAAATAAGAACCAGAGTTAAAGCGGTTAAGCCCGACGCGGTTATAATCGGCGAAGTGTGGGAAGACGCAACTAATAAAATCGCTTACGGCAAAAGACGGAAGTATTTTCAGGGCAGTCAACTCGATTCGGTTATGAATTATCCGCTTAAAAACGCGATTATAGGTTACCTGAAAGAAAAAAACGCCGATATTTTAAAGCAAACGGTTGAAAATCAACTTAACAACTATCCCGAATCGGCGCTACGTATTCTTATGAATATTCTCGGAACGCACGATACGCCCCGCGTTCTGACCGTTCTCGGACGGGATAAAGAACCGACTTCGCGTGACGAAGCGGCAAAATCGATTTTAACGGCAGCCGAGCGCGAAAAGGCAACTGCTTTGTTAAAACTTGCGGTTGTATTGCAGTTTACTTTATACGGCGTTCCCAGCGTTTATTATGGCGACGAAGAGGGAATGGAAGGCGAAAAAGACCCTTTCAACAGAAAATGCTTCGACTGGAACAACGCTGATAAAGACGTATACGACTTTTATAAGAAAATATCTTCGATAAGATTGTCTTATAACGTATTTAAAAACGGCGAAACGAAAATATTGCTGTCGGAAGGCGGCGTATTTATATTTGAAAGAAGAATGGAAAATTCCGTAATAACGGTTGCGGTAAATGCGGGAGAGTACGTATACGAAATATCTTCGAACGAAACGCTTTATAACCCGTTCAGCGGTAGTTGCGGAAATAAATTCGAACTTGAAAAGAATACTTTCTTAATTCTTACCTGGCATAACGCATAAAAGAGGATTTAAATGAATATTAACGAAAAAATAAGAGAAGAGTTTTCTCTTACGCAAGAACACACCGACAATATCATCAGCCTTCTGGACGAAGGAAACACCATTCCGTTTATAGCCCGTTACAGAAAAGAACTCACGGGGCATATAGACGATCAGGTTTTAAGAGAGTTTTCCGAAAGGCTCGAATATCTTCGCAATCTCGAAAAGAGAAAGGACGACGTTGCGCGTTCTATCGGCGAGCAGGGTAAACTTACCGACGAAATAACCGAAAAGTTAAACGCGGCGGTAACGCTTACCGAAGTTGAAGATATTTATCGCCCTTACAAACAGAAAAAGAAAACGCGCGCCACGGTAGCGGCTGCAAAAGGCTTAACGCCGCTTGCCGAAGAGTTTCTTGCTCAGGATCCTTGCGGCGCGGCTCCCGAAGATGCGGCAAAGGCTTATATTAACGAAGAACTCGGCGTAAAAACGGTTAAAGACGCGATTGACGGCGCAAAAGACATTATTGCCGAAAAAATCAGCGACGACGCGGAACTCAGAAAACGCCTTCGCAGAATGTTTATAAAACTCGGCGTTATTTCTTCGTGCTTTACGAAAGGACTTGACGAAGAAAGCGAGAAAGCGGGTATTTACGAAATGTATAAAGACTATTCCGAACCCGTTACGAGTCTTAAAGGTCACAGGGTGCTTGCTCTTAACCGCGGCGAAAACGACGGCGCGCTCAAAGTAAAAATCGAGATAGATAAAAATCTCGGAACGGGTATATGCGAAAACGCGTTCTTAAAAGGCGAATCGCCGTATTCTCAGATTATTAAAAGCGCGGCAGCCGACGCGTACGCGCGACTTATAGAACCGTCTATCGAGCGTGAAATAAGAACTTTATTGACCGAAGAAGCGCAGGAAAAGGCTATTAAAACGTTTGAAATAAACCTTCGTCCTCTTCTTATGCAACCGCCGCTCAAAGGGAAAATCGTTCTCGGTTTCGACCCCGGATACAGAACGGGTTGCAAACTTGCCGTCGTGGACGAAACGGGCAAAGTGCTTGACAAGACGGTTATATATCCCACGATCGCGTCGGACAAGAAAACCGAAGAAGCAAAAATCATAGTTAAAAAACTTATTGATAAATACGGAGTAAACGTCGTATCGATAGGTAACGGCACGGCTTCGAAAGAGTCGGAAATATTTATTGCCGATTTACTTAAAGATTACGGCGGCAAAGTAGCGTACATAGTGGTAAGCGAAGCGGGAGCGTCGGTATATTCCGCAAGCGAACTCGGCGCGAAAGAATTCCCCGATTACGACGTTTCCGAGCGTTCGGCGGTTTCTATCGCGAGAAGACTTCAGGACCCCTTGGCGGAACTTATAAAAATCGATCCGAAATCAATAGGCGTAGGGCAATATCAGCACGATATGCCCGAAGCAAGGCTCGATAAAGTGCTTGGCGGCACGGTAGAAGACTGCGTAAACAGCGTTGGCGTCGATCTCAATACGGCGAGCGCGTCGCTCCTTTCTTACGTTGCGGGGCTGAACAGCGGAATTGCTAAAAATATAGTTGAATACAGAGAGAAAAACGGCAAATTCTCAACGAGATACGAACTTATGAAAGTTTCAAAACTCGGAGAGAAAGCGTTTACTCAATGCGCGGGATTTTTAAGGATAGCGGGCGGAGAGAATATTTTCGATAATACCGCCGTTCACCCTGAATCTTACGGCGGAGCGGAAAAACTGATAACTCATTTCGGCTATACCGACGACGACGTTAAAAACGGCAAACTGACTGACCTTCCGTCAAAAGTGAAAAGAGAAGGGTATTCGGTCGTATCGAACGAATGCGGACTCGGAGAAGACACGCTGAAAGACGTTATCGAAGAACTTTTAAAGCCCGGGCGCGACGTGCGCGACAGTTTACCTAAACCCGTGCTTCGCTCCGATATTATGAAAATAGAAGACCTTAAAGAAGGTATGATTTTAAACGGAATTGTAAGAAACGTTACCGATTTCGGCGCGTTCGTAGATATTGCCGTTCATCAGGACGGACTCGTTCATATTTCCGAACTTTCCGATAATTACGTTAAACACCCGTCGGACGTTGTTAAAGTCGGGCAGGCGGTTAAGGTTAAAATCAAATCGGTTGACGTTAAAAAGAACAGAATCGCGCTTACGATGAAAGGGTTAAATTAAGGTTGTTGGGATATTCCGTTGACAAATAATCGGTATTTTGATAAAATAAAATAAAAAAGGGAGATTTTAAAATGTCCAACTTTGAAAAAGTTAAACAATTACTCGTCGAAAATCTCGGCGTTGACGAAAGCAAAATCACTTTGGAGAGCGAAATTATAAAGGATCTCGGAGCAGATTCTCTGGATCTTGTTGAAATGCTTCTTTCTATGGAAGAAAATTTCGGCGTTACGATATCCGACGAGCAGACCGAAAACATTAAAACCGTTAAAGATATCGTTGATATAATCGATAACGCGAAGAACTGATTAAAAAATTTTTGCAAAGCCACGAAATCGTGGCTTTTTTGGAGTAAAATGAAAATATCCGAAATTCCGTATAGTCGTTACGATATTGAAAACGTGAAGAACGCTTATAAAACGGCTATTAAAAATATTAAAAACGCGGCTTGCGCTGATGACGTTGCAGCCGCGCGCAACGAACTCGTAAAAACGCTTACGGAGTTAAAAACCGCGGAAAGCATCGCTTTTATCCGTTGGAGTTTAAACACTGCCGACGAGTTTTATATTTCAGAAAAAAAGTATTATGAAGACAATTATCCTTCGGTTTTTTCTATAAGCAAAGAGTATTCCGAAACGCTTTTGAATTGTCCGTTCAGAAAAGACCTTGAAAAAATTTTTCCGCCCACTCTTTTTCCGCTGTACGAACAAAGCCTTATTTCCGAAAACCCCGAAATATCCGATTTATGCGTAAAAGAAAGCGCGAAATCAATGGAATATTCGGACTTTATGTCTTCGCTGTGCGTTGATTTTAACGGCGAAAATATTCCGTTTACGATTTTAAAAAAGTATATGCAATCTTCTGACAGGTCGGAAAGAAAAAACGCTTTTGCCGCGCTCGGCATAAAAATGAGCGAAAACAGAGAGTTTTTGGAGAATAATTATCTTTCGCTTTTAAAAATCCGCACCGAAATGGGCGAAAAACTCGGGTACGATAATTATCTCGGACTCGGATATGCGCGTATGGACAGAATTGCATATAGCGTCGAAGAAGTGGAAAAATTAAGAAAAAACATCGTTGAATTCGTAGTTCCCGCGGTAAAAGAAATGCGCGAAGTCGTTGCAAAAGATTTAGGTATAACCGATCTTAAACTTTACGATTATTCCGCTGTTTTTAACGGCGACGATGTAAAACCCGAAAAAGAAGGCGAAGACCTTTTGAAATGCGGGTTGGATTTATATAGCGCGATGAGCGGCGAAACGGGCGAATTTTTCGATTTTATGCTCAAAAACGAAGCGATTGATTTTAAGTCGCGCAAAAATAAATGGGGCGGCGGTTATCAGGAAGATATTCCGCTTTATAATCAACCGTTTATTCTTGCGAATTTTAACGGCACGACCGACGATATCGACGTTCTCACTCACGAGGCGGGGCATGCTTTTGCAAGTTACGAAATGAGTAAAGCGGGCGCGGATAAAGAAATAGGGCTTCCGTTTATGGATACGGCGGAAACTCATTCTATGACGATGGAGTTTTTGTGTTATAAATATATCGATAAAGTAGTAGGCAAAGACGCCGCGCGCTATAAATACAAGCATTTTATCGACGCGTTTTCATTCCTATGCTACGGCTCTGCCGTCGACGAATTTCAAACGCGCGTATATAAAGAAAAGCCCGCAAACGGTAAAGATTTAAACGATATATGGCTTGAAACCGAGAAAAAATACCGTCCGTTTTTGTCGACGGCGGGAATGCCGTATTTCGAAGAAGGCACCCGCTGGCAATATCAGATGCATATTTACGAAAGTCCGCTTTATTATATCGATTACGTTTTCGCTCAGATTACGGCGCTTAATTTTTTATTTTTATCGGAAAAGGATTATGACGCGGCGTTTGAAAAATACAACTCGTTCATTTCGCTCGGCGCGAACGTCGACTATCTTACCGCGTTAAAAACGGTGGGTATGCCTTCTCCGCTCGACGAATCCGCAATCAAAACGCTTGCGCATAACGCAATCGGATATTTTTACAAGTTAAGAAGCGATATAAAATGAAATATATAGAATTAACAGTAAACACAACTCCCGAAGCCGAAGAACTTATAGCGGATAAAATGTGGGAATACACGGGATACGGCGTTTCGATGTTGTCTGACGCCGATCTTCTGGAACTTATAAATAAAAGGCGGTCTTCGTGGGATTATATCGAAGACGAGTTGCTTTCCGATTGCGGCTGCGGCGTTACTCACGTAAAATGTTATTTCGACGTTGAAACCGCAGGCGAAAAACGCGCGGCGTTAGAAAGCGATTTGCGCGCCATGAAAGAAAATTCAAAAAACTATATCGATTTCGGCACTTTGGAAACTTCCTTGCGCGAAGTTGACGGCGACGACTGGATCGAAGTATGGCGCAGGCATTACAGACCTATTCCCGTAGGAAACGTTGTCATCTGCCCGGAATGGATTGATTACGAGCCGCAAGCGGGGCAAAAAACAGTAAAATTAGACAGTAATCTTGCATTCGGAACGGGCGAACACGAAACCACGTCTATGTGCATAGAACTTCTTCAGAAATACGTTAAAAACGGTTGCGTTACGATTGACGTGGGAACAGGCTCGGGGATACTCGGAATAACCGCAGTGAAACTCGGCGCGCAAAAAGCGGTTATGACGGATATTGACCCGATAGCGGTAAGCACCGCAAAGCATAACGCCGAACTCAACGGCGTTGCGGATAAATGCCTTATTACGCTCGATAATCTGCTTGACGAAAGTGAAAGCAGGGGTGATATTGTTGTTGCTAATATAACTGCCGACGTGCTTTTAATTCTCAGCCGCGATATATTAAATCATTGTAACGAAGGAGCGATCGCAATACTAAGCGGCATTTTAAGAGAAAGGGCGGAAGAAGTGGTAAACGTTTATTCGTCGCTCGGGTTTAAGGTTGTTAATTCCGAAAGCAAAGGCGAATGGGTTGCGTTCGCGCTTAAAAAAATATGAAAGCAGTAGTTTTTACGTTGGGCTGTAAAGTCAACAGTTGCGAAAGCAATTCGATTTTGAAAAATTTTAAAGATAAAGGCTATGACGTTTCCGACGAATTAGGTTATGCCGACGTTTACGTTATCAACACGTGCGCCGTAACCAAGGAAGCCGAAAAAAAATCGCGGCAGGCAATTTCGAGATGCAGAAAATTCAATCCGAACGCCGAAATAATAGTTACGGGTTGCGCTTCCGAAAAGCACCCCGAAGATTTTTTCAAAAAAGTCGGAGTTACGCTCGTAACGGGTACCCGCGGTAAATCGAAAATTTCGGAAAGGACAGGAGAGCGACGCATTGACGTTGAAAAACAATCGCGCGTTTACGAAGAAGCCGTAATACAGGAAAATCTTAAAACGCGCGCGTTCGTAAAAGTGCAGGACGGTTGCGATAATTTTTGTTCTTATTGCATAATTCCGTATTTAAGGGGAAGAAGCAGGTCGCGAAGTATAGAAAGCATAAAAGCGGAAATAGAAAAATTAAAACCCGTTGAAACCGTTCTTACCGCGATAAATCTTACGGCGTATAACTACGAAGGAAAAACCGTTACCGACCTTATTTATTCATTGAAAGATTGCGACACAAGAATACGGCTCGGGAGCCTTGAAGAAAATATTATAACGCGCGATTTTTTAAAGTCGCTTGAAAGCCTTAAAGATTTTGCTCCGCATTTTCACTTATCGTTACAATCGGGTTCGGACAAGGTTTTAAAGGATATGAACAGGAAGTATACCGTTAAAGAGTTTTTAAACGGCGTTTCGCTTATAAGAGAGTATTTCCCGAACGCCGCCGTTACAACCGATATTATCGTAGGCTATCCTACCGAGACCGAAGAAGATTTTTTAAAAACGTTGAAAACGGCAGAAGAAGCGGAGTTTTCGGATATTCATTGTTTTCCGTATTCCGAGCGTGAAGGTACGGCGTCAAGCAAATTGAGCGACTTACCTTACGATGTGAAAAAAGATAGGTTAAACCGTCTTACAAAAATTAAAAAAACATTAAAATCACGCTTTATATCGAAAAATATAGGAAAAATTCAAAATGTTGTAGTGGAGTGCGAAGAAGGTGGTTTTCTTACGGGTTACACTGCAAATTATATAAAAGTTTATATTACGGGCAGCGCCTTAAAACCGAAAATAAAGGTTAAACTTTTAAAGGCGTATAAAGACGGCGCGTCTGCCGAAATAATAAAGGAATAATAAAATTATAATTTTAAATAAAAGGAGTTTATTATGGAAGATTGTTTGTTTTGCAAATTTATAAGCAATGAAATCCCCGTGAACAAAATATACGAAGACGATAATATGATTATTATCCGCGACATTGCCCCCAAGGCAAAAAATCATTATCTCGCGATTATTAAAAGTCATTTCAAGTATCTTGCGGAAATGACGGCTGCTCAGACCGAAATGCTCGGTAAAATTTTTAAAACGATACCCGAACTTTCCGAAACCCTTGGTCTGAGCGACGGTTATCGTCTTGTTATAAATCAGGGCGACGACGCAGGTCAGAGCGTCCCGCACCTTCATATTCATATTCTTTGCGGTCAGAAAATGGAATGGAATCCTGCCTGAAAGCGATAAGCGGACGGGAGAAATTATACATTCGGTTTTATCGTTTCGGCGGCGCGCTTTTAAGGGCGCGCCTTGCCGTCGGTCAATATCGGCAACTTAAGAAAAAATAAAAATAAAAAACGTATTCCAAACGTTTGCAAAACGAAAAAAAATATGATATTATGATTAGGCTTGATATACGGCCTCATGGTCAAGCGGTTAAGACGTTGCCCTCTCAAGGCAAAATCACGAGTTCGATTCTCGTTGGGGCTACCATTCACCTGTCGGAAGGCAGGTGTTTTTTTTATTTTTGTAAACCCGATTTCAGCCTTTAACGCAAAAAACAAAACTCTTTCGGAATTGATTAAACCGTAACTTGCGGCGTTTTCCCGAAAGGGTTTTTTATTTTGCAAAAAAATTCATTTTTCGACTTTTAATAGTAAATTTTTTAATTTTTAATATTGTAAGATATACTTCGACGGAGGCAGATATGCAGATAAAATACAATTACGTGGGCGGTGGTCTTTACGTTTATCTGTCGGGAGAACTCGACGAATGCAACGCCGTAAGAACCCGCGAGATAATAGATAATCTGATAGAAAGCAATTCGCCTGTTAAAAAGGCGGTTTTCAATATGTCGGGTCTGACGTTTATGGATAGCACAGGCATAGGCGTTTTAATCGGCAGATATAAAAAACTCAGAAGTCGCGGCGCATGCGTGTACGTGGAAAGCCCGTCGCTTCCTGCGGAAAAAATACTGCAGGTTTCGGGGCTTTATAAAATAATGCCGAAAGTTTAATCGTAACTTTTTAAAAAATGCCGTGAATTTAAAGGGGTTGATTTTTAATATGAATAACAAAATGAATTTAAGTTTTATTTCGATTTCCGAAAACGAAGCGTTTGCGAGAAACGTTATAGCCGCGTTTATGCTCGGACTTAATCCTACGCTGTCGGAAATAAACGACGTTAAAACTGCGGTAAGCGAAGCGGTGACGAACGCGATAGTACACGGTTATCCCGATACCGAAGGAATTATAGAAATGTCTGCCTGCATAGACGAGCGGGGATTACATATCGAAATTAAAGACAGCGGAGTAGGGATAGAAAACGTAGAGCGCGCGTTAGAGCCGTTCTATACCACGGGCGAAGAAAACGAGCGGTCGGGTATGGGATTTACCGTAATGCGCACTTTTATGGACGAAGTCGAAGTGGAGTCTTGTTTAAATCGCGGAACGAGCGTTAAAATGAGCAAGAGAATCAGAGAAGAAAAAGACTGCGCCGTCGGGGAGTAGTATGCTTTCTTTTGAAGAAACGCTCGAACTTATAAGAAAAGCGAAAAACGGCGACAATACGAGTAAAGAAAAACTTCTTGAAAACAACGTTCTTCTTATAAAAAGCGTCGTTTTAAAATTCAGAAACAAAGGCGTTGATTACGACGATCTTTATCAACTCGGCTGTATAGGTTTTTTAAAGGCAATATATAATTTCGACGAGAAATTCGGCGTGCGTTTTTCCACTTACGCCGTTCCGATGATTCTTGGAGAAGTTAAAAGATTTTTGCGTGACGACGGCGAAATCAAAGTGTCGCGCATAATAAAAATGCAAGCCGCGGAAATCAATAAATACGTTCAGAAATATAAAAACGAAACGGGAGAAGAACCCACCGTAGAAAAAATTGCGGAAGATCTCGGAATGGAAAAAGAAGACGTCGTTTTTGCTCTCGATTCTTCCAAAATGCCCGTTTCCATATACGAAGCGTCGGATAACGGACAGGATAAAACTCAGAGTATTTTAGATAAACTTGCATCCGATTATTCCGAAGACGAGCATATCGATAAACTCTATCTTAAAAATCTCATAAACACTCTCGACGAGCGCGAGCGGAAAATCATAATTTTAAGGTATTTCAGGGATAAAACTCAGGGCGAAGTTGCCGAAATTCTCGGCGTTTCTCAGGTGCAGGTTTCAAGACTCGAGAGCAAAATAATAACAAAACTGAAAGAAAAGGCGGAGTAACCGCCGCGATTATGCCGTTGCCGAAAAGTAGGCGGCATAATTTTTTTTATAATGAAAATAATATCGTTATGAAAAAATGCGCAGATTTTATCAGCGAAGAAAACCGCTCAATATCTTCCCGCGAGATTTTCATTAAGGAAGGTAAAGATGTCGGGAAAAAGTAACCGCAAAAAAACGGCGGAAAAAAGCAATCGGAATTATAACGGGGATTATATCGAATACGTAAAATCGATTTCGCCGAAAACAAACGAAACGAAAACGTTGCTGCGAGCATTCTGGGTCGGCGGAGTTATATGTCTTGTCGGGCAGTTCGTGAGATATATGTTTATTTATCTTTTCGGGCTTTACGGCGACGAACTTGCGGGGGCAACGTCTATGGTAATGATTTTTTCGGGCGCCTTTCTTACAGGGCTCGGCGTTTACGACAGGATAGGCAAATACGCCGGCGGCGGCTCGATAGTTCCCATAACGGGATTTGCAAATTCCGTAGTATCGCCCGCGATGGAATTTAAAAGCGAAGGCTATATTTACGGTCTTGCCGCAAAAATGTTCGTGGTTGCGGGTCCTATTATAGTTTTCGGCGTCGCGGGGTCCGTCGCAACGGGACTGATTTATTATATTCTCGGCTTATTCGGCTTTGTTTTTTAATATGTAAAACTTGACAACGCGCGCGTAAAGTGTTATCATTTAAGAGATGAAGACCAGGTTGACAGACAAAACAGAAATTATAGTAGTCCTTTGCTGCGCGCTCGTATTTTTCATTGTAGGCTGCGTGTTTTTAGCGCGCGCTTTTTCGTTTAAAAAATACGGCGAGAAAACGAACGCCGTCATTA
Source organism: uncultured Clostridia bacterium (assembly GCA_934248055.1). Taxonomy (GTDB): domain Bacteria; phylum Bacillota; class Clostridia; order Christensenellales; family Borkfalkiaceae; genus HGM11412. Next base: position 312,242 of record CAKQKI010000001.1, on the reverse strand, counting down.
CCCGTATCGAAGAAAGTTACGACAGCGACGGCGACACCGATTACACGGTTTACGTTTCGTATTCGGTAAAAGGTGTGAAATACGAAAACGTTCGCCTTAACACTTATACTTCCGGTATGCGTGAAGGGAAAACCATACCTATTCTTTATATGCGCGATAATCCGTCTGATATAGATTACTTTAAAACGAGTTTCAGTATGCCGATTATCTTTTTGGGAATATCTTTGGGGTTAACGGTAATATCCGCGTTTTCTCTTATTAAAAACAGAATGTATCTTAAAGGCGCGCTTAAAAACGAGAACGTTGCCGCCGCAAACGAAATCGCGGCGGGCAGCGGGAATTGCGGCAAACAAAGCATGAACGGGATTCGTACCGTTCGCGGCGATGATTTTCAGCGTAAATAAGGCTTGATATGAAAGAAGTTGAAATTTATACCGACGGCGCGTGTTCGGGTAATCCCGGCGCGGGCGGCTGGGCCGCCGTGCTTTCTTATAACGGACGGGAAAAGGAAATTTCGGGCGGCGAAGCGGATACGACTAATAATCGTATGGAACTTACCGCCGCGATAGAAGGTCTTTCCGCGCTTAAAGAAAAATGCAGGGTTAAACTGTATTCCGATTCGCAATATCTTATATCCGCTTTCAACGACGGCTGGATATACGGCTGGATAAAATCAGAATGGAAAACGGCGGACAAAAAACCCGTCAAAAACGACGATTTATTCAAAAAACTTTATTCTCTCGCAACTTTTCACGAAGTTACTTTCATCAAAGTGAAAGGGCATTCCGACAATGCCAAAAACAACCGTTGCGACGAACTTGCCCGCGGCGAATCGGAGAGAATTAAAAAATAATTTATATTCTTCCGTCATATAATACATATATGAAGTTCCGCACTAATATGAGAGTCGCGCTCGATACGGTAATCCTGTTCCTTACGGGCGTTACGGCGATTCTCTTCGCCGTCCTTTACGTTGAAACGTTTTCGGTCGGCTTTTTTCACAGATATAAAAAAATCGTTGTGGCTGCCGTAACGGCTTCGGTCTGCCTTATTTACGTTCTTGCAATAATTTTTTCATTCGGGAAAAACGAGTTTATATATAAACTTACCGTTCTCGTTCTCGCGCTCGCGGCAATCGGAGCGATAATTTTGTATTTTCTTAAAATATCGGGCGTACTCGATAAAATAGACAGCGTTGAAGACCTGCGTAATTACGTCGCTTCGTTCGGCTACCTTGCGGTGGTTATATATATAGTGATGAACGTCCTGCAAGTCGTTATTCTGCCCATTCCCGGGTTTATTGCGGTGGGTACGGGAGTCGCGTTGTTCGGACCGCTTAAAACCGCGCTTTTTTCGCTTGCGGGTATCGTGATCGGGTCTTGCGCGGCGTTTTTTATCGGAAGAGCGCTCGGCTATAAAGTAGTTTGCTGGCTCGTCGGGAAAGACAGTCTCGACAAATGGCTTAAAGCGGTAAAAAACAAAGATAAAATCGTTCTCACGTTTATGTTTTTGTTTCCGTTTTTCCCCGACGACGTTCTTTGTTTCGTTGCGGGCTTATCTTCTATGAGCGCGCCGTATTTTACGGTTATGATAATACTTTGCCGCGCGATATCCTGTTTTGTTACGGCGTATTCGCTGAACGGAAACGTTATTCCTTATACTACCTGGTGGGGAATACTGATCTGGGCGTTTATATTCGTTATGACGGCGGCGGTTACGGTGTTATTGTATAAACACGGCGAAAAAATCGAAAAAAACATAAAAGGTTTATTCAAAAAGAATCATGCGCACGATACTTCACGTAGATCTGAATAATTTTTACGCAAGCGTAGAAAGAGCGCTCGATCCGTCGCTTCGAGATAAAAACGTAGGAGTTTGCGGCAACGTTGAAAACAGGCACGGTATAATTCTTGCGAAAAGCGAAGGGGCTAAAAAACTCGGCGTTAAAACGGGAATGACGATACGCGACGCGCAAAAACTCTGCCCGGATATCGTTTTCGTGGAAGCGCATCATAAAAAATACGCGGCGTATTCGGAGTTGTGTAAAGATATATACCGCCGTTATACCGATTATATCGAGCCGTTCGGCATAGACGAATGCTGGCTTGACGTAACGTCGTCTGTTAAACTTTTCGGTTCGGGCGAAAAAATAGCAAACGAAATAAGAAGCGCGGTTAAAAACGAACTCAACCTTACCGTTTCGGTCGGGGTAAGTTTCAATAAGGTTTTTGCAAAACTCGGCTCGGATCTTAAAAAACCCGACGCGGTTACAGTAATATCGCCCGAAAATTTCAAAGAAAAAATTTATCCGCTTCCCGCAGGCGATTTGCTTTTCGTTGGAAAATCCACGGCGGACAAACTTAAAAAAATCAACGTTTTAACGATAGGCGATCTTGCTCTTTTAAACGAAGACTACCTTTTAAAGAAATTCGGCAAGGCGGGCAGAACTTTAAGAACTTACGCTCTCGGCGAAGACGACAGCCCCGTTCTTAAAGACGAGCAGGGCGAAGAAATCAAATCGGTCGGAAATTCAATGACGTCGTATCGCGATATAGTTACCGCGGAAGACGCCGCCATCGTTTTTACCGTTTTATCGGAAAGCGTTTCGTACAGGGCGTTGAAATACGGCGTCGGAAGAGCGAATACTTTGTCGGTATTTATGAGAAATTCGAATCTCGAATGTATAACCCGTCAGGTCGCGCTTCTTTATCCTACTCTTATCGCCGAAGATTTAAAAGCCGCCGCAATGGATTTATTTATAAAAAACAAATCGCCGTACGCTTCTTACAGAACGCTCGGACTTTCCGTCAGCGGTTTTGAAAAGGGCGCGGAGCAGACGAGCATTTTCGACGCCGATTACGAAAAAAAATCGAAACTCAGCGACGCCGTAAGGGGAATTAAAACGAAATACGGAAACGAAGGGATAGTAAAAGGCGTGGTTTTAAAGGATAAAAAGTTTATGCGCGAAGAAAAACCGTTGTCAAACTTCAATCATAGCCACAAGTGATTGCGTCAAAGCGCAGTCGCTTGCGGCTACGGACGGAAAATTGTAAAAAACCACAGTAAGTTTTGTATGTAAACGCTTGCTTTAAAAATTCCGTTATGATAAAATTATCGGGAATACGACAAGTTTGTTCTTTTGTAATAAAAAGCGAAACGCTTTTATTTGATAATATAATTATTTTATTTAATAGGAGTTTAAAATGATTGACGGTAAAATCCTCATCGAAAAACTTTTGATTTACGCGCAGGCTTTCTTAGGACTTAAAGATCTCGACGTTATTTACGAAAGAAACAATCTTCTTCACCTTTTCGGGCTTTCGTCGCCTGCTAAGGAAAGCGTGAATAAAGACGAAATTTGTTCGCTTTCAGTTCCCGATACTCTCGTCGAAGAAATTTGCGGATACGCTCTTCAGAACAACCTTGCCGACAACGATACGGACGCGGACCTTTTTGCAAACTACGTATTCGGCGTTCTCACGCCGAAGCCTTCGGAAGTCAATTCCACGTTTATGTCGCTTAAAGAAAATCTCGGTTCGCAAATCGCGTGCGATTATCTTTACGATTTAAGCATTAAAAATTATTACATAAGAAAAACCGCCATTGACAAGAATATAAAGTGGGACGCAAACGATCTTAAAATCCCGCTCGAAATAACCATAAATCTCAGCAAACCCGAAAAAAACAATAAAGACATAGCCAAACTTTTAACCGCGCCGCAGGGCGATAAATATCCCGCGTGCGCTTTGTGTAAAGAAAACGAAGGCTATTACGGGCATGCGGCGCAGGCTCCGAGAAGCAATATAAGAACCATTACCGTAAATCTCGGCGGCGAAGAATGGGGAATGCAGTATTCGCCGTATCTTTATTTCGACGAACATTGTATTCTTTTCAATAAAGTGCATACGCCTATGGCGATACGCGGAGCGACGGTTGAAAAACTCTTCGACTTTATCGAATTGTTCCCCAACTACTTCGTGGGATCTAATTCGGATTTACCCATAGTCGGCGGCTCTATTTTAAATCACGAGCATTATCAGGGCGGCAAGCATCTTATGCCCCTGCATAAATCGGGTACTTTGAAAAAATACAAAAGCGAAAAATATCCCGATACGAACGTCGAAACGGTCGATTTTTACAATTCGGTTATAAGAATTTCGGGATTTAACCGCAATACCGTTCAGGCTCTCGCAACCGAAATTATAGATAATTGGAAAACCTATTCCGACGAAAGCGTAGGCGTTCTTGCCGAAACGGACGGCGTAAGACACAACACCGTTACGCCTTCCGCAAGATTTCTTAGCGACAACAGATACTGTATCGAACTTATTTTAAGAAACAACAGAACGAGCGACGAATATCCCGACGGAATTTTCCACGCTCACCCGGAATATCACAATATCAAAAAAGAAGGGATAGGTCTTATAGAAGCGATGGGATTATATATTCTTCCCGCAAGACTTAAAAGACAGTTTTCCGATATCGCCGATATTTTAGCCCATACCGTGCCTTACGATAAAGAAGCGATATTTAATCCCGGACACGATTTATACGTTCACAGATTTATGATAGAATCTCTGCTGAACAAATATCCGCATATAAAAGACGCGAAAAAAGCAAACGCGGTGATTACCGAATACGTAAACGACGTTTGCGCGAACATACTCTGCAATACCGCGGTTTTCAAAAAAGACAATGCGGGTGTGGTTGCGTTCAATAAATTTCTTGATTTTTGCGGACTTAAATAAAATTTTAAAGACCGACGACCGTCGGTCTTTATTTCGGCTTCGAACGGTATCGCGGCGTTTAAGGTTTTGCTTTGACCTACAAAAAATCGCGTTATAAAAATTTCTTATATAAAGTATAATCAAATCATTGCAATTTTAAAAGTTGTATTGTATAATTGTTAGAGTAAATTATAATGGAGGCATTTATGGATATAATAGATTTACTGAGCGCGCGGAAAGCCGCGATACTTGCTTCTTCAGGGGAAATCAGAAAAAAAATTTCTGATATCGTGGATGAAGACAGTTTCGTGGAACTCGGCGCGTTTGCTTTTTCGGGAGAGAGATACGACGACGAAAAAGCGGACGGGCTCGGCGTTGTAACGGGCTACGCGACGATTGACGATTATCCCGTTTACGTCGTTGCGGAAAACGGCAAGGTAAATAAGGGCGGACTTACGAAAGCAAACCTTCAGAAGATGACTGCTTGCGTAAAAAAGGCGATTAACGCGTCAACCCCCGTGGTTTATCTTCTCGATTGCGAAGGAACGGTCGTTTCGGAAGGGATAGAAACTCTCGAAGGCATGGCTTCTCTCATTGCGGCAGCGCAGGAACTTAAAGACGTTGTTCCGCAGTTCGTGATAGCAACGGGCAACGTTTACGGCTCGCTCGCGATACTTGCGTCCGAAGCGGACTATACGTTCGTTCAGGGCGGAGCGTGCATTTCTTACGCCAGCCCCGCGGTTATTTCGGCAAGCGTTAAAAGCGGCGTGAGCAAAGAAAAAATCGGCGGCAATAAATCGGAAAACGGAGTATGCACTTTTGCAGTAAAAGAACTGACGGAAGCAAGAAACGGAATAGTTAAAATTCTCGGCGTTCTTCCCGAATATTCGGGCGCTGTTCTCGATTGCGAAGACGATATGAACCGTTCCGCGCCCGCTCTCAATAAAAAATGCGACGCAAAATCGGTTATCGAAGCGACTTTCGATAAAAATTCGTTTATCGAACTTTGTAAAGGGTATTCGGACGCCGTTATTACGGGTATCGGCAGAATAGGCGGAATTTCTTCGGCGGCAATCGTTTTCGACGGCGGCAAAGACGGCGTTTCTCTCACTATAAACGAAGCGCTCAAAATTAAAAATTTTGCAAATTACTGCTCGGCAAACGCTCTTCCCGTAGTTACTTTCGTCAATTCAAACGGAATTAAAGCGGACGCATTTGTGGCGGAATCGCCCGTTATGGCGGAAATTTCGAACATGCTTTACGCTCTTTCTTCGACGGCAAGAATTTCCGTTGTTTACGGAAAGGCGGTCGGCTTCGGTTATACGGCGTTCGCTTCGAAAGAATTCGGCAACGCTTATACTTACGCTTTCGCAAACGCAAAAATATCGCTTCTTGACGGCGTTATCGGAGCGGCGGCGACGAACGGAACGGTAGACGGCGCAAAACTTAAAGATTTAAGCGAAGAATACGACGAAGAAAACAACGCGTTCAACGCTGCTAAACTCGGCGCGGCGGATAACGTTATCGAACCGCAGTTCGTTCGTCAGTACGTAATATCCGCGCTCCAGACTATAGTGTAAGGAGTAATCGTTATGGCTAACTTACTGGGTACTTTCGTCGAAGAAGGTCTTATGACTTTCGTTCTCGGAATGCTCGTAACTTTTCTCGGAATAGCGATAATAATAATTTTTATCGCGCTCGTGGGAAAATTACTGAGTATCGAGAAAAATGACAAGAAAACTGTCAGAACCGAACCCGTGGAAGTTTTACCCGCTCAGAGCGATGAAATTTCCCCCGAAGTAAAGGCTGCGATAGTTGCGGTTATAACCGCTTACTATTTCAACGCGTCGGATAAAAAATGCGACTTTAAAGTCAAAAAAATCAAGAGAATTTAAGGAGAATATAAAAATGCGTAATTTCGTTGTAACCATCGAAGGAAAAAAATATGAAGTAGGCGTCGAAGAAGTAGGCGCGCAGGAAAGCGTTGCTCCCGTAGTTACGGAAGTGAAGAAAGTCGAAGCGGTTGCTCCCAAGGCGGCAGCCGTAGCGGCAAACGGAACGAAGATGACCGCTCCGATGCCCGGAATGATTAAAGCGTATAAGGTTGCCGAAGGCGCGACCGTTAAAAAGGGCGACGTGGTACTCGTTCTCGAAGCGATGAAAATGGATAACGATATGAACGCCCCCTGTGACGGCGTTATCTCGTTCAAGGCTGCGGTAGGCTCAAACGTGGACACCGGCGACGTAATGGCGGTTATCGGCTGAACGGGTGATAAAATATGTTAGGTTTATCATCTCTGTGCGGTTTTTGGCAGGATATAGGAGAATCGCTCGGTAATTTATGGGAAAGCACAGGCATTCACACGCTTTTCAGCGGAGAATCGTCCTGGCAGAATCTCGTAATGATTGCGATTTCTTTCGTACTCGTATACCTTGCCGTTGTCAAAAAATTCGAGCCGCTTTTGCTTCTTCCCATCGCATTCGGTATGTTTATAGTAAATATCCCGGGCGCGTACAGAATTCTTTTCGGCGATAAGGGTTATATAATCACCGCGTCGAACAGCAATCAGGAAGTCGCAAGGGGAACGCTCGCGCAATTAAATGAACTTTTCGGTCAGAATTTTGCTAAAATAGGAGAATTGACGGAGTTTTTAAAGAATTCTTCGGTAACCGTAAACGGTTCGACGTACGTAGCGGGCGTTTTGAAATGCTCGTCTGAAACGGTCGTTGGGAATTACGGTCTCTTCTATTACATATATAAAGGCGTCGACTGGGTTATTTTCCCGCCGATTATATTCCTTGGCATAGGCGCGATGACGGATTTCGGTCCGCTTATAGCGAATCCTAAGTCAATGCTTATCGGCGCGGCGGCGCAACTCGGCATATTCCTTACTTTCTTCGGCGCGGCTGCGCTTCCGCAGTTTTCTCTCGAAGAAGCGGGCGCGATAGCGATTATCGGCGGGGCGGACGGTCCTACTGCGATTTACGTTACCAAAAAACTTGCCGAACACCTTCTTCCCGCGATAGCGATAGCGGCTTATTCTTACATGGCTTTGATACCCATGATTCAGAAGCCGATAATGCGACTTCTCACGACCAAAGAAGAGCGCGCTATCAAAATGAAACAGTTAAGAAGGGTATCGAAAGTAGAAAAAGTAGTTTTCCCGCTTCTCGTTACTCTTATAGTAGGACTTTTGCTTCCCGACGCGATACCGCTTCTCGGAATGCTTATGTTCGGTAATATCTTAAAAGAATCGGGAGTTACGGAAAGGCTCGTGGACACCGCGAAAAACGGTCTTATGAACACCGTAACGATTTTCCTTGGGCTTATGGTAGGTTCGAAAGCCGTAGGTTCGGTATTCCTTGATTTAAAAACCCTTCTTATAATCTGTCTCGGATTGTTTGCGTTCTGTATGGGTACGGTCGGCGGCTTGCTGGTTGCAAAACTCATGAACAAACTTTCGGGCGGCAAAATCAACCCTCTTATCGGTTCGGCAGGCGTTTCCGCCGTTCCTATGGCGGCAAGAATTTCGCAGGACGTAGGCAGGGAAACGGATCCGAACAACCACTTACTTATGCATGCAATGGGACCGAACGTCGCGGGCGTTATAGGTTCTGCAATCGCGGCAGGCGTTTTGCTTGCGCTGTACGCGTAATATTAGGAGTATAAAATTATGGCAAGAAAAGTTTTGATTACAGAAACGATTTTGCGCGACGCTCATCAATCTCAGGCGGCAACGCGCATGAAACTTGAAGAAATGCTTCCGATGCTCGAAAAACTCGACGATATCGGTTACTATTCCATAGAAGCCTGGGGCGGCGCGACTTTTGACGCGTGCCTCCGCTTTCTTAACGAAGACCCGTGGGAAAGACTTCGCGTTTTAAGAAAACATATCACCAAAACGCCCCTTCAGATGCTCCTTCGCGGTCAGAATCTTTTAGGATACAAGCACTATGCGGACGACGTTGTAGAAAAATTCGTCGAAGCGTCGATTAAAAACGGCATAGGCGTTATAAGAGTTTTTGACGCTCTGAACGACGAGCGCAATATGGAAGTCGCGATGAAAGCGATAAAAAAATATTCCACTCCCGAACATCCTTGCGTATGCGAAGCGACTATTTGTTATACCACAAGTCCGCTCCACACCAACGAATATTTCATAAACAAGGCGAAAACTCTCGAAGATATGGGAGCGGATAATATCTGCCTTAAAGATATGGCGAATATTCTTCTGCCTTATACCGCTTACGATATTATAAAAGGAATGAAAGCGGTTCTGAAACCCGAAACGAAAATTCATCTTCATACGCACAATACGTCGGGTACGGGCGATATGCTTAACCTTAAAGCGATCGAAGCGGGATGCGATATAGTTGACACCGCGCTTTCGGCAATGGGTAACGGCACTTCTCAGCCCGCAACCGAACCGCTCGTGGCGACGCTCAAAGGCACGCAATACGATACCGGCATAGATATTGAAAAACTCGTTCCCATCAACGAATATTTCAAAACGGTTGCAAAACGCCTTGAAGACGACGGCATACTTAACCCCAAGGTTCGCGGTATAGATATTAAAACGCTTATTTATCAGGTTCCGGGCGGAATGCTTTCAAACCTTATGAATCAGTTGAAACAGGCGGGTAAACTCGATAAACTCAACGAATGTCTTGCGGAAGTTCCCAACGTAAGAAAAGACTGCGGTTATCCGCCGCTTGTTACTCCTTCTTCGCAGATAGTCGGAACGCAGGCTGTTCTCAACGTGTTGCAGGGCGAACGCTATAAAATGGTAACGAAAGAATTCAAGGATCTTATGAGAGGCGCGTACGGTAAACTTATCGGCAAGCCCGATCCCGAAATTCTTAAAAAAGTAGTGGGCGACGCTCCTATGATTACTTACAGACCTGCCGACGATATTGCTCCCGAATACGAAAAATTCAAAGAAGAGATGAAAGAGTATTACACTCAGGAAGAAGACGTTTTGTCTTACGCTCTCTTTAATCAGGTTGCGATAAACTTCTTTAAGTACAGGCTTGCGCGCGATAAAAAAATCGACGCCGACGCTGCCAAAAGTTCGGTTTATCCCGTTTAATACGTCCGTTAGCGAGAGCAAAAACTCTCGCTAACTTTAGTTATATAAATGAAAGTAATAGTAATCGGCGGAGGCGCGGCAGGTTCTCTCGCGGCGTATTTTTCCGCAAAAAACGGCAACGAAGTAACTTTAATAGAAAAGAATGAAAAAATAGGAAAAAAATTATACATTACGGGTAAAGGCCGCTGTAACCTTACAAACGATTGCGACGAAGAAGAATTTTTGAAAAACGTTGTAACGAATTCTCGTTTTCTTACGGGCAGTATTTACGGTTTTTCCCCGAAAGATACCTTTTCTCTTTTCGAAAGCGAAGGTCTGAAACTCAAAACGGAAAGGGGAAACCGCGTTTTTCCTTTATCCGACAAGTCGAGCGACGTTATAAAAACCATTCTTAAAATGCTCGGCGAAGAAGGCGTTACCGTAAAACTCAACGAAACCGTTCTTGCCGTTTTATCCGAAAACGGCAAGGTTATAGGAGTTAAAACCGATAAAGGCGAATATAGCGCAGATAAGGTTATAATCGCTTGCGGCGGAATTTCTTATCCTTCCACGGGTTCCACGGGCGACGGTTATAAATTTGCAAAAACGCTCGGGCATACCGTGGTAAGCCCTGTGCCTTCGCTTTGCGGAATAAATCTTAAAGGCGACGATTTCAAAGCCCTTCAGGGGCTTACTCTTAAAAACGTAAAACTTTCCGCATACTGCGAAGATAAAAAATATTACGAAGAGCAAGGCGAAATACTGTTTACGCATTACGGTGTTTCGGGGCCTTTGATTTTAACTCTTTCGGCGTATTCGGCGCGGAAAAATTATAATAAAGTAAAACTTTTTATCGACCTTAAACCCGCGCTCGAAGATAAAGAACTAAGCAGAAGAATTCTTCGCGATTTCGGCGAAAATCTTAACAGGGCGATTAAAAATTCGCTTGACAATCTTCTCCCGAAAGCGTTGATTTCTCTCGTTATTGAAAGGTCGGGAATATGCCCCGATAAAAAATGCAATTCCGTAACGGCGGCAGAACGCGAAAGTCTTGTCAAAACGCTTAAAAATCTCGAATTTATTCCTTGCTCCGCGCGCGATTTTAACGAAGCGGTTATTACGAGCGGCGGAGTGAGCGTGAAAGAAATCAATCCGTCTACTATGGAAAGCAAAATCGTTAAAGGTTTGTTTTTCGCGGGCGAAGTGATAGATATAGACGCTTTAACGGGCGGATTTAATCTACAGATTGCGTTTTCCACCGCATATTCGGCGGGAAAAAACAAATAAAGGTGAAATTATGATAAACATTGCGCTTGACGGTCCTGCGGGGAGCGGAAAATCAACGATTGCAAAAGCGATTTCCGAAAAATTAGGAATACTTTATCTCGATACGGGCGCGCTTTACAGAGCCTGCGCGTTGAAGGCTTATATTCTCGGCGTAGATTGCAAAAACGAAGCGGAAGTTAAAAAATTTATATCCGACGCGGATATTTCGGTCGGTTACGACGGAAACGGTCAGATAACTTATCTTGACGGAAAAGACGTTTCCGATAAAATCCGTAAAAACGAAATTTCAATGCGCGCTTCGGATATATCGGCGCATAAATGCGTAAGAGATAAACTTTTATCTCTTCAACGTGAAATCGCCGCGAAAAACGATTGCGTTCTCGACGGTCGCGACATAGGAACGTTCGTTTTGCCCGACGCCGCTTATAAATTTTTTATAACCGCGTCTATAGAAGTCCGCGCAAAAAGAAGATATAACGAACTTTTAAACCGCGGGCAGAGCGTTGATTTCGAAGAACTTAAAAACACTATTTCAAAGCGCGATTATAACGACGCGCACCGTGAAATCGCGCCGCTGAAACAGGCGGACGACGCAGTTTTAATCGATACTTCCGATATGACGATAAGCGAAGTTATTGAAAAAGTAATGTCGTATATCGGGTAAGGAGAATTTATGTTGTACCGTATTTTAAGACCGCTCGGCGTGTTGTTTTATAAAATTTTTTACAGAGTTAAGATTTTCGGCAAAGAAAAACTTATAAAAAAAGGCAAATGTATAGTAGTATGTAACCATCTCGGCAAAATGGACGTTTTTACCGTCGCTACGCTTTATCCCGACAAGACGTATTTTTTGTCTAAAAAAGAATGGTTCGACAATAAGCCGCTCGGTTGGCTTATCGATAAACTCGGCGCAATTCCCATCGATAGGGATAAGCCGAGCATAAAAACGATAAAAACGGCTTTAAACGTTCTTAAAGAAAATAAACGTCTCGGAATTTTCCCCGAAGGCAGACGGAATTTCGAAACGAACGAATTGCAGGAAATTAAACACGGCACGGCTTTATTCGCCGTTAAGGGGAAGGCGCTTATAACGCCCGTTATCATTTACGACAGGCTTAAAAAATTCAGGCAGAATTACGCGATTATAGGCGATCCGCTTGATTTTTCGGAGTTTTACGACGTTAAATTTTCAGAAGACGTAGAAAAGCAATGCACGGAACGCATTTCGGAAGCGATGCACGGTTTACAGCGCGAACTTTTTGAAAAAGTTGCCGCGATAAACGAAGAAAAAGCCGTAAAAAAGGCAAAGAAAATTAAAAGAGCGGACAAGCCGAATGAAAGTTGAAATAGCAAAACACGCAGGATTTTGCGTCGGCGTTAAACTTGCGGTTGAAACGGCTGAAAAGCACGCTAAGGACGGCGTTTATATCTTAGGCGATATTATTCATAACGAAACGGTTCTGAAAAAACTCGGAAATCTCGGCGCGATTACGATAAATTCGACGGACGAATTGCCCGACGGCGCGAAGGTGATTATCCGTTCGCACGGAGTGGGAAAAAGCGTTTTTGAAAAACTGAACGAAAAAACCGCGGATATAATCAACTGTACTTGTCCGTTCGTTATGAAAACGCAGAAAATAGTCGAAGAGCATTATCTTAATGGATATAAAATCGTCATTGCGGGAAAAGCCGAACACCCCGAAGTTATAGGTCTTAACGGCTGGTGCGACGGTAAAGCCGAAATAATAGACGACGACGATTTCAAAGAAAGCGTTTTTTCGGGCGAAAAAGTCTGCCTTGTGGCCCAAACGACCTTCTCAAGCGAGAAATTTGAAAAAATTTTGAAAAAAATCGCGGTTTTTAACTTAAAAACAGTTGAGATTTTTAAAACTATTTGTTATACTACAATGGAGCGTCAGAATGAAGCGGACGAATTGTCTAAAACTTGCGACGCTATGGTGGTTATCGGCGGTGAGAACAGTTCCAACACCGATAAACTTTACGAGATTTGCAAAAAAAATTGCGCTCGCGTATTCAAGGTTTCGAAGCCCGAAAGGCTCGATTATAAAATTTTAAAGCGCTATAAAAGCGTAGGCGTTGTTTGCGGAGCGTCCACTCCCTACGAACAAGCAATGGAGGTTTTCTTAACAATGGAAGAAAAAGAAGTAAATTCAATGGAACAAGCGGTTGCTTTGCTTGATGAAAAGCAAAATCTTAAGAGAGGGCAGAAAATAAGCGTAGTTATCTCGCAGGCGACAGCCGACGGCTTGAAAGTTTATTTCGACGGTAAAACCGATATAACTCTTCCTAAAGAAGAACTTGCTGCTCAGGAGTACGATAAAGACGCGTACAAAATCGGCGACGAAATCGAAGTAGTCGTTATGAGTACCAAACCGCACCTTACGATTTCGCAAAAGCAGATTAACGTGTTGAAGCAGGAAGAAGAACTCGTTAAAGAACTTAACGAAGGCAAAGTTATAAACGTTCTTATCACCGCGTTCAACAAAGGCGGCTTAACCGGTAAGTACGAAACGTTCGACGTTTTTGTTCCCGCAAGAGAAATCAAAATCGGTTTCGTTAAAGAACTCGATAAATACGTCGGCAAAACTTTAAGAGTTAAGGCTTTAAAGGTCGAGTATACTTCGAGAAAGAAAGAAATCGTTGCTTCGCAGAAAGTTATTCTCGAAGCGGAAAAAGCGCAGAGAGACGCCGAAAAGGCTCAGAAAGAAGAAGAATTCTTCGCAAGCGTTGCCGAAAACGACGTCGTAACGGGTACCGTTGCGAGATTTGCTCAATTCGGCGCGTTCGTAGTTGTAAACGGCTTCGATTGTCTTGCGCATATTTCCGATCTCAGTTGGACGAAGGTTAAAAATCCCGCAGACGTTCTCGAACTCGGCAAGTCTTACGATTTCGTCGTTTTAAAGGTCGACAAAGAGAATAAGAAAGTTTCTATCGGCTATAAGCAGTTACAGCCCAAGCCGTGGGATCTCGTAACCGAAAAATATAACGTAGGCGACGTTATCACGGGTAAAGTGGTAAGAATAGTAAGTTTCGGCGCGTTCGTGGAAGTAGAAAAGGGTATTGACGGTCTCGTTCACGTATCGCAGATTTCTCACGAATTCCTTGAAAATCCCGCGTCGACGCTTAAAGTGGGACAGGAAGTAACCGCTAAAATTCTGGCTATCGATCCCGAGAAAGAAAAAATGAATCTCTCCATCAAGGCTCTGCTCGACGCTCCCGTAAAAGAAGAAAAGAGCGAAGAAAAGACCGCTAAGGGCGGAAGAAAGCCGAAAAAGGAAAAAGAATCCGACGATGAAAATATGAGAGGTTGGACCGAAAGCGAAAACGGCGGTATTTCTATCGCGGAACTTCTTAACAAGTAAAATAATTCAGCGCATCAGGCGGCGCGGCGATAAAGTTATATCGTTGCGCCGCTTTTATTGTGCAAATTTATCATTCAGTGCGCTATATAATGTACAAAATTAAATCAAACCTATTGACTTTTTTTCAATTTTGGTATAAAATAATAAAGTAAATGTAAAAATCGTAAAAAATTGCGATTTTTTAATGAAATACGGAGGTACACGTAATGTTACGAAACGCAACCCTCCTGTTACTTGCTCCGAATACGGTGCTTGTAGGCGTAATCGCGGCGGTTGCCGGCGTTATAGTCGGCGCGGCGTTAGTCTACTTTCTTTTAAAAATTTTGCGCTCGAAGAAGATCGGCGACGCTACAAAGGTTGTCGCGCAGATGAAGGCTGAAGCCGAAAACGAATGTAAAGCAATCAGAAAAGAAGCGATTGTTGAGGCAAAGGAACAGGAAATTAAATTAAGAAACGAAATAGAACGCGAGTCACGCGAAAAAAGAGCGGAACTTTCAAAAATGGAACAACGTCTTAATCAGAAAGACGAAATTCTCAATAAGAAAGACGCAACTCTTTTAAAGCGTAACGAAGAAGTCGAAGCGCAGGCGCGCTCTCTTGAAAAAAAGCATGCCGACGCCGACGCTTTGATGCATAAACTCGAAACACAGCACGAAACGTTCGTTCAGGAACTCGAAAAAGTCGCTCAGATGACTCAGGAAGAGGCGAAAGCGATGATTATGGAAGACGTTAAAGACGACGCCAGAAGAGAAGTCGCGGGATATGTTCGCAATGCCGAAGAACAGGCTAAAGAAGAAGCGGACAAAAAGGCTAAGGAAATAATAAGTCTTGCAATTCAGCGTTGCGCGGTAGATCAGAGTAACGAACTCACCGTTACTACCATATCTATCCCAAACGACGATATGAAAGCGCGTCTTATAGGAAGAGAAGGAAGAAATATCACCGCTCTTGAAAACGCTACGGGAATAAGACTTATCATCGACGATACTCCCGAAGTAGTCGTTGCGTCGGGATTCGATCCCGTCAGAAGAGAAGTCGCGCGACGCGCGCTTGAAAAACTTATCAACGACGGCAGAATTCAACCCACCCGTATCGAAGAAACGGTTGAAAAGGTTAAAAAAGACCTTGACGTTATCATTAAAGAAGCAGGTGAGAACGCCGTTTACGAGATGGGGCTTTACGGAATACACCCCGAACTTATAAAAATTCTCGGAAAACTCAAATTCAGAACGAGTTTCGGTCAGAACGTGTTGCAGCACTCTTTGGAAGTCGCGCATATAGCAGGTCTTATGGCGCAGGAACTCGGCGTTGACGTTACTCTTGCAAAACGCGGCGGACTTTTGCACGATATAGGCAAAGCGGTAGACTTCGAGAACGAAGGCACGCACATTCATCTCGGTGTGGAACTTGCGAAAAAATATAAAGAAAACAAGTTCGTTATCAACTGCATAGAAGCGCATCACGGCGACGTTGAGCCTAAATGCATAGAAGCCGTTCTCGTTCAGGCGGCAGACGCTATTTCGGGCGTAAGACCGGGCGCGAGAAAGGAAATCGAGTCTAATTACGTTAAAAGGCTCGAACAACTCGAAGACATTGCAACCGATTTCAAGGGCGTTGAAAAGGCTTACGCGATTCAGGCGGGCAGAGAAGTCCGCGTTATCGTAAAACCCGAACAGATAGACGACAGTCAGGCTCTTTTCCTTGCGAAAGATATTGCTAAAAAGATTGAACAGTCTATGGAATATCCGGGGCAGATAAAAGTCAACGTTATAAGAGAATCAAGAAGCGTGGAATACGCTAAATAATATAAAAACGGACTTTACAGTCCGTTTTTAGTACGGGGAAACGAATGTTTACGCAAAACGACTTTTTAAATATTTACGACAGGTTTATTAAGCGCGAAGGCGCGGATAAATTAAGGGAATATCTTTTGAATTCCGATTTTTTCACCGCGCCCGCAAGCACGCGTTACCATTGTGCGTTTGACGGCGGATTATGCGATCACAGCGTCAACGTTTATATGCGCCTTCTTCGCAACGTAAAAGCCGAATACGGCGACGATTACAATAAAATAATATCCGACGAAAGTATTGCCGTATGTTCGCTTCTCCACGATATTTGTAAAATCAATTATTACAAAACCGAAATGCGCAACGTTAAAGAAGACGGAAGATGGGTGCAGAAGCCGTATTATTCGAAATCCGAAGAACTTCCTTACGGACACGGCGAAAAATCGGTTTATATCATCAACGGTTTTATCCGTCTTACCCGTGAAGAAGCGATTGCTATAAACTGGCATATGGGCGGGTTCGATACGCGCGTTAAGGGGGGCGACGGTTCTATTTCGGAAGCCTACGCTAAATTTCCGCTTGCGGTGCTTACGCACGTTTCCGACATTGAAGCCACGTATCTTGACGAAAACAGGGGCTGATTTTTACTTAAACTTATCATTTTCCGCCTGTAAATCGTTGACTTACGGCGGATTATGTAATATAATATAAAAGCAGTGCGTAGGGGAGTGGCTCAACGGTAGAGTAGCGGTCTCCAAAACCGTAGGTTGCGTGTTCGAATCGCGTCTCCCCTGCCATTATTGCCCGACGTTAAATCGTCGGGCAAATTTTATTTTATGCACGGCTTAGGGCGTATATAATCGTTCTTGTAAAGACTGCGCGTTTTTCGTTTATAATAAAAAATCTCGTTGCGATTGCAACGAGATTTTTTGTCGGGTTTGTTTAATACATTCCGCCCATACCTGCGCCCTGGGGTACTGCAGGTTCCGGAGCGGGAATATCGGTAACGATACTTTCCGTGGTCAAAAGGGTAGAAGCGATAGAAGCCGCGTTCTGAAGGGCAGATCTCGTAACCTTTGTCGGGTCTATGATACCTGCTTTAACCATATCGCAGTATTCGTTTTTGTACGCGTCGAAACCGTAGTTCAGATCGCCGTTCTTTACGATGTCGTTTAAAATAACCGAGCCGTCGAGACCTGCGTTTTTAGCAATTTGTCTTACGGGTTCTTCTACGGCGCGAAGTATGATTTCTGCGCCCGTTTTTTCATCGCCCGCAACGCTTGCTATTATCTTCTTTATTTCGGGTATTGCGGATAAAAGGGCAGTGCCGCCGCCGGGAACGATACCTTCTTCGACAGCCGCTTTCGTAGCCGCAAGCGCGTCTTCTATGCGGAGTTTTTTCTCTTTCATTTCAACTTCCGTAGCCGCGCCGACGTTTATCACCGCAACGCCGCCTGCAAGTTTGGCAAGGCGTTCCTGAAGTTTTTCTCTGTCGTAGTCGGAAGTGGTGTTTTCGATTTGCGCTCTGATTGCCGCAACTCTCGCTTTAACGCTTTCGCTCTTTCCGCTGCCGCCGATAATGGTGGTATTGTCCTTATCGACTTTGACCTGCGCGCATTTTCCGAGCATATCGGGGGTTACGTCTTTAAACTCGATTCCGAGATCGGTCGAAACGACTGTGCCGCCCGTTAAAATAGCAATATCTTCGAGCATTGCTTTTCTTCTGTCACCGAAGCCCGGCGCTTTTACCGCAACGCAGTTGAACACGCCTTTAAGTTTGTTTACTACCAAAGCCGCAAGAGCGTCGCCTTCAACGTCGTCGGCGATAATGAGAAGTTTCTGACCTTGCTGCGCTATCGGTTCGATGACGGGGAGTATTTCCTGAATAGACGAAATCTTTTTATCGGTGATAAGAATTAAAGGGTTATCGTAAACGGCTTCCATTTTATCGGTATTCGTAACCATGTAAGCGGAAGCGTATCCGCGGTCGAACTGCATTCCGTCAACGGTGGTAAGGTCGGTTTTCATTGT
This sequence comes from uncultured Clostridia bacterium, assembly GCA_934248055.1. Lineage (GTDB taxonomy): Bacteria > Bacillota > Clostridia > Christensenellales > Borkfalkiaceae > HGM11412. The sequence continues at coordinate 293,955 of CAKQKI010000001.1, read as the reverse complement.
TTTGCTTTCCTGAATGGTTATAACGCCGTCTTTACCGACTTTTTCCATTGCTTCGGAAATAAGTTCGCCGATTTCTTCGTCGCCCGCCGAAATCGACGCTACCTGCGCGATAGACTTTTTGTCGGTAACGGGTTTGGAAATGTCTTTAAGTTTGTCTACAGCCGCGTTTACGGCTTTCTGAATGCCTTTTTTAAGAATTATCGGGTTTGCGCCTGCCGCAAGGTTTTTAAGCCCTTCTCTTATCATAGCCTGCGCTAATACGACGGCGGTGGTGGTACCGTCGCCCGCAACGTCGTTAGTCTTGGTGGAAACTTCTTTAACGAGTTGCGCGCCCATATTTTCAAACGGGTCTTCGAGTTCGATTTCTTTTGCTATCGTAACGCCGTCGTTGGTTATGAGCGGCGCGCCGTACTTTTTATCGAGAACGACGTTTCTGCCTTTAGGTCCTAACGTGATTTTAACGGTATCGGCAAGCGTGTTTACGCCCGCTTCGAGAGCCTTTCTTGCTTCTTCGCCGTGTTTGATTTGTTTAGCCATAATAATTTTACCTCCTTATTATTCGACTACCGCGAGTATGTCGCTTTGTTTGATGATAGTAAACTCTTTGCCGTCTACTTTAAAGTCGCTTCCGGAATATTTTGCATATAATACCACGTCGCCGACTTTAACCTGCATGGTTACTTCTTTTCCGTCGATAACGCCGCCGGGACCAACGGCAACGACTTTAGCCGTCTGCTGTTTTTCCTGTGATTGCGAAGGAAGAATAAATCCCGTTTTGGTGGTTTCTTCTTTGCCCGTCGCTTCGACTACTACTTTATCGAATAATGGTTTTATTTTCATAATAAGCCTCCTTATGAGTTTTTGGGCGTCGAGTTAGCACTCTCAACCTTTGATTGCTAATTATATTATAGTCGGATATTTTTTTTTGTCAACGGTTTTTAATAATAATTTTCAATTTTTTTTAAAAAATTTGTCTTTTTTGAAAAATAAAGCATTAAACCCGTTTGCAAACACGCCAAAAATGTGTTAAACTATAATTATGAACAAATGGGATAAAAGATTTATCGAAATGGCAGACTTTATCGGCGAGTGGTCGAGTTGTTATCAGGACAACAGGCACGTAGGCGCGGTAATAGTCAAAGACAAGCGCATTTTAACAACGGGTTATAACGGCGCGCCGAGCGGCGTAGAAAGTTGTAAAGACAAAGGCGAATGTCTCAGAAAAAAACTCGATATACCGTCGGGAACGCGTCAGGAAACGTGTTACGCGGTTCACGCAGAGCAAAACGCCATAGCACAGGCGGCAAAACTCGGCGTTTCGGTTGAAGGCGCCACGATTTACGTTACGCATCAGCCTTGCACTATATGCACTAAAATGATAATAAATTCGGGAATTAAGCGGGTTATATACAAAAACGGCTATCCCGACGAGTTTTCTTTGATGCTTTTGAACGAAGCGGGCGTTGAAGCCGTTAAAGCGGAGGATTTGTAATTTATGAATAAAAAAAATAACCCCGTCGTAACAATTACGATGAACGACGGCAAAACGATAAAAGCGGAATTGTATCCCGAAATTGCTCCGAATACCGTAAACAACTTTATTTCTCTTATAAATAAAGGTTTTTATAACGGCATTTGTTTTCACAGGGTAATAGAAGGCTTTATGATTCAGGGCGGCGATCCCGACGGCGTCGGAACGGGCGGACCCGGATATACGATAAAAGGCGAATTTTCCGAAAACGGTTTTAAAAACGACCTTAAACACGAAAAAGGCGTTTTGTCGATGGCGCGTACCATGCAGCCGAATTCCGCAGGTTCGCAATTCTTTATTATGCATGACAGCGCGCCTTATCTCGACGGAAAATACGCGGCTTTCGGAAAGGTTGTTGACGGCTTAAACGTCGTTGACGATATTGCAACTACCAAAACGGATTGGCAGGACAGACCGTATGACGATATTGTAATGAAAACCGTTACCGTTGAAACGTTCGGCGTCGATTATCCCGAACCCGAAAAAATTTAAAAAGATAATAATTATAAAAAGTTTAAAAAATAATAAAAAGTTTAAAAAATAATAATTAAAAGATAATAATTATAAACAACACAAAAGACTATGCCTTGCAAGAATGTTTGCTTGCGAGCCGTTCGGGCGTCGATTTCAGGCATAGTCTTTTTTTTATTCCGTTTCAGCAATGCGGGTTTTATTATTGTTTTCTTAAATCGTAACCTTCAAAAAGCAATCTCAGCGTTTTTTTACCCGAAATTCTCGAATAGAATCTTTCGTTGTATCTTGCAAGAATTTCGGAAGGGGATAAATTCGTGGTTATTATAAACGGCTTGTCTTTGTCGGATCTTCTGCTTATCAGCGATAAAAGATATTCCGCGGTAATATTATTGTAAATAGGTTCCGTTCCCAAATCGTCTATAACAAGAAGGTCGGCGGTGGTTAAAATATCGTTTATTAAAATTCTGTCCGCTTCTCCCGTGTGCAGTTTTAAAAATATATCGTTCAGTTCGTTGGCGGTTAAGAATATCGCGTTGTAACCTTTCGACGAAATCTCCGAAACGACGCAACTTGCAAGATACGTTTTGCCCGTTCCCGAATTGCCCGTAAAAACAAAATTTTTAATTAAAGAATCGGGAAACGCTTTGCAGTACGCTTCGAGCGCGTCGTATTGCTTTTTTAAAAAATCGGGGCGGGAAGCGCCGAAACGAATTTCGGGTCTTTCGCGTATTCCTAACTCTTCAAGAGCGTAAGCGGTAAGTTTTTTAGTAAAACATTTGCAGCGTTTTCCGTTTACGAATCCTGTGTCTTTACATAATTCGCAATCGTTTTCATTTTTTGAAAAAAACTTATAATATCCGATATTATCTAATATTTTAGATTTTTTTTCATTTAAAATTTTAAGTTCCGCGCTTAATTTTTTAGCGGTTTTATAATCGTTTGAGTATTCCGATTTTGCGATTTCGAGTTTTGTTTTTCCGATTGCGTTTTCAACTTCGAGATATTCGGGATAAGAAGTTAAAACGGAATTTATAAAACTTTCTTTCGCTAATTTTTCGGTTCTTTTGCGAGTATAAAAATCGTTTACGCGCTGTATGAGTTTTTGAGAAGTTATCATATCGTGCCTTTAAATTTTATTCAGGTCTATATCGTCGAGATCGCTTATGAAAGAATTTAATTCTTCCTGAGTGTATTTTCTCTCGTAATCGAAATGCGCAGCCGTTTTCGGAGTTTTTTGCTTGCTTTCCGCGCGTGCGGGAATTGCGTTTATTTCGTCGATGCTATACGCGTTTTTACTCTTCCAGTTAGAAAGCACGGCGTTCATATAGGGAATAGGGTTGCTTGCTCCCGCGGCGCGCACAGCGGCTTCTTTTATAAGTTCGTCTGAAAACTGCCATTCGTTGCGCCAGATTTTTAAGTTCGACCTATCCCAGTCGGTAGGTCTTCTGTTAATTCCGAGAACGGATAATATTTCGGAAATGAATTCGTTTGTTTCTTTGTAATCTTTTTCGTACTGAACGATACTGCTCATCGTGATAAGACCGAGTTTCATAAGTTTGTTTACGGTTTCGTTCATCTGTTCAAGAGTTCTTTTGTTGTGACGGAACGAATGATTTGCTATAAATAACAGCGTTTCGCTGTCGTAACCGTACGATAACCACGGGGAAAGGTAATTGAAAATCACGGCGTCCTGATCTTCTATATACAAGCCGAGCGCTTTGCATATTTTTACGCTCAGATCTTTGCGTTTTTGTTTCGTTTCGTAAAAATCTTTCGCTTCGGCTTCGGTAAAGCATTTTGCGGCGTATAACTCTTCAATCGCTTTATCGAGATTTTTAATATTTTTGATTTTTGCGATTTTTATTATCGAAAGTATAAAATTTTGCTCAAAATTATACTCGTCAGTCCATTTTTTATATAATTGAATATCTTCTACGTCCGCATTTCTGGTGATTTTCATCGACCTTAAAACTTCGGATAATTCCTTTGTTAAAGTGTAGTAACCGGAAAGTTCTTTTTCGACTTGTTCGGGAGTGAATATGTTTTTTGAAATAAACGAGCGCGCAACCGCAAGAATATATTTATACGAAATGTCCGCTCCTTTCAGATCGGCGCAGTATTTCATAATCATAATAAGCGATTCCTGCCGTAAAGAACTACTCTCGAGAAGGTTGAAATATTCGCCGTATTCTGTGGTTGAAATCATTCTGTCGGTTATAATAAGTTGCGCCGCTTTTGAAAAATCGGCGTATTTTTCGGGTTTGAACCTGCGGTATTTTGCAGATAAATCGTTGAGCGGAACGTAAGAAACGGTAAAAGGATCTTGCGACAACACTCTTAAAAGACCGTATTCTTCAAGATATTTAAAATAATTTTTCAAATCGCTTTCGGTGTAGCCGAGATAATTCGCGCAATACTCGAGATTATAAGTATCGTCGCTGCTCTGGCACAGATATAAACCGTAAAGATAAACTTTTACGGCTTCGGGCGAAAGGTCGGAAAGGTAGTTGGTTATAAACAGATTGTCTACAACCGTTTTTCCGCTCGTTAAATTTTCTTTTGAAAAACTGCAGAACGACATATAAACATTTTAGAGTATTTAATGAAAATATGCAAGCGTTTTTGAAAGTTAAACTTACAAGCACTAAATATGGTGTTTAAAAAAGAAAAAAAGCGCATCGAAACGGTCAATTCGGATATAAAAAGCATAAAAATATAAAAAGTTTGTAAAAAACAAGGCAAAATTAAAGAATATGGTGTATAATAGTTAAAGTATATGAGCACAGCAATTTTAACCCCGCAAACGTTGTGGCAATCGTTCGACGATTCCCTTCCTTTAAAAGAAGTAAAGTTAAACGTTTTATCTATGCCTTCGGCAAATCTTACGTATTGCTATTTTTCAGGCAGGCAAACGAGTCTTTCGCGCGTTCGCATTTACGGCGTTTTCGCCGAGCAGAAAGGTAAGAGCAAAGGTTCCGTTCTTATTTTGCCCGACGTCGGCGACGAGATAGACGTTGACCTTATTATTCATTTTTCTTCTCTCGGTTACGACGTACTGTCCGTTGATTTCAGGGGCGAAGCGGAGGGAGCGAGCGAGCATACTCAATATCCGCAGGATATTTCGTACGCGAATTATTTTACGAGCGGTTCCACGTTTTTACACGTTGAAAACACAGCAAAAGAAACGTGTTGGTACGAGTGGACGGCGGTTGCGAGATACGCGGTGAGTTTTCTTAAATCGAAAAAACCCGACGGCAGGATAGGCGTTGTCGGAATCAAGCACGGCGCAAACGTTTTATGGCAACTTGCCGCAACCGACGATCGCGTTGACGCTGCCGTAACTCTTTTCGGCGCGGGCTGGCTTGCGTACAGGGGGCTTAATAAATACGACGACTTAAACCCCGAAATGAACGACGAGCGATACCGTTTTATAGCGGGTATAGAAGCGCAGTCTTACGCGCCTTACGTAAAATGCCCGGTACTTTATCTCGGAACGACTAATAACGACGAGTTCGATTTCGACCGCGCGGCAGACACTCTTTTAAGGGTGGAAAATCAAAGCGAGTGCCGACTTATTTATTCAACCGAATCGAAAAACGCGCTTGAAAGTTCCGCTCTTTACGACGTTGACGAGTTTATTTCGCATTTCGTAGGCGGTTGCGACGAGAAATCGCGTTTTCCCGAAACTCCCGAAATCGAGATAGGGGTTGATGGCGACGAAATTATTTATAAAATCAGCGGCGTTAAAAACGACGCCGAAAGCATATTCGTAAACGCAAGTTCAAACGATTTAAAATCGTGCGACAGGGTGTGGTATAACGTTTATCCCTTTGAAAAAGAAAACGGCGAAAAAGTTTTCAGACGGCGCGTTTACGGAAAATCGGACTTTGAAATCGCTTTCGTTACGGTGAAATATAAAAGCGGAATCACGTTGAGTTCGCGCCCCGCGTATAAGAAAACCGGTATTGTATCAAACGCTAAAATTCCGAATATTTTGCTTAGTTCTTCGCACACCGTTACGGCTTTTCTCGTAAAAAACGCCGACAGCGACCTGCTCGGCAACGTGTTTTCGAAAAACGGGCTTTATTCGTATTGCGACGGTCCGCTCGGAATAAAAGGCGTGAAAACGGAGTATGCATTGCTTAGTTACGCCGTCAGAAAAATAGCAGACACGTTAAGCGGAGATTCTTTTATTAAATTCGACGCGTATTCCAAGACCGTGGACACTCTTTTTCTTTCCTTTGCGGCGGGCGGCGACGATTATTCCGCTAAAATTCAATTGACGGGCGGAGAGTACTGGCAATCGATAAAAATAAATCTCGGCGATCTTAAAAACGCCGAAGGCAGGTCGATTAAAGATTACTCGCTCGTTACGGCTGTGGCGTTCAACACTTTGGGCGCGTTTATGATTAACAACGTTATAATATTATGATAAACCTTAACGACAGGGTAACGACAAAAAAACCGCACCCGTGCGGCAGCGCGGAATGGACGGTTGTAAGAGTGGGAGCAGATATAAAAATCAAATGTTGCGGCTGCGGTCGCGTAGTTATGCTCACGACGGACGAGTTTACTAAAAAAGTAAAAACAGTAAACGGTAAAAATTTTTAAAATGCTTGATAATATCGAAAAAAATACTAAAAATTCAATATTATTGCTCGATAGAGAAGAAGTTATTAAAAAGCAAAATCGCAACGATTTTATTTTTACTTTCGTTATAGGAATTCTCGCCGTTTTTCTCGTTTTCGTCAGTTCTTGCTGGCTGTCGCTGAGAACGATTCAGCAAACTTCGATGACGTACACTCTGAGCAACGGCGACATCGTTTTTTCGGATAATTTCGCAAAACCCGAACGATTCGATATAGTGATTTTTTCGCATGGCGACAAAGATTTGATTAAAAGACTTATAGCGTTTGAAGGCGATACCGTTTATAACGACGTTGACGGCAATCTTTACCTTATCGCAAGCGGAGAAACCAAACCGAAAAAACTCGACGAATCTTACCTTCGCGACGGATATAAAACGTGGGACGAAGAAAATAAACGGGAAGGCGGCAACGGCTTGTTCAGGGTAACCGTTCCGAGCGGTTGTTTTTTCGCGCTCGGGGATAATCGCAGATGGAGCAGCGATTGCAGGGATTTTATAAGGAACGAAGCGGATATGGCGAATAACGGCTGTATAAAAGATTCCTGTATTCAGGGCGTCGTTCCCGAATGGTCGATAAAAATAAAAGGATTTACAACGAAACTTTTTTCGCTGTTTCGTAAAAAATAATTGCGCTTAGCCACAACCGTTTGCGGCTGAACGCTGCTTTGCGTTTTATTTAAAACTTAGCCGCGCGTTGCGGGTTGCACGCATATCCGTTAATGCCTTCGGGTTATATTAAGTTTTAAACGCAGCGCAACATCGCCCCGCAATTTTTGCGAATAAAAGGAAAGTTATTATGATTGAACTTTATGACGAAACTTATCTTAAAAAAATAGAATTACAGAAAAAAAGGCTTTTAACGGTTTATTTTATATTGCTTGCCGTTGCGGTGATTGCAGAAGCCGTGGTTATTTTTTTCAACGCGTATCTGCCGTACGGCAACGAATATAAAACCTTGCTTCAACTTGTTATGTATTCGGTCGCGATAATTTTTTCGGTATATTCGGTATTGTTTTTTACCATTACTTACGGGAGAGTTAAAACGTATTACGATTTCGTTGACGGTATTATGGTCGGAAACAAAAAAGAAACCCCGGTTACGGTAATAAGGCTCAGCCGGGAACTTACAAGCGGGAAAATCGACGGATATACTCTTGCGGTGCTTGAATGGTCAGACGCCGAAAACGATTTTGTAGAGAGAACGATAAACGTTGACAACGAAAAAGAAATTCCCGATTTTGAAAAGGGCGAAATAATAACCGTTGCGACTTGTTCAAATTATTTGTATTCATATTCAAGGAGTCAGAACCGATGAAAAGACAGGAAATTAACGAAAAGTATAAATGGAATACCGAAGAAATTTTTGAAAGCGAAGCCGATTTTTACGCAGCCGTCAAAGAATGCGAAAGCGCGCTCGATTTTAAAGAATTCAAAGGGAAACTGAACACTGTGGAAAACGTAAAGCGTTGTTACGATAAACTTTACGCGTGCGATCTTAAACTCGAAGTGATAGCGGTTTACGCCATGATGAAAAAAGACGAAAACGGCGAAGACAGAAAAGGGATAGAATTCGACGCCGCAGCCGACAATCTTTTTCTTAAATTTTCGTCGGAAACTTCGTTTATAGATCCCGAAATTACCGCGCTTGACGACGAAACGCTCGATAAATTCGTAAATTCGGAAGAACTTGCGCCTTATAAAAGAGATTTAAAAAGGCTTATTGAATTCAAACCGCATATTTTATCGGCAGAAAGCGAAAAACTTCTTGCGCTCGGCGGCAAAGTGTTCGGCGGATACCGCAACGTGTTTTCTATGATAAACAACGTCGATCTCGATTGTCCTACGATAAAAGCGGACGGCAAAGACGTTAAGGTTACAAGCGCCACTTTCAGCGTGCTGTTGCAAAATCCCGACAAAAAGGTCAGGGAAGAAGCCTTTAAAGCATATTACGGCGCTTTCAGAAAAGTGCTTAACACTATAACCGAAGTTTACCACGGGAACGTGGAGAAAGACGTGTTTCTGTCAAGGGCGCGTAAATTCGGTAGTTGTATCGACAGCGCGCTGTTTTCGGAAGAAGTGGATAAAAAAGTATATCTACAACTTCTTGAAAGCGTAAACGAAGCGTTGCCGCTCGTTCATAAATACGTGAATTTAAGAAAAAAGATTATGGGCGGAGAAATTCACATGTACGATATGTACGTTCCGCTCGTCAAAGGCGCGGAACTCGCGCTCGATTACGAAGACGCGTTCGGCGTGGTTCTTGAAGGGCTTGCGCCGCTCGGCGAAGATTATCTTAACACGTTAAGACGCGCTCACGACGAAAGATGGATAGACGTTTACGAAAACGACGGAAAACGCGGCGGCGCGTACAGCGTTTGCGTTTACGGGTTAAAACATCCTTACGTTTTGCTTAACCACACGAAAACCACTCACGCGCTTTTTACTATCGCCCACGAACTCGGCCATGCGATGCATTCGTATAAATCAGACGCCGCTCAGCCACAGCAAACCGCCGATTATAAAATATTCGTAGCGGAAGTCGCGTCTACGGTAAACGAGATACTTTTGTGTAAATATCTTATTAAAAACGCAAAAGACAGGGATACGAAAAAATATCTTTTAACGTATTATATGGATACGATAAGAACTACTCTTTTCCGTCAGACGATGTTTGCCGAGTTTGAATATTTTGCTCACGACCTTATAGAAAACGGCGGCGCGGCGTCAAAGGAAGCGTTTAACGAAAAATATCTCTGCCTTAATAAAAAATATTACGGCGACGGCGTTATTCACGATGATGAAATTTCATTCGAATGGGCAAGAATACCGCATTTTTACACCGCGTTTTACGTTTACAAATACGCAACGGGCATAATTTCGGCAATTGCGATAGCGGAACGTATTTTATCGGGAACGCCCGACGCCGTCGAAGATTATTTCAAATTTTTATCGTCGGGTTCTTCGGATACGCCCGTTAATCTTCTTAAAATCACAGGGGTGGATCTCACCGAAAAAGCCGCTTACGATCTCGCGATGAAATCGTTTGAAAACGCGCTTTCAGAATTTGAAAAATTACTTTAAAAGTTAAAAAGGAAAATATGGCAAAAGAAGTTATATCGGCGTTGCCGTACAATCTTGAAGCCGAGCAAAGTTTGTTATGCTCGATTCTTATTGATAAAGAACTGCAATTCGAAATCCGCTCGAAACTCAAAGTCGAGGATTTTTACGTTGAGTCGCATAAACTGATTTTCGAAGCGATGTGCGGCGTTCTCGACGGCAATAAGCCCGTCGACGTTGTTACGCTTACCGACGCAATGAGTAAAACGCCCGCAGAAAAACCGCATAAAAGAAAGGTTGATATAGGCAGTCTGCTCGAAGAACTCGAAAAGAAAACCACGCTTGAAAAATGCGGCGGTATAGAATATCTTTCGGAGCTTTCGCGCGTAACGCCGTCGGCTGCTAATTACGAATATTATCTCGATATCGTAAAGCGTGACAGCACGCTGAGAAAACTCATACGCAGCGCGGATATGATTACGAAAAACGCAAAAGTCAGTACTGACAGTATGAAATCCGTCGCTTACGCCGAAAAACTCATTTACGATATTTCCGAACAACTCGAAACGTCAACGCTTACGAATTTAAAAGAAAACGTGGGCGAAGTAGTCGACCTTCTCGATAATATTCAGAAAGACAAGAATTTTATGCAAGGTCTGAACACGGGGTTTACGGGTTACGATTATATGACCAACGGGCTTCATAAGGGCAATATGATAATCGTTGCGGCTCGTCCTTCGGTAGGTAAAACTACTTTCGTTATGAATATCGTTGAGCATGTTGCTATGAAATCGAATGCGGTTTGCGCCGTATTTGCTCTTGAAATGACTAAAGCCGAACTTGCGGAACGTATGATGTACTCTGTAAGCGGAGTGAGTTCGGTTGCCGCAAGAAAAGGAAAACTCGATTCGCAGGACTGGAAAAAACTCTGGAACGCTCAGAAACTTATATCGCAAACGGATATTTTCGTAGACGATACTTCGATGACGACCGTTCCCGATATTCTTTCCAAATGCCGCAGGTTAAAGTCGATAAAAGGTAAACTCGACCTTATCGTAGTCGACCATATTCAACTTATGAACGCCGTGCATCCTAACGACAGCAGGCAGGCTGAAATTACCGAAATATCGCGCGGACTTAAAATGATAGCGAAAGAACTCGACGTTCCCGTCGTTGCGCTTTCGCAGTTAAACCGTCTTGTCGAAAGAAGAACGGCGGGCGCAAAACCCGTGCTTTCCGATTTAAGAGAGTCGGGCGCGATAGAGCAAGACGCAGACGTGGTTATGTTTATTCACAGACCCGATAAAACTCCCGAAGGCGCAGAAAATCCCGAAGCGGTAAAGAAGGATGAAACGGAAATCATACTCGCTAAAAATCGTAGCGGTCCGATAGGTTCGTTCAAAGTTCTTTTCAAGGGCGAGCAGTCTAAATTCGTAAATATCAAATACGACGCTCCCGAAGGTTTCGTTCCGCCCGAAAGCGGCGCAAACGACGGTTTTGCGAATATTTCAGACGACGGATTTACTCCGCCGACAGATGAAAACGCCGCGTCGGCAGGGTTTGACAGTAACGACGAATTGTTTGACTAGACATATTCGCAAAGGTTGAGTTTTATGGAATACGAAAATACAATAATTTCTAAAATTAACGATAATTCCTTAAAATATGCAAAAAATTTAATATCGGAAAACGAACTCGTTGCTTTTCCTACCGAAACGGTTTACGGTCTTGGCGGACTTGCTACGAGCGATCTCGCGGTCAGGCGGATTTACGAAGCGAAGGGTAGACCTTCGGATAATCCTTTAATCGTTCACGTTCATAAAAATTACGATTTAAATAAACTCGTTCTTGTTGAACACGATTACGTTTATAAACTTCGCGAAGCGTTTTTACCGGGGCCGCTCACCATGGTTTATAAAAGCAAAAACAACGTGAGCAAACTCGTTTCCTGCGGTCTTGACACGCTTGCCGTAAGAGTTCCTTCGCACAGCGGAGCGCAGGAGTTTTTAAAATATCTCGATTTGCCGATAGCGGCGCCGTCGGCTAACGTTTCAAAGCACACGAGTCCTGTAACCGCCGAACACGTTTACGGCGATCTGAAAGGAAAAATAGGGCTTATTCTCGACGGCGGAAAATGTTCGGGGGGGATAGAGTCTACGGTTCTTGACGTTACTACGGATACTCCCGTTATTCTGCGAAGCGGTTTGGTTACCTGCGATATGATTAAAAGCGTCGTCGGAAAATGCGTTTACGGCGCGAATAAACCGACCGACAAGGTTCGTTCTCCCGGTTGCAAATACAGACATTACAAGCCAGCGTGCGAAACCGCGCTTTTCAGTCGCTTTGAAACGGATAAGGCTCAGAAGTTATACGACGAATACGTAAAAAACGGAAAAAAACCGTATTTTATGGTTGACGAGCAGATAGCGGAAAAGTTAAGCGGAAATATTTTAAATCTAGGAAGAACCGGTGAAGAGATAGCGTCTAATCTCTATTACAGGCTGCTTGAAGGCGAAAAAATCGCGGATATAATAATTGCCGTCGAAATAGAAACGGGCAGCGATATTGACGTGGGAATAATGAACAGATTGTCAAAAGCCTGCGCCGTCTTGCCGCCCGACGCGGAAATAAAGTAAAGGCGTAACGCGGGATAACGCTTGCGGCTACGCGGATTATATTAACAAACGGTGCGGCGCGATAAATAATGCTTGACTTAATTTTTTTGCTGTATTATACTATATAAAAATAAACAAACCGCGCACGTGCTGCGCGGGCGGAGATTTTATGAAAATTGCTTTCGGATGCGATCACGGCGGATTCGCCGCAAAAGACGCCGTTATTTACTATCTTGCTGTTAACGGTTACGAAGTTAAAGATTTCGGCACGTTTTCGGAAGATTCGTGCGATTACCCCGATATTGCTTTTCCCGTTGCGCAATCCGTTGCCGACGGCGAATGCGATAGGGGTATTTTAATATGCGGAACGGGGATAGGCATGAGTATATGCGCAAACAAGGTAAAAGGCGTAAGATGCGCTCACGTTACGGACGAGTTTTCGGCGGAAATGACGAGAAGGCATAACGACGCGAACGTAATAGCGCTCGGCGCGAGAATTACAGACGTCGAAACGATAGTAAAACTCGCAGATAAATTTTTAAACACGTCTTTCGACGGGGGAAGACACGAAACCCGCGTGAATAAAATCAAAGCGGCGGAAGAAAAAAATTTCAGATAATCATCGCAGACGTATCGTCGGCGATTTAAATAAAATACAAGGAGAAACCATGAGTAATTTACACATTCTCGATCACCCGCTTATTCAGCACAAAGTATCAATGCTTCGTATGAAAGAAACGAACACGAAAGATTTCCGTCAACTTGCGGAAGAAATTTCACTTTTAATGGCTTACGAAGTAACGAGAGATTTACCTCTTGAAAAGAAAGAAATCGAAACTCCCATCTGCAAAACGATGGCGAATTTCATTGCCGGCAGAAGTATAGGCGTCGTTCCGATACTCCGCGCGGGGCTCGGAATGGTAAACGGAATACTCACGCTCGTTCCTAATGCGAAAGTAGGTCATATCGGCTTATACAGAGATCCCGACACTCATCTTCCCGTTGAATATTACTGCAAACTTCCCGTTGACGCGGACAAGAGAACTATTATCGTGGTAGATCCCATGCTTGCGACCGGCGGCAGCGCGGTTGCGGCTATCGATTTTATTAAAAAACGCGGTTGCAAAGATATTAAACTTATGAACATCATCGCTGCGCCCGAAGGAGCGGAAGCCGTAATGAGCGCTCATCCCGACGTTGACGTATACGTAGCCGCTCTCGACGAAAAACTCAACGACCACGCTTATATAATTCCCGGTCTTGGCGACGCGGGCGACAGGTTGTTCGGAACGAAGTAATTTTATGCGTTTTGAAACGGCGGCGCGTTACCGCCGTTTTACGACGTTTGACGATTTTCTGTTTTTACTTAAGAAATTCGGTTATACGAATTGATAAACGACGTAAATATATAATAAACGGAGAGAATAGTGATGAACAAAGTCAGAAAAGCCGTAATACCCGTTGCGGGATACGGTACGAGATTTTTGCCGTATACGAAAGCGGTGCCTAAAGCAATGCTTCCCGTTCTTAATAAGCCCGCGATACAGATTATCTCTGAAGAAGTCGTAAAAAGCGGTATAACGGATATACTTTTCGTCGTCGGCTATCGCGAAGAAGTTATAGAAGACCATTTCAGACCGTCGGAAGAACTCGACAAAGTTCTTTTATGCCATAACAAAAACGATTTTTATAAGGCTGAAAAATATCCCGAATCCATGGCGAATTTCAGTTTTATCCGTCAGAAAGAACTTAACGGCACGGCAAAAGCGATAGAAATTGCCGAAGATTTTGCGGCAGGCGAACCCTTTGCCGTACTTTTCGGAGACGACGTTATGTATAACGACGGCGCTCCCGTGATAAAGCAACTTATAGACCTTTACGAAAAAACGGGCAAAACGGTTGTGGGGTGCAAAAACGTTTCCAAAGAAGACGTTTGCAAATACGCTTCCGTTGAATACTCCGCGCGTAACGGCAACGTTTACGACGCCACGCGCATAATAGAAAAACCAAAACTCGAAGACGTGAAAAGCACCGTTTCTCCGCTCGGCAGATACGTTTGCAGTCCTGAAATTTTCAAAATTATTAAAACGCTGAAACCTTCGGTAAACGACGAGTATCAGTTTACCGACGCGCTTGACGTTCTTGCCCGTCGCGGCGAAGCGAAAGCGCTCGTTTTCGACGGCGTAAGATACGATATGGGAAGCAGGCTCGGCTATCTGAAAGCGAATATCGAATTCGGTCTTCGCGACGAAGAGTTGAAAGACGATTTAAAATCTTATCTTAAGGAACTTATTAAAGACTGAACTATGAACGGTTTAAGCGAAGGCTTGTATCTTGCGATTAACTCGGCAAGAGAAATTCAGACTAAATACGGACTTTCGTATATCGGTACGGAAGAACTTTTGTATGCCGTTTTGCTTACTCCGAAATGCGACGCTTGCGCGTATCTTACGGAATTCGGCGCAAGCAGAGAAAGGGTTTTGCCGTATCTTAAAAATACTTTGAAAGCGGGCGGAGCGCGCGGTTTTACCCAGAACGCAAAACTTGCCCTGAACGGCGCGAAAAAATTTGCCGACGCTTCAGGCGACTATGCAACCACCGAGCATCTGCTTCTTGCCATATTGCGGCTCGAAAATTGCAAAGCGTATAAAATTCTTGCCGCGCTCGGCGTGGATATTCCCGCGCTTTACGCATTTATATTCGAAAGAACCAAAAAATCAAAAAAGAATACGGAAACAATAAAACGTCAGCCGCAAGCAGAACGCCCGTCTTATTCCGCAACAATGCTTAAACAGCGCGCGGAATATAAAAATTCGGAAGTAAAACAGGGCGAAGAAAAAACCGTTCCGTTAAACGCCGAACCCGAAACGGAAGAGAAAAAACACATCGTCGTTTCGGACACGCCGCTCAGCGGTTTAGGTTACGACCTTACCGAAAAAGCGCGCGAAGGTAAAATCGACGAAGTTATCGGGAGAAATGACGAGATAGACAGAATTATCCGCGCTCTTTCGAGAAAAACGAAAAACGCGCCCGTTCTCGTGGGCGAAGCGGGCGTAGGTAAAAGCGCGGTTGTCGAAGGGCTTGCCCTTAAAATCACGAAAGGCGACGTTCCCGAATTTTTAAGCGATAAAATTTTATTCAGTCTCGATATAGGCGGACTGCTTGCGGGTACGCGCTATCGCGGCGATTTCGAAAGCAGGCTGAAAAGCGCCGTCGATTACGCAACCGAGAACGGCAACGTTGTGTTTTTTATCGATGAAATCCATAATCTCGTAGGCGCGGGCAGCACGCAGGACAGTAAAATAGACGCCGCCGAAATATTAAAACCGCTTTTATCTCGCGGCGAGATAATGGTTATCGGCGCAACTACGCCCGACGAATACACGCGTTACATTGAAAAAGACCCCGCTCTCGAACGTCGTTTCCAACCGATTGACGTAAACGAGCCTACCGAAGACGAAGCGATAGAAATTCTTAAAGGAATACGTCCTTCGTTTGAAAAGCATCATAACGTTATTATATCCGACGAAGCGATTATTCTTGCCGTAAAACTTTCAACGAGATATCTTACGGACAGACGGCTTCCCGATAAAGCGATAGACGTTATCGACGAGGCTTCGTCGGAAAAACATCTTTTCAACGACTGCGAGAAAGACGTTGTCCGTCTTAACAAAGAAATCGCCGCGCTTACGGAAAATCGCGATTTTGCATTAAAACGAGCCGATCTCGACACCGCGCGAAGGGCAGACAGGGAACTTTCCGATAAAACCGAACTTTTAAAAAGTGTTTTAAGGCGTGAAAGCGCGCAGAAAAACGAAATCAAGACCGTCAACGGCGAAGATATAAGAAAACTTATAAGCGACGTTACCGGAATTCCCGTTACTTCCGTTTCGAGCGAAGAAAGTAAAAACCTTATCGCTCTCGAAAGCGAACTTAAAAAGCGCGTTATCGGGCAGGATCAGGCAATATCGGCGGTATCGCGGGCGGTAAGGCGCGCGCGCGCAAATCTTAAAGACCCCGAAAAACCGATGGGGACGTTTATTTTCGTCGGTCCGACGGGGGTCGGAAAGTCGGAACTTTCAAAAGCGCTTGCGGAATGCGTATTCGGCTCTCAGTCCGCGCTGATTCGCTTCGATATGAGCGAATATCAGGATAAAACTTCTTTAAACAAACTTATCGGCGTTGCGCAAGGTTACGTCGGTTACGAAGAAGAAGGTATTCTTACCGAAAAAATAAGAAGAAAACCTTACTCAGTAGTTTTGTTCGACGAGATCGAAAAGGCTCATCCCGATATTTTCGATCTTATGCTGCAGATACTCGACGAAGGCAGACTTACCGACAGTAAGGGAAGAACCGTAAGTTTTAAAAACGCGCTTATCGTTCTTACTTCGAACGTCGGCTTTTCGGACGACGCGCCTAAAAACGCCGTCGGTTTCGGCTCGATAAACGAAGACAGGGAAGAACAGGCTTATAACGCCCTAAAAAAACGTTTTAAGCCCGAATTCATAAACAGGCTTGACGGTATAATTCCGTTCAACAGGCTTACGAAAGAAGATTGCAAAAACATTGCCGGAATTATAATAAACGGCGTTATTGCAAGGGTAAAAGAAAGCGGGGTTACCGTTAAAGTCGACGAAAGCGCGATTGACGTAATCGTTTCGGAAGGTTACGACTCCGAATACGGCGCAAGACCGTTGAAGCGCGCCGTGTCAAGACGGCTCGAAGATATGCTTTCCGACGGCATTATCGAAGGTTATATATCAAAAGACGACGTTATATCCGTTTACGGTGAAAACGGCGAAGTAAAATACAAAAAAGAAGGCTGAATATGGAAATAGGTGTGTCAACCGCGTCGCTTTTCAAAAGGGAGTATAATGAAGACGCGCTTGCAACGTTAAACGAAATCGACGCCAGAGTGTGCGAGATTTTCTTGTCCACTTATTGCGAGTATACGGAAGAGTTCGCAAATCTTTTAAAATCGCGGAAGGGCAATCTTATCGTTCATTCGATACATACTCTGAATACTCATTTCGAGCCGCAACTTTTCGGGGATAATCCCCGCGCGATTGACGACGCTTACAAAATAATGGGCGATTGTTTAAATCTTGCAAAAACGCTCGACGCGCATTATTATACTCTCCACGGAATAGCGAGATTTAAGAAAAACGCGCGTTACGAAGATTATGAAAATATCGGTAAAAAATTCGATAAACTCGTAAATTTTTGTAAAAATTTTAACGTTGAACTTTGTCTTGAAAACGTTGAGTGGGCATATTATAATCACGTTGGGTTTTATAAAAAAATATCCGAATATTGCAGGAACTTAAAAACTTGCCTTGATATTAAGCAGGCGAGAATTTCGGGCGATTCTTATAAAGATTATATTTCCGAAATGGGCAGTTCTCTTAAAACCGTTCATTTGTCCGACGTTAAAGACGACGGCTCGATTTGCCTTCCCGGGAAAGGCGTTTTCGATTTCGGCGATTTGTTTGCAAGGCTTGCGGACGTCGGATTTTCAGGCGATATGCTTATAGAAGTATACACTAACGACTATAAGGATATTAGCGAGATAAAAGACAGTCTTAAATATCTCAGAGATTTGAAAACAAAATACTTTTAAACCATATAAAAGGAGATTTACAATGCTAAATAAGCAGAATATGAAATTACGTTTCGATTACAACAATATGATGAGCGAATTCGTGGGTGAAAAAGAAGGAATTAAAAAATCCGATCTTGAAAAAAACGCGGAATTTTGCAAAAACGCATACGAATCGTTCGAAAAAAACCGCGGTAACGGTATGACGGGTTGGGCGGAACTTCCTTACAATCAGAACGAAATCGTTGACGATATTATAAAAACAGCCGAAAAAATTCGTAAAAACGCCGAATATTTCGTCGTTCTCGGTATAGGCGGCTCGGCGCTCGGTCCTATAGCCGCTTTTCAGGCGCTTTGCCACCTTCATTATAACGATTTGCCGTCGTCAAAAAGAAACGGACCCAAGTTTTACGTGGAAGACAACGTCGACCCCGAACGTATGGCGGCGCTTTTAGACGTTATAGAACTCGATAAAACCGTTTTTAACGTTATTACGAAAAGCGGAGCGACGAGCGAAACGATGACTCAGTATCTTATAATAATGAATTTACTGAGAGAAAAACTCGGCGACAAAGCAAAAGAGCATATTATCGCAACCACTTCGGCAAACAAAGGCAACCTTATAAAAATCGCGAAAGAAGAAGGGTTTAAAACGTTCTTTATTCCCGACGGCGTAGGCGGAAGGTTTTCCGAACTTTGCCCGGTCGGCTTGTTGCCCGCCGCGGTTCTCGGTATCGACGTTAAAGAATATCTTGACGGCGCCGCTTATATGGACGGGCTTTGCAAGACTTCCGATTACAGAAAAAATCCCGCTCTCGCAAGCGCGATTTTAAGTTATATTTCAATGAAAAACGGCAAAAATATTTCGGTAATGATGCCTTATGCCGACGGACTTAAATATATAGCGGACTGGTATTGCCAACTTTGGGCGGAAAGTCTCGGAAAAACCGCTGACAGAAACGGCAATAAAATTTACGCGGGGCAAACGCCCGTAAAATCGCTCGGCGTAACCGACCAGCACAGTCAGGTTCAACTTTATACCGAAGGTCCTTTCGATAAGGTTACAACGTTCCTTGCCGTAGATAATTACAGAACGAGCGTTAAAATTTCAGACGGATGCAAGGATATTCCCGACGTTAATTTCCTTTGCGGACATACTATGAACGAACTTATTCAGGCGGAACGCACGGCAACCGAATATGCGCTTACCGTTAAAGAACGGCTCAACAGAACTATATATCTCCCTGAAATAAACGCGTTTACTCTCGGCGAGTTATTGTTCTTTTTCGAACTCGAAACGGCGTATGCGGGCGAAATGCTTAATATCGACGCTTATAATCAGCCGGGCGTCGAAGGCGGTAAGAACGCAACTTACGCGCTTTTGGGAAGAAAAGGATACGAAGAAAAGAAAAAAGAACTCGAATCCGCGCCTAAAAAATCCGCAGAATATATAATCTGATATAAGATTTGTCAAACATTCGCAAAAATGCAGGGCAAGAATAACTAAAACCTTGTCTTGCGCCGCGTGATTCTTACGTTGCGCTAATCGGGTTATTCGGTTATAACGTTTATTTTTAATCTCTCTTTTTATTTTAAGAGAGATTTTTTTATATCTTAAAGCGTAAAGTATAAGGTTAATCAAACGGTGGTTTTGTAATTTTAAAACGCGGTTTTCAAATAAGGCTTTTAACGCTTGAAATGTTACGCGGAATATGTTAAAATATATATCGTACTATGGTAAACGAATCATTTCAGAAACTTAACGAATCGCAAATAAAACCCGTAACCGATACCGAAGGCGCGGTACTCGTTATTGCCGGCGCGGGTAGCGGCAAAACGCGCGTTCTGACGAACAGAATAGCATATCTTATAAACGAAAAAGGCGTAAAACCGTCAGACGTTCTTGCCATAACCTTTACTAATAAAGCAGCCGACGAAATGAAAGTAAGGCTTGGCAAAATGATTAACGATACAGAAGGCATGTGGGTGTCTACCATTCACTCGATGTGCGTCAGAATTTTGCGTTCTTCTATATCCGCGCTCGGTTACGAAAAGAATTTTTCAATTTATTCCGAAGACGATAAAGAAAGAGTTTTAAAGCGGATTTTGTCGGATATGAGTCTTGAAGCCGATAAATACTTAAAACTAGTTAAAAACTGCATTTCGTCGGCAAAAAACGACGATTTGTCGCCGCGCGAGTATAAAGACGAAAACGTGAAAATGAATAATATCGGAATAATTACCGACGTTTATTTTCGTTACGAGCGCGAACTTAAAGACAATAACGCCCTTGATTTTGACGATTTACTTATAAAAACGTTGCATCTTTTCGATGAAAACGACGAAATCCGCGATTATTATTCGCGTCGTTTCAGATACGTGCATATCGACGAATTTCAGGATACAAATACCGTTCAGTATAAAATAGCGCGGATACTTTGCTCGTATTACGGCAATATCTTCGTGGTCGGCGACGACGATCAGTCGATTTACGGCTGGCGCGGCGCGAAAATCTCAAATATTCTTGATTTTGAAAAAGACTTTAAGGGCGCGCGCGTTTATAAACTCGAACAAAATTACCGCTCGACTAAAAATATTCTCGATTGCGCTAATCTTATCATTAAAAACAATATTTCTCGTAAGCAAAAAACGCTATGGACGGAAAACGCCGACGGCGATAAGGTCGAACTTTACGTAGGTAACGAAGAAAGCGACGAAGCCGAATTCGTTGCAACCACCATAAAAAGAGAAATCGCTTTGGGAAAACGCGCTTCGGATTTTGCCGTTTTAATGCGGATAAACGCTCTTTCGCGTTCTCTCGAACAGGAATTTATGAAATACGGCGTGCCGTATAAGGTTTTCGGCGGGTTTAAATTCTTTGACAGAAAAGAAATCAAAGATTTAACCGCGTATCTGAGAATTATTTCAAACCCGCTTGACGGCGAAGCGGTTTTAAGAGTTATTAACGTGCCGCGGCGCGGAATAGGCGAAAAAACGATAGAAGCGATTCGCCTTAAAGCGCAAGCGGATAATTTGTCCGTTTTCGACGAGATTATGGATTGCGATTCTCTTCCGCTGAATTCGGGCGCGTTGTCGAGAGTAAGAGATTTTAAAGACGTAATTTATAAACTTATTCTTAAAAGTTCTGAACTCGGCGTTGAAGATATGCTTAAAGAAATCATTTTAAAAACCGATTTTCTTTCGCAATATTCCGAGCCTACCGAAGAAAACGACGATAAAAAAATGAACGTAAACGAACTTATCAACTCTGCGCGCGAATTTGAAAAACAAAATAAAGGCGCAACTATTTCGGATTATTTAAGTTTAGTTACTTTAAGTTCGGATACGGACGAAATGGACGAAAGCAATTTCGTAACCGTTGCGACCATTCATTCCGTTAAAGGTCTTGAATTCGACACCGTTTTTATCGTTGGGCTTGACGAAACGATTTTTCCTATATCGCGCTCCGTGGGAAGCGAAGAAGATATGGAAGAAGAAAGGCGGCTTATGTACGTTGCCATAACGCGGGCGAAAAAACAACTTTATATAACCCGCGCGCGCAGCAGGTATCTTTACGGCTCGCGAAGTATTACGGGCGAAAGCAGATTTATTAAAGAAATAGAGCCGCTTTTAAAGCGTGATTCCGCTACCGATTATTATTCGTATCCGGGGGATAAAAGGCGTTCTTCTGAAAGCGGTTACGGATACGGAAACGTGCGCGGCGGATATAACAGCGGCGGCTACAAGGGCGGATATACCCGAAGCGAAGAAGACGAATTCGGATATTATCCCGACGAACCGTCTTCATTCGGCTCTACAAAAAGTTTTAAATCGGGATATTCGATTAACGCAACACCGAAAATAAACGCCGTGAATTCTGGCGCAAGCGCTAAGCTTTATGCCGTGGGAATGAAGGTTAAACACAGAAAATTCGGATCGGGAACGGTAATAGCCGTAAAGAACGACGGTAAATTCATAGACGTTGCATTCGTGGGCGCAGGCATAAAATCGCTTGCCGCCGAAATTGCTCCGCTTGAAATTGAAAAATAGTAAAAATTCGGCTTATTATCAAAAATTATTGAGGTTATTATGAGTAGAATGGAAGAACTTGTCGAAGTGCTTAACAAGTATGCTTACGAGTATTACGTGCTTGACAACCCCACCGTTTCGGACGGCGAATACGATAAACTTTACGACGAACTCAAAAAACTCGAAGAAAAGGAAAACAGAGTTCTTTTCAATTCGCCTACGCGCCGCGTGGGCGGAGAACCCGTATCGGCGTTCGGAAAACATACGCATATTCACAGGCTATATAGTCTTGATAAGAGTTTAACGCGCGAAGAACTCGCAGCGTTTTGCGAAAGGGCCGAAAAAGTCGCGGGCGGCGAAATCGAATACACCGTTGAATATAAATACGACGGGCTTACGATTTGCCTTACTTACGAAAACGGCAAATTCGTAAGAGCCACAACGCGCGGCAACGGAATAGTCGGGGAAGACGTAACGGCGCAGGTTTTAACGATAAAAACCTTTCCGCTTGAAATCGGATACAAAGGCGTGTGCGAAATTCAGGGCGAAGCGGTGATCAGACTTTCGGCTTTAAAAAAATATAACGAAACCGCTGCCGAAATTCTTAAAAACGCTCGTAATGCCGTAGCGGGGGCGATAAGAAATTTAGACCCGCGCGAAACCGAAAAAAGAAAACCCGAAATTCTTTTTTATAACGTAAATTACATCGACGGCGACTTTATTGAATCGCAGACGGGTTGCTTTGAATTTTTAAAGGAAAACGGGTTTAAAGTTTTCGATTTTTTAAAGATTGCGCACAATCTCGGCGAAATTGAAAATTTTATTAAAATTATCGAAATCGAGCGGAAAAATATAGATTATTTAACCGACGGAGCAGTGGTAAAAGTAAACGATTTTAAGATTCGCGAAAAACTCGGTTATACCGATAAATTCCCACGTTTTGCAATGGCTTATAAATTCGGAGCGGAAGAAGTTACTACCGTTTTGAAAGACGTTATATGGCAGGTCGGAAGAACCGGTAAACTTACGCCGCTCGGTATACTGGACCCCGTTGAACTTTGCGGCGCGACGGTAAGAAAGGCAACTCTTAACAACTTTGGCGATATAATTCGTAAAAACGTAAAAATCGGGGCGCGCGTTTTAATCAGAAGGAGTAACGAAGTAATTCCCGAAATTCTGGGCGCTACCGAAATTCCCGAAACCGCCAAAGACGTTAAAATGCCCGAAACATGTCCTTGCTGCGGCACAAAACTTATCGAAGACGGCGCGAATATTTTTTGCCCGAATAAAAATTGCAGGCAGCGCGTTATCGGTAATCTTGTTAATTTCTCGTCAAAAGACGCTATGAATATAGACGGCTTTTCCGAAATGACCGCGGGGCAACTTTACGACGCGCTCGGAGTAAGAAGGTTTTCGGATTTATATAAACTCGATAAAAACTCTCTTAAAAATCTCGAAGGGTTTAAAGATAAAAAAGCCGACAACCTGATTACTGCGATCGAAAATTCAAAAAAGCCCGCGCTTTCGGCGTTTCTTCTTGCGCTCGGCATTGACGGCGTGGGTAAAAAAACGGCGAGAGATCTTGCAAATTCGTTTAATTCGGTGGAGTTATTGTCTTGCGCGGGCGAAGAAGAGTTAACCGTAATGAAAGACGTTGGCGAAATCACCGCGAAAAATATAAAAGAGTATTTTAGCGACGACGAAAACCGTGAAGAAATTTCAAGGTTGTTTTCGCTCGGGGTAACTCCCGTGTTCACTGAAAAAACAATTTCGGAAAACGCGGCGTTTAAAGGTGAAAAATTCGTTCTTACGGGAACTTTGAAAAATTACAAACGTTCGGAAGCGGCGGAAATAATCGAAAATCTCGGCGGAGAAGTGATGAGCGGCGTTTCAAAACTTACCACGGTAGTTCTTGCGGGCGAAGAAGCGGGATCCAAACTCGATAAAGCGAAATCTCTCGGTATAAGAATTATGAGCGAAGAAGAATTCGAAAATATTATTAAACGGTAATTCTTAGCCGCAAACGCAATCGCTTGCGGCTATCCGACTGAAATTTTATAAATAAACCGAAAAAAAGGCGGGCAACCGTCTTTTTTGATTTTTATCGCGTTAAACGGAGTTTTGTCGGGGTAAAAGACGTAATTTATTTCACGAATAAACACCGCGCGGTAAACGAAATACGCTTTACAAAAAAATATTTAAATGGTATAATACCGTCTATGAGTAAACCGATAGTAGCGGTGGTGGGAAGACCGAACGTTGGTAAATCCACCTTTTTCAATAAAGTAACGGGCAAAAAAATCTCGATAGTCGAAAATCGCCCGGGCGTCACGCGGGACAGAATTTATTGCGACGCCGAATGGTGCGGAAAGTCTTTTACGCTTATCGATACGGGCGGAATAGAACTTAAATCGCAGGACGAAATGTGGCGGCATATAAGAAAGCAGGCTGAAATCGCGATAGAAACGGCTGACGTTATTATTTTTATGTGCGATTATAAGGGCGGACTTACGTCGTCAGACGTTGAAGTATCGTCGATATTGAGAAAAAGCGGCAAGCCCGTTATTCTCGCGGTCAACAAAATGGATAATTACGACCCCGCGGGGCTTTGCGATTATTACGAACTCGGTCTTTCCGAGCCTTTCGGAATATCGTGCGAACAGGGCAAAGGAATAGGCGACCTTCTTGACGAAGTCTGCTCGCATTTTAACGCCGAAAATTCCGAAGACGACGAAGAAACGGTCAAAATCGCAATCGTAGGAAAGCCTAACGCGGGCAAATCGAGTCTTGCAAACAGGCTTTTGGGGTATGACAGAACCATCGTTTCGGGAATTGCGGGAACAACGCGCGACGCTATAGACACGACTTTTACTTTCGACGGTAAAAAATTTACCCTTATCGATACCGCGGGAATAAGAAAGAAAAAAGCGGTGTCGGAAGACGTTGAGTATTACAGCGTTATCCGCGCTCTCGGCGCGATAAGGCGCGCCGACGTTTGCCTTGCGGTTATAGACAGCGTTGAAGGAATAACCGAGCAGGACGTTAAAATTTTAGGCTATATCCACGAGCAGGGCAAGCCTTCCGTCGTAGTTATGAATAAGTGGGACGCCGTTGAAAAAGACGCCTACACTATAGAATCGTTCAAAAGAAAACTCGATTGCGACCTTGCTTTTATGGATTATTACAAAGCGGTTTTCGTGTCTGCGAAAACGGGTCAGCGAACGGATAAAATTCTTTCCGCCGCGCTTTCTTCTCTCGAAAATGCGAAAAAGCGCATTTCCACGGGAACGCTTAACGAAGTTATAGGCGACGCCGTAAGAACCACCGAACCGCCCACTAAACACGGCAGACGGCTTAAAATTTATTATACCGTTCAGGACGGTATAACTCCGCCGACGTTTATTATGTTTGTTAATTCCGTTGAACTCATGCATTTCAGTTATAAGCGTTTTATCGAAAACACTTTAAGGCAGACCTTTGATTTTTGCGGAACTCCCATAAGGCTTATACTTCGCGAAAAATCGGAAAACGACGATTGAAATCGGGAGAATAAAAATGACTGAATTATCTTACGGTTATATATGGTGGCAGTTTATTCTGCTTTCGTTAGGCTCTTATCTTATAGGAAACGTAAATTTTGCCGTTATAATATCAAAACTTAAAAAGCAGGACATAAGAAAAGTAGGAAGCGGAAATCCCGGCACTCTCAACATGAGCCGCAATTTCGGCATGGGAATAGGAATTTTAACGCTTGCGCTCGATATATTGAAGGGAGCGATTCCCACCTTTATAGGCGGCGTTTTATATAAAGGTTACGAGTTTTCGGGTACTAATCTTCCTATTTCCATGCTTACCGAAGTAATGTGCGGTTTTATGGCTGTTCTCGGTCACGTTTTTCCTGTGTTCATGCGCTTTAAAGGCGGAAAGGGAATCGCAACCACGATAGGCGTGTTTCTCGTATGTAACTGGCAGGTCGCGCTTATAAGCGGCGCGGCGGCAATAGTTTTCATACTCATTACCGAAATAGGTTCGATGGGATCGTTTATAGCAACTACTCCGGGCGCTATCGCCGCGTGTTATTCCGTTTATAAAAAGTATATCGAAGCGGCAAACATGGTAAGCGCCACGCAGATTATCGTCGTTGCGGTGTCTAATCTTTTTATCGTTTCGATAATATTTTTAACCTGGTACGCGCATCGTCAGAACATAAAAAGACTGATCGCGGGAGAAGAACATCCCACAAACTGGCTGCAGATGATACGGGAAGCAAAAATCAAGCATTTCAGAAAAAAGAAAGCGTTGACGGAAGAAAAAACCGACGCAGCAGAAAAAGACGAAAAATAAAACATAAACCGAAAATCCCCTTCATATACATTTATTGTACACGGGGGATTTTTTAATGGAAAAATTCGATATATATAAAGATATAGCAAAAAGAACGGGCGGCGACGTATACATAGGCGTCGTAGGTCCCGTAAGAACGGGGAAATCGACGTTTATCACGCGGTTTATGAATCTTATGGTAACGCCGAACATTTCGGGCAAGAATAAAAAAATGATTGCCGTAGACGAAATGCCGCAATCGGCCGACGGCAAAACGATTACAACCACCGAGCCGAAATTTGTTCCGTCGGAAGCGGTTAAAATATCCGTAAAAGGAAAAGGTCAGGCGAGAGTACGGCTTATCGATTGCGTAGGGTATCTCGTAGACGGCGCAATCGGTTCTACCGAAAACGACGAGCCGCGGCTCGTGAAAACTCCGTGGTCGGATAATCCGCTTCCTTTTGAAGAAGCGGCGGCAACGGGTACAGAAAAGGTTATAAAAGATCATTCCACGATAGGTATTCTCGTTACGACCGACGGTTCCGTTTCGGGAATTCCGCGACAAAACTACGAAAAAGCGGAAGAAAAGGTGGTAAGAAAACTCAAAGAAGCGAATAAACCGTTCGTAATCGTTTTAAACAGCACTAATCCCGAAAGCGCGGAGTGCAATGAAATAGCGGCTTCGCTTACCGATAAATACGGCGTTAAAGTATTGCCCGCCAACGTAAAAGAGATAGACGAAGACGGACTCGGCGAAATTCTCGAAAGCGTGCTTATGGAATTTCCGCTTAAAAGTCTCGACATAAAACTTCCCGAATGGATGAGAACGCTGCCGCCTTCTAACGAAACTATTTTAAATATAATCGGCGCGGTGAAAGAAATCAGTGCGGTAACCGAAAAAATGAAAGATTATAAACTTATAGAAGACGCGCTTTCGGGAGTTGACGGGATAAAGCGCGTTGAAAACGCAACCGCGTATCTCGGCGAAGGAAGAGCGGAGTATTCCGTAGAACCCGAAAACGATTTGTTTTATAAAATGCTTTCTCAAGTTGCGGGGGAAAGCGTTTCGGACGAAAGGCAACTTATGAGTTACGTTAAAGAACTTGCCGTTGCCAAAGAAAATTACGAAAAAATTAAAGACGCGCTTAAAGAAGCCGACGAAGGCGGTTACGGCATAGTGATTCCCGAAGAAACGGATATGACTCTCGGCGCGCCCGAAGTTATAAAGCAGGGTGGCAGATACGGCGTAAAACTCAAAGCGGAAACGTCTTGCATGCACCTTATGAAAATTCGGCTCGACGCGGAAGTGTCGCCTATATCGGGGAGCGAAAAGCAATGTAAAGATTTTGCCGACTTTTTGAAAAACGAACTCGACGAAACTCCCGAAAAGGTATGGAAAACGGACGTTTTCGGAAAACCCCTTTCAAAACTCATAAGCGAAGAAATGGCGCTTAAACTGAGCGCGATGAAAAACGAAACGAAAAATAAAATGCGCAAAACCGTTACGAGAATAGTAAACGAAGGGCGGGGCGGAGTTATCTGCATATTGCTTTAATTCGTCACGTTTTGCAAAAAATCCCATAAACGCGCTTTTCGTTTGACATTCGCGATATAATAGAATATAATTATTAAGGCTGATTTATTCGGCCTTAATTTTTTGAAAGGATTTTGTACTTATGAGTAAATGTTCGAATAAATGGACAAGAGCGGCAATACCTGCGCTTCTCCTTCATGCGAGTATCGGCACGGTTTACTGTTGGTCGCTTTTCAGCGGCTCGATAAAAAGCGTTTTCGATAACGCGGGAATTCCTTCGGCAGCGCTCGGCTGGGCCTTTTCGCTTGCGATATTCTTTCTCGGAATGTCGGCGGCGTTTCTCGGCGATTTTGTGGAAAAAGATATTCATACGGCAAGTTTGCTCGCCACGCTTTTTTTTGCGGTGGGCGTTGCGGGAACGGGTCTTGCGGTAAGGCTTCACAGCATGCCGCTTATCATCGTGTTTTACGGCGTGATTATGGGTATAGGGTTAGGTCTCGGCTATCTTTCGCCCGTAAAAACGCTTATGCTGTGGTTTAAAGACACGAAAGGTCTTGCAACTGGTCTTGCCGTTGCGGGATTCGGCGCGGCGAAAATGATTTTTACGCCCGTTATCGAAGGTCTTGAAAGAGTAATGAGCATAGAACGCGTGTTTTACGTGCTTGCGGGGGTCTGGTTCGTGATGATGTTCACGGGGCATCTTCTTCTTAAAAAGCCCGAAGGCTGGGTAGAACAGCACGAAAAATTCGAGTTTAAAAAATTCTTTTCTAAATTCAGAATATTTTCAGACGTGCGTTTTATCGGAATATGGATCGTGTTTTATATAAACATTACCTGCGGTCTTGCGCTTATTTCGCACGAAAAGGATATTTACGCCGCAATCGGCATAGTCGGAGCAACGAGCGTTTTAAGCACGGTTACGGGGCTTTTCAACGCTACCGGAAGACTTGCTTATTCGGCGGTCGGCGATAAAATGAAAGACAGGAATTCCGTTTATAAAATTATACTGTTAAGCGAAATAGCAATAACTTTTATCGCTCTCGTTACGGGCGCGATAAAGGGGAGCGACGCGTCTATGCCGCTCGTAGTCATCGCAGTTATTTTATTTCTTATTGTAAACGCGGGTTACGGCGGCGGATTCAGCAATCTCCCCACGCTTTTGTCGGACGTGTACGGCATGGGTAAAATTTCGTCTATTCACGGCATCGCGCTTTCGGCGTGGGCGCTCGCGGGGCTTACCGGCAATCAGGTTGCGGACCTTATCGTTTCGCACACGAATAATTACTCCGATATTTTAATATTTACGCTTGTACTTTACGCGGTCGCTACTGTTATCGACTTCGTTTTCGTCAAGCATGAGAAACACGAAGATGCGTAAAATCACAAAAACGTTTAAAAAGACGGCGGCATTCGTTCTCGCCCTTATAATATCCCTTTCCACGCTCGTTTTTTCCGCTTGCACGATAGTTAACGTGAGCGGCGATTACGACGTTGTTAACGCCGTTCAGACGGAAGGGTATATAACCGCTACTTTCAAAATAGTGGCAACCGTAACGCAAAGTACGCAAAAAGCGCAGTACGTGGGTAGCGGAGTCGCATACAAGGTAACCGAAAGCGAAAACGGAACGCTCGAATATTACGTTTTAACCAACAATCACGTAGTCGTTCCGCAAGAAAACGTTTCGTATGAAATTTTCGATTGCTTCGGCGCGAAAACGGGAATTATCGCAGAAAACAAAAAAGACGTATTCGGTTTCGTGACTACGAGTGAAAAAAATACCGTTCAACTTCTCGGCGCGGAAGCGTCGTACGATCTTGCGGTTTTATCTTTTAAAGTTTATAAAAAAGGCAATTCCGGCGACAAACTTACGGATAACGACTATAAAACTTTGCCGTTTTCCGCCACGAACCCAAAAATCGGCGATAAAGTGATAGCGATAGGAAATCCGTTTTCGGTTTTTAATTCCGTAACGGTCGGAGCGGTGAAAGAATACGCCGAAGTCAGCGTTGACGACGATAAAACTTCGGAAGTCAAATTCCCCGTTATTTCGCATAACGCGCCTATAAATCACGGCTCGTCGGGCGGCGCGCTTTTAAATTCTTCGTATCAGATCGCCGGTATAAACTTTGCGTGCGGTCTTGATAAAGTAACGGGTAAATTTTCGGCGGGTTACGCCGTGTCTGTAAAAAAAGTTATCGAATTTTTAATTTCAAAGGGGCTATATGAACAAACAAGCGATTAAAAACGCGATAAAAGATTACGCGATTGTGGTTTTTCTCGGCATTGCGCTTGCTCTCGATTACATACTTTTCGTAGTTAAAAACGATTTTGCGCCCGCGGGTATAAACGGCATTGCCACGATGATACAGTATAAACTTAATTTCAGTATCGGCTATATGTCGCTTATCATAAACGTTCCGCTCTGCGTGTTTGCATTTTTTAAAATTAACAGAGAATTTGCCGTAAAAACCCTTGTTTTTTCCGTCGTTTATTCATTTTCTTATTTGCTTTTACAATCTTTCGATTTATCCGATATTCAGTACGACGCGCAAGACGTTGACACGATATATCCCTGCTTGCTTGCGGGAATAATTTCGGGATTTACTTACGGAGTTTCGTTCAGGCACAATTCTTGTACGGGCGGCACGGATATAATAGCAAAGTTCGTGAGCGAAAAAAAACCCGAGTTCAATTTCTTTTACGTTACTTTCGTTATGAACGTAATCGTAGCGGTTTTATCCGTTTTCGTTTACGCAAAAACGGGCGAAAGCGGTAAATTCGTTCTCGATTATAAACCGGTTTGCCTGTGCCTTGTTTATTGCTTTACTTCTACGCTCGTAGGAAACGCGTTTTTAAAGGGATCTAAATCCGCAAGCAAATTCTTTATAATTACGTCGCACGTAAAAGAAGTGGGAGCGGAAATCATAAAAACTCTTCACCACAGCGCAACGGTAATACGCGGCGAGGGGCTTTACAGCGGTTCCGAGCGCGACGTTCTCGTATGCGTGGTCAACAAGCATCAACTCTCCGACTTTAAAAAAATAATCAAAAAGTTTGACGATACTTTTGCTTTTGTGGAAACGGTTGACGAAACGATAGGTAATTTCAAAAAGATAAAATAATAAAATATTCGTTACGGCGGCGCGGCGATAACACGTTATCGTTACGCCGCCTTTTGCCTGCTTTGCGGAAAAGCGTTGTCGCTAAGCCGCGTTTTGCCTGCTTTTCGGCAAGTTTTTTATTTTTATAAAAAAATATTGCAAAAAGTATTCACTTTTTCAAGATTTTATGTTAAAATATTAAATATAATATTTTGCGGAGCAACTGCTTTCCGCAAAAGGAGTAAACAATGAAAAAACAAAACAAAACATTAGGCATAATCGTTTCTGCCGTAGCGCTTATTTTAATCATCGCAATAGCCGCGATTTTCGGCGTACTCGTTGCGACCGATACGATAAAAGCAAACGTTAATCCGTTTCTTCTGATGCTTACGATTTTAACGCTCGGTTCGGGTATTTACGTAATCGGTTACTCAATCGTCGTAAAGGGCGGTTACGAATACGCAGTCGGCGGCGTTTTGTCGGTTATAGGCGTTATTCTTCTTCTCGTTACTCTTAAAGTAAACTGGATAGTTACGGTTATAGTAAGTATTGCCGCGCTCGCAATAGTATTCGTCGGTTTGTTCCTTATCAAAGCAAAATTTCTTAACATAGAAAGAACGAACGAGAGCGAAGACTTCGTTTCCTACGAAGAGCAGCGCAAAAAAGAAAAAGAAGAGAAAGCGGCGAAAGAAGAAGAACTTCCCGAAATAAAATCTTTCAAGGACTGAATAATGGAAAACAAAAGAAATCTTACTCTGCTCACCGATTTATACGAACTTACCATGATGAACGGATATTATCTCGAAGGTAAGGCAGACGAGCAGGTTATTTTCGACGTGTTCTTCCGCGCAAACGATCAGATAACGTATTCTTTGGCGGCAGGACTCGAACAGGCGATAGATTACGTGATGAATTTACGGTTCGACGATGACGATATCGCCTATTTAAGAAGCCTTAATTTGTTTGACGAAGGCTTTTTAACCCGTCTTAAAACTCTGAAATTCACGGGCGATATTTATTCCGTTCCCGAAGGAACGATGGTTTTTCCCGGCGAGCCGATATTTACGGTTAAAGCGCCCCTTATAGAAGCGCAACTTATCGAAACGGCAGTTCTTAATATGATAAACCATCAGACCCTTATCGCAAGTAAAGCGGCTAAAGTCTGCTATGCTGCAAAAGGCGATAACGTTATGGAATTCGGTCTTCGCAGGGCGCAGGGACCCGACGCCGGAATTTACGGGTCGAGAGCGTCCGTTATAGGCGGCTGTAATTCTACAAGCAACGTGCTTGCGGGGCAGATGTTCGGAATTCCCGTTTCGGGAACTCACGCGCACAGTTGGGTTATGAATTTTCCGAGCGAAATCGAAGCGTTCAGGGCGTACGCCGAAACTTATCCCGACGCCGCGCTGTTACTCGTTGACACTTACGATACGTTGCGAAGCGGTATTCCCAACGCAATTAAGGTTTTTGACGAATT
The DNA here is from genome assembly GCA_934248055.1 of uncultured Clostridia bacterium. GTDB lineage: Bacteria > Bacillota > Clostridia > Christensenellales > Borkfalkiaceae > HGM11412. The sequence continues at coordinate 261,566 of CAKQKI010000001.1, read as the reverse complement.
GCGCGCAAAGGGCAAAAAACCGCTCGGCATAAGGCTTGACAGCGGCGATCTCGCGTATCTTACCAAAAAAGCGCGCAAAATGCTCGACGACGCGGGTTATCCCGACGCTATTATCTGCGCAAGCGGCGATCTTGACGAAAAACTCGTTCAGTCGCTTAAAATTCAGGGCGCGAAAATAAACAGTTGGGGCATAGGCACAAAACTTATCACGAGCGCGGATATGCCTGCGCTCGGCGGGGTTTATAAACTTTCGGGAGTCGTCAATAAAGACGGTTCCGTTACTCCGAAAATAAAAGTGTCGGAAAGCAGCGCGAAAATTACAAATCCGGGTTTTAAAAAGATAATAAGAATTTACGACGGCGAAACGGGCAAAGCGGAAGCCGATCTTATAATGCTTAAAGACGAAGTTATCGACGAAAGCAAGCCTTTAACGATAACTCATCCGATAGAAACCTGGAAAAAAATGACTTTCGAAAACTATAAAACGCGGGAACTTACGATACCCGTCGTGAGCGGCGGAAAAGTCGTTTACAAAATGCCGTCGCTTAAAAAAATAGCGGCTTACGCCAAACGCGAAACCGCTACGTTCTGGGACGAATATCTGCGTATAGACAGTCCGCATATCTATAAAGTTGACTTATCCGACAATCTTTTGAAACTCAAAACGGATATGCTTTCAAAAATCAGAAAGGAAACGGGTAAAAACTGATGGACGAATACAGGGTGGAAGTCGAAAGGCTTAAACTTTTCATCTCGCGGTTTAACGCGCTCGTAGAAGACACCGTTAAATCGTACCCGTCCGACAAAACGCGTAAACTTGCCGCCGCGGCTGACGTAATGCGCGAAATATTATCGTCGGACGATGCGGAAAAGTATTCCGATAAGGAAAAAATCGAAAAAATTTACGAACTTACCGAAGATTTAGGAAAACAAAGTCGCTCGGTTTACGGCGTTTCGGAAAACGGTTTTGATATGGACGAAGTTTTAAATCCGAAAGAAAAACTCGACCTTATGAGTTTATGCAAAGAACTCGGAGTTACCGAATGATTTATTATCTGATACTTTTTTTGACGGCGGCGGCTGTTGTCGCTCTCGACCTTATAACTAAATATTTATCGGTAAAATATTCATTCGATTTTGTGGTTATTCCGAAACTTTTGAAATTCAAACAGGCTTACAACGAAGGCGCGGCGTTCGGAATGCTTGACGATAAGCCTTGGGCAAAAGTCGTGTTTATCGTTTTAACGATAGCGGTTTGTCTTCTAATCATCGGGTTTTTCGTATACAATAAGATAGCGGGGCGTTCCGTTCCGAAATGGTTCGGCGTGGCTCTCGCGCTGGTTTTTGCAGGCGCGGCGGGGAATTGTATCGACCGCATATTTTTAGGAAAGGTGCGTGATTTTATGCTTTTGTTTTACGACACGCAGATTTTTCCGTTTATTTTCAACGTTGCCGACGTTTCTCTCGTCGCAGGCGTTATAATGCTTCTTATATGGTTTTTATTTCTCGATAAAGAAGCGCTTTTTTCAAAAAAGAATAAAAACGAAAATGGAAACGAAAATAATAACGGCTGACGAAAACGCAGTTCGCGCAGACGTGTTTTTGTCGGAAAAAACGGGATTTACGCGCTCACGCATAAAAAAATTGCTTGACGGCGGTTTTGCCGTTCGCGAAAACGGCGTAAAGTTAAAACCGCGCGACGCGCTCAAAGCGGGCGAAAAGATAACCCTTAACGTTCCCGCCGCCGAAACTTACGACGTAAAACCCGTTGACATACCCGTTAAAATAGTTTACGAAGACGGCGATATTGCCGTCATAGATAAGCCGCAAGGTCTTACCGTCCACGCGGGAAACGGCACGGGCGACAATACTCTCGTAAACGCATTATTATTTAAACTTGACAGTTTAAGCGGGATAAACGGCGTAATAAGACCGGGAATCGTGCATAGAATAGATAAAGATACCACGGGGCTTTTAGTCGTTGCGAAAAACGACGCGGCACATTTGTCGCTTGCAAAGCAGATTGCGGATAAAACGTGTAAAAGAGAATATCTTGCTTTGCTTACGGGAAATCTGAAAACGGATAAAGGCGTTGTCGACACGTTCATAGGTCGTAGCGAAAAGGCAAGAACTCTTATGACGGTTACGGACGGTAAGGGCAGACGAGCCGTTACCGAATACGAAGTTATCGAACGTTTCGGAAAGTACACTTTTTGTAAATTCAATCTTAAAACGGGCAGAACGCATCAGATAAGAGTTCACGCGAAATATCTCGGTCACCCGGTAGTCGGAGATAAAACTTACGGCGTAAAAGACGATTTTGATTTAAAAGGTCAACTTCTGCACGCGTATAAATTAACCTTAAAGCATCCCGTAAGCGATTGCACTCTCACGTTTTTCGCGCCGCTTCCGGAGCATTTTGTTAAAGTTCTTAAAAAATTAAAAAGTAAAACTGTAGGGGAATATTCGGTATGAAAGTATCCAACGGAATTAAAATCGCCGCGGCAAACAAGGCGTTGTGTTACAAAACGCTTGCCTATAAAGTAATAGTTACGGGTTTATTCGCTATTACTGCTTTCTTGCTTGCCCGTATGATTTTTCGTCCCGTTATCGCGAGCGCAGAGTTTAAAAATCTTATAAACGCGCTCAAAGAACTCGTTAAAAACTTTTTCGACCCGTCGGCTGCAACCCGCACTCAGGGGGGCGATCTCGGCGATAAATTTTCTTTGCTTTACGAAAAAACGCTTGCGGAATTTTCAACTCACGCATGGGCGGTAGTTGCGATATTCGCGCTTATTCAGGTTTTAAAATTTTTACTTGCGATAGGCGATTACGTTATCGGCGTAAACGTCAACGAGCATATGACGAGTATGCTCCACGCGGGATTTTTGAATACTGCGTTTTCAAAATTCAAGTCGGCTTGCCGCTACGCGGGTTACAGAACGATTATGCTTCTTGCGTTTAACGCGGTTACCGTTACGGTTACTTTTTTTGCCGCGCTCGGCGCAATGAACTTAGTAGGTATTTATGCGCTCACTGTCGCCGTATTTTTGTTTATTTTTGCAAATTCTTTTCGCCTTGCAGTGATAGGGCTTGTGCTTCCGAAAATGGTAGTTGAGAATAAAGGCGCGTTCGCTTCCTTTAAAGAAGCGCTTAAGGGTATGAAGTTTTCGGACGTATGGCAAAGGTTTTTATCGTATTTCGTAACTTGCCTTGCGGTTTACGCGATTGCGATTATTTCCTCCGCCGTTACGTTTAACGTCGCGCTTTTAGTAACGATACCGCTTTCGAGCGTTACGTTTATTTCGTTGAGATTTGTCGATTACTACACCGTAACCCGCAAAAAATACTATATAACCTTCGACGAGATAGTCGTTCCCAAAGAACTTCGTAAAAACGACGAAAATCTTCTTAACGAAATGGATATTTAAGTTAATATAAAATAAACGCGGCCGATTCGCTTAAAAGCGATCCGACCGCGTTTTTAAAATGTTTTTAATCGGCGTTATTTTTGTTTTTCTTTAAATCGCCCGTAATCTTTTTGTTGAATTCCACGAGTTTGCTGATTATAAGAATATCAAACTGAACTATACAGATAATCAGAATTATAAACTGCCAGTTATCTTTCGTCATGGGGAACAGGCTCGTAAGACCGAAAAAGTTCGGATCGGCTCCCGGATTTATTTTATCGAACAAGCCTTTAAGATAGGGCGTTGTGTCGAGAAATACGGTAAACCATAACATTATTACGAGGGTTGAAATTCCCGTTACTATTCCGCGCGTAAGGTTAAGCGGCTTGCAGATATAAAACAGATAAACAAGCCCGCCGAACGTAAATGCCACAACCTGCAGAGTAAGCGAGTATTTTTCGCTTTCGAACACGTCGAACAAATCAAAGAATTTTACTATATAAACGTTCAAAAGAAGTATCAGCGCGCCGGGAATGGCGTTACTGAAAATCGTCGATAAAAAGTCGCCTTCGACGCGTTTTTCGTTTGGCTGCAACGACAGGATAAGCGAAGCGAAGCCTATAATAACGAGTTCGAGAATAGTAAGCATTTTCGTTTCGAACGGGAACGGTTTGCCCGTTAAAATCGAAAGCAGCGCAAGAAGGGTAATGAAAATCGTTTTCATAAGGAAAAGCGACGCAGATTGCTGAATGTTATTTATAACTCTTCTGCCTTCGGCAACTACGCGCGGCATAGAGTTGAAATTATTATCGGCAAGCACTATATGCGCAACGTTTTTCGCCGAATCCGCGCCCGAAGCGACTGTTACCGAGCAATCCGCTTCACGCATTGCAAGAATATCGTTTACGCCGTCGCCCGTCATCGCAACGGTGTGACCTATGTTTTTAAGTGTTTTTATAAGAACCGCTTTCTGATCGGGCGTGACCCTGCCGAAGACGGTGTATTTATCCGCAACGGAAGCGATTTCTTTATTAGAAAGACCTTCAAGACTTATCCAGTTGGACGCATTTTCCACGCCCGCTCTCTTTGCGATTTCCGAAACGGTTATGGGGTTATCGCCCGAAATTACTTTTACGTGAACGTCGTTATCTTTAAACCATTTTATCGTTTTAATCGCTTCTTCTCTTATATTGTCTTCAAGAACTATAAGGGCAACGGGGCGCATCGTGGCGGGCAATTGTTCTTTTACTGTAATCGCCGCTCCGGAATGAGCGAGTAAAAGCACGCGGTTACCTGCCATCGTGTATCTGTCGATACGCATTTTAAGAGCGTCGGGCATTTCGGCAAGAATAAATTCGGGCGCGCCGAGAGCGTACGTCCCCGCTTCCGAAAAAGTAACCGCGCTGAATTTTCTTGCAGACGTAAACGGCAGGGTTTTTATGACCGAAAATTCTTTTTCGGGAACGTAATGCGCGCGAAGGGCGATAGCCGTCATATTATTATCGTCGAGAATATTTTCCATAGTACCGATAATATCGTTAAGCGCGTAGGGGTGATGGTCTGCAAGAAGTATATCTTCTTTAACTTTCATTCTCCCGTCGGTTATCGTACCCGTTTTATCAAGGCATAACACGTCTACTCTTGCAAGCATTTCGAGCGAATACATATCCTGAACGAGAGTGTTTCGTTTATAAAGCCTTATAACTCCGAGAGAAAGGGCAATTGTAGTTAAAAGAATAAGCCCCGCGGGAATCATTCCGAGAACGACCGTTCCCGTTCTTAAAACCACGAATGCGGTTATTCCGGTGTCGGAAGGGGGATTAGCGATAGCGTATCGGTAATTTACAAGTCCCATTCCGATTGCGATGGGAACGATTAACAGACCTACGATTCTGACTATCCAGTTAAACGTACCCATAAGTTCGGAGTTGGGTTTTTTGAATTTTTTTGCCTTGGCGGTGAGTTTTTGAACGAAACATTCGCCGCCCACTTTATCGGCTTTTGCAAAGCACGAGCCGCCCGTTACGAAACTTCCCGCCATTATCGTGTCGCCCGCGGATTTTTTTACGGGTACCGATTCGCCCGTAAGAACGGATTCGTTTACTTCAAGATAGCCGCTTAAAATAACGGCGTCAACGGGAATCTGATTTCCCGTTATCAGTTTAAAAACGTCGTCGAGAACGATTTCGTCGGAAGGTATTTCCAGAGTGTTTCCGTTTCGCACGACTTTCGTCACGGGAGATTGAAGAATAGAAAGTTTTTCTACCGAAATTTTAGCGCGGATTTCCTGAATAATACCTATAATGAGATTTGACGCGAACGGAATTATAAAAATAAAGTTCGAAATAGTCGTTCCCACGATAGCGTAAGCCGTCAGAACGAGAGCGCAAAGAAGGTTAAAAAACGTAAAAGTATTGCCGAATATAATCGAAAAATAGGATTTCGACGTATTGTCGGTCACTTTGTTAATAAGCCCGTCAACGTATCTTTCGTCGGCTTGCTCGAACGTAAGACCTTTTTCGGCGCTTACGTCGTAACGTATGGCGTCAGACTGCTTAACGCGCTTGCGCTTCGGCTTAACTCTGAGTTTCGTGGGCTTTGTGTTTTCTTTTTCAGGCTCGGTTACGCCTTCGCTTTCACTAAAAGGCGCAGCGCCGTCTTTTTTCTGCTCGGTTCCGACTTCGTTTCCGTTTGAAAGCGTTGCGTTTTCGGCAGAATTTGCGGCTTCTTCCGAAGGTATTAAGTTTTCAGATTTTTTTAAATCCATATTTCACCGTAGTCGCGCATGCGCGCCTTATAATCCGTTTTATATAATTTTTGTTTACAGTATAACATTAAATGCGGTTATTTTCAACGATTTTCGGGTAAACTTTTAAAAATAACTTCACAATTTATCTCTTAAAGGTTGACTGTAAGTAAAAATAAGGTTATTATTTATATATGAACGAAAAAATGCAAAGCGACATAAAAAAGATTAAAATTCTTACCGAAACTTTCAACGTTTCGCAGGCGGAAGACGCGGTTAAAGATATAAACGGCGTTCTCGACGCAAAAATTTCGGGCGATACTCTTTCTTATATCATAGACGAGCATGCGAGCGATTACGATATTATGGTTGCCGTTATGAATACGCTTGAAACCGAACTTTCAATCGAAAGCGAACCGTATTTTGATGAAGACGACGCAATTCCCGCGCCCGTTTACGAAAAAAACGATACCTTTGACGAAGGGGAAGCCGCCGAAGAAGAAAACGGTAAAGAGAGCGTTTCCGAAAAAGACGTAAAAAAAGAAGAGCGCAAGGGCAGATTTATCGAATTATGCATATCGGCAGTCGCGCTTATCGCAGGCTTTATTCTCGGCGCGTTTGAAAAAACCGCTAAAATTTCGGATTACGTAAAAGTAGTGGCGTTTGCGATTGCGGGCTACGAAGCGATGTTCGGCGGCGTTAAAAGGTTTATTAAAAAAGACTTTTTCAATTCCGACCTTATAATAACTCTTTCGTCCGTCGTTATGATACTTTTATCCGACGCGGGCGCAGCCGCCATTATATCGCTTGCGTATTCGCTGTGTAATTTCCTTACCGATATTGCGGAAGATAAAGTCCGCGCGTCGGTCATTTGTAAAATCACGTCAAAAAACGAAGAGTTAAAAAACTTCGATACCGAATTCGGCGCTCTTAAAAAATTTCGCGCGGCGGAAAAGTTTATAACGCCCGCCGTTTTCGCGGTTGCGCTTTTAGCGGCGTTTATTCCGCCCGCATTTAAAAGCGATTACGCTTCCGCGCTTTATAAAACGGCTTACGGCGCCGCTTTGATTCTTGCCGTTTTACCGTTGACTTCCGTTTCGTTTGCGCTTACCGTAAACGCGTATTTCGCCTTTTTGAAATGCGTCGGGTCGGACGCGGTTGCCGATTTAAGCGCACTTGATAAACTCGGCTCGGTATCTGCAGTTGCCTTTGACGAAAACGCCGTTATAAAAGACGGAGAAATAAATCCCGACGCGTCGGGCGCGGTTATGGAACTTTACGACGCTAAAATAAAGGATATCGAACTATTATCGTCAGCGGGCAAGGAAGAAACTAAAAAACTGAGAAAAGAACTCGGAATGAATAAGTCCGCTTCTATGCTTACGGGCGCGGAAGACAAAGAAAACGAACTTAACGAACTTAAAAAAGAACATAAGGGCGGCGAAGTTCTTTTCGTTGGCAATCAAAACCTGAAAAACGAATTTTTAACTATTTCCGTCGGCGATAATTTAAGAAAAGTACCGTATCTTATAAAAGTTGCCGTAAGATATAAAAAAATATCCCGCGTGATTTTTGTTTTTTCGGCGGCTATAAGAGCGCTTGCAATAGTTTTTGCGGTAACGGGAATAACGAGTTCGGCGTGGTTTGCCGCGTTAACGGGAATTATTACCGCCGCTACGGGATTTTTACTTTCTTTACTGAATAAGGGAGAAATTATTTAGCCACAAGCGACCGTATAAGGTTTATTTAAAACGCATAAGGTTTATTTAAAATTTAATTATCAATCGTAAAAATTGCGGCTTATCGTTTCATATAACGCCGCTTTTTTTCATATCTTGAAATATGAAGAAAATTTTGCCATTTGTTTTCGGCGCGGTTATTGCGGCGTCTGTAATCGCAGCGCCGTTTCTTGCAAAAAAACAAACGGAAGGAGTTGAAAACAAAGTATACAAAGCGATTATCACGATATGGCAGATAGACAGTTTCGAAGGCGGAAGCGGTAGCAGAGCGGCGTTTTTGAAAAGAGTTTCGGCAAATTTCAATAAAAAGTATAATGACGTTTTAACTCTCGTTATCGCAAGAACCGTAAACGGAACGGTCGAAGCGTTGAAAAACGGCGAACTGCCGGATATTATATCGTCTGGAGTATGCGGTTTTGAACTTAAAAACGCAGTAAAACTTAAAAATTACGATATTAAAGACGGCGGCGAAACGAAAAACGGGCGATATTTCGTTGCGTGGTGCAAGGGCGGTTACTTTAAAATCAAAAAACGCGGAAAAACTCCCGTTAAAACGCTGATTATAAACGGCGGAAACAATTTATCGGAAGTAGCCGCCGCCCTGAACGGAGAAACGAACGTAGAAGTAACTGAGAAAGAAGAAGCGTATAACGAATTTTTAAAAAACGAAAATGTCGCTTTAATCGGCACTCAAAGGGATATTATAAGGCTTATGAAAAAAGAAACCGATTTCGAAGCCGAACCCGTATCCGTTTACAACGACCTTTATCAGTACGCCGCCGTTACTGCGGTAAGCAACGAAAAAAGAGAGTGCGCGAAGTTGTTTTTAAATTATCTTTTAAGCGAAAAGATTCAAAAAAAACTGACTGATATCAATATGCTCTCCGTAACGCTCGGCGGACTATATCCCGAAAACGCGTATTATTCCGCGCTTGAAAAAGAAAAAACCGAATTCGCGTTATCGCCGTATACCGAATTATCGCGGATTCAAACTCTTAAAGCGGCGGCACTTGACAGGCTTAACGGCGGCGAAAACGAAAGTGAAATCATAAATATTTTAAAACGCTTGTAAAATACGCGTAAATGTTGTAAAATAAGGAGGACGAAAGCCGATGAACGAAACGGCGTTTTTAATAAAAGAACTTTTTCCGATAAAAGCGGAGCGGGATTATCCGCTTTCTCTTATAACCGGTTACGGCACGGGCGGCTCGTGCGACGTGGCTGTTTTTCCCAAAACTCCCGCCGAACTCGTTTTTACGCTTAAAACGCTTAAAGGAAAAATTCCTTTTTTCGTTATAGGCAACGGCTCGAACGTTCTCGCATCCGACAAGGGTTATAAAGGCGCCGTTATAGTGACTTCCGCGCTCGATAAAATAAATATGAACGGCAATCTTTTACTTTGCGAATGCGGAGTTAAAATGAGTCGCATAATTAAAGAAATGAGCGATAATTCTTTCGGCGGTCTCGAATTTGCCTGCGGAATTCCGGCAACCGTCGGCGGCGCGGTCGCGATGAACGCGGGGTGCTATAATAAATCGGTGTCTGACGCCGTCAAGTACGTTATAACCGACGGCGGAACTTTCGTTAAAAAAGATTGCGGTTTCGGTTACAGAACGAGCAGATTTTTAAACGGCGAAACGATAATCAAGGTATGTTTTTTAATGGACTGCCTTGAAGAAGACGTAATCGAAGAACGCCTTGCGCGATATAAACGCCTGCGCAAAAACCCAAAAGGTCGCTCGTGCGGCTCGGTGTTTAAAAACGACGGTTTTTTTGCGGGTAAACTGATAGACGAAGCGGGGCTTAAAGGTTTACGCGAAGGCGGGGCGACCGTTTCTGCGGAACACGCGAATTTTATTATTGCCGAAAACGGAGCGACTTCCGAAGACGTTTACAAACTTATCCGCAAAGTTAAAAAGGCGGTTTACGAAAAAAAGAACGTTAAACTCGACGAAGAGATAGTTTATCTCGGAGATTTTGATTAAAATATGATTTTACAAGCAGATTACCATACGCATACTATTTTCAGTCACGGCAAGGGCAGTATTCTCGATAACGCCCTTGCGGCGAAAGAAAAAGGACTTAAAGAAGTAGCGATAACCGATCACGGAATCGGTCATCGCGCTTTCGGCGTTAAAGAAAAAGAATTGCCGCTTATGAGAAAATTGTGCGACGAAGCAACCGCCTTAACGGGCGTAAAAGTACTTCTCGGAATAGAAGCGAACGTATTAGGCGTAAGCGGCGCGACTGATTTTCCGTACAAATCGGCGCAATATTTAGACGTTTTTCTTGCGGGAATACATAAATTTATCAAATACGATAAATTAGCGGAATGGTTTAAACTTCTTGCGGCTAATTCCGTAACAAAAAAATTTAAGGACAAGCCTTCCGCCGCGCTCGTAAAAAGAAATACGGAAATTTATCTTAACGCTATCAAAAACAACCCGATTGACGTTCTCGTTCATCCTAATTACTGTATTTTTGCGGATATTAAGCAAGTTGCGGAATGTTGCCGCGATTACGGCACGTATTTTGAAATCGACGCCCGCAAAGAGCATCTTACGGACGAAGAATGGAAAACCGTAATCGATACGGGGGTATCTTTCGTTATCGACAGCGACGCGCACAAAAAAACAGACGTGGGAAATATAAACGGCGCAAAGGAAATGCTTTCACGACTTGATTTTCCGCTTGACAGGATAGTAAATTTGAACGGAGTGCTTCCCGAAAACACGCGCTTTTCGGAATTTAAAAAGAAATTATGACGTTTTCCGAACGGGTAAAAAACGAAATATTAAAAACGCCTTTAAAAGAACCGTGTTGCAGGCTTGCCGCGCTTTCCGCGTTTATTCGCGGGGCGGGTACTATTGCCGTGCGAAGCGGTATACTCGGATTCGAAGTCGTAACGGAAAATCGCGCGGCCTGCGAATATTTTTCCGATATAATCCGCGAACTTTACGGCGAAACGGCTGAAATCACCGAAACGGGCGATAAACTTAAAAACAGAAAAAAGTATATGCTGTCGCTTATATCCGAAAAATCTTTCGGAATACTCAAAGAACTCGGAATAGTGTTTTTATCCGACGGAGCGCCGGCTATAAATCTCGGAATAGATAAATACCTTATTGAAAACGAATGTTGCAAAAAGGCTTATATAATCGGCGCGTTTATAGGAAGCGGAAGCGTAACCGTGCCTAAAAAAGACGGTCGCTCGCAAACGGGGTATCATCTCGAATTCGTTTTTTCAAAATATCAGACCGCCGAAGATTTTACCGATCTTCTTTGCGAAACGGGTTTTATGCCGCGCCTTATCGAGCGTAAGGAAAGTTTTGTAATTTATTTCAAAACTTCAGATGAAATCTGCGATTTACTCGCTTTTATGAACGCCAGAAATTGTTATTTTTCGTTAAACGAACTCATAATAGAAAAGGATTTGAGAAACGATACCAACCGCAGAATAAATTGCGAAATGGCAAATATCGAAAAGCAGGTAGAAGCGTCTATCGGCAGAATCAACGCTATAAGCGTTATCGAAGAAACGATAGGTCTTGACGAACTTTCCGCGCCGCTCAGAGCGGTGGCGATTGCAAGAATGAATAATCCCGACGCGTCGATGTCGGAACTTGCGTCGATTGCGGGAATAACAAAAAGTTGCCTTAACCACAGACTGAGAAAACTGAGCGAAATAGCAGAAAATCTTTCAAAATAATTATGTTTTTGTCAAACGGCGCGAAAACCGCGATTGAAAAACTTAATAGTTGCGGCTTTAAAGCGTATGCGGTAGGCGGCGCGTGCAGAGATTATTTTATGAATAAACCCTGCTCGGACACCGACGTTACCACTTCCGCGCTTCCCGACGAAACGGAAGGCGTTTTTTCGGAATACACCGTTATTCCCACGGGCATAAAACACGGCACGGTTACCGTTATAATCGACGGCGAAAAGGTCGAAATAACCACTTTCAGAACGGAAAGCGGATATAAAGACAATCGTCACCCGGACGGCGTTGATTTCGTAAGCAACATAAACGAAGATTTAAAACGCCGCGATTTTACCGTAAACGCCATAGCGTATAATGAAAACGAAGGTTTTATAGACCTTTTCGGCGGGATAAACGATATAAAAAATAAGATTATCCGCGCAGTGGGCGATCCCGAAGAAAGATTTAAAGAAGACGCTTTAAGAATACTCCGCGCCCTTCGGTTTTCGTCCAAACTCGGTTTTGAAATAGAAAAAAACACCGCGCTCGCGGCTTTGAAATGCGCTCCGCTGATTAAAAACGTTTCTCCCGAAAGGGTTTTTTCGGAACTTACGGGTATTCTTGCGGGCGACGGCGTGGAAAACACACTTTTAAAATATAAAGAAATAATTTTCACGATTATACCCGAACTTAAACCGTGCGACGGGTTTATGCAAAAAACAAGATATCACAATCAGGACGTTTACACTCACATCGTAAAAAGCGTAGCGTATTCCGATAACGACCGTATGGTAAGGCTCGCTCTTTTGCTTCACGACGTAGGAAAACCTTATTGTTTTTCCGTCGGCAGCGACGGCGTAGGGCATTTTTACGGGCATCAGAAATTAAGCGCGGAAATATCCGAAAAAATTTTAAAGCGTTTCAAAGCGGATAATAAAACGTTGAATACGGTGGTAAAACTTATATATTATCACGACGCGTCTTTGCCGCCCGACAAAATAAAAATCAAATATTTTCTTAAAAATCACGGTTTTGATTTTTTTAAATATTTAATAAAAGTAAAGTGCGGCGACGCGCTCGCTCACGCCGAACCTTACGGCATGATGAGAATGAAAGTTGCCGAAGAAGCGTTAATATGCGCGGAAGAAATTGTTAAAAACGGCGAATGTTATTCGCTTAAATCGCTTGCGGTGAACGGAAACGATTTAAAGTCGCTCGGCTTTACGGGCTCGGAAATCAAGGATAAGCTCGATAAAGCGTTAAATCTCGTTATCGAAGGAAAACTCGATAACGAGAAGCAATCGATTATCAGGTGTCTTAATGAACGATTTAAACGATAAAATCAGGCTTTTACCCAAAGACCCCGGCGTTTACGTAATGCTCGATAAAGAAAAAAACGTAATTTACGTCGGCAAGGCGAAAAATTTAAAAAACAGGGTAACGCAATATTTCAGAAACGGTTACAAAACGGAAAAAGTTGCGGCTATGGTGATGAATATAGTCGACTTTTATTACGTGATTGCGCCGAGCGAAGCCGACGCGCTCGTTCTTGAAAACACGCTTATAAAAAAATATAAACCGAAATACAATATTTTACTTAAAGACGATAAAAGTTATCCGTATATCCGCGTAGACCTTAAAGAAAAATATCCCGCCTTCACGGTTGCAAGAAAACTTAAAAAAGACGGCGCGAAATATTTCGGTCCGTATATGCTCGGCGTTTCCGTTCAGGACGCTCTTTCGATTATAAAAGACGCTTACGGCGTAAGACCGTGCTTTAAAAAATTCAAAGAAGGAAAACTCTATAAAGAGTGCCTTAACTATCATATAGGCTTGTGTCCCGCGCCGTGCGCCGAAAAATGCACGGAAGAAGAATATCTTAAAAGGGTAAAGCGCGCAATCGACTTTTTATCGGGAAACGACGACGACACCGAAGAACTTCTTAAAAATAAAATGCTTGCCGCCGCAGAGAGAGAAGATTTCGAGCGCGCCGCGCAATATCGCGACAGACTGAAAACTTTAAACTTCGTAAAGCAAAAGCGAATAACGGAACTGTCTCGTTTTATATCGGCAGACGTTATCGCCGCCGAAAGCGACGGTATATTTGCCGCGATAAACGTTCTTTTTATAAGAAACGGAAAAATGATGGGTGCGGAAAATTTCGCTGCGGAATCTCTTTCCGATAACGAAGGTGCTAAAATCGAAGAATTCATTAACCGTTTTTATTCCGAAAAAAGAGAAATACCGCCCGAAATTATTATCGGAAGCGACGAAGTCGACGCCGAATTGCTAAGCGAATATCTTACGGGGCTTAACGGTAAAACCGTTTCCGTCGTTATTGTAAAGCAAGGCGTTAAACGCAGGCTTTACGATATGGCTAAAAAGAACGCGACGGAGTATTTAAGCCGTCAGATAGACAGAATCAGGCATAAAGACGATATGACAAAACTCGCATGTCAAAGACTTAAAGAAGTGCTTGGTCTTAAAAATTATCCGCGACGGATAGAGTGTTACGATATATCTCATATAAGCGGAGTGGATAAAGTCGGGTCGATGACTGTGTTTATAGACGGCGCGCCTTCAAAAACGGATTACAGACGGTTTAAAATAAAAACCGTAGAAGGCAACAACGATTTTGCCTGTATGAACGAAGTGCTTTTACGCAGGCTTAAAAAACTCGGCACGGACGAAGAAGAGCGTTTTCCGCGCCCCGATTTAGTGGTTATCGACGGCGGTAAAGGGCAGTTGTCGGCTGTTAAGGATTTGTTCGGCGAATATTCTCCCGAAACGGATCTTATATCGCTTGCGAAAAGAGAAGAAGAAATTTTTACCGTCGCATCGAACGTTCCCGTCGTTCTAAATCACAGCGATTACGCTCTTAAAATGTTACAGCGCATACGTGACGAAGCGCACAGATTCGCAATAACCTTTAACCGCGATTTAAGAAAAAAAAGAACGCTTAAATCTTTGCTTACGGAAATCGACGGAATAGGAAATAAAAAACGCGACGCGCTTATAGATAAATTCAAAGATATAAACGGCATAATGTCGGCAAGCATAGACGAACTTTCCGAAACGGAAGGCATAGGAAAAACTCTTGCCGAAAATATTAAGGAGTATTTCAGAAATGGAAGTATTTAACGTTGAAAAAACAGATCTCAACATAAGAACTGAAACTACGACCGTAGAAAGATTCAGTAAAGCGATAAATCTCGAAACGATATTCGACGGAAGGGGAAACATAACCTTTAACACGATTTGCGTTTCCCGTCCGGGTCTTCAACTTACGGGATATTTCAAGCATTTTGCAAACAGCAGAGTGCAACTTATAGGCAACGCCGAATTCGAATATCTTTCAAGTATGCCCGCCGCCGCAAAAGAGCGGAACGTTGAAGAAATTTTCCGTCGCGAAATACCTTGCGTAATAATCGCAAACAATCTCGGCGTTGAGCCGACGCTTTTAAAATACGCAAAAAAATATAACTGCCCGATGTTTTTATCGAAACAGAATTCCGCGGTGCTCGCGCACGAACTTATAATGTTTTTAAGCGACCTTCTTGCTCCCACAACTATGATACACGGCGTTTTCGTAGAAGTGTTCGGAGTGGGAATACTGCTTACGGGTAAAGCGGGAATAGGTAAGAGCGAAACCGCGCTCGAACTTATAACGCGCGGTCATCGCCTTATTGCGGACGATTCCGTAATAGTAAAAAATCTCGGCGACGAACTCATAGGCAAACCGCCGCTTAACATAAGGTATTTTATGGAAGTAAGGGGAATAGGTATAATCAACGTACAAAAAATGTACGGTCCGGGTTCCGTCAGACAAAACAAAGAAGTTGATATGGTGGTGGAACTCGTTAAATGGGAAGACGGCGGAGAATACGTTCGTCTCGGCGACGTTAAAAACACCGAAGACCTTCTCGGAATCAGCGTTCCGAAACTCGTTATTCCCGTTTGCCCGGGTAGGAATATTCCCGTAATTATAGAATCCGCGGCGAGAAAATATCGTCTTGACGAAACGGGTTACGACGCCACGAAAGATTTAATAAGCAGAACTTTTCCCAAAAACAAATAATTCGTTATGCCAGGCAAGAATAATTGAAACCTTGGTCTGACGCTGTGTTTTTGACTAATACTGTGTTGCGCTAACGGGTTATACAAACAAGTATTAACCCGTTATCGCGCCTTGTCTTAGCCTAAAAACGCAGCGTTATACTTGCACGCAACAAAAACGCCGATATTTTCGATGATTTTTTGTGAAGGCAAGGACGGTAGTACTATACGTACACCGTCCGAGAATTTGCAAAAAAGCGCGTAAATTGCGGCGTTTTTGCAAGGCTTTAATTATTTTTGTCCGGCATCGCGTAATTTCTATTTTAAAATCATGCTCACGCCCTGAACTACGACGCCGAAATCGCTCGTTACGGCAAGTATAACGAAAAATGCGTTAAGAACTATAAGAAGGGGCATTACTATCATCAAAAACATACTTTGCAGGCGATACGACAATATAAACATCGCAAGATAAATTCCTATCGCGCCGCCGAGAAGCCCCGCGATAAAAAGTTTTCCGTCCTTAACGCTCGTTTCGGGATTTTCTTCGCTGCGGTTTTTTTGAAACCTTAAAAGCATAAAACCGTAAACGTTTATCGCGACGACGTACACGGCAAGCATAACTCTTATAAGTATCAGCATACACGTATTTTGCGTAAAACTATGATTTTTAACGGAAATTTTAAAATTTTTCTTAAATTTTTTATAATTTGGCTTTTCAAAATCGGAATAATATGATAAAATATATGCTATGAAATGTATGTATTGCGGTTGCATAGAAAGCAAAGTTATAGATTCCCGTGCGACGGACGAAAACACTATGATTCGTCGCCGTCGCGAATGCGTTAAATGCGGCAGAAGGTTTACAACTTACGAAACGATAGAAACCACTCCCGTACTCGTTATCAAAAACGGCGGCAACCGCGAAGTTTTCGATCCCGTTAAAGTTAAAAGCGGTATAATTAAAGCGTGCGAGAAGCGTCCCGTTCCGATGTATAAAATCGATAAACTCGTGGAAGACGTGCAGAAACAGGTTTATAACGCTCTCGATCAGGAAGTTACTTCGAAAGAAATAGGCGAAATGGTAATGAACGGTCTTAAAGATATAGACGAAGTTGCATACGTTCGCTTTGCGTCCGTTTACCGCTCTTTCAAAGATATTTCCACTTTCATGCGCGAACTTGAAAAATTAAGTAAAAACGGTTAAACATTATGGAAAAACTTACTAAAAAGCAAAACACGATAAAGTGGATCGTAATAGTCGTTGCGTTAGCGGCGGCATTGTCGTTTCTCGTAAATTCATTCGCTCCTGCAAATCCGCGCGCGTACCACGTGTATTTTTTATCCGCCTTTCACGGCTCGTTCAATAAAAAAGGGCTTCCCGGAACGTACTGGCAACCCGAACAGAGAACGGACGGCAACGTCAGAAAAATCTGCTATTTAAGACTGAGCGGTTCTTCCGATTGCAACGAAGTGTGGATAAATTTATCCGACTTTAAAGAATTACAGACGGATATAATCGTCGCTTCGGGCGCAGGCGCGCCGAACGTTAAAAAGCGTTATAATCTTACCGCAAAGGAACTTAAAAAATCAAAAGACGGCTGGATAAAAATTTACGATAAATCCAAAGACTCCGCATTATCGAGTTCTTATCTCAATATCGGTTTTACTACTAATATAAGGGTAAGAGAAGTCGTGGCGATAAAATCCGACGGAAAAAAATCAACTCTCACCGTTCAGGGCTGGACTATTGAAAATTCGACCATCGGCGAATCGGGGTATTTCGGCGAACCCGAACAATATCCTTCGTTGAAAAACGTTGTAGACGAGCAGGATAAATTCAAACGCTGAATATATCGACAAAAAAGAGTACGAAATTACAAAACGTACTCTTTTTTTATGTTTTAAATGCTTTAAAATTAAGTCGATGAGCATATATATCGAATACGTTATCGCAGATAACCTTATAATTGATTTTTTACTTATGAGCCTTGCGCTTCGTACGGCAAGAATAAAGGGCAGGTTTTTAAGATTATCGCTTTCCGCGGCTGTCGGAACGGCGGCGGCAGTATTGCTTCCTTTAATAAGCCTTGAACCGTGGCTAATTATTTTAATAAAATCGGCGTGCGGCGCGGTTATAACTTTTATCGCTTCGGAATATCAGAGCGTTAAAAGTTATTTTATAACTTACGCGCTGTTTTTATTTTACACTTTTTTGTTCGGCGGAGTTATAATAGCGGCTTTTTATTTTATAGGAATCGATTACAAAACGTATTTTATTCGTAACGGCAACGGCTTTGCGCCGTTAGGGGCGTGTATGCTTGCGGTTTTTTTACTAACAAAACTCGTAAACGCCGCGTTAAGATTTATATTTAAAGAAAAAGACGCTTTTCCGTTCCGTCGCGACTGCGTTATCGTTTCGGGAAACAAGCGGATAAAGGTAAAAGGTTTTATTGACAGCGGAAACGGTCTTTACGACCGTAAAAGCGGACTTCCGATAGTAATAGGCTCTGAAAAAATAATATCCGAACTTATTAAAAGCGGAATGAAATATTACTGTGAACTCGAATTCGGAACGGTTGGCGGAACGGGCGAAATGAGAGTTTATAAAATTGATAAACTTATGATATATAACGGCGAACTCGTGAATATATTTAATAACGTACTGATAGGCGAAGGTTCGTCGTCGTTCAAAGGGGGTAA
This sequence comes from uncultured Clostridia bacterium, assembly GCA_934248055.1. Taxonomy (GTDB): domain Bacteria; phylum Bacillota; class Clostridia; order Christensenellales; family Borkfalkiaceae; genus HGM11412. The sequence continues at coordinate 243,212 of CAKQKI010000001.1, read as the reverse complement.
CGGGTGCGAAGTGTTGCTGCACCCCGCAATGATATGAAATTTTTAGATAAACTTAAATCACTCGTTAAAAAACTTTTTATAAAAAACGAGAACGGCGTTTATTACGTTTCGGGCGGAGAAACGCTTCCCAAAGCCTTTACTGCCGAAGAAGAACAGGAAAAAATCACAGAACTATTAAGCGGCAACGAAAACGTACGCGGCGAACTTATCGAGCATAATTTAAGGCTCGTGGTTTATATCGCGCGAAAATTCGATAATACGGGAGTCGATCTTGACGATCTTATCTCGGTCGGCACGATAGGTCTTATCAAAGCGGTAAATACTTTTAATTCGGACAAGAATATAAAACTTGCAACGTACGCTTCGCGTTGTATAGAAAACGAAATACTTATGTATTTAAGAAAAATATCGAAACTAAAAGGCGAAGTTTCGATCGACGAACCGCTTAACGTCGATTACGAAGGAAATAAACTTCTGCTTTCCGATATTTTGGGAACCGATCCCGAAGTGGTTTATAAAAATTCCGAAGAAAGCGCGGAAAAGAAAGTGCTTAAAGAAGCGATTTCAAAACTTTCCGCGCGGGAAAAAAAGATAATGAATTTAAGATTCGGGCTCGACGGGGAAGACGAACTCACTCAGAAAGAAGTTGCGGATCTGCTCGGAATATCGCAGTCTTATATATCGCGGCTCGAAAAGAAAATAGTCGAGCGGCTGAAAAAAGAATTCAGAAAATTTTCTTGCTGAATTTAAGAATAACCTTAAAATGCGTGGACAACCCGCGCATTTTTATTGTATACTGAATACGATATGGATAAAACGAATATGACGAACGAAGTAATATTGCATTTAAAAAAGAAAAAATTACCCCCGAAATTTATTTATTCCGTACTCGGCGGGCTGTGGAAAATACTTTTTTTAAAGAAATACGGTGTAAAATACACTTTTAATTACGATTTCAGAAAAGAAAAAGGTCCTTATTTTTTAATAAGCAATCACACGTCGCGCGTGGATTACGTTTTTGCGGGTCTGCCCGCAATGCCTGCAAAGTTCAATTTCGTGGTAGGTTATAACGAATTTTTCCGTTCGCATTTAAGGGGAGTTTTCGATTTGCTTCAGATAATTCCCAAAAAAAATTTCGTCCCAGACATTTACACCGTAAAGGAAATCAACAGAATAATTTCAAAAGGCGGCAAAATAATGATTTTCCCCGAAGGAATGAGTTCGATAGGGGGAATGAATCAGCCGGTTGCTACGGGAACGGGAAAACTTTTAAAGCATTATAAAATCCCCGTTTATTATTCGGTTATCCGCGGCGGCTACCTTACCACCCCGAAATACTCGCTTGACGACAGATTCGGCACCGTAGAAGTTACTTTTGACAGAATGTTCACGCCCGAAGATCTTGAAAAACTGTCTCCCGAAGAAATCGAAGACGTAGTAAACGATAAACTCTGGCACGACGATTACAAGTGGAACAAAGAAAAGAAATACGTTTATAAAAACAACGGTAAGATTGCTGAAAATTTACATCAGTTATTATATAAATGTCCTAAATGTCATGCCGAATTTACGATGAAAGGCGAAGGGAATACGATAAAATGTCTTGCCTGCGGCAACGGCGCTACGATTTCAGATACTTACGAAATGACACCTTTTAACGATGATTGCGTTATTCCCGCAACGCAGTCGGAATGGTTCAATATGCAGCGCGAAGCGGCTAAGGAAGAAATAAAAGACCCCGACTTTAAACTTATAGAAAACGTAAAGTTGGGTTTACTGCCCGAAAAAGGACTTTTAAAGGATCAGAAAACTTCGGAAATAAGGGGAAGCGGAGTGCTTACTTTAAATAAAACGGGGCTTAAATTCGACGGGGAAAAAGACGGCGCGCCTTATTCGTTTTTTATTCCCGTTTCCGAACTTCCCACTTACGGCATGTGTACGGACGTTTCCCGTTTTTACACTTTCGTAGACGGTAAATTTCACGAGTTTTATCCCGAGCGCGATATAGTCGAAAAATTCTTTCTCGCAACGGAAGAACTCCACCGCGCGGCAGGCGGTAAATGGCGAGATTTCAAATTCCCTAAAAACAGGTGATGCGGGCGTAACTTTAATAAGCAATAATTTTTATAAAGAAAATCCGTCGGTAACGACGGATTTGTTTTTTTTCGGAATTGCAATTAAAATTTTCGGTTTTAATCGGTTTATTAAACGTTGCCTTGCGCTTTCATTGCTTCGGCAACTTTCATAAAGCCCGCTATATTCGCGCCCGCCATGTAATTGCCTTTCATACCGTATTCTTCGGAGTACTTGTCGCATGCTTTGAAAATGCTAACCATTATGGCGTGCAGTTTTTCGTCTACTTCTTCGAAAGTCCAACTCAAACGTAATCCGTTCTGAGTCATTTCAAGACCCGACGTTGCAACGCCGCCGGCGTTCGCCGCTTTTGCGGGTCCGTAAAGCATGCCTTTTTCGAGATACACGTCGATAGCGGACGGGGTAGACGGCATATTTGCGCCTTCGGATACGCAACGGCAACCGTTTTTATAAAGTATTTCCGCGCTTTCGCCGTCAATTTCGTTTTGCGTTGCGCAGGGAAGGGCAACGTCGCATTTAACCGTCCACACGCCTTTCGAGCCTGCGTGGTATTCTGCGTTTTTGCGGTATTTAACGTATTCGGAAATACGCTTTCTGTCTTTTTCTTTTATTTGTTTTACGAGTTCTACGTCGATACCGTCTTTATCGTAAACGTAACCGTCGGAATCGGACATCGTTACGACTTTTGCTCCGAGCGTTTCTGCTTTTTCGGCGGCGTAAATCGCAACGTTGCCCGAACCCGAAACGACGACGGTTTTACCGTTGAAAGATTCGCCGTTTGCTTTAAGCATTTCACTCGTAAAATAGCAAAGCCCGTAACCCGTTGCCTGCGTTCTTGCAAGCGAACCGCCGTAACATAAGCCTTTACCCGTAAGAACGCCCGTAAATTCGTTTCTTAAGCGTTTATACTGACCGAATAAATATCCTATTTCTCTCGCGCCAACGCCTATATCGCCGGCGGGAACGTCGGTATCGGCACCGATATGACGGTAAAGTTCGGTCATAAAACTCTGACAAAATCTCATAATTTCGCCGTCGGATTTTCCTTTCGGGTCAAAATCGGAGCCGCCTTTACCGCCGCCCATGGGAAGAGTGGTAAGGCTGTTTTTGAAAGTTTGCTCGAATCCTAAAAATTTTATAATGCTTAAATTTACCGAAGGATGAAAACGAAGTCCGCCTTTATACGGACCTATCGCGCTGTTGAATTGAACGCGATAGCCTCTGTTTACTACCGTTTTACCTTCGTCGTTTACCCACGGAACGCGGAACATAATCTGCCTTTCGGGTTCTACGAGCCGCTCCATAACCCCGCAGGATATAAGGTCGGGGCGCTTTTCGATTACGGGTTGAAGAGTCGTAAAAACTTCCGTAACCGCCTGAATGAATTCGGGTTCGCACGGATTTCTTTTTTCCGTGCGGGAAAGTAAGTCTTTAAGATAAGCGTTTTCAAGTTTCATATTCTTAACCTCTTTTTTTTTATTTTAATATAATTTAATTCTCCGAAAAATGCAACGATTTTAATAAAAAAACAATTATCACGATAAATTATACGTTTCTAAAATACAATTTATATGTAGTTGTATGCAATTGAATACTAATTAACTTGCCATATTCCGTTAAAAGTGATAAAATAAAATCGTATGAAAAGACTGATTGCCGTCGGCGGCGGCGATATGAAAGAAAAAACCACTATTAAAATCGACGAGTACGCGGCTGAACTTGCAAAAGCGCACGCGGGAGACAAGCGCGCTTACGCGTTGTTCATAGGAACGGCGTCACACGATTGCATGCCCGCGTTCAATACGTTCAGAAAGACTTATACTTCGGTTTTCGATATTAAAGCGGATTGCCTGTTAACAGTTAACGTTCAGACTCCTGACGATAAAATCGACGAAAAACTTTCAAAAGCCGATCTTATCTATATCGGCGGCGGCGATACGCTTTATATGCTCGATAAATGGCGCGAACGCGGCTTAACGCAAAAAATAATTGAAAAGTACGAGCAGGGCGTAACGATAATAGGTCGTTCGGCAGGCGCGATTTGCTGGTTCGGGCGTATGTATACCGATACCGAAATACTGCGCGGCACGGGCGGTGAGTATAAACTTACAAACGGGCTCGGAGTTATTAAGGGAACTATCTCTCCGCATTACAACCACAGAAAAGAAGATTTCAAAGCGACTATGCTTTCGCAAAACGTTCCTTGCGCTTACGCCGTTGATGACGACGCCGCTCTCGTGTTTACGGACGGTGAATTTTCAGGCTCGTTAACGTCGGGCGGGTCGGCTTATTTTCTTACAAACGACGGCGGCAATATTATCGAAAAAAAATTATGATTTCACGTTATTTTCATTTTATTTTTTTGCGATATTTATAAAAATGTGAGATAATACGAATAGCATAATAAGTTTTTTCTTTAAAAAAACGCTTAAAATCCTTGAATTTATCGGAAAAATTCATCTTTTTTGCGTTTTTGCCGAAATTACGTATTTTACCCGAAACACGTTTGAACGCGTTCGGAGTTTAATAAATTTTACGCTTGTTCGGCGAGAGCCGTAAGCAAAAATTCCTTCTAAAAAAATTATGTGAGGTGACGATATGCAAACGATGCTTGTAGTAGACGACGAAGCCAAAATAAGAGAAGTTCTCAAAGAATACGCCGAGTTCGAAGGTTACGCGGTTGCCGAGGCGCAGGACGGTATGGAAGCCATTAAAATGGTCAGGGAAAACGATTACGACATAATTATTATGGACGTAATGATGCCTAAACTCGACGGGTTTTCGGCTGTAAAGGAAATAAGAAAAATTAAAAACATACCCGTGCTTATGCTTTCGGCAAGAACGGAAGAATACGATAAACTTTTCGGTTTCGAAATGGGAGCGGACGATTACGTTATAAAGCCTTTTTCGCCAAAAGAAGTAATGGCGCGCGTGAACGCCATACTTAAAAGGCGTTCGTCTAAAATCGACGATAATTCTCTTGCGAATATGAAATTCGAAGGTTTAGAGATAGATTTTGCGGGCAGAAACGTATATATCGACGGCGAAAAAGCAACTCTTACGCCGAAGGAATACGATTTATTGTTCTATTTCGTTAAAAACAACGGTATTGCGCTCTCGCGCGAAAGACTTCTTCGCGACGTATGGGGATACGATTTTTACGGCGACGACAGAACCGTGGATACGCACGTAAAAATGCTCAGAAGCAATCTTAAACAATATCGTAAGTTTATCGTTACGCTCCGCAGCGTAGGATATAAATTCGAGTTATGACGTCAAAAAAAATTAACGAAAGTTCAAAAAAACTGAGATTTTACATTTGGTTGTATTTTTTAGTTTTCACGGTTTTGCTTATATTCATCATCTGGATAATGCAAACCGTTTTTTTCGAATCTAATTATCGCAGCACAAGGCTTAAAACGATGAACGCCGCCGCGAACGAAATAGAAGCGGGGCTTGAAAACGGAGTAAATGAAAAAATCGTCCGCGAACTTAACGAAGCGGGCGTTCAGACGGTTATTCTCGCGCCGCCTACGGGATACGACGAAATCGTTTCAAAATACCCCGATCGTGAACTTACCGATTCCGAAAAGAGTATATATACGGGTATTTTCAATTCGCTTAGCGGCGACGAAATGGCTGCCGACAAATCCGATACCGAAAGAAACAATTCGATGATTTATATCGCAAGGCGGGTTACTTACAACGGCGAAAATTGTTATCTTATTCTCGTTTCGTCTATAAGGTCGCTGTACGATACTATCGTCGTTCTTCGTTTTCAGTTGATACTGACGGCGTGCTTCGTTCTCGTTTTATCGTCGTTTTTATCCTGGATAATAGCGGGAAGAATGAGTGAACCTATCGACAGAATGAGCGAAGTTGCGGTGCGTTGGGCGCGCGGCGACCAAACCGTGAAATTCGACGGCAAAGGTTACAGAGAAATTTCAAAACTTGCCGACGCTCTTAACTACGCCAAAGAAGAAACCGAGCGTGCCGAAAACCTTCAGCGCGATTTGCTTGCGAACGTTTCGCACGATCTTAAAACTCCGCTTACGATGATTAAAGCGTACGCCGAAATGATAAAAGATATATCGGGCGATAATAAAGAAAAGCGCGATAAGCACACCGAAGTTATTCTCGAAGAAGCGGACAGGCTTACGCAACTCGTAAACGATATTTTAAATCTTTCGAGATTACAGGCTTCGGCGGATATTAACAATAAAAAAGTTTTCAATCTTTCCGACGTTCTTGAAAACGCGCTTATACGATTCGACGGGGCTGTTTCAAAAGACGGATATAAAATCGAGCGCGAAATTTTTCCCGACGTGTTCGTTTACGCCGACGAAAACAAGATTGAAGAAGTTATCTATAATTTAGTAGGAAATTCTATAAATTACACGGGCGAAGACAAAACCGTTTCGGTTTATCTTACGACTAAAAACGATAAAGCGACGCTCGAAATCATAGATTCGGGAAAAGGAATAAGCGAAGAACAGATAAAAACGATATGGGAAAAATATTATCGCATTTCCGATACCCATCACCGCGCCGTCAAAGGAACTGGGCTCGGCCTTTCTATCGTAAAAGCAATTCTTACGGCGCATAATCTTAAATTCGGCGTAATAAGCAAGCAGGGTAAGGGCAGTAACTTTTACGTTATATTCGATATGATAGACCCCGATAATCTTTCGCAAGATAACGCAATAACCGCAGAAACGGAGGCAAAAAATGAACGATAACGAATTGCGCGTAGAAGCGGCTAAGGAAAGTAAAAATTCCGATATTGCTATTTCGTCTTTCGGCGCGGACGCGCCGATAAAGAAATCGAAAAACGCATATTCGAACGCCTATTCGCTTATAGCGGACGAAATCGGGCGCGACGCGTTTTCCGCAAAAGGTTACGACGATATTACGGCAAAAAAACCAAAACTCGTCGAACCTATAATTTTACTTGCGTTTTTACTTACCGTCGATTTCTTTTTCGCCGTGTTTTGCTATCTTACTTCGGAAATTACGTTTGCGGTGTCGTTCGTTTTCACGTCGTCCGCAACCATGCCGATATGCGCGGTGTTTTTCTTTTACAGGCTCGATACGCGCGGCAATCTTACTGTTCTGTCCGTTTTAAAATACGTTACGGCAGGCGTCGTGATTTGCTATTTTACGGAATTTTTATTCGAAAGATTTATAAAATTGCCATATATCAACAATTATATCGTAACGCTTATTAAATGCTCGACTGAAGTGATAACCATTCTCGTCTGTACCGCCATTTTCGCTAACGGGAATAAAAAGTCTTCCGCAACTACGCTTATTCTGATTGCGGCAAGCCTTGCGGCGGGATTTGCTCTTATCAAAGGCATAGTAGATACTTTCGACACTCTTTTTCTTACGCGCAACATACCCGACGAAGACGGCAACGAAATCATCGTGGGCGTAATTATAAATTCAAAAGAAGGCGTGGCGAGAAGTATCGATATGCTTATAAGAAAAGTGTTTTTCAGTTCGATATTTCAACCGACCGTTTTTATCGGGCTTATGACGGTTTGCGGTTATTCGCTTTTCTTTATTTTTAACCGCAAAAGCATAGAAACGGAAAAGAACGGTCTTTCTGCCTGGGTAACCGTTCTCGTATGCGTTTTGCTGTTATCGCTCGTTGCTTTCGAGCCGAGCGTGATATTTTTAAGAATGACTTACAGCGTGACCGCGGGTATCATAACGGCGTACGTATTTATAAAAATGCTCAACGACGTTATCAGCCGCGAAAATTACGAAGATAAATAGCGTTAAAAACGACGACGGCGTTACTCAAAAAAGTAACGCCGTCGTCGTTTTCGGTTAGCCGCAAGTGACCGAGTTAAAACGCAATCGCTTGTGGCTAAATCAGCGCGTTAAGAGCGAAAAACAAAAGCGAAATGGTAAGAACGGATAGTACTGTCGTTCCGAGAGTAAATGAAACCGTGCTTTCGGAATCGCCGTTGTAAGCGTCGGCAAAAGTGGTCGACATACTTGCCGCGGGCATTGCATAAGCGGTAAAAATACCGTAAATAAGTTCTTCGGGAACGGAAACGAAAAATCTTATTAAAAGCAACGCTCCCGTTACTATAACGGGAAGAATTACGAGTTTTATAAGCGAAACGTAGTAATTTATCGCTTTTTTAAATATATCCGATATATTTACTCCGCCGAGTTTTATTCCGAGAATCGTCATAGAAAGCGGCGTTACTATTCCCGTCAGATAGTTCGAATATTCGCCGATATAACCGAACGAGTCGTTAAGCCCCGTCAGATTTATTACCATTCCTATGATAAACGCTATAAGGCACGGATTTAAAAATATCTTCTTTGGCGATATGTTTTTCTTATCGCCCGAAATAAGATAAATGCCGAGCGTATACATAAAAACGTTAGTCAGAATATTTATTATGACAACCGACACCATAACGAGCGGAGCGTCCGAAAACACCGCTGCGACAAGGGGAATGCCTAAAAAGCCGTTATTTGAAAATATCATTGAAAATTGCGCCGCTCCACGCGTTTTGAAGTCCTTTATCATTGCAGACGCGGGGTATGAAGCGAAAAAGGTTATAAAAGTGTAAACTACCGTTATAAGAGCGGTAAAAACGATTATTTCAGCCGCTTCTTTGTTGAAATCGATTTCAAGAGTTTTAGATATAATCAGAAACGGTATGCCCACGTAAAGAAGTAATTTAGAAAAACTTACGGACTGCTCGTCTTTTATTATTCCGGTTTTCGACAGAATAAATCCGGGTATTGCAAGCGCAACGAAAATTATTACGTTTATTAACATTAAAGCGGTAGTACTCATACTTTCGACATTATACATTAAACCTTTTTGAATGTCAAATATAAAAGTTATTAAAAATATGCGATTTGTGCAGAATTAACGTTGCGCAAATAAATAATTTGTGCTATACTTGATTGTATTAAATTATCGGTTCGCTGTTTGCGGGCGGGAAGGGTATTTTGGATAACGGAGTAAAAGGAAACGAAAGAGATACAAAATTTTTTACAGCCGAATTTTTCGGAGTAACGCTTATTATAGCGTCTTTCCTTCTTTCGGTGTGTCTTTTATTCGGGCGAAACGTATTGTTCGAAATCGGAGCGGAAGTTCAGTATTTTCTGCTCGGTCTTTTCGGATATTTATCTTATCCGCTCGTAGTTTTTTTATGTTTATCCGGTTTTTCGCTGTTGTTCGGCAAAAAGGCAAAAAAACGCGAAAACAAAAAACCCGCCATTATTCTTACTCTGTTTTTTCTTGCTCTTATTTGCCTTCTGAACGTTGCCACGACAAAAACGTCGGCTTCGGATTACGGCGAATATCTTAAAAACGCTTACGAGAGCGGAAGAAACGGTCTTTCGGGCGTTTGCGCCGGCGGCGCGACGATTTCTCTTTTAACTTTTCCGTTTTCGGCATATCTCGGCAGGGGTTTTGCTATTGCGGTATTTTCGCTGATAGTCGCGCTTATCGTATTCGTTGCGTTCAGATACCGTCTTTTATCCCGTTCGGGCAATGCAGACAATCGGCAACCCGTTACGAACGCGCAGAATACTTCCGATGCCCGTAATTTACCGCCTTATCAGCAAAACGTCGATTACAGCGGTTATCAGGGGTATCCTTCGCAAAATCAGTACAATAATAATTATCCGCCTTACGGCGGTCAGCCCGCTCCGTACGGTCAACCGCAGTATCCGCCGCAATATCCGCCGCAGCAAAACGGCGTTACAGGCAATCAATACGGGTCGCAACCCGCAATGAACGCGGGCACGGGCGATAACGGCGGGTTTTCGTTTTCGAAAAACGAAGAAGAAGCGCGCGAGCAGGCAAGAAAGATTTTATACGGCACCCGACCGCCGACCCCGACGGGAACTTATTCCGAAGCGTTTATGAAAGACGTTCGCGGCGACGGTTACAAAATCGTTGACGGTAACGACGATGACGAAATAAAGCATTACGGCGGCACCGTTTCTTCGCCCATACGCAAAACTTTCAATTCTGAAGATTATAAGGTCGTTGACAATTCCGTCGGCGACGACGTTACCGCGTCCGAAATTTTCGGCGGTTCTTCTTTTGACGACGATTTCGGAGCGGAGCCGACCGTGCGGGCAGACGATGAAAAAGATAAAATAACTTCTTTCTTTACGAAAAAAGAAGTTGTGAAAAAAGAACCCGCAAAGCAGGTTAAACCCGTCGTAACGGAATCGACGGATAATAGCGATGATTTTGAATCCGAAACCGAAAACGGCGGCAACGAAGAGTATTCTTCGCGCCTTATTGAAAATATGCCTGCGGATTTCAGATATAACGCGCCGCCGATTTCTCTTCTTAAAACGGTAGACAACACGCAGAATAATTACGAATTCGAAGTTTTTAAAGCCGAAATCAAGCAAAGAATACTTTCAACGCTCGCTCAATTCGGCGTGGAAACGGAAATTCCGAGAGTTTTCAGGGGACCTGCGGTTACGCGGTTCGATATTGCTATCCCGCCGGACGTTCCCATGAGTAAGGTTACCAAACTTCAGAACGACCTTAACCTTCGTATAGCGGCAAAGAGCGCGATACGAATGATTGCGCCTATACCGAACACTTCTTACGTGGGAATAGAAGTTCCCAACAACGTTCCCGACAGCGTAAGCATAAAAGATATAGTTACGAGCGAAGGTTTTTTAAACACCAAACCGTTTTCGCTCGTGTTCGCGCTCGGAAAAGACGTTATCGGCAGACCCGTTTCGCTCGATATTGCGGATATGCCGCACCTTCTCGTTACGGGTACTACGGGATCGGGTAAAAGCGTGTGCCTTAACACGATGATTATTTCGCTCATCACCAAGTACGGCCCGGACGAACTCCGTTTCGTTATAGTCGACCCCAAAAGGGTAGATTTAGAGCCGTTCAGCCACATACCGCACATGATGTTCGGCGAAATAATAGAAGACGTTCCCACCACGAACGCCATGCTTACCTGGGCTGTTGACGAAATGGAATCGAGATATCGCGAACTTGCGAAATTCCGCGCCAAAAACATAAAAGATTACAACGCGCGCGCAAAGGCAAGCGGTATGCGTTGTATGCCGCGCATAGTAATAATTATGGACGAATTTGCCGACATAATGCTACAGGATAAAAAGGGCGTAGGGGTTAAGGTATGCGCGATCGCTCAGAAAGCGCGCGCGGCGGGAATTCATCTCGTTCTTGCGGCGCAAAGACCTTCCGTAGATATTATCGAAGGACCTATAAAATCGAACTTGCCGTCGAGAATAGTATTCAAAGCGTCGTCGCTTCCGGATTCCATGACGAGTTTAGGCGAAGCGGGGGCGGAAAAATTGCTCGGCCGCGGAGACTGTTTGTATAAAACGAACGGTATGTTTGCGGTTGAGCGCGTTATGGGTGCGTACGTGTCGGACGATGAAATGTATAGCGTTATAGATTACGTATGCGATCATAACAAGAGTTATTTCGACCTTAACAACTGGGCAAAAATCAAGGCAAACGTGTCTTCGGCGGTCGCCGTTCAGGACGAGCCGAGCGGAGTTTCCGGCGGCGGATCGGGCGGCTCTGACGGGAATATCGCGGTTGACCCGCTTAACGTTAAGGCAATGCGCATAGGCTATGATTTCGGCGGTCTTTCGGTATCGTTCCTTCAAAGAAAACTCGGCGTGGGGTATCCGCGCGCGGCTAAGATTATCGACTGGCTTACCGAAAACAACTATATAACTCCCAACGCCGTTGCAAACAAACGGCAGATGGTTATGCCGAAAGAAGAATTCGAAGAAAAATTCGGTTCGGAAAACTGATATGATTTTACACTGATTATGATTGACGGAAAAAAAATCGGGCTGATTTCTCTCGGTTGCGATAAAAACAGAGTAGATTCCGAGCGGATACTCGCGATCGCGTCTGAAAATTTTACGATAACTCAGAATATCGAAGAAGCCGAAATTATCGTTATTAACTCCTGCGCGTTTTTAAACAGCGCGCGCAAAGAAGGAATAGACACAGTTTTCGAATGTAACGCTTTAAGAAAAAGCGGCAAACTCGAAAAACTCGTCCTTACGGGTTGCATGCCGCAGAAATTCGTTGACGAAATGTTTGACGAACTTAAAGAAGTAGACGTGTTTCTCGGAATAAACGATTACGATTTATTGTATAAAGCGCTTGCGCTGTCTTATAACGGCGAAAGGGTAAATTTTGTAGGGGTAAATAAAAAAATTTCAGAAAAAAACAGAATTTTGACAACCCCTTGTCATTATTTTTACCTTAAAATAGCAGACGGATGCAATAATAAATGCACTTATTGCCTTATTCCTAAAATTCGCGGAGCGTATCGTTCGGAAAAAGAAGAAGATTTGATTTCGGAAGTTAAAAGGCTCGGCGACGTTAAGGAACTGATACTCGTAGCGCAGGACGTTACGCGTTACGGTTCCGATCTTTACGGCGAACCGCGGCTCGTTTCTCTTCTTAAAAAACTCACCGCGCTTGACGAAGTAAAAAGCGTAAGACTCCTATACTGTTATCCCGATATGATAAGCGACGAACTTATCGCCGAGATAAAGAATAATCCTAAAATATTAAAATACATCGACATTCCGCTTCAGCATTCGTCGCCTTGCGTTCTTAAAAGAATGAACAGAAAGGGCAGCGGCGAAGAGTATCTTGAACTGATTGAAAAATTAAAACGGGAAATAGGCGGCATCGCTATAAGATCCACGTTTATTGCGGGCTTTCCCGGAGAAACGGAAACCGACTTTAAAAATCTTGAAAATTTCATAAAAAAAGCGAAATTTTTCAACTGCGGCTTTTTCGCTTATTCGAGAGAAGAAGGAACTCCCGCTTACAGGCTCGGCGATCAGACGGATGAGATTACAAAAGAAAAAAGAGTAAAAAAACTCTACTCCGTGCAGAAAAAGATTTCTCGCGAAAATCTTAAAGGGTTTGTCGGGAAAACGATTAAAGTTATTTGCGACGGCGTAGATTACGACAAGCAGTCGTTTTACGGAAGAGCATATTTCAGCGCGCCCGATATAGACGGAAAAGTTTATTTTTCTTATGACGGCGTTATAAATCAGGGCGAATACTATTTCGTCACCGTTACGGGGGCGGACGATTACGATCTTTACGGAGTTGTTACAGATGAATTTACCGAATAAACTTTCTCTTTTAAGAATAATACTTATACCCGTTATGGTTGCCGTTTTTTATATAACCGCAATACCGTATCGCTTTCTTATCGCGGCAATAATATTCGCAATCGCCGCTCTTACCGATTTTTTAGACGGTTATATTGCAAGAAAATATAATCTCGTAACCGATTTAGGAAAATTTCTCGATCCTATCGCCGATAAAATTCTTGTTTTAAGCGCGCTCGTTATAACGCTTACTGAGCCTTCGCTTATATCGGGGCGTTTCGGCGAACTTTTCGGAAAACTTTCGGGCGGAATAGGCGTAACGATAATCGTAGCGAGAGAAATGACCGTTTCCGTTTTAAGAATGCTTGCGGCAAGCAAAGGAAAAGTGCTTGCGGCTGAAAACGTTGGCAAAATCAAAACGTTTACGACCGATTTTGCGATTTTATTTATTCTTTTATCGGGTGATTTTTCGTTTTTTTGGTACGCGGGCATACCGCTTTATATGATTTCGGTCGCGCTTACGGTATATTCGGGCGTGTTTTATATCGTTAAAAACAGGGAAGTGTTTAATTGATGGAAATAACTCTTGCGGTTTTCGGCGAATATTCCGCAGCGGTTTTTTACGCCGCGCGTTATTTTGTCGGTCGCGGATTTAATTTAAAAAATATTAAAAGCGTTTGCTCTCTTAACGAAGCGGAAGCGTTTATAGAAAACGCAGGAACGGATATTATTTTTATTTGCTCTGACGGCGAATTAAACGAATGGCTGAAAAAATCGCTTTCTTTCGACGGCGCGTCGTATAAATACACCCAAAAAAGAATTTTTACTCTCTTTACGGGTAAAGAAATGCGTGAAAACCTTACGGCAATTTTAAAAGCGTATTCGCCGGAAGGAGTAATATCTTTTAAACTTTTCGGCGCAAAACCGAAAAAGTTATCCGCTTTTTTCAAAAATCGCGGCAGGGAAGCGAAAATTTACGATTTTGACGGCGATATTACGCTGAGAATTTCCGCCGCAGGGCTTGACGAAATGCAAAAAGCAGTTCTTTTAAAGGAATTCGTTACCGAATTTTCCGATTTTATTTACGCCGAAGACGAAATTACTCTCGAAGAGCAACTCGTTCGCATTTTAAAAACCCGCGGAGTTAAAATATCGGTTGCAGAGTCGTTTACGGGCGGCAGAATTTCGGCGGCGATTACGTCTGTTCCCGGAGCAAGCGCGGTGTTTTACGAAGGAGCGGTAACTTATAACGAAAACGCTAAAATCGCGCGCCTGGGCGTAAAACCCGTAACAATAGAAAGGTGCTTTCCCGTAAGCGCGCAAACTGCTTACGAAATGGCAGACGGACTTATTAAAGACGGCAATTCATTTATCGCGCTTTCGGCAACGGGACTTGCGGGTCCTGCGTCGGATTCTTCGGGATATAAAGTCGGACTTTGCTACATAGGCGTTGCGACGGAAGAAAGAACGGTGGTTTTTAAATACTGTTTCAGCGGCGGAAGAGAAGAAATTACGGAAAAAGGCGTCAATACCGCGTTGTTTGTAGCGGTTAAAACGCTTAGAAAAGGTATATTTAATTTATAAACAATAAGTGAGGAATGATTATGGACGAAAAACAGAAAGCACTCGAACAGGTACTAAGTCAGATTGAAAAGCAATACGGAAAAGGTGCGATAATGAAACTCGGCGCAGGCGCGGCGGACGTTAATATCGAAGTTATCCCTACGGGTTGTCTTGCGCTCGATCTTGCGCTCGGAACGGGCGGCGTACCGAGAGGACGTATCGTTGAGATTTACGGACCCGAATCTTCGGGCAAAACGACGGTTGCTTTGCACGTTATAGCGGAAACGCAAAAGAACGGCGGAATCGCGGCGTTCATCGACGCCGAGCATGCTCTCGATCCCGCGTATGCCGCTAAACTCGGCGTTAATCTCGAAGATTTATACGTTTCGCAACCCGATACGGGCGAACAGGCTCTCGATATTACGGAAAGCCTTGTAAGAAGCGGCGCGGTTGACATCGTGGTAATCGACTCGGTAGCGGCGCTTACTCCGAAAGCGGAAATCGAAGGCGATATGGGAGATTCTCACGTCGGCTTGCAGGCAAGACTTATGTCGCAGGCGCTCAGAAAACTTACGGGCATTACCAACAAGAGTAAAACGTGCGTTATATTTATCAATCAACTTCGCGAAAAGGTAGGCGTTATGTTCGGCAATCCCGAAACGACTCCGGGCGGAAAAGCGCTTAAATTTTACGCAAGCGTAAGAATAGACGTAAGAAAAGCGGACGCTTTGAAAGATACCGAAGGTATGTTCGGCAACAGAACGAAAGCAAAAATCGTTAAAAACAAACTCGCTCCGCCGTTTAAAACGGCAGAATTCGATATTATTTACGGAAAGGGCATATCTCAGGAAGGTTGCCTTGTGGATCTCGGCGTGGAGTACGGCATTATCGATAAGTCGGGCGCGTGGTTCTCGTATAACGGAGATAAATTCGCTCAGGGCAGAGAAAAGGCGAAAGATTATTTGTTAAACAACGAAGAAATCCGCAACGAAATTGAAGAAAAAATACGCGCGGCGTATAAAGAAAAAACGACCGCCAAACTATAATCATTGAGCGTTTTATAATAAACTCTTATTATGTAACTGCGTTAAGAACGAGAAAAACGTCGAAATTCGTCGAATTATAAGAGAATAAAAAAAATGCATAAAACGGCATAATAACAGTTGACAAATTTTTTACGCTTTTGATATAATAAAGGGGCTTTAATAAAGTATTCTTACGCCGTAGGGCAAAGGAGGGTTGTAATATGTCTACCGTTAGAGTCGGAGAAAACGAAACGCTTGACAGCGCGCTCAGAAGATTTAAACGTAAATGTTCGCGTGACGGGATTATAGGCGATCTTCGTCGCAAAGAGTTTTATGAAAGACCTTCCGTAAGGAGAAAAAAGAAAGCAGAAGCCGCTCGTAAGAGAAATATGAAAGGCTGAGCAAATAAGTTTTACGTCCGCAAACTCGTTTTGCGGACAATTTTTTATGGAGGATAGTAATGAACTCGGAAAAAAGTATCAAAGAATACGCAAAAGAAGCCAAAAAGAGACTTAAAAGTTCCTTTTGGCAAAACTACAAAGCCAAGGTAGACAGCGAAGTGAAACGCGCCGCGGAAGACGGAACGAACGCTTCGAAAGTCGTGGAGTACTATCAGACGAAAGCCGCGGTAACCGTTCGCGGCGTCAAGAACGAGGACGAAGATTTTTACCTGAAAGTAAAAGATATTCTCGATAACTTCGGCGAGGTGAGCGACGCGCTCGGCAGGCTTACCGACAAAGCGTATTTCGATACTTTATCTTACGAGCAGAAACAGCGTTACACGTTAAACCTTTCTGCAAGATACGTAAAAGCGAAAGAAAGGTATTATAAAGAAAATAAATACGAAAAAATTTGCGAATAAAAAAAGGCTTTAAAAGCCTTTTTTTACGTTTCCGAAATTTTTATAAGCCGCGGAATAACGCGGGTTTTTTCAAGTATAAAAGCGGCGATAATCGTTATAAGAGTATCAGGCACTAAATATATGGCGTTATAGCAGAAGGAATATATAAAAGCGTTGTCTGCAGGTAAGCCCGAAACGATATAACCGGCGTTAAAAAATATTATTCCCGAACCGAAATGGCAGGCAAATCTGAAAGCGCAGGTAAGAAAAATTCCGATCAGAAGTCCCGCCGTTTCGTTTTTAATGAATTTTCTCGCAACCGCCGTCATAACGACGGACGAAAACGGCAGAATATAGTCGAGAAATAGAGTGGCGTAAGTATACAAACTCGGGCTTTGAAAAAATTGCAGCATTCCGTAAGTAACTCCGACGAAAAGAGCGGGGGCAATTCCGAAAGCATAGGCAAACACGCAAATCGGCAAAAGGCTTGCAAGAGTTACGCTTCCGCCGAACGGCGAACTGTATACTTTCACGAATGACAAAGCAAAACTCAAAGCGACCGAAATACCGCCGAAAACTATCGTTTTAGTGTTAAACGATTTTCTTTTTACGGAAATTACGGCGATTATCACAACCAAAGCAACGAGCATAGCGGCATTGATGATAATAACCGCCGAACTCGTGGGCTCTTTATCTAAAAAGCCGAAAACAGACAATAAATTAAGCATATTGCTCCTTTAAAACGCAAAAAACAAGCCCCGCACTGAAATTTTGCGGGGTAAAAAGACTTCGCGGCGCGCGCGAAAAAACTTCTTCCATTCAGGCATTACCCCGACAGGTTCAAAGGGTATAATCTCAGCCTTGTTAGCCTGATCGCTTGCGGTTAAGCGGCTTACAAAGCACCCCTGCGTTTATTTTGTATCGATTATATAATTTTGACAGTCTTTTGTCAATTATTTAGCCGTATAATATTGTAAAATAAATACGATGGTGGTATAATATGAATATGAAGTACGATTTTTTTGCATATCTTAACAGGCTTAAATACATAAAACGCTGGTCGCTTATGCGTTCTACCATAGAAGAAAACGTTATGGAGCATACCGAACAGGTATCTATGGTGGCGCACGCTCTCGCTACGGTTAAAAACGTTTATTTCGGCGGCTCGGCGGATATATTAAAAGTCGTTTTATACGCTCAGTATCACGAAACGGGCGAAGTTATTACGGGCGATTTACCCACGCCCATAAAATATTTCAACAAAGAAATAAATTCGGCGTATAAAGATATCGAACGCGGAGCAAGCGAAAAAATTCTGAGTAAATTACCCGAAGAATTCCGCTTTGAATATGAAAAGTACGTTATTCCCGACGAATCGTCGGAAGAATATAAAATCATGAAAGCGGCAGACAAAATAGCGGCGTATCTTAAATGCGCGGAAGAAGTGAAATCGGGCAATTCGGAATTTATCAAAGCGAAAGAAAGCATTTATAAGGAACTTAAAAACAGCGAAAGAGAAGAAGTAAAATATTTCGTTGAAAATATTTTACCGTCTTACGAACTTACGCTTGACGAACTCGATTGAAAAACGCCCCGAAATTTATCGGGGCGTTTTTTTAATTCAGCGTTTTGCAAATTTTCCAAGGTCCGTTACCGTTTTTTCAAAAATAACGTTTTCGGCGTATTTTTCGGCGATTTTAATATCTTCGTTCGTTTTTGCGGTCCAGCAAATAACTCTGAATTTTTTTAATTTTTTTTCATAGCGCGGTAAATCTTCGATTCGCATATTCAAAAAATCGAATTTAAGATACAAGCCGTACCAAAGCCTGTGCATTGCGAAATTTACTATTTTCGGAACGAGATCGGAACTTTCGCGCGTGGTTAAAACGCCCGTTTTTACTTTCGGCATAAGTTTTTGAAATCTTTTAACCATCGTGGCGTTAAAACTCTGAACGGCAAACCTGCCGTCGTAGTTTTCAAGTTCTTTTGCAAGCAGTTCTTCAAGACCGGGATTAAGTTGAGATTTCATTTCTATAAGAACGGGCGTTTTATCGGCGATAAGAGCAAGCACTTCGCCGAAAGTCATAATCTTTTCGTCGGTACCGTCAAGGCGAAGTTTTGAAATTTCTTCGGCGGTAAGGTCGCGTATATCTCTGTTTACGCCGCAAACGCGCTTTAAATTATCGTCGTGATAGCAAAACAATTTTTTATCGGACGACATCTGAACGTCGAGTTCTATCGCGTACCCTTCGTTTATCGCCGCAAGGTAGGCAGGACGTGAATTTTCGGGCGCGCCGTCGCCGTATAATCCGCGGTGCGCAATGGGAACGGTAAAAAGCCATTCCGTATTTTCATATTTCATATAAATAACCTCAACGCGCATTATAACACTTTTTTAAAGATATTGCAAGCGCTTGTTTTTTTTTAAGTAATATTGTATAATATTTACTATGGCAGTTACCGTTAAAAACAATATAAGAAATTTTTGCATAATAGCGCATATCGACCACGGCAAATCCACGCTTGCGGACAGGCTTATCGAAATGACGGGGCAGGTTTCCGCAAGAGATATGGAAGAACAACTTCTCGATTCGATGGATCTTGAACGCGAAAGGGGAATAACCATAAAACTTACTCCCGTAAGAATGCTTTATAAAGCAAAAGACGGAAACGAATATATTTTTAATCTTATAGATACCCCGGGACACGTGGACTTTACTTACGAAGTTTCGCGGAGTTTAAAAGCGTGCGAAGGCGCGATACTTATCGTGGACGCGTCGCAGGGGATTCAGGCTCAGACGCTTGCTAACGTATATCTCGCGCTCGACAATAATCTTGAAATAATGCCCGTTATAAATAAAATAGATCTGCCGTCGGCAGATCCCGATTCCGTTGCAAAAGAAATAGAAGATGTTATCGGGCTTGACGGGTCTTCCGCGCCGCGGATATCGGCAAAAACGGGAATAAACATAGAAGAAGTTCTTGAAAGAATAGTAACCGATATTCCCGCTCCGCAGGGCGACGACGACGCTCCGCTCAAAGCGCTTATTTTCGACAGTTATTACGATAATTTCAAAGGCGTTATACTTTTCGTAAGAATTGCTGACGGCGTTGTAAAACCCGGAACGAAAATTAAAACCTTTATGTCGGATAAAGTGTTTGACGTGGTAGAAGTGGGAACGTTCAATCCCGCATTGCGCCCCGAAAAATCTCTTCGTTCGGGAGAAGTCGGTTATATTGCGGCTTCTATAAAATCGATTATGGATATAGAAGTTGGCGATACCGTTTACGACGTAAACAACCCCGCAAAGGAACCGCTCCCCGGGTATAAAAAGGCTCAGCCCGTCGTTTTCAGCGGTATATATCCGCTTGACGGCTCAAAATTCGCAGACCTTAAAGAAGCGCTTTTAAAACTTAAACTCAACGACGCCGCTCTTACGTTCGAACCCGATAACTCGGCGGCTCTCGGCTTCGGTTTTCGTTGCGGGTTTTTAGGGCTTTTGCATATGGAAATAATAGAAGAACGTCTTGAGCGCGAATTCGGTCTCGATATAGTAACCACCGCGCCTTCCGTTTCTTATATCGTTCATAAAACGGACGGCACCGTTCTTACCGTAGAAAACCCGTCAAGGCTTCCGCCCGTAACCGAAATAGATTATATGGAAGAACCCGTTATCGAAGCAAATATTTATACTCCGCCCGAATACGTGGGTGCGATTATGGATTTGTGTCAGGAAAAGCGATGCGTGTTCGAAGATATGTCGTATATAGACGCGAAAAGGGTAAAAATGAACTATCAACTTCCCCTTAACGAAGTTGTTTTCGACTTTTTCGACGGACTTAAATCGAGAACGCGCGGATACGCTTCGTTCGATTACGAACTTGCGGGTTATAAACGCTCCGAACTTCAGAAACTCGATATACTTTTAAACGGCGAAATTTGCGACGCTCTTTCCGTAATAGTCCATAAAGACAAGGCTTATCCGCGCGGCAGAGCAATGGCTGAAAAATTAAAAGAAGTTATACCGCGCCAGATGTTTGAAATACCCGTGCAGGCGGCTATAGGCGGCAAGGTAATAGCGCGGGAAACGGTCAAAGCCTTAAGGAAAGACGTTCTTGCGAAATGCTACGGCGGCGATATAACGCGTAAGAAAAAACTTCTTGAAAAGCAGAAAGAAGGCAAAAAGAAGATGCGTAAACTCGGCTCGGTAGAAATCCCGAGCGAAGCGTTTACTTCGATACTCAAACTCGATTCGGACGATTGATTATGGCAGGTATTTACGTTCACGTGCCGTTTTGTAAAAGCAAATGCACGTACTGCGATTTTGCTTCTTTCCCTAAAGAAACGGGAAAGGCGGAAGCGTATTTTGCGTGTTTGTATAAAGAACTTAGATACAGGGCGGACGGTTTAAAGAATAAAATAATAAACACGATATATTTCGGCGGCGGAACGCCGAGTTTTGTGGAACCTAAATATATTTACGGCGCGCTCAAACAGATTTACACTCTTTACAGCGTCGATAAAAACGCCGAAATCACTTTGGAAGTTAATCCGGGGACAATAAACGCCGATAAACTAAAAGTATATAAAAACGCAGGAATAAACAGATACAGCGTAGGGCTTCAGAGCGCAAACGACGAAACTTTAAGGCGGCTTAACCGTATTCATACGCTTAGCGATTTTGAGTTTTCGATGGAACTTCTGAAAGAATACAATACATCGGTCGACGTTATGATAGGGCTTCCCGACGAAACGTTTAACGACGTAAAAAAGTCGATTGACGCGGCAACCGCGCACGAAAACGTCAGGCACGTATCCCTTTACGCATTGAAAGCGGAAGAAGGAACGCCTATGTTTACGCGGTATCTTAACGGCGAACTTCCGTCGGAAGACGAAGTTGCCGACGTTTACGAAAAAGCGGTGATTTATCTGAAAGAAAAGGGGTTTAACCGCTACGAAGTCAGTAATTTTTGCAAAGACGGGTATTATTCCCGTCATAATATGAATTACTGGAAGCGTGGCGAATATCTCGGCGCGGGCGTAGGCGCGTCGTCGTTTATAAACGGCAGGCGATTTACCGAAACCGAAAGTATCGACGAATACGTTCACTGTATTCTCTCGGGTAAATATCCCGAAGTTTTTTCTGAAAACGTAACGGAAAAAGACGCAAAAGGCGAGTTTGCGATGCTTGCTTTAAGAACCTGCTACGGCGTTGATTTTAAAGAGTATAAGTCGGCGTTCGGCACGGAGTTTACGAGCGACTTTAAATCGGCAATTAACAAAAATTTATCTTATCTCGACGTTTTTTCGGACAGAATCAAGATAAAAGACGAATATTTATACGTTCAAAACAGCATTCTGGTAGATTTTATATGAAAGAATTCGTTCACCTTCATCTTCACACCGAATATTCGTTACTTGACGGAATGGCGAAAATTTCCCGCGTGACGAAACGCGCGAAACAACTCGGCATGCCCGCTATCGCTATGACCGACCACGGCAATATGTACGGCGCGGTTGCGTTTTTCGACGCTTGCACGAAAGAAAAAATAAAGCCTATTTTCGGAACGGAATTTTACGTATGCGACGATCTTACCGTTAAAGGAAAACTTAAAACGGACGACGCCGAAGGGTACAGAGATCGCCGTCACCTTATTCTGCTTGTTAAAAACGAAACGGGATATAAAAACATTTCGCTTTTGAATGCGATTGCCTTCCGCGACGGATTTTATTATAAACCGCGTATCGACCTTAAAACTCTTGCTACGCATCACGAAGGTCTTATTTGCACTTCCGCATGTATCGGCGGCGATATTCCGCAGGCGATACTTCACCACGACCTTAAAAAAGCCGAAGAACTCGTAAGGTTTTTTAAAGATACTTTCGGCGAAGATTTTTATCTCGAACTTCAGAATCACGGACTCGAAGAACAGCAATACGTAAACGCGCAACTCAGGGTTTTTGCAAAGCAATACGGCATTAAAACCGTTGCTACCAACGACGTTCATTACATTGATAAGGCAGACGCCGTTCCGCAAGACGTTCTTATGTGCGTTCAGACAAGCGTTAATATAGACACTCCCAACCGCATGAAAATGCCGTGCGACGAGTTTTATCTTAAAACTTACGACGAAATGCTTGCCGCTTTGCCTGACGACGAAGACGCTTTGCAAACCACTCTCGAAATTGCCGATAAATGTAACTTCGGTTTTGTTTACGGGCACTATATGTTTCCGCACTATAAACCGGAAAACGGCGATACCCCGATCGTTTTTATCCGCAAACTTATAAACGAAGGTATAAAAATCAAATACGGCGCCGAAACGAAAGAAATTCGCGAACGTATCGAAATGGAACTTTCGGTTATAGAAAAGCAGGGCTTTATAGAATATTATCTTATCGTTTGGGATTATATAAACGCCGCGCGAAAAATGGGTATTTCGGTAGGACCCGGAAGGGGAAGCGGCGCGGGGTCGATAGTTGCGTATTTAATAAACATTACCGATATAGACCCGTTAAAATATAATTTATACTTCGAGCGTTTTTTGAATTCGGAGCGCGTATCCGCGCCCGATTTCGACGTGGACTTCGAAGATTCGCGCCGTCAGGAAGTAATAGAATACGTTCGCGGTAAATACGGTTACGATACCGTTGCGAAAATAATAACTTTCGGCACGATGGCGGCTAAAAACGCCATTAAAGACGTAGGGCGCGTGCTTAACGTTCCGTATGCCGACCTTGATAAAGTAACCAAGGCAATGCCGAATAAAGTTGTTAAAAACGGAAGGACGCTCGATATAGGAAGACCGAATATTCTTCAGAAAGTATTCGGGTTTTACGAGCCTACCGAAAAGGAACTAAAAGACGGTATTACGGATTACACCGTTCCGGAACTTAGGGAAATGTATGACGAAAATCCCGAAATCAAAAAGGTCGTGGATATTGCCATGAAACTCGAAGACGCGCCGCGGCAGTCAAGCACGCACGCGTGCGGAGTTATAATAGGCGCGGATGTTCTCGACAGGCACATGCCGCTTTCGCGTAACGGCGACGATATTACTTCGCAGTATACGGGAGTTGAACTCGAACATTTAGGTTTTCTTAAAATGGACTTTCTGGGACTGAGAAACCTTAGCGATATTAAAATGTGTATCGAGTACGTTAAAGAAAATCACGGAGTAGACGTCGTTTTCGACAGGAACGGTTACGACGACCCGAAAGTTTACGATCTTATTTCTTCCGGCAACACAACCGCTATCTTTCAGATAGAGTCGGGGGGGTTTAAAGACTTCCTTTCGAAACTCCGTCCGTCGTGCCTTGAAGATATAGTGGCTGCCGTGTCGCTATATAGACCGGGACCTATGGATTCTATTCCGCGCTTTATAAAAAACAAA
Source organism: uncultured Clostridia bacterium (assembly GCA_934248055.1). Classification (GTDB taxonomy): domain Bacteria; phylum Bacillota; class Clostridia; order Christensenellales; family Borkfalkiaceae; genus HGM11412. Next base: position 219,149 of record CAKQKI010000001.1, on the reverse strand, counting down.
CATAATCCCGAAAGCGTAAAATTCGCTCATCCGCTTTTAGAGCCTATACTTAAACAGACTTACGGCTGTATCGTTTATCAGGAGCAGGTTATGAAGATAGTTCAGGAACTTGCGGGGTATACTCTCGGTCAGGCGGACATGGTCCGCCGTATGATGGGCAAAAAGAAAGTAGCCGAGATGGAAAAAGAAGTGGAAACGTTTATCAACGGCAAACCCGAAACGGTAGACGAACACGGAAAGATTTCAAGGGCTATAGACGGCTGTCTTAAACGCGGCGTTCCCGAAGACGTTGCCCGTCAGGTCTGGAACGAAATGAAAGACTTTGCAAAATACGCTTTCAATAAATCGCACGCGGCGGCATACTCGCTCGTTACCTATCAGACGGCGTATTTAAAATGTTATTACGAACCCGAATTTCTTGCTGCCGTTCTCAACAACAGAATAACGAACATCAAAGAAATAACCAACTACGTTTCTTACGCAAAAGACGAAAAAATTCCCGTTCTTCAACCGGATATCAACGAAAGTAAAGCGTATTTTTCGGTTAAAGACGGTAAAATTCGTTTCGGTCTGGCGGCGGTAAAAGGCGTCGGGATAGGAGTAATAGAAGATATAATCAAAGAACGCGAAAAGGGCGGTAAATTCGCTTCGTTCGAAGACTTTGCCATGCGGTCGGTGCAGTACGTAAATAAAAGGCTCGTCGAAAACCTTATTTACGCGGGCGCATTCGATTGTTTCGGTGTTTACAGAAGCAGGCTTATCGCCGCTTACGAAGACGTGCTTGACAAAGCGTCCGTAATATATAAAGAAAAAGAAAGCAATCAGATAAGCCTTTTCAGCATGCTCGAAGAGCCTGAAAAAATAGTTGCGGTTTATCCGGAAGTATCGGAATACGATCTTAAAACCAAACTCGGTTATGAAAAAAGCGTCGTAGGGGTTTACGTTACGGGTCATCCGCTCGCGCACTACGAAAACGAACTCAAACAACTTTCATTTTCAACCGCTTTGTTTATGAATAAAGAAGAAAACGATTACGGCGAAATTATTTATACCGACGTTCAGGACGGTATGTCGGTCGAGTTCGGCGGACTTATAACGGGAGTTAAAAAAGTTACCACGCGTTCGGGATCGTATATGTGTATTCTCACAATCGAAGACTTATACGGGGCAGTCGAATGCGTTATGTTTCCGAAAGTTTACGATAAGTACAAAAACGCGGTAGAGCAGGACGCTATCGTTAAAATATCCGGTAAACTTCAATTAAGAGACGGCAGAGAACCGAGCGTTATGATAGAAAAATTCTCTTCGCTCGAAAGCGGCGCGAAAGCCGAAGAAACAACTACCGACGCAAAAAAGCAATATCTCGGAATAACCGCAGACGGTTTAGACGATTTTAACGAACTTCTCGAAATATTGTCGGGTTACCCGGGAGATATTACGGTACTCGTTAAAAAAGACGGTAAAAAGTACAAACTCAACGAGAAAATAAGAAGTTGCAGGGGGCTGTACAGCGAACTTATGTCGATACTCGATGAAAAAGACGTAATTTTCTTTGAAAAATAATTAAAACAGTAGATATTTTATAAAATATATGCTAAAATCTATAAGGAAAATCAAGTAACTGTTTAAAAGGAGTTCGTGATATGAAAAAAGTTGCCATTTTAACGAGCGGCGGCGACGCTCCGGGAATGAACGCATGTGTAAGGGCGTGCGTAAGATATGCTATTTTTAACGACTTTGACGTTTACGGCGTTGAACGCGGCTACGTAGGATTGCTCAATAATTCCATAACGCGAATGAATTCCCGTTCCGTTTCGGATATTATTCACCGCGGCGGCACTATATTGAAAACCGCAAGATGCCCTGAATTCAAAGAACCCGAATACATAAAACAGGCGGCGGACACGTTATCCGCATACGGAATAGACAGTCTTATCGTAATCGGCGGCGACGGGTCATTCCGCGGTGCAAAAGACCTTTCCGATTTATGCGGTATAAACGTTGTGGGGATTCCCGGCACAATCGATAACGACCTTGCTTATACCGATTATACGTTAGGATTCGATACCGCAGTAAACACCGTTTTATCGGCGATAAACAATCTTCGCGATACGATGTGTTCGCACGACCGCGCTTCGCTTCTTGAGGTTATGGGCAGAAAGTGCGGCGATATCGCTCTTTACGCTTCGCTTGCGGGCGGCGCGGAATATTGTCTTATACCCGAAATACCGTTTAATATCGACGATATAGCAAAATCTCTTCTTCAGAGTCAGAAACGCGGTAAAACTTCGAATATGATAATTCTTGCCGAAGGCGCGGGCAATAAAGACGAAATTTGCTCGAGAATTAAAGAACTTACGGGCATTTCCGTAAAAACCACTACGCTCGGGCATATTCAGCGCGGCGGTTCTCCGACTATGACAGACAGAATACTTGCCGCTAAAATGGCAGTTAAGGCGGTTGATTCGATATCGGGCGGCGAAACGAACAAGGTTATAGGCATAAGAAACAACGAGATAATCGCTCAGGATATTTCCGAAGCGCTCGCAATGCCGAGAGTGTTCGATAAAAAACTTTACGAAGTAGCGCATATACTTTCTCTTTAAGGTATATGTGAAATAATAAGGAGATACATTATGAAAAATTTAGTAGGCGCGTGTATGTTCGCGCAATCGGGCGGACCCACTTCCGTTATCAACGCAAGCGCGGCGGGAGTATTCATAGAGGCTTTAAAACAGCCTAATATTACAGCCGTTTACGGCGCGGCGCACGGTATTAAAGGCGTTCTCGAAGAAGATTTTTACGATATTTCCAAAGAAGACGAAAAAGAACTTCTTCTTTTGAAAAACACTCCTTCTTCCGCGCTCGGCTCGGTAAGATATAAACTTAAAGACGCTAAAAAAGACGATACCGATTATAAAAGAATAGTAGAAGTATTCAAGAAATACAATATCCGCTATTTCTTCTATAACGGCGGTAACGATAGTATGGATACCTGCAACAAGATTTCCAAATATATCAAGAAATCGGGGTGGGATTGCAACGTTATCGGCGTTCCCAAGACCATCGACAACGACCTTTTCGGCACCGACCACTGTCCCGGATACGCTTCCGCCGCAAAATATATCGCGACCACCATTATGGAAGTTAATCTTGACGCTAAGGTTTACGACACGCCCATGGTATGCGTTATCGAAGCGATGGGCAGAAACGCGGGCTGGCTTACTGCGTCGGCGGCGCTTGCAGGCTATAAAGGTCTCGGAGCGGATCTTATTTATCTTCCCGAAGTTCCTTTCGACGTAGATAAATTCGTTGACGACGTAAAAGCGGTATGCGCTAAAAATAATAATAAATGTATCGCGGTGGTTTCCGAAGGTATTCACGATAAAGACGGAAATCTTATTTGCGAACTCGTTTCTCAGGGCGCGCGCGACAGTTTCGGTCACGCTCAACTCGGCGGCGTTTCGGCAACTCTTGCAAATCTTATCAAAGAAAAAACGGGGTTCAAAACGCGCGGAATAGAACTCAGCCTTATGCAGAGATGCGGCGCGCACCTTGCAAGTAAGGTTGATGTTGAAGAAACGTTCAGAGCGGGCAAAGAAGCGGTCAAGGCTGCCGTAAGGGGTACTACCGATAAAATGGTCGTTTATAAACGCGATACCGATAAAAAGGGCAATTATAAGTGTAAATACAGTCTTGTTAATCTTAAACTTGCGGCTAATACGGAAAAAACCGTTCCGCTCGAATGGATAACTGAAAACGGAACGTATATTTCCGACGAATACGTAAAATACGCGCTTCCGCTTATTCAGGGCGACAGCAAAGCGCCGCTTGAAGACGGACTTCCGAGATTTGCAAAACTTAAAAAAGTACAGGCGGGAATAAAGAAATAATTCGTATGCCGGACAAAAATAAAAGCAACTTTCGGGTTGCTTTTTATTTAGCAAAGGGCTGTTTATGTGCCGTTAAACTATTGACAAATTTATAACTAATTGTTATACTGATAAAAAAACAAGGAGCGTATTATGGCTGTAAAAATAAATAAAATAATAAACACCAAAAAAACCAAATGGTTCTGGGCGTATATCGCTATCGGCGCGATAGTAACGGTTTTGTCGGTAATGCTTATGCCGTTCTGGAAAGACGGCGATATTAACGTATTTTTTAAAGAATGGGGGTATAAAACCGTAAAAATCATAGTTGCCGTCGCTCTCGCATTATATTGCCTGTGTTTCGTGCTTAAAAAAATACTCACGAAAAGCAACGGCGTAGTCAAAGTGCTTACCATTATAGAATTCGTTCTTCTTATGCTCGTTGCGATAGGAAGCGTTCTTTCGCAGTTCAACGTAATAAAGGTAAGCGGCGTAGGGCAGATTTTAGGTCTTGCGTTGTGGCTTCGCGGTGTGGTTGAAATTTTCAGAGCCTATTACTATCAGCGTTCGCAGGGAGAAACAAAATATCCCGTATGGCAACTTGCAATCGCCATCGCGCTTGTAACGCTCGGCGTGTATTTCGCGGTGAGCAACGTTCTCAGTGATAAACTCGTTTTGTGGATTATCACCGTTACGCTGTGTCTCGGCGGAATTTTCGCAATTATTCTCGGCTGCTTTAAAAAGCCCGAACCTGCTAAAAAGGCAAAAGCATAATTTAAAAAACGCCTTTTACGATTTGAACCGTCAAATCGTAAAAGGCGTTTTTATTTATATATTTTCGGATTGACTTGTTTTATTAAAAAACTTTTCGTATAAATAAAGAAAAATAATTAAAAGAAGTATCGAAATCGTTCCTACAACGTACCACGAAGTAAATATAGGCGCGCTGCTTAAAAGGGGATTGTTTATCTGCATTGAATTAGTAAATTTCAAGCAGTCGGATTCAAAAATGCCAAGCGTCATAATAACGCATAAACCGAGCGGATAATAAAACCATTTTTTAATCGACGGCTTCAGATAACCCGTTTTTATTATTGCCATAACGAGCCAGACCATAACCGCGTGATGCAGTAGCCCCGTTATACTTAAAATATCGAAAAAACTTTGCTCTATAAGAAAATCGGGATAAAATATCGTAATCGTGCCGCCGAGCATGCCGAGATAGGCTATGCAGTGTAAAACGCAATTATCCCTTTTACCGAAAAGCACGGCAATCGATAAAACAAGGCTTGAAAGTCCGCAAAACGTATTCGGAAGAAGATATTTCAAATCGTTTTCTTTTTTAATCGCAACCGAAAACCTGCTTGCGATTATACAAATTAAAAGAACGGCTGCGCTTATTTTTACGGTAACGAATTTAACTTTCTCGTCGTTTTTATGCTTACAGAGAAATATAAGACCGACCGCATAAAGTATTAAGGCTATTGCGAGATAAACGATATGACCTATACCGTATACTCCTTCGAATTTCATAAATAAACTCCTTTTAGGGATTCCATTCGTCATCACTAAGTTCTTTTTGTAAAGCGCGTAACACAACGCGCTTTTTATTTTACCATTTTAAACTGTTTTTTGCAAGGGAATTTATATCCTTTCGTTCTATATGCGGACAAACTGCCGTATAATATACCGATGTTTGATTATCTGCCCGAACAATTGAGAAAAATTATTCCGCCGTCGCGCGTTGCGGGCGTTTCGGAACTAAGGCTTTACGAAAACAAGCCGCCCGTTATAGTAAGCGCGGACGGTAAAGTTTCTTGCTCGGGCGGAGTTATAACGCGTGAAGATCTTTTAAAAATCGTTTATTTCGCATGCAAGCGTTCGGTTTACTCTTTCGAAGAGCAAATCAAGCGCGGATTTATCACGACCGACGACGGCGAAAGAATAGGGCTTGGCGGCGAATTCGTTTACGGTAACGACGGCGTAACCGCGATTAAAAACTTTTCTTCTTTATGTATAAGAGTGCCGCATTTCATTAAAGACGTTGCTAAACCCTTTTACGAGCGTTACGACGGCGGCAGCGTTCTCGTTTTTTCCCGCGCGGGCGATGGTAAAACTACTTTTATACGCGACCTTGTAAGACTTATTTCCGACGGCGGAAAATTCTGCGTTATAGTCGACGAGAGAAACGAAATAGCCGCAAAATGCGGCTCTTCGAGTTTCGATTCGGGAAAATTTACAGACGTGTTAACTTATGCCGATAAGGCTTTCGGGTTTTCGCAGGCTTTAAGAACGCTTTGCCCGCAAGTTATAGTTACAGACGAACTTATGAGCGTTTCCGACGCAGACGGCGTTTTATCCGCTCAGAAAGGCGGTGTTGACGTAATCGCGACGGTACATGCGCGCTCGCTGTCGGAATTAAAAGAAAAAGACTATCTTAAATCTCTTAACGGCGTTTTTAAATATTTTATCGGAATATGTAATTTTAAAAACGGCGGACGACGATATTCCGTTTATGACGCCTGCGGAAAAATATTATGGAACTTTTAAAAATCCTAATCGGCGTTTCGGCTCTCGTGGTTTTTACGAGAATAGGGTATATAAAAGCGGCGCAAAAAGAAAAAGAATACGCTTTTTATTCTTCCTGCACGGAATTTTTACGATATTATCTTTCGGAACTGAAATATCTTAAAAACAGCCTTGAAACGTTAAAAGACAAAGAATATTCGTCCGAAGAATTCAAAAACACGCTTTCTTCGGTAATAGACGGCAAAACGGCGGTTTATCCCGAATACGTTAAAAACAACGAAAGAGTGAAATTCGATTCTTTGTTTTCGCTTATCGGAAAGGGCGGCGAAGAATCTCAGACGACTGCGGTTGAAAGTTTTCTTTGCGATTTTATTAAACTATCGGAAGAAAAGCGCGAATTTAATAAAAAATATAAAACTCTTGCAATAAAAACGGGCTTCGTTTTAGGTCTTGCGATTTTAATAATGGTGATCTGATGAGTTACGGTATAGATATTATTTTCAGAATAGCGGCGATAGGAATACTTGTTACGGTTATATGTCAGGTGCTTAAAAAATCCGACCGCGACGACATAGCAACGCTCGTAAGCCTTGCGGGACTTATAATCGTTCTTGCGCTCGTTATAGGAATGATAGGCGAACTTTTTACCGTAATAAAAGATATTTTCGGGTTATACTGATGGAAATTTTAAAAATTGCGGGCGTCGGTCTTACAGGCGCAATTTGTTTCGTTATACTCAAAGCGCAAGGCTCCGAACTTGCGTCGCTTTCTTTAATAGCGACGGGCGCGATACTTTTAATCGGCGTCAGCGGTTACGTTCTCACCACGGTAAACTTTTTTAAACAACTTGCAGACGGAACGGGGATAAATCCGTCGCTTTTCGTAACGGTGGTCAAAATTACGGTTATTTCGTATCTTATGGAGTTTTCCGTTAGTTTATGCGAAGATATGGGTGTAAAATCGATAGGCTCAAAAATTGCTTTTGCGGGAAGAATAGTAATTTTTACCACGTCTATTCCCATATTTAAAGAACTCGTTGAAGTTGCAACGTCGCTTTTAAAATGAAAACATATAAAAGGTTAAAAAAGCGGCGCGCGCTCATTTCGGCGTTCTTGCTCGTTATAAGTTTGTTTCTAATTTTTTCGTGTTCTTCTACCGTTTTTGCAGACGGCGCAAAAGACGACGTTAACGTTGACGAAGCCGTAAACGGCATATTGAGCGGGATAGAAGAAAAGGATTTTGAGTTTATAACCGACGAACTCGACAAACTTTTCGGCGACAAACTGTCGTTTAAAGACAGGCTTTTAAAAATCGTTACGGGCGATATTCAATTGACTTTCGGCGGCGTGATTTCTTATCTTTCGGGAAGGGTAAAGAATAATTTCGGCGTTATAAGCAAGGTGCTCGCTTTAATAATCGCAATAGGCGTTTTATGCTCGGCGTCAAATATAATTATATCTAAAAATAACGGTAATATCGAAAAAAATATAGTTTTTTATATTTGTTACTCGCTTGTTTGCGTTATCGTTGGAAAATTACTTTACGAAGTCGTGGAGTACTCCGTCAACACGATAAACGATTTTGCTTTGAAAATCGAAAAAGTGTTTCCGCTACTGTTTTCGCTTTCTGCGGTGGTCGGCGATTTCGGAGTTTCGCTGTATAAACCGTACGTTGCGTTTTTAAGTTTTTTTACTTCGGGTATAGCGGTGAATTTCTTTTTGCCCGTATTACTCGTAGCGGCGGTTGCGGTTACGGTGGGAAACGTATCGGAAGGGGTTAAACTTTCGGAATTATCAAAAACGCTGTTTTCTTTTTTTAAATGGTCGCTCGGGCTTTTTACTTTGATTTTTACAATAATTATAGGTTCGCAGGGCGTTGTAAACGCGCAGTATAACGGAGCGTCGGTAAAAATTCTGAAATACGCAACGGGTTCTCTCGTGCCGATAGCGGGCGGCTTTTTAAGCGGCGGAATGGACGTGCTTTTATCTTCCTGCATTCTCGTTAAAAATTCAGTAGGGCTTGCGGCGATAATATGGCTCGTTCTGAGCGTTGCGGGAACGGGATTAAGCGTTATTATTATTTCGTTCGTAATAAAATTCATAATCGGGCTTTGCGAACCTGCGCTCGACGCGCGCTTTACAAAAGCGGTTATCGGAATAGGCGACGTTTTAACTTCGCTCGCCGCCTTGATATTCGTGTGCGGTTACGTGTTTATTCTTACCGTAATTATGATGATTTCGGCAACTGCAGCCGTATTTTAGCAAAATATTAAAAACAAGGCGTTGAGCAAAACCGTAAATCGGCAAAGGAGAAGTAAATTTGAAAGGGTATTTTTACGGTCTTATCGCAAGCGTTATTTTTCTTGCGGTTTTTGAAAGCGTTATACCTAAAAGCGAAAACGGCAAACCCGTAAAAGCGGTCGTTTCGCTTCTTGCGCTCCTTATAATAACGGTACCCGTTATTAAAATGCTCGGTTCGGGATTTTTTACGGGAAGCGAAAGCGCGGATATAAACGAAAGTTTTACGAATAAACTTTCAGAGATAGAAAGAATAACCACCGAAAGCGAAGTTTATTCGTTGCTTAAAACGGAAAAATTCCCGGTAAAGAAAGTAAAAGCCGACGTAATTACGTCAGACGGTAAAATTTTCGTCAAAAAAATCGTCGTTTTTTACGACGAGGGCGTTATAAAAGAAAACGAAAATCATATATATATTTTAGAAAACGCAAAAGAACTTATAAAATCGCGGCTTTATAAATGCGATGCGGAGGTTGAATTCATTGAAGAAAGCGGAAGCGCCGACGGGTAGCGAAACCATTAAAAAACCGAGAAAGATAAAACCCGAATACGTAATAGCGGTCATACTCGTTATAGCCGCAGTTCTTATTGTAGTTTGCGGCGGTAGCGGAGTTAAACTTTTAAAAAGCACTTCTTCCGACAGCGCAACCGTTTCTTACGACGACAAAATCGAGAAAAAACTTAAAAACCTGATTTCGCAGATAGACGGAGCGGGAAAGACGACGGTTTTCGTAAGTCTGAGCGGCGGAAACGGTCAGGAAATTTTAAAAACGATTGAAACGGTAACCGAAAACGGCGTTAAAAAAACGACTTCCACCGCAGTTACCGTAGGGGGAAAACCTTATGTTATAAGAGAATTAAATCCCGAAATCACGGGAGTTGCGGTTGTTTGCGAGGGCGGCGACGTTCTCGCCGTTAAAATAGCGATAACGGAAGTGATTACGACTACGCTCGGCGTTTCTTCCGAAAACGTAAGAATATTAAAAATGAAATAAAAAGGAGATTTTATTATGTCAAAAAAGAAAAAAGTAATTGTTTTAAGCGTTATGATAGCCCTTCTTGCAGCGACGGCGGTATTTAATTTCGTGTTGTCTGGCAAAAGCGACTACGTAGACTCGACTTCTACCGCGTATTTTATGCAGTACAGAACTCAGCGTTCTCAGTCGAGAAACGAACAGATTTTACAACTTGACCGCATTATTGCCGAAAGCGACGAACAAAGTTCCGCAAAAGAAGCCGCTTTAACTCAAAAAATGCAACTCACTTCGCTTACCGAGCAGGAACTTCGCTACGAAACGCTTATCAAAGCGTACGGATTTGAAGAAGTTGTGGTTACAATGAACGTTGATTCGCCCAACGTGAACGTCGTTGTAAAGAGTTCCGATTTTTCACAGTCCGACGCCGTTAAGATATACAATCTTCTTTCAGAAAACAATACTCTTGACGCAGAGAACGTAAATATAATACCTTACGTATAATTTTAAATTATATTTGGCGGAAAAGTCGTAAAAACGCTATGTAATTTTAAAAAATTATGATATACTATACACAAAGTTAAACGCGAAAATTCGCGGCGAGGTTCAATATGGCTGTATACAAACGCAATAATTCCCAAAGAAAAGGCAAAGTGACGTATAACGCAAGTATCGTTAAAGGTATAGTCGTTCTTGCCGTAAGCGAAGTGGCGGGCGTTACCATTCGCAAAGGGAAAAAAGACAAACTCAATCTTATAAAAATAACTTTTAACGGCGACGTGGTAAGCGTTGCCGTTACGGTTGACGTGTATTACGGTTTCAACGTTCCCGACGTAGCGTTCAATATTCAGCAAAGCGTAAAACACAATATCGAAGCAATGTCGAAATACAAGGTCGACCTTGTAGACGTTTTCGTAAACGGCGTAATATTCGATAAAGAATACGCAGAGCAATAATTTACCGCATACACGGAGAAAATAATGAGAAGAAACGCAAGAGAAGCAGTTTATAAACTGTTGTTCAGCAATCAATTCAACGATAAATTCGACGCTGAATTTAAGAATTTTATATACGACGAAGAAAATCTTTCCGATGCGGACAAGGAGTTTGCAGACGGTCTTTTATCCGCGTATTACGCTCACGAATCCGAAGTTAACAACGTAATATCGGATTTATCGCGCGGGTATAAACCCGAAAGGCTGTATTCTGCCGATAAATGCGCGCTGCAACTTGCGATAACCGAAATGACGTATACGGAAGGCATACCCTTAATCGTAACAATAAACGAAGCGCTGGATCTCGTAAGAAAATATTCGGCTGAAGAAAGTCCGAATTTCGTTAACGGCGTTCTTGCGGAATACAAAAAGCGGTTGGAGGCGTAACATGGTTATTCTCGACGGTAAGGAATATTCCAAAAAATTCCGCGAAGAACTGAAAGTCAAAGTAGCCGCTTTGAAAGCAGAAAGAAATCTTACGCCCGGTCTTGCCGTGGTGATTATAGGCGAAGATCCCGCTTCTCAGATTTACGTTCGCAATAAAATGAAAGCGGCAGACGATATAGGAATCAACTCCGTTACGATAAGGCTTTCAGAAACCGTTTCGCAAAGCGAAGCGGAAAACGAAGTTAAAAAACTTGCGGATAATCCCGATATTGACGGCATTATTGTTCAACTTCCGCTACCCGATAAATTCAACGCGGAAAAAATTCTTTCAAAAATCCCCGCGGAAAAGGACGTTGACGGTCTTTGCGCGGAAAATCTCGGAAAACTTTTTCAGGGCGAAAAATGCCTTGTTTCCTGCACGCCGTACGGCATAATAAATCTTTTAAAAGGTTACGGCGTTGAATTATCGGGAAAACGCGCAGTCGTTATAGGGCGCAGCAATATGGTGGGAAAACCCGTTGCGGCGTTGCTTTTAGGCGAAAACTGTACCGTTACCGTTTGTCATTCGAAAACTTTAAACCTTAAATCGGTAGTAAAAGAAGCGGATATTGTGGTTGCGGCGATAGGAAAAGCAAAATTCGTTACCGCGGATATGATTAAAGACGGCGCCGTCGTAGTAGACGTGGGCATTAACAGAGTTGACGGTAAAATTTACGGCGACGTTGATTTTGACGGCGTAAAAGAAAAAGTTTCTATGATTACGCCCGTACCCGGCGGAGTAGGTCCGATGACCGTTGCAACGCTTATGTATAACGCGTATATCGCGTGTTTAAGGAATCACGGCGTTGAATAATTTTACCGTAAAATACGAAGAATTTAAAAAAACCGCGGAAAACGCGCTGTTTAAAAAATTATCTTTGCTCGATTGCGACGATACTTTAAAATCCGCCATGGCTTACAGCGTTAAAGCGGGCGGCAAAAGAGTCCGCCCCGTACTTTTGCTTATGACTGCCGACGCGCTCGGCGCGGATCCGAGCGTTGCGCTCGAATTTGCGTGTGCGCTTGAATTTATTCATACCTATTCGCTTATTCACGACGATTTGCCGTCGATGGATAACGACGATTATCGTCGCGGACAACCTACTAATCATAAAGTTTACGGCGAAGCGATTGCCGTTCTTGCGGGCGACGCACTTTTAAATCTTGCGGCAGAAACGGTAATTGCCGCAATAAAGGATTTAAATTCTTTAAACGCCGCGAAAATTTTGTTTTTTCTTTCGGGAAACAACGGAATGATAAACGGACAGGTTCTCGATATAAAATCCGAAAACAGCGGCGATAAAAGCGAAAAAACGCTTTATAAAATTCACGACGGAAAAACCGCGGGGCTAATAGTTGCAAGCGTTCTTATTCCTTCGCTATTAGCGGGAAAAAAGTTTTATAACGAACTTAAAAGATACGGCGAATCGCTCGGTCTTTTATTTCAGATAACCGACGACTTGCTTGACGAAACTTCTGACGCCGCAACGCTCGGCAAAACGACAGGCAAAGATAAGAAAGAAAACAAACTCACTTTCGTTACCCTTTACGGAACCGATAAGGCGCGCGAAAAAGAACTCGAAGCGTATAAAGAAGCCGTGCGGGCGATTGAACGTATCGACGGATGCGAATTGCTCGGCGAATTTGCCGATTTTATTTACAGTCGCGAAAAATAATGCGATTAGACGTATTCTTAACCGAAAACGGTTATTATTCTTCGCGAAACAAAGCGGCTGAAGCCATAGAACGCGGAGAAGTTACCTATAACGGAAAAACAGTTAAACCGTCGAAAGAGATTTCAGACGAAACTCTTATTAAAATAGAAAAGAACGAGAATTCGTTCGTTTCCAACGGCGGTTATAAACTCGATAAAATACTGCGCGAAACGGGCTTCGATTGCAAAGGGCTTACGTTTGCGGATTTAGGCGCGTCGAACGGCGGTTTTACGGATTGCCTTATAAAACGCGGCGCGGCAAAAGTTTATTGCGTTGACGTGGGCGAAAGTCAACTCGATAAATCGCTTGAAAACAGCGGAAAAGTCGTTATTATGGATAACACGAACGCGCGTTATCTTGACAAAAACAGTTTTCCCTGCGTAATAGACGCGGTTACCGCGGATCTTAGTTTTATATCGCTCGAACTTATAATCCCGTCCGTTAAAAAAATCTTGAAAGCAGGCGGAGCGGCATTTTTGCTTATCAAACCGCAATTCGAATGCGGCAGAGAATATCTTAATAAAAACGGACTTGTAACAAATGTAAAAGTAAGAAAACGCGCAGTAGAAAAAATTTATAATTTTTCGATAAAATGCGGTTTTTTACCTATTTTTATCACAACCGCGCCATTGCGTGACAAAAAGAACGTTGAATACGTTATAATGCTTGAAAACAATGAAAGCGTTACCCCGAAACCCTTTAACGAGTTATTCGGCGAATTATATAATCTATAATAGGAGCAATCGTATGAAGGTAGGAATTTTTATAAACACAACCAAAGGCGAAGCCAACAAAGCGGCAAACGAATTCGGCAGAATGCTGTTAAAAAATAACGTTGAAAGCAAGGTTGTTAATTTAAAAGAAGACTGTAAGGACATAGACGTAATCGCCGTTTTCGGCGGAGACGGAACGATATTGCGCGTCGTTGATTACGCGCTTTCTTTCGATATTCCCATTCTTGCCGTAAATACGGGTTCGCTCGGGTTTTTAACCTGCGTTGAAAAAAGCGATCTGAAAAAAGCCGTTGACCTTATAGTTTACGGCGGAACTATAGAAAAACGCTCAGTTATGAAAGTCGTTTCGGGCGGCAATAAATATTACGCCCTTAACGAAGCGTTGATTCAGCGTTATATAACGGGCGGTTCGGTAAACGGAGTTGCTAAAATTTCTCTTGAAATAGGCGGAAAATTCGTAGATAATTACGTTGCCGACGGTATTATTATAAGTACCCCCACGGGTTCAACGGCATATTCGCTGTCTGCCGGCGGCGCGATTATGACCCCCGATCTCAACGCTTTTATAGTAACGCCCGTTTGCGCGCATTCCCTTCATAATAAACCCATCGTTTACGGCGACGGGGCTACGTCGATAATTAAAGTGTCCGAAAATTCGTATAAATGCTCTCTGTTTATCGACGGTAAATTCGAAAAACTTTTACAACCCGGCGACGAAGTTGAAATTTCCAAAAGCCGCAAAATGATTAAATTTTACGCTACGGAAAGTACGTTTTTCGAAAAACTTTTATACAAACTCAATAAATGGAGCGATACCGACGCATGAGTACCACGAAAAGACGAGAAATTATTAAACGCCTTATCAAAGAAAACGAAATTTCCACGCAGGAAGAACTTGCGCTTGCTTTAAATAAAGAAGGTTTTTCCGTTACTCAGGCAACCGTTTCACGCGATATTAAAGAACTCGGTCTTATAAAAGTCAAAGCCGAAAGCGGCACTCTGAAATATTCCGAACCGCTCGTCAAAAACATACACGACGTTTCGGGCGACAGATTAGTAACTCTTTTAAAAACCTTTCTCGTTTCGATAGAAAGAGCAAGAAATCTCGTGGTTATTAAAACTCTTACGGGCAACGGCTCGTCTTGCGGAATGGCGATTGACAAACTTGCTATAAACGGCGTTGTGGGAAGTATTGCGGGCGACGATACTCTTTTAATCGTTACTCACGACGACGATGACGCCGAAAACGTTGTAAAATTCATTAAGGAAGTCGTTAAACAATGATTTCGTCGTTAAGACTGAAAAACGTCGCGCTGATAGGCGAGGCTGAAATAGAATTCGGTAAAGGACTGAACGTTATATCGGGCGAAACGGGTTCGGGTAAAACCGTGCTTATAGGCGCGATAAATTTTCTTCTCGGCGCAAAAGCGGACAAGTCTATGATTCGCTACGGCGAAACTTCCTGTTTTTGCGAAGGCTCTTTTACGGACGTTTTCGTTAAAGATATTTTAGACGAATACGGAATCGACGACGAAGGCGATCTTATTATCCGCCGCAGGTTTTTTTCCGACGGACGTGGCGATATCCGCGTCAACGGAGTAACGGTTACGGCGTCTGCGCTTAAAAAATTTTCAGAGCGGTTATGCGACGTATACGGTCAAAGCGAACACTATTCGCTTATCAGCGAAAAAAATCAACTTGCCGTTTTAGACGCGTTTATCGGAAATAATGCAGATATTTTAAAAGAAAAAATAAAAACGCTCGTTTCGGGCATTAAAGAACTTGAAAATTCAATAAAAGAATTCGGCGGCGCGGAAAGCGACAGAGCCGCGAAATGCGACCTTCTTTCCTATCAGATAAACGAGATAGAAAACGCCGAAATCAAAGAAGGCGAAGAAGAAGAACTTTCAAACAGAAGAAAAATATTTCTTAACACCGAAAAAATCGGAAACGCTTTAAGCGCGGCAAAATCGTTTTTCACCGAAGACAACGCCGCATCAGATTTAATCAACAACGCTTTAAGAGAAGCACAATCCGTTTCGGATTTATCAAAAGAATATTCAGACCTTACAGACAGGCTTTATACGTTGAAGTCGGACGCCGAAGACGTTGTTTCTTCTATCGAAAACGCGCTTGACGGGCTTGATTTTGACGGCGACGAGTTTAAACTTATCGACGACAGGCTCGATTTAATTAAAAGTATCAAGAAAAAATACGGCAATACCGTAGAAGAAATCAACGATTTTTACGAAAAGGCTAAAAAAGAATATGAATTTCTCGTCGGCTTTGAAGAAAAACGAAATGAAATATCAAGCCTGATTTCAGAAAAGAAAAACGCTTTGTTTTCTCTTTATAACGAACTTGATAAACTCAGAAACGCCGCGGCGGAAGATTTTTCCGAAAAAGTAAAAAAAGAACTCCGCACGCTCGGAATGAATTCCGCCGATTTTAAAATAGCGGTAAACAAAAGCGATTATAATTTATTGCCGTATGGCGGAGCGAATACCGTTGAGTTTTTGTTTTCCGCAAACGCGGGCGAACCGCTTAAAACGATGTCAAAAGTAATAAGCGGCGGCGAAACTTCGAGATTTATGCTTGCAATGAAACTCGTTGACGGCGTCAGCGGCGGAACTTACGTTTTCGATGAAATCGACGCCGGTATTTCGGGCGCGATTGCAGGTATAGTCGCTAAAAAATTTTGCGAAATATCTCAAAAATCGCAAATCATTACGATTTCGCATCTTCCGCAGATAGTGTCGTATGCAGACGAATCTTTTAAAATAGCAAAACACGAAGAAGACGGCAGAACCTTTACGACGGTTACCGCGCTTGACGAATTCGGAAAACGGCAGGAAATTATCCGACTTATCGGCGGAGATATTTCAATCGCTTCGGAAAAACACGCCGAAGAGTTAATTAAATCGGCAAACGAATATAAAGCGAAAATCAATTCTTTAAAATAATTCCTGCGGCTTTCGTTTTAAATGTAATGAGTTTTTTTACGGATTTTATATCCGTATTTTTTTTATTGCTTTGCTTATAATATCGTTATGAAAAAAACGAGAGGCACGTTTATTTTAAACGTCAAACCCGAAATAAGCGGCGTTTATACGGTTGTGGGACCTAAGGAAAAATTTTCCGAACTCGGCAAGTATTATAATTTAAAGTCCGACGACGATAAATTCGGAGAATCGACTTACGAAAAAGCGGAGTGCAAAATGCTGTCTACCGCAATAAGCAAAGTAATAGAAAAAAGCGGACTTAAAGAAAGCGACGTGAGCGCGCTTATTTCGGGAGATTTGTTAAATCAGATAATATCGGCAAACTTTGCCGCAAGAGATTTTGACGTTCCTTTCATCGGCGTTTACAGCGCGTGTTCAACGATTACCGAATGTTTTATAATAGGCTCGATGCTGTTAAATTCGGGAAATGCCGACAACGTGGTATGTGCAACGGGAAGTCACTTCGCAACGGCTGAAAGGCAATATCGTTACCCTTTGGAACTCGGCGCAATCAGACCGCCTCAGGCGCAGTGGACGGTGACGGGGGCAGGGGCGTATCTTTTGTCTTCGGCTCATAGCGGTAAACCCGTTATATCTGCAGTAACGATAGGTAAGGTTATCGATTTCGGCGTGACCGACCCGAACAACATGGGTGCCGCGATGGCTCCTGCGTGCAGTAATACGCTTGCAAGACATTTTAAAAATACAAAAACAAAACCTTCGGACTACGATTTGATCGTTACGGGAGATCTCGGCGCGCTCGGTTCGCGTCTGTTAAAACGTTTAATGATTAAAAGCGGTTATAACGTAGACAAAAACCACGTGGATTGCGGCGAACTCGTTTACAATATGAAAGAAGATAATTTTCAGGGCGGAAGCGGCGCAGGTTGCGGCACGGTTGTTTTAGCGGGTTATATTTATCCGAAACTATTGAAAAGGGAAATCAAAAGGGTACTTTTTGCGGCAACCGGCGCGTTGTTGTCAACCGTTTCATCGCAGCAGGGCGAATCTATCCCCGCAATTTCTCACGTGGTAACGATTGAGGTGAATAATGATTGAAATGCTTTTAATGTTTTTAAAATCTTTTATTGTCGGCGGCGCGATATGCTCGCTTGCACAGTTTATCATAAATAAAACCAAACTTACGAGCGGTAAAATCTTAGTGTTTTTTATGCTCGGCGGTCTTGCGTTGCAGTCGTTCGGACTCTATAAATATCTCGTAGATTTTGCGGGCGCCGGCGCAACCGTTCCTATAAGCGGCTTTGGTTTTTTGCTTGCAGACGGGGCTATCAAAGGAGCAAAAAACGGATTGTTCGGAGCAATCACGGGCGGACTTTCTGCTGCTTCGGCAGGCGTTACCGCCGCAATTGTTTTCGGTTACGTTATCGCTCTGATATTCAAACCGCACTCAAAATATAATTAAAAAATTAAAATTTCAGTAGGGGAGAACGCTTGTAAAAAAAAGGGGATTTATTTTAAAAAAACGGTAAAAGAGAAGCGATTTAGACAAATAGAATATTTTATAAATTTTTAGTCGTCATCGCGAATTTTAACTGATTTTATAGCACGTCTTCGCAAATCTTCGCTCATAGCGGCATAATGTTTTTTAGTAGTGTTTACGTCGCTGTGTCCTAAAAAATCGGCAACGAGATAAATGTCGCCCGTTTCGCGATAAAGGTTGGTGCCGAACGTGCTTCTTAATTTATGCGGAGTTATTTTTTTCAATGGCGTTATAAGCGACGCGTATTTTTTAACGAGTTGCTGAATGGTTCTCGTGCTGATACGCGTATTTTGTAAACTTAAAAACAACGCGTTTTCGTTACGCGGCAAACCTTTGATTTCTTCGCGATATTTTACCCATTCGTAAAGCGCGCGCGCAACTTCTTCATTGAAATAT
The DNA here is from genome assembly GCA_934248055.1 of uncultured Clostridia bacterium. Lineage (GTDB taxonomy): Bacteria > Bacillota > Clostridia > Christensenellales > Borkfalkiaceae > HGM11412. The sequence continues at coordinate 200,708 of CAKQKI010000001.1, read as the reverse complement.
AAAATAGTTCTGTTTCCGCCTTTGCGCGTTACCACAAAACTTTGATCTTCAAAATTTATATCCTGAACGTTCAATCCTACGAGTTCGCTGTTTCGTATTCCCGTGCCGAGAAACATTGTAAGAATGGCAACGTCGCGTATTTTAGTATTTTCGTGATACGCTTTTTGTCTTTCGGTGAATTTTTCGCCGTTTTCGGCAAGTTCTACGAGTTTTACCACTTCGTTAACGTCAAGCCTGATTATTTCTTTATCGTGAATTTTGGGTAGGGCAACTTTGGTCGTTATGTTTTTTTCGAGTTTTCCTTTATTGAAAAAATATTTGAAATAAGCGCGGACAGCCGCTAATTTACGCGCTTTCGCGCGTTCGTTGCATATTTCTTCTTTGCCGTTGATTTCGTAATGACTTAAGTATGACAGAAAATTTTCAAAATGTTCGGTAGTAAGCGTATCGAGATCCGAAATCGTTAAATCTTTTATATTTTTGCCGATAAAATAATTTTTTATCAGATAATCGAAAAAAATCCGCATATCGTAAACGTAATTCAAACGCGTCAGCGATGACGTGTATTCGGATATACCTGAAACGAATTCTCCGAGCATTTCGGGCGAATCTTTTAAAACGTCGTCGATTTTATTAAGCGAATTTATTTCGCGTTGTTTAAAATAATCGTCGGAAAGTTTCATTTTAACTCCTTTTCGGCTGTTTTAAGCCCTATCTTTTCGCAAAACTTGACTTTTGCGCATAGATATTATAATCATTATAAACTCAAAAAAACGATTTGTCAACGAAATTCCCCTTTTAAATATAAATAAAATTTAAAAAAAACTAATCGATTTCGAGTAAAAACGCCATATTTTTAAGGTACTTGTTAAATTCTTTTTCGTTCCCCGTAAAACCGCGCAATAATTTATGAAAATTTTTGCCGTGGTTCATATACGCCGTGTGACAAAGTTCGTGCAGAATTACGAAATCTATAACACTCTTTTCAAGCGAAATCGTTTTATAATTCAATATAATATTGCCTTTTGAGTCGCAACAACCCCAGCGCCTGCGATAATTTTTAAATTTTAACGACGAATAAACAAGTCCCGTTTCCGCGCTCAGTTGTTCAATGCGGTTTTTAAGGTATTCTTCGCTTATTTTTTTATAGTCCGATTTATCTGAGTTAAATACCTTTTCACCGAAAATATAACGCGCTTCACCGCTCAGAATATCGGCGTTATCGGCGTTGCGTTTAAGCATTTCGTTTACTTTTTTATCTATCCAGCGCGATTTATCGCGTATTACCCTTTTTATCTCGGTATCCGTTGAATATAAAGGAGCGTAAACCGTAACCGACCCTTTCGCGTCGACCGTTATCGAAAATGAGCGCCTGTTCCTTTTTATTATTTTATACATTATAAAATTATTTTATCATTTTTCGGCGTGTTTGGCAAGTAAATAATATTTGACAAGTTTTTTACTTCGTGATATAATATATTAAAGTATATCGAGCAAAATCGAAAATTTTCAAAAATTTTAGATATAATCGGAGAAAATATGGATAATATCGAAAAATTCAAAGGTAAAACCGAAGGTGTGATTCTGTTCGTTCTGATGAGCGGACAACGCCATACCGACGATATAAAATCTATAATAGACGATAAATTCTTCCCCGTTAAAATAGGTACGCTGTATTCGCAACTTACCAAAATGAAAGATTCGGGGCTTATAAAGGAATATCGCGCGAGTTCGCTTGACGGTTCGCGCCGTAAATTTTATTCGTTAACCGAAAAAGGTCTTAAACTCTTTAACGGCTCGTATGCGGAATTATTCGGCGACGTTGAGCCTGTCCCCCGCGACGAAAAGGATTCCTTTGCCTTTAACGACGTTTTGAAAAAATTACCTAAAAAACCGCAAAAACCCGTAAGCGTTAGGCCTGATAATACTCTGAAAGCCGAAAGCGGTTATGAAAACGCTATAAAAGACGGGTTTTCCGACGAGCCTGACGATAACGAAGCAAAACGCGAATTACCTTCACGGTCGGACAGAGAAAACGACTATTCGAGCCTTATCAGCGCGGTGCCCGACGTAAACGAGCGCGAAGAAATCGATTTTTCGGCACTTTTAAATGATTTTGATAAAAAGAATGCCGAAAACGCCGACCTTAACCGCGCCGTAAACGAAAAAGATTCTCCCCTTTTTTCGCGCAGCGATTCATATTCGGTAATCCCCGATACGGAAGACAGAACGGATTACGACAGTTTTATCAGTTCCGAATACGAATACTCGGGCTTGTTAAACAAAATGTTTCCTAAAAAAAGCGAAAATTACGAAAAGCCCGAGCCGCCCGCCCCGCAACGGAAAATCGAAGAACCGCAAAGTAAGAGTTCGGACGGCGAATGGAACGACGTTTACGAACTTTCGCAGAAAGAAGGTATTAAAATCCGCACTTCACAGGATACAAACCGCTACCGCGGCAGTAAAATTCAGATAAACAAATTAAGATTTTTTACTTCTCTTATAGCACTGGCGGCAGTTTTAATCGAATATCTTCTGTTGTGTCTGATATTTATCAACAAAACTCAATTTTCGCCGCGCACGATAGTTACGCTTGCGGTAATATTCGGAATTCCCCTTCTCGTTACGACCGTCGCTTACGCGTTAAATCCGTCTGAAACGGTTAAAAACTTGCCGCGGCTTATAAACGTTATGGAAATTGCCCTTATTCTTGCAATAACCGTAGTTATAATTTCGTTTGCGATTCTTGCCATCAAAGGCGTTCAGTATAACGATTTCGGCGCGATATTCAACGGACTTGTCGTTCCTTCGGTAGCCGCGCTTAACCTGCCGGCGTCATTGCTTTGCGAGTATGCCCTTTCAAAACTCGATTTCTTTCAGTTGATTTGATGCATAGCGTTTAATACGACCTTATTATTACTCAAACATACAATTAAAAAACGGCGTGTAAACAATTTGCTTACGCGCCGCTTTTTTACGCCGTTAAAAATTTTATTCTATTTCACCGAGATTTTTATCGTCGTTTTCAAGTTCTTTTTTAACTTTTTTGATACGGTAAGAAAAATACGACGTGGTAAATATATCGAAAACGCCGTCTGCTATAAGCGAAACGCCGAGTAAAATCATCGCGCTGAATTCGCCGAACATTATTACTATTCCCAAACCTATCGAGAGCGCGGCGATAACGAATAAAAGCCAGGACGCCGAAACTTTATATTTCACGCCGTCAATACCTTCGCCGATTTTCGAAAGTCCGTCGAGAACGAGAAATAAACCGAAAATAAGACCGTAAAGCGTTTGCACTACACCGGGTTTAAGAATGAAAAACATTCCGAGAAGTATAGTTACTATGCTTACAATCAATGATTTTACGAAAAGCGGTTCGGTTACGTATTTAATAACGAACGCAATTCCCACAACGAGAAGCAAAACTCCGATAAGCGTGCAGATAAAATCGGCGGCGCCGTTCGGAGCAACTACGAAAATTATGCCCAGAACTATAGAGCATACTGCAGTTAAAATGTTTTCCCATTTCAGTTTTTTAAAAAATTTTTTAAATTCTTCCATAATATACTCCTTTCGGCATTACGTTTAATGCCGTTATGCCTTATTTAATAACGTCTACATCTTCGCCCTGCAAAAAGTCCGGAATTTCTTCTTCCGAAATATCGGGAAGATCTTCATCGGAATCGTCTTCCGCGCTTTCGCCTGCGGGCTGAGAGTTATCTTTCACGGCGGCGTTGTTTACATTATCGGTATTATCGCCGTTACTTACGCCGTCGGCAGCCGCCGTTTCGCCGTCAAGAAAGTTTTCGGGAGCGTTCTCGTCGCCTTCTTCAACGTAAACGTCTTTTCTGAAAAGATAGTTGTCGTCTGACGGCGAGCGAAGTTTTGCTATCTTATCGATAAGTTCGTCGTAATCGGGAAGTTCGTCTAAACAGGAAATCTGAAAGCGTTTTAAAAACTCGTCGGTCGTGCCGAATAAAACGGGTTTGCCTACCGTGTCTTTTCTTCCAACGACTTCGATTACGCCGAGTTTTAAAAGGTTTTGAATTGCAAATTCGCTGTTTGAGCCGCGAAGTTCTTCAAGGTCTATACGCGTAACGGGTTGCTTATAAGCAATAATTGCCGCAACTTCGAGCATACTGCGCGATAATTCCCTTTCTTTAATCGGGCTTAAAACGGCTGAAACCGCTTCCGCATTGTCGGGGTTAGAACAAAACTGCAACTTTTTATTGAAAATCAAAAGATTTATTCCGCTGTCGGAATCGTATTTTTTCTGAAGCGTTTTTGCCGCCGCAAGCACTTCTTTTTCGGTTGCGTCAGTCTTATCCGCAATATCTTTTAACGAAACCGCGTCGCCCGAAACGAAAAGCACGGATTCAATTATACTCGTCAAGGTTTTCAATAGGTTCTTCTCCCCCGTTTTCAACGTAATTCAGCGTTATATCGCCGAAAATTTCTTCCTGAGAAAACGTTAAGTACTGATGTTTCAAAAGTTCGAGAAGAGCCTGAAACGTCACTATCATTTCGTTTTTTGTCGAATATCTCGTAAACAAATCGAAAAAACTCATGGTTTTGCGTTTTTTAATCTCTTCACGGATAAAATCTATTTTATCTGCAACGGTAAATACTTCTTTCGGTATTTCTTTTTCGCCGTTTTCGATTTCGTCACGCACGTCAACGCGCCTTAACAAATCGGTAAAAGCGTTAAGAAGACCGTCGATATTAAAATCTTTATAAACGACTTTTACTTCAAACGCGTTATCGTCGGGCGCTTTATAAAAGCGATCTACGTTTTCAAGAGTTTTTAATTTTTCCGCGCTTTCTTTTAAAAGCCTGTATTCTTCGATTTTCTGAATAAGAAGATTGCCTTCTTCTTCCGCTTCGGCAATCGCTTCTTCGTTGGGAATTATCGCTTTTGATTTTATTTCGATAATCGTTGCCGCGATAGACAAATATTCGCTTTCCGTTTCCATATCGATATCTGAATTGTAAACGTATTCGAGAAACTGATTAGTAACTTCCGAAACGAAAATATCTTTCACGTCGATTTCGGCTTGCTTTATCAAAAAAAGCAATAAATCGAGCGGACCTTCGAAATTCGATAATTTAGTTGTATAGTCGACAGTCGACTGAAATTTATCCGCTACTGACATAAATAACATTTTAATACAAAACCAAAAAAAATGCAAGAACATTTTACTTTGTTCCCGCATTTAAGATAAAATTTTTCCCTGTCAGGCTAAATTTTCGGCTATCTCTTTCAAATAATCGAAATAATTCATTCTTTTAACGTCGCTTACAGCAACGAGATTGACTTTTCCGTTCTCTACGCCGTTAAGATATATAACAATTTCACCGGCAACGTCCCCTTTCTTTACGGGAGCGGTAAGAGAAAAATATTTTTTCTCGATTTCGATGTCGTCGGTTGAATTTCTCTTTGCGAATACGAAAAAGTTATTTTCGGGTTTTACTTCTACGTTTTGTATGACTCCGCCCTTCACTTTTACGGTAGTATCGTCGTTAATATCCGCGTCTACAACAACTTTATTCGAATAATTGTTAAATCCGTAATTAAACATATCCGATACTTCTTTAAAGCGGTTTTTAGACGTGTCTGAACCGATCACAACGCTTATAAGACGCATATTGCCGCGCTTTGCGGTTGCGGTAAGACAAAACCCCGCTTCTTTTGTAAAGCCGGTTTTGCCGCCGTCGCACCCGTCGTAAAACCTGACGAGTTTATTAGTGTTGGCTAGTTCTGTTCTTCCGTTTTCGTGCTTTATTTCGTCAAGCCAGACCGTAGAATATTCAAAATACTTTTCGTGACTTATAAGGTCTTTGAAAATTATCGCTATATCTTTTGCGGAAGAATACTGCATAGGTTTAGGCAGCCCCGTGCAATTTGAAAACAGCGTGTTTTCAAGTCCTAAATTTTTTGCTTTTTCATTCATCGCGTTTACGCATTCGTTTTCGCTGCCGTATAAGCGCTCCGCCAACGCTACGCTCGAATCGTTTGCAGACGAAATTATAACGCTTTTTAAAAGTTCTTTCGCTTTATACGATCCGTTCTGCTCTAAAAACACCTGAGAGCCGCCCATTCCCGACGCGTTTTCGCTTATTATAACGTCTTCGTTTAAATCGAGCGAGTTATTGTCTATCGCTTCGAAACATAAATCGAGCAGCATGATTTTAGTCATGCTTGCAATCTTCAATCTTTCGTTTTCGTTGCGCGCCGTTATTACCGTGCCGCTGTTTACGTCCGTTAAATACGAAGATTTACAAGTTTGAGATTTAACGCCCGCCGTTTCGGCAAAAACCCGATTTTTCGTTATTCCGCATACCGAAAAAGCGGCGGTTAAAACGCACACGCATTTTATAAACTTATTCATTTTCCCTCCGGCCGCACAAAGTTTACTGCACGGCTTAATGATATTATTGTCGATTTTTGTAAAATTATGCGCAACTTAAAAGACAAAAAAATTTATCCCGAAAGCCGCGTTTTTTTACTTAAAAAATAGCCGAACGGAAAATGCAGGTAATTAAAATAAACTCGGCGATTATTCCGATAATTGCCAAAATTAACGATAAAATAAGGTTTTTTAAAATATTTTCTTGCGTTTTGCAAGTCTTGTTGTTTCTGTCGTAAAGCGATAATACGGTAAATAAAACGATTGCCGCCGTAACGAACAAACTCTGTAAAAACACCGTAAATAAAAAAATCGGAAAACCGCTTACGCCGACGGTGGATATAAATATTTTAAAAGTAACGCCTAAGGCGTAACTCCTGTAAAAAACTATTATCGAATTAAAATACAGCGTTACGCTCGTAAAACTCAATAAAAATGCGGGAATAAAAATGATGATTGCGTTGAACGTTCTTAGCGCGGAAAATTTTATGGCGGAACTTTCGGGCGAAAGCATTCTGCAATATAAATTAACCGTATAATCCGAAAATATTTCTTTAAGCGCGTCGGGAACTCCGAGAATACCGCCGGCAATAACCGAAATTATAATTATTGCCGAAAACACGATAATCGATAAAGTTGAATTTTCAAGGCGCTTTTTAAGATAATCCGATAATCCTGACATAACAAAACCTCATAATATTTTATGAGGCTTTGCTTTCGTTTATAACGCTTGCTTGTCGCTCCGTCATATTATCTACGTTTATTCCGTAACCGCGGGTTGCGTCATTGATAAAAACGTGAGTTACCGCTCCTACGAGCCGCCCGTCCTGAACGATAGGACTTCCGCTCATTCCCTGTAAAATTCCGCCGGTTAAAGAAAGAAGTTTTTTGTCGGTTATCTTTATAACGATATTTTTTCCTACGTTTTTTCTTCCGTCTGCCTTAACTATTTCTATGTCGTAATACTCAGGGTTCTGCCCTGTAACGGTGGAATAGATTTTTGCTTTTCCTATATGCGCTCTGCCAGTTTCAATTTTATTTTTTTCATCGGGCTTGAAGTTAAAAAATTTTCCGTACATTCCCGTTTCGCGGTTTGCCGTGATTTCGCCTTTCGGTTTTCCGATAAAAATCCCTTTAAGTTCGCCCGCCGTTCCGCGTTTTGCCTTGTTAGTTCCTATAATTTCGGCGGCGTAAACGCTTCCGCCTATGACGTTGAGCGCTTTGCCGTTTTCATCTGAAACGGGATGACCGAGCGATGCGAAACAGCCGTTTTCGGTAACGTAAGTTATCGTGCCGAGTCCGGTAAGATCGTCTCTTAAAAAAAGCCCTAATCTGAATTTGCCCGTCAAATCTTTTTCGGGAAACACGTCGATGATTTTCAATGCTTTATCACGCAATATTTCTGTTACGATATAACCGTTTTTATGAGAACTTAAAATTTTATCTATATCGGCGCCCGCGTTCACTTCCTTCCCGTTAAGCGATAAAATAACGTCGCCGATTTTAATACCTGCGTTTTCCGAAGGCGAAACGACGCCTTTATCGGTTATTACTTCGCTGATTCCAACTACCGTTGCTCCACGTGTTCGTATGGAAAAACCCGCAACGTAACCGCCGAGATAATAAGTTTTGCCGTCTGCAAAAACAGTTGAATAATTCCCGTAAAACGCGAAAATCAAAACAATCAGCGTTATAGCAATACTTGCTCGTTTTTTAATTTTCATAGTAAAAAGTATCTGTAAAAAATTAAAAGTTATGTAAATCGTTTACAAAACGCACGGATTAAATTATAATGTTAGTATGAAACAGAAATACGACAACAAGCAAAGCAGGCAAACGCGCGAAAGAATTTTAAAGGCTGTTTTCGTGCTTATGAAAACCGAACCTGCGGGCGAAATCAAGGTGTCGGAAATAACTTCGCTTGCGGGAATCAGCCGTAATTCTTTTTATACGCACTATTCTTCGGTCGAAAACGTTATAGAAGATATAATTTATATGCTTATAAACGATTTCAACTCGGTTTTTGAAAAATACGATTATTATGAGTTTATCGAAGACCCTTATCCGCTTTTAAACGAACTTCTCGTTTCGTGCAAAAATAATAAGGCGTTTTCGGAGTACGTTGTTTTCTCGAAAAGCGGAAACGGAATCGTTCAGGGAATAATCGACGGAGTAACCGATAAATTTTACAAGATATATATGGAAAAGCGCGGCGATAAACGTCCGAGCATTCCGTACCTTATAAATTTTTTGGTTTCGGGGGTTGTAGAATTCGTTTACAAATGGTTTAAAGACGGCAAGCCCGTTGAATTCGAAGAAGTAATCAAAAAAATTTCTTTACTCGTTAAAAACGGCGTTATCATGGCAAGGCAAGTTAAAAACGAAGAATAGATAAAGAATTATTAAAAACGCTTTCAGTATTTAAAATATAAACTCACGACGGGAGGTTACCGCCTATGAAGAATTTTCAACGCAAAGGAAAAATATGCTTTCCTTTGCGATTTTTTTATCTTAGTGACGACTAATGGAATTTTTATAAAATTTATTATATTTTATGCAACGAAGCGCTTTGAAAGTTGTTTTTATAAGTGAAAGGACGTTGCGCATAAAAAAAGGAGAAAAATTATGAACGATCAGGAAATTATTGCTTTATTTTGGTCAAGAAAAGAGAGCGCGATATTTGCAACGGCGGAAAAATACGGAAAATACTGCCACACGATTGCTTACAATATTTTGTACGATCATTTCGACGCAGAAGAATGCGTAAACGATACGTATCTTGGAGCGTGGAACAGTATTCCCCCGAAAAAACCCGACAGATTGACTGCGTTTCTCGGAAAAATCACCCGCAATATTGCCCTTAACCGCTACAAACGAAATTCAGCCGCAAAACGGGGCGGCGGACAAGTAGAAATAGCATTATCTGAACTCGAAAACTGCATACCCGATATTAAAAGAGTAGAACAAATTACCGAAGAAAAATTGTTGGTATCGGTTATAAATCGCTTTTTACGCGCTCAGTCAAAACTCAAACGGAACGTTTTCGTTCTCAGATACTGGTACTTTTACCCTATATGCGATATTGCCGATATGTGCGGCATGAGCGAAAGCAAAATAAAATCGTTATTGTTTCGTATGCGCAACGAACTTAAAAAAAATCTCGAAAAGGAGGAAATTTATTTATGAAAAATGAAAGATTACTTAATGCAATCGGTCAGATTGACGACGAGTTCATTTCAGAAGCAAAACCCGAATTAAAATTCAGGCAAAAAAAATTTAACGTAAGACGTTTTGTATTACTTGCGGCGTGTTTTGTAATGATACTGTCGTTAAGTATCGCCACTCCCATCATGGCGGGCAACCGCGAAGCGGGAACCGTAACTATGGAAATCAATCCGGGAGTCGAATACACGATTACGCGGAACGGCAACGTAAAACAGGTTAAATTTTTAAACGAAGACGCGAAAGGCGCGCTCGAACAGGTATCTTTTAAAGGTCAGAAACTTAAAACAGCCCTTGCTCTTACTATTTCAGCGTATAAAGCGGTGGGATATATGGATAAAAACGATACCGTTCTTATTTCTTTCAGTAAAGAGTTAAATAGTAACGCTAAACTTAAAGAGTCCTTGTCAGACAACGTAAATAAGGCTTTGGCGGAAACTAAATCCGTTCATACCGTAGTTTACGCAACGGTAACGAGCGACGCCGAAATTTCCGAAATCGCCGAAAAATACGGAATATCGGAAGCAAAGGCAAAACTTATTGAGAGCGCTGCCGAAAACAGCGATTTATCGGTTGACGATCTCGTAAAACTGCCGCTTGACGAACTCGTGGAACTGCAAAAAGAAGTTAAAAAAGTAGTTATACACACAAAATATATAGGCATAATAAAAGCGAAGGAAATCGCGCTTAACGACGCAGGTTGCGTATCGAGAGTTGAATTTACCGAAGCAACGCTTATAGACGGCGGAATTAAATATCCTTATTATCGCCTTGTGTTTAACGACAAGCACACGCAATGGACTTATAATATAAACGCTGTAAACGGAGAAATTATAAATAAAGTCGAACTCACGCTTTTCATATCTTTGGAAGAAGCAAAAAAGATTGCCCTTAGCGACGCGGGTATCAACGATAATACCGTCGAAGAAAAAGTGGTGTTTACAAGAGAAGAACTTAGTCGCAATCAGGGTCGCCCCTGCTGGATATTAGAGTTCTATACGAAAGAATTTCAGTACAAGTATAAAATCGACGCGAAAACGGGCGAAATAATCTTTTTCGATTATCATATCGATATAAGAAAAGCAAGGGAAATCGCCTTGACTGATGCGGGCGTGTTTGCGGACGTCGAAAAAATCACTTTTACCGTTGAAGAATATGTCGGCGGCGGAATTAAAACCCCATATTTTTACTTCGTGTTCAATAACGATACTACGCAGTGGACTTATCGTATAGACGCAACTCTCGGAACGGTGATTGATAAAAGTGAAGCGTCGCTGTTTATCAGTTTGCAAAGAGCGAAAGAAATTGCTCTTAATGACGCGGGAATCACAGACCCGAACGACGTAATTTTTACGGTTGAAGAATTAAACCGAAGCGTAGATCGTTCCTGCTGGGTGCTTGAATTCTATACTAAAAAATTCCAGTACAGTTATAAAATAGACGCGGAAACGGGCGATATATTATTTTTTGATTATCATATAGATATCGCTAAAGCAAAAGAAATCGCCCTTAAAGACGCCGAAGTTTATTCCTTCGCCGAAAAAATCACTTTCACCGTTGAAGAATATGTCGGCGGCGGAATTAAAACTCCATACTTCTACTTCGTATTCAATAACGATACTACGCAGTGGACTTATCGTATAGACGCAACTCTCGGAACAGTGATTGATAAAAGTAAAGCGCCGCTGTTCATCACTTTGCAAAAGGCTAAAGAAATTGCTCTTAAAGACGCTGAAATCGAGAATTCGACGGCAGCAACTTTCACTATGGAACTGTTAAACAGGAATTCGGGAAGACCTTGCTGGGCGCTTGAATTCTACACCGAAAAGTATCAGTATAGTTATAAAATAGACGCTAAATCGGGCGAAATAATTTATAACCGTCGTTATCTTTATATAGAAAGAGCAAGAGAAATCGTTTTGCAGGACGCTTCTTTAATAGGTTACGGCAAAATAGTTTTCACCGTTGAAACTCTGGTTGACGGCGGAATTAAAACTCCTTACTATATCTTTGAATTTAACGACGATAAAACTCAGTGGTTATACCGCGTTGACGCAACGAACGGCTTAATTATTTTCAAACAATCCGGCGCTTTGAAATTAACCGCTTAAATTCGTTTAAAGTAAATTTTAAAAATAAAGTATAACGGTTTTCGGTGTTTAGTCGAATTAACATGTGATTAAGTCGGGCGGATATTTGCAGGCAACTGCAAATATCCGTTTTCGTTTGATAAAAAATACGAACGCCGACTTTATCGGTGTTCGTATTTTTAATATCTGGCGGAGGCTGAGGGATTCGAACCCCCGTGGGCTTGCACCCAAACGGTTTTCAAGACCGCCTCGTTATGACCGCTTCGATAAGCCTCCGCATCTCAAAAACTACCCGAATATTATACATTAAAAATTTTACTTTGTAAAGCAAATAAAGGGTTGTCAACTCTTAAAATCAGATGTATTTTCGGAAACCACCGTATCTCCGCCAACCGTTATAAATTCAACCTTAACGTCGCCGCCTTCATTTTCGGCGGAAGCATTACCGAAATAGTCTGCTTCAAAAGGAGTCGTAACGCTTTCGATGCCTATTTTATCTACGTCAAACGGCAGTTCGCGTGAGCGCTCGTCTATTCCGAAAGTTGCTTTCAGGCTATTAAGTTCAAGATTATAATTTGCGATAAGTTCTGAAATTTTTAACGCCGTTTCTTCTTCTATTTTTTTTCTGAACGCGAAAAGTTCTTCACGGGACCCGTCTAAAAGTTCATTCATTTTTTTTCTTAAAGCCGACTCTTCTTCCATCTTTGCTTTTAATGAATTATTAAGTTTAATATTCAGAGTGGTCACCTTTGAAAGAGCGTCGTTAAATTTTTCGTTGTAATCCGATTTTCCGTTCTCTTCTTCCGATTTTACTTTTTCAAGACGCTTTTTAGCCGATAAATAATCGTCGCTTTCCAAAAAGGCTTTACGCGCTTTTGCAATTTCTTTTTTAATTTCCGCGTGGCGATTGCGAATATTTTCATAATCGCCTGAAACCGTAGCGTTCATTTCATCGATAAAGCGTTTTTGAGTATCGGCAAGAATTTCGAGAAATAATTTAGTATATTTTTCTTTAAGCGAATTTTTCAGTTCCGAATAACTTTCGTCAATCATACCCTTATACCGTATTCAGCCAAAATGAATTCAGCTGAAAATTTTTATAACCTGCGCGGCGTTTTCGGAGTATTTGATTCCGATGAATGCTATTGCTATAACGAGCAAAGTTATAAACGCTGCGCAAATACATGAATATCTGTTTTTCATTTTACCCCTATGTAATAAATATAAATTCGGGGTACTTATGCCGAGCAAAAATAATCAATATATTTTTTGCGCTGTGTTTTGTTATACGTTTTTTAAATATTCAACTTCGTCTTGCGACAGTTTTCTGACTGCGCCCCTGTCAAGTCCCGTCAAAGACAAATCGCCTATTTTTATGCGTTTTAAAAATTTAACTTCTTTACCGACCGATAAAAACATCTTTCTTATTTCTCTGTTTCTCCCTTCGGTAACGGTTACGTGATATTTTGTAAAATCCCGCGTTTCGTCAACGATTCTGATATTGCAACGCTTCGTTTTTACGCCGTCTATTTCAACGCCGCGTTTTAGTTTTTCAATAACCGCTTCGTCAAGACTGCCTTCTATTTTAACGAGATACGTTTTCGGAATTTCGCTTGACGGATGCATAAGCCTGTTGCATAAATCGCCGTCATTTGTAAATAATAACAGTCCTTCGCTGTCGTAATCGAGCCTGCCGACGGGAAAAACCCTTCCTGCGTTTTTAGGAAGTAAGTCCATAACGGTTTTTCTGTCTTTATCGTCTTTTACGGTGCAAACGTAGCCTTTCGGTTTATTCATCATATAGTAAGAATACTTTTTTACTACGTTTATTTTCTTGCCGTTTACGGATACGCTGTCGTGTAACTCGTCAACTTCCTGACCGATTGCGCAAACTTTGCCGTTTACGGTTACAAGCCCGTCTTTAATAAGTTCGTCGCAATTACGTCTGCTTGCAACGCCTGCCTGCGCAAGATATTTGTTTATTCGCATTTTAATTACCTTTGCCGTTGATTATTTATTTAAGTTGAATTTCAATAAGTTTTTGCCTTACGGCAAAATCTTTAAATCCTTGCGGGTTTGGCAAAAACTTGCGTTTTTGCCCTTTTAGTTTGAAATATTGCGAAGTTGTAAACCCTTGCAAGCAAGTTTACAACCCTTTATTATAAACTTCAAACTACAAATCTTTTGCCTTACGGCAAAACCTTTAAACCCTTGCGGGTTTGGCAAAAACTTACGTTTTTGCCCTTTTAGTTTGAAATATTGCGAAGTTGTAAACCCTTGCAAGCAAGTTTACAACTTCTTATATTATAGTATATATATTTTTGGAAAAAAGCAAGTTATTTTCAAGCAAAATTTCAAAAATAGCATTTTTTTCGGGTTTTTTGATAAAATTCTCAAAAGATTTTCCGCTGATCAAAATTTTAATATTGCCAAGTTCGTCTTTTTTTAAGGGATAATCAAAATAACCGTCCGCTTCGAATTTAAACGGTTTACCGCTCTCGTCATAATAAATTTTGTCTGACAAATCTTCACCCGAGAATAATCTTTTCATTTCGTAATTACAAAACGCTTCGTCCATAAGTTCCGCGCTTCGCTCCCACATTTGCGGACTGTTTATAACAACCGCAACGACGCTCATTCCGTTCTTTTCAACCGACGACACAAGGCATCTGCCCGCTTTTTTCGTATATCCCGTTTTAACTCCGTTGCAACCTTCGTAAAAAGACAGCATTTTATTTTTATTTATAAGAATTCTATCGTAAGAATAGCCGTCGTTTGAAATTGATATGCGTTTTGTTGAAACGATTTTTTTAAAAAGCGGATTTTTCATCGCGTGCGCCGCTATTAAACATAAATCTTTTGCCGTAGTGTAATGATTATCGTCGTGCAGACCGTGCGGGTTTGTGAAATTAGAATTTTTCGCGCCGCATTTTTCAGCCGTTTTATTCATAAGTGCAATAAATTCGCTTCTGCCGCTTCCCAGCGTTGCCGCAAGCGTTTCGGCGCAATCGTTGCCGCTTCTTAAAAGCAAGCCGTATAACAGTTCTTCTACGGTAAGCCTTTCGCCTTCTCTTAAATACACGCTCGAACCTTCAGTTCCCACGCAGGACGACGGCACGCTTACCACCTTTTCTATCGGGAAATTTTCTATAACGGTAATTGCGGTCAGTATTTTCGTGGTAGAAGCCATGGGTAATTTTTTGTTTTCATTCAAACGATGAATAGAGCGCATCGAGTTGATTTCCAGAACGTACTCTCCACGCGAGACGGTTGCCGCGTAAATCGTTTTCGGGCAATATAAAAAAGTTTGTATAATTCCGCATATTATCGTAAATATTATAATATTTTTAATTTTTCTCATTCAGCGCCTTTTCAATAAATTGAGTAGTTTTTTCAAACGCCCTGTCCATAATATCGTCGGGGATTTTTATAAACTCGTTTGTGTCTTTTCCTACAACGAGAAAGCCGCACGGCGATAAATTGACAACCGCTCCGCCTGCGGCGGCGTAAGGTTTTGATTTATCTTTTGAAAAGATTTTAACTTCTCCGAATTCACTGCCGCCGTTCAGATAACCAACCGTGATTTTTGAAACGGGTATTACGGTTTTTCCGTCAGAAGATAAAATCGGCTTACCGGTTATCTGATTGCCGTCTGCAATAAGCCCTATATCGTCAATCGTAGTTTTCGACAGTTCGTCGATTTTTTTTAATTTTTTACTCATTTACTTTTTCCTTTTTATTTATAATTTCTGCAAACGTTCCCATTATTATGCAAAAAACGTTAAAGCAAAACGACGCTTCTGTTTTTAAATCGCAAATTCCCTTTTTATAGGTATAAACGTTACAGTCAAGCCTTAAATCGATAAACGGCATATTATTTTTTAAAACCGCGTATAATACTCCGAACGCCGCTCTTATAATCGATAGAAAAAAGAGAGAAAACTCGTCGCACCCCGTTTCTGAAACGGCGAAAAACGAAAGCGGCTGAACGTATTTTATTATCCCCGCGTTTCCGTTAAAATTTTTAAACGTGTTTTTATCTATTATAACGGCTTTGTTTTTAAAATGAATATAAAAACCGCCTTTTTTTCTTACGCACGCATACCCGCTGAAAATTTTCAGTATTTTAAAAATATATATAGCAAAATATAATTTCTTATTCTTCGTATCAAAATAAACGTAAACGGTAACGACGATCGGAAAAAACAAGATAAAAATTAAAATTAAAATAAGCGTGAAATACAACACGCTTACAGTTTGATTATTTAATTGAAATTTATTTATCTTTATACCCGTCTGCATCACAGGCATCGTCAATCGCCGTAATTTTCACGGCGTTAAAATCAACGTCGTTCCCGTCAATACATTTTCCGCAATTATCGCAGATTTTAAACGGGTTTAAATCACATCTCATACATTCTCCGCATTCATTGCATTTTCTGTCGTATAATACGCATTCTTCGCCTTTTTTCATAAAAACTCCTTAAAAATTATAAACAAACGTTTGCTTTTTTATTAAATATATGTTATTATTGTCATATATCAGACAATACAATCTTAGGTGAAACATGGCTAAAATAGACGGCAAACTCAACGAACTTTACTCGTATATCTGCAACTATGCGGAAAGCAACGGTTTTCCGCCCACCGTCCGCGATATTTGCAGAGATCTCGGAATAAAATCTACCGCCACCGCTCAGTATTACGTGAATAAACTTATCGGGCAAGGTCTTCTGAATAAACCGAGCGATAAAAAACGCGCTATTTCGGTCGTAAAAAAAATTTCCGCTCCGTCGACGGCTATTCCGCTTTTAGGTACCGTAACGGCGGGCGTTCCGATTTTTGCAGTTGAGAATTTTGACGGTTACTACCCCGTTTCCGAAGAATTCGGCGACGGCGGCGATTTATTTATGCTTCGCGTTAAAGGCGATTCCATGCAAAACGCGGGTATACTTAACGGAGATAAAATTATCGTTAAAAAGCAGGAAACAGCCGAAAACGGCGAAATCGTAGTCGCTCTTATAGACGACAGCGCAACCGTAAAACGCTTTTTCAAAAAGAACGGTAAAATTATCCTGCACCCCGAAAACGAAGCGTATTCCGATATAATTCTTGACGACGTTATCGTTTTAGGAACGGTTCAGGGGCTTACCCGCAAATTTTAACCGAGCATTTTTAAAACGTCGTTTAGTTTATTTTCCGAATTTCCCGTTACCGCCGTAAGCGCGGGTAATCTTTTAAAAAAGGTTATCTGCCGTTTGGCGTAGTGACGGGAATTTATTTTTATCGTTTCCGAAAGATTTTCAAAATCGTTTTTTTCAAAAGCGTTATAAACTTCCTTGTAGCCTATCCCCTGCATGCATTGATTTTCAATAGTAATTCTGCTATCGATAAGCGATTTAACTTCGTCAACAAGTCCACGCTTCATCATTTTATCGACCCGCGCGTTTATTTTAGCGTATAACTCCTGTCTTTCAAGCCCTATCGTCACGGCAAGATAATCAAATCGCGGATATTCTTTGTCGCTTTGCGCGGATTTTTTTTCGCCCGTTGCAAAATATATTTCAAGCGCGCGAACGACTCTTTTAAGATCGTTTTCGTGAATTTTAAGCGCGGATTCGGGGTCTTTTTCTTTCAGAACGGCATATACCGCCGAAACCCCGTCGGTTTTTGCCATATTCATATATTTTTCGCGCGTTATAGTATCTTTTGCGGTGTTTCCGTAACTCATTCTGTATAAAACCGAATTTATATAAAATCCCGTTCCACCGCAAATAACGGGCATTTTACCGCGTGAACGTATATCGCTTACAGCCTGCAAAGCAAGCCTTTCGTAGTCCGATACGGAAAATTCGTCCCACGGCTCGCAAACGTTAATCAGATGATGTTTTACCCTTTTCATATCGTCGACAGACGGTTTTGCGGTGCCTATATCGAGTTTTTTATAAACCGCAAGCGAATCCGCCGAAATTATTTCACCGTTTATTTTTTCCGCCAGATCGAGCGCAAGTTCGGATTTGCCCGACCCCGTAGGACCGCAGATTATAATAATTTCAGGCTTCATACTATTCTTTTAAACCACTTGTCAATCTCGTAGCGGGTAATTTTAACCGCAATGGGTCTTCCGTGCGGACATTTAAGATTTATGTCGTTATCGAGAAGTTTCATAAGCGCGTTTACTTCATTTTCGCTAAGCGGCATTCCCGCTTTCACGGCGGCTTTACACGCCATCGTGGCGATGCGATTATATATTACTTCCGGAACGTCCGAACGGTGCCGCGCGTCGTCTTTAGTAACGTCGCTTATAAATTCGCTTATATCTATATCCGTAAGATCTGCGGGAATCGCATAAATTTCAAGCCCGTCGCTTTTAAGTTTAACGTCAAAGCCGAGATCTTCAAGGTAACCTATTTTGTCGAATATAGCGTCGTTTTCAAGCGGATTTAACGAAATATCGTAAGGAACGAGTAGTTCCTGTACGGATTTTTCGCCGTTTTTGCGCTTATTATCGAGTTTATTGAATAAAAGTCTTTCGTGCGCGGCGTGTTGATCCACAATAAACAAATCAACGCCGTCGTCAAAAATCAGGAACGAGTTAAGCGTTTGCCCTACGAAACGCAATTCTCTTTTAATTTCGATTTTCTGCTGCTCGGCAGTTTCTTTTAATCTTTTTTCTTCCTGTTCTTTAATGTATCGTTTATTTTCAAAGAAAATATCGTCAGAGTTTTTTTCTTTTTCGCTTAAATCGTCGTAGGTTATTCCGAGAAGAGATTTATCAAAATCGCTTAAACAACCCGCATTAGCAAATTTTTCAATCGTTTCGGGTGAAACGGCGCATTTTTCCGCGGAAAGCGGACTTTTTAAGCACCTGTCGGGAAAAACGTCTTTTTTATAAACGAATTCGTTTTCATGCTTATTTAATTCGTTTTTCGCGCGCTGAATTTCTATCTGTTTCGTAACGAACGGACTGTTTAATACGTTATCCGCCGTATCGTCGAGATTTTTGATTATTTCAACGGCTTTGTCTGTTCCGTCGAGAACGTTTGAAACGGTCGTAAACAACGCGCTGTAAACTACGCCGCTGTCGGCAAATCTGACGTCGGATTTATTCGGCGTAACGTTTACGTCCACCACTTCTTCGGGAACGTTTACGTACAATACGTAAAACGGATAACGCCTTTTCATAAGATACGGCATATACGCGTTGTGAATTGCAGATTGAATAGTCGCGTTAACCACGTATCTGCCGTTCAGAATAACGGTCTGATAGGTTCTGTTGGGCTTTGTAAAATTGTGATTACCTATATACCCCCGAATGTTTATTCCGTTAACGTATCTTGAAATTCTGAACGAATTGTTCAGCGTTTCAGTACCGTAAACGCACAAAAGCGCGTCTTCTTCGCCGTCGCCGTAAGACTGAAAAATAACTCCGCCGTCAACGCAGTATTTAAACGCCACGTTCGGATTTGCAAGCATAAGCCTTGAAATCATATCCGAAATTTCGTTTTCTTCGGATCTGTCGGTCTTTAAGAATTTTCTTCTTGCGGGAGTGTTATAAAATAAATCCGTAACGGTAACGAACGTTCCCGTCGCGCAAGGCGACTGTTCTATACTTTCCCTTACTCCGCCCGACTGAGTAAGCGTAAGACCTATCTCGTCATTTTCGGTTTTCGTGGTGATACGCATTTTTGAAACTGACGCTATCGACGGCAAAGCCTCGCCCCTGAAACCGAGCGTAGAAATGCGTTCGAGATCGTCTGTATCTTTAATTTTCGACGTCGCGTGAGCGAGCAGGCATTTTTTAAGATTTTCTTCGTTCATGCCCGACCCGTTGTCGAATACTTCTATAAGGTTTTTACCCCCGCAAGAAACGTTCACGTAAATTTCGTCCGCGCCTGCGTCGATACTGTTTTCAACGAGTTCTTTAACTACGGACGACGGTCTTTCGACCACTTCGCCCGCCGCTATTCTGTTATATACGGATTTGTCGAGAATATTTATATCTGCCATAAAATCAATCCTTTAACATATCTTTCAGTCTGTAAACGAAATCGAGCGCGCCGCGCGGAGTAAGATCGTCTGCGCAAAGCGCCTTGACGGCGTTTATAACGTCTTCGTTTTTACCTTCTTCCAACACTCGCGTCGCCGTTTCCGTCTGAACGGTCAGTTTATTTAAAGCCGAATCTTTTTTCTCTAAATTTTTAAGTATTTTTTTAGCGCGTTCGGTAACTTCTTTAGGAACGCCCGCAAGCGCGGCAACTTCTATGCCGAAACTGCGGTTTGCGCTGCCTTCCTGAATTTTTCGCAGGAAAATAATCGTTCCGTCCGCTTCCTTTACGCACACTTTATAGTTTTTAACTCCTTTCATAACGCCTTCGAGTTCAGAAAGTTCGTGATAATGAGTTGCAAACAAAGTTTTTGCGCCTATTCTTTCGGTTACGTACCCTACAACCGCCCACGCAATAGACAAACCGTCGTACGTAGACGTGCCGCGCCCTACTTCGTCAAGAACGATAAGGCTGTTTTCGGTGGCTTTATTGAGTATAGCCGCAACTTCGTTCATTTCAACCATAAATGTAGACTGATCGAATATTAAATTATCGCTTGCGCCTACGCGGGTAAAAATCCTGTCGGTAAGCGGAATTTCCGCTTTTTTTGCGGGAACGAACGAGCCGACGTGCGCCATAAGCGTTATAAGTGCAATCTGCCGCATATACGTCGATTTACCCGCCATGTTCGGTCCCGTAATTATAAGCATATTGTCGGTTGAAGAATTCATATACGCGTCGTTCGGAATAAACGGCTCGTTTAAAACCGCTTCCACCACGGGATGACGACCGCCCTTTATATCGAGCGGCTCGCCCTGTTCTTTTATTACGGGGCGGACGAAATTATTGTTTTTCGCAACGGCGGAAAGCGAATATATTGCGTCGAGCGCGGCAACCGCACGCGACGAAATCTGTATTTTTTTAATATTATCCGTGAGAACGCGTTTGATTTTTGAATAAATCTCGTTTTCAAGGCGGATAGATTTATCTTTACTCGTTAAAATATCTTCTTCGAGTTTTTTAAGTTCTTCGGTTATATATCTTTCTCCGCCCGTAAGAGTTTGCTTGCGGATATACGAATAAGGAACTTTATCTTTAAACGAATTAGTAACTTCTATGTAATACCCGAAAACTTTGTTATATCCTATTTTCAGAGTTTTAATGCCCGTGCTTTCGCGTTCCCTTTCTTCGATTTCGCGTATTATTTTAACCGCGCCCGAAGAAATTTCGCGAAGCCTGTCGAGTTCTTTATCGAAGCCGTCGGCAATATATCCGCCGTCTTTCATATTAGCGGGCGTGCTAACGGAGTTGATAGCGTGGTCGATAAGATCCGTTAAATCGGTAAAATCGTAAATTTTTTCAGATATGTCTTTTAAAATCGACGAATTTGCTCCAGATAACGTGAATTTTAAAGACGGCAGCGCGGAAAGAGAAGAAGACAACTGCAAGCAGTCTTTCGGTAAAATGTTATTGTTGGATATTTTCCCCGAAAGCCTTTCGGTATCTCTTATTCCCGACAACAAGTCTCTTACCGCGTTTCTCATAAGCGGATCAGAGTAAAGTTCGCTGACGCCGTTTAATCTGTAATTTATTTTATCTATGCTCTGAAGCGGCGTTGTAAGCCACCTTGAAAGAGTGCGCGAACCCATAGACGTTTCGGTTTTATCAAGCACCCACAAAAGAGAACCGAATTTATCGCCGTTTTTCAAAGAACTTAATATTTCGAGATTTTTAACGGCAACGTTATCTAAAATCATATACTCGCCGTCTTCTTCGAGCGAAATTTTATTTATATTCGCAAGAGCGTGTTTCTGAGTTTCTTTAAGATACGAAATAAGCGCGCCGCACGCCGACACGCAAGCCGCTTCGTCTTCTATTCCGAAAGACTGCAGATTCAGTACTCCGAAATGCGTGGTGATTTCTTTATACGCGCGTGAAAATCCGAAGGTCCAGTCGCTGTACGGGCAAAACTTATTAACCGCTTTGCGCTGTACTTGAACGGTTTTGTTAAAACGTTCGGAAACGTCTGGCTTTGCAACGATTTCAGACGGCGATATTCTGGATATTAAACTTAAAACTTCGCTTTCGGATGGCGATTTTAATCGCTTTACGTAAAATTCGCCCGTGGTTATATCTGCCCAGGCAACGCCGTAATCCCCCTTTATCGACGACACGCAGAGAATGTAGTTATTCTTACGCTCGTCAAGCATGGAGTTTTCCGTAACGGTTCCCGCCGAAATTATTTTGATAACGTCGCGCTCGACAAGCCCTTTCGCTTCGGACGGGTCCTGAACCTGCTCGCATATCGCAACTTTTTCGCCGAGAGCGACGAGTCTTTTAATATATTCGTCCGCCGCGTGGTACGGTATTCCGCACATAGGGGCGCGCTCGGCCTGACCGCACTCTTTACCCGTTAAAGTAAGATCGAGCAGTTTCGATACTTTTTTTGCGTCGTCGAAAAACATTTCGTAAAAATCGCCGAGACGATAAAACAAAACGTCGTCGGGATATTTGTCTTTAGTGTGAAGATAATGTTTCATCATCGGCGAATAGCCGTCGTATTTATCTTTAATTTCGTTTTCCGATTTATTTGCCATTTACAATTTCTCCAAATAACGACATTCCGCCCGTTTTAATAATTTTAACGTCGACAAAATCGCCTATAACGTTTCTTTCGGACGGAAAATAAACCATTCTGCCGAATTCGTCGCGCCCTAAGTAAGTGTTTTTCTTATCGTCGTAATCGTCGCAAAGAACTTCGACGGTTTTTCCGACGTATTCTTTCGATTTTTCGCGGTTTATGGCGTTTTGCCTTTCTACGAGCCGCATAATTCTGTCTTTTTTAACGCTTTCGGAAATCTGCCCATCCATTTCTGCGGCTACCGTTCCGCTGCGACGTGAATAAACGAAAGTAAACGCGCCGTCAAACCTTACCGAATTCACTATTTCCATAGTGTCAAGAAAATCTTCTTCCGTTTCGGTAGGAAACCCCACCATAATATCCGTGGTTACGGCAATATCGGGCATTAAAGATTTAAGCATTTCTATTTTTTTATAGTAATCTTCTCTCGTATAACGCCTGTTCATAAGATTTAACACTCTGTCTGACCCCGCCTGCACGGGTAAATGAACCGCTTTGCAAATTTTATCGTTTTTTGATATTACTTCGGCGAGTTTTTTCGTCATGTCCTTCGGGTGGTTAGACATAAAACGCAGTCTGAACTTACCTTCGATTTTACAAATTTTTTCGAGTAAATCTGCAAAATCACAATTAAAATCGGAGTTTTTGCCGTATGAATCAACGTTCTGACCGAGAAGGGTTATTTCTTTGTATCCGTCTTTGATAAGATTTTCAACTTCTTTCACAACGTCGTCCGGGCGCCTGCTTCGTTCCCTGCCGCGAACGTAAGGAACGATGCAATAAGTGCAAAAATTATCGCAACCGTAAATAACGTTTACGTAGGCGTTCGGGTAACTCGTTCTGAAAACGTCTTCGGTTTCGATAATATTTCCGTCGCCGTCTTTTACGTCGATAACCGATTTTCCCGTATCGAGCCTTTTAAGTAAAAATTCTTTGAACGACGAAAGGTTGTGCGTTCCGAACACTATATCCACGAACGGGAAAGTTTCTTTCAGTTTTTCAGCCTTGCCGTTTTGTTGCGTCATACAACCGCCTACGGCGATAATCAGGTTTTTATTTTTTTCTTTGAGCGGTTTTAACGCTCCTATGTTTCCGATCGCATGCTGCTCGGCGTTTTCGCGCACGGCGCAGGTATTGAATACTATAACGCTTGCGAGTTTATCGTCGTTGGTTTCTTCGTATCCTAAACTTTTAAGCATTCCCGCAAGTTTTTCGGATTCGTGAACGTTCATCTGGCAACCGTAAGTACAAAGTTTATAGTATAACATAAATATAATTATACATTTTAAGAGAAAAAATTTCAACTATTTTTACGAATATTACCCTAAACTTTACGAAAACTAAGCGTAAATGAGAAAATTTGCAAAATTTACGGCGTTTATGCTCAGCGTTTTTTTTATAACTTCGCTTGCGGGATTTTTATATTACGTGTCGGTGACGAAAGACGCGCGCCTTTACGACGAAAAACTTTCGGCATGCGGAGTCAAATACGAGTTTTACGACGATAACAACGTTCTTCAGAACCTTTCTTACGATAAAAATTCCGACGATATTAAAATCAGCGAATTGAAAGAAGAAACGAAAAACGCTTTTATCGCGATAGAAGACAGGCGATTTTATTCGCATAACGGTGTGGATTTTAAAAGAATTTTAGGCGCGACTCTTAAAAACGTAAAATCTCTTTCGTTAAAAGAAGGAGCGTCTACAATTTCTCAGCAACTGATAAAAAACACGCATTTAAGCAGCGAAAAAACTTTAAAAAGAAAACTTTCGGAACTGAAAATAACCAAAGAACTCGAAAACAGATATTCAAAAAACGAAATTTTGGAAAAATATCTTAATACTATTTATTTCGGTAAAGGCGCGTACGGGATAAACGCCGCAAGCAAAGTTTATTTTTCAAAAGAAGCGAAAAATTTAACCCTTAACGAAAGCGCAACGCTCGCGGGGCTTATAAAAGCGCCTGCAAAATACTCGCCGCTCGTAAGCGAAGAAAACGCGTTTTTGAGAAAAAACGTTGTTTTAAAAGCAATGCTCGATTGCGGATATATAACTAAATCCGAGTATAACGAAAATAAAAATTTTAAAGCGGATACGGTAACTGCCGACGAAAAATCCGAATTTTTAGATTATAAGAACGCCGCGCTTTCGGAATTCGAAAAATTAAACCTTTCGCCATACGGCGCGAAGAGTATTAAAATTTACACTTATTACGACCCTTCCGTTCAGAAAAACGTTACGGATTTATTCGTTGAAAACACGTCGGATTTTGACAGGCAAGAAATTATAATAAATGCAAAAAATAACGGTGTTATCGCATATTATGGAAAAAATTCAAATTTAAAAAGATGCCCCGCTTCGTGCGTTAAACCATGGCTTGTTTACGCTCCCGCGATAAACGAAGGCTTTATTACCGAAAGCACCGTTTTAATTGACGAAAAGAAAAATTTTTCGGGATATACGCCAAATAACTTCGGCGGGCGTTATTCGGGCGCGGTAACGGTTAAAAAAGCGCTTTCGGAAAGTCTTAACGTTCCCGCGGTAAGTTTATTGAGCGATTTCGGAATTCATAAGGCAAACGCTTACGCGGGCAAAATGAACGTTGACGTGTCTAAAGACGGTTTGCCCGCCGCTCTCGGAGCGATTAACGGCGGTCTTACGCTTAAAGAACTTTCCGATTGCTACTCGCCTTTTACTTCGTGCGGTTATTACGATTCGTCACGATTTATTAAAAAAATCGAAACGGAACGCGGCGTTATTTATAACCGTAAAGATAATAAACGAAAAGTATTCAGCCCCGAAACGGCTTATATTATTAACGACGTTTTAAAATACGCCGTTAAAAACGGCACTTCTAAAAAACTTAAAAACTTTACTTTCGATTTATGCGCTAAGACGGGTACAAACGGCGATAAATCGGGAAATACCGACGCGTACTCGCTCTCGTATACGAGCGAACATATAATCGGCGTGTGGATGGGAAAAGAAAACGGAGAGCGCTTGCCGAATTCCGTTACGGGCGGAACGTATCCTACCGTTTACGCGCGAGAAATTATAAAATCGCTTTATAATAGCCACACTCCGCGCGACTTTGACGTTCCCGAAAATATTATACCGCTTTGCGTTGACAGCGATTTTCTTCTTTCGGAACAAATAGCAAAAATCAGCGAATCGGGCGAAATTTATTACTACATTAAAGGAACCGAGCCGAAATTTACTGAAAGCGTCGACGAAAAAGTAAGTTTAAAAGAAGCAAGCGTAAATATCAAAAACGGAACCGTCACTCTTTTTATTTCCGCGCTAAACGCAACAAGAATGAAAATCGTTCGTAAATATAAAAACAAAACCGTGGTTTTATACGACGGAAAAACTCTTGACGCTTTTACCGATACGCTCAAAAACTACGGTGAGTACGAGTACACTTTGTATCTTTACGGCGCGGCGGACGAAACGTCGGCAACGCTTCCGGGCGTTCATTACACGAAAAAAAATCACGGCATTACGTCGTCGGAATGGTGGAAAGATTAAAAAAAAGCCTTTCGGCTTTTTATATTTTTATAATTTCTACGCTTTTAATCGCTCTTTCGATAAGACCTTCTACGTCAAGTTTTTTCTCTTCGGCAATTACTTTTTTAATATCGGGCTTTATGAGCGGATATTTCGGCAAAAATACCGTACAACAGTCTTCGTAAGGCAAAACCGACGTTTCATACGTGCCTATCTGCACCGCAAGGTTTATTATTTCGTTCTTATCGAACGCTATCAGCGGGCGAAAAACGGGTAAACTTTCTATAACCGAGTTTGACGAAGTTATGCTTTCAACCGTCTGCGAAGCGACCTGACCTAAACATTCGCCCGTAATTATAGCCTGTGCGCCGACTCGTTTTGCAAGCCTTTCGGCAATTCGCATCATAAAACGGCGCATCATAGTAATCATATATTCTTCGGGGAGTTTTGCGTGAATTTCTTCCTGAATTTCGGTAAACGAAACGATATTCAGCGTAACGCCGCAGGAATAAGCCGAAACAAGTTTCGATAATTCTATAACTTTATCTTTTGCCGCTTCGCTCGTATACGGGTAAGAATGAAAATGCAAAAGTTCGAGTTTCATTCCGCGCTTTGCCATCATATACGCCGCTACGGGACTGTCAATACCGCCCGAAATCAGTACGAGACCTTTACCCGCCGAGCCTGTCGGCATTCCCCCGATCATCTTAATTTCGTTGCTGTAAACAAAAGTAAATCCCGTTTCGCGAATATCCGTTTTTATAACGGTATCGGGTTCGTGAACGTTTACCGTAAGGTGGGGATACTTCTTTAATATTCTGCCGCCGAGTTCGCGCGAGCATTCCATAGAGTTAAGATAAAACTTTTTATCCGCCCTGTTCGTTTCCACTTTAAAAGTTCCCGTTTTCCCTTCCAGAAGCAAAAACGCCGCTTTCTCGATTTCGGAAATATCCGTTTTTACTTCGTAGGCAACCGAAACGGAATGAATTCCGCTTACTTTTTTAAGTTTTGAAATAACTTCGTCGACGTCGAAATCGTCAATATCCGTTATAAGGTATCTGCCGGGTATTTTTTCGAGTTTGCAATTTATTCCGCTTATCGCGTGCGCGATGTTTGCGGTCAGAAGTTTTTCGAAATAACCCCTGTTCTTTCCTTTTAAATGAATTTCGCACCAACGAATTATTATTACTTTTTTCATTTTAAATTATATATCGTCCTTTTCAATTCCGTTGCCGCTTCGTTTAGTTTTTCGGCGGCAAAAAGCGCGTCGCTAAGTTCCGATTCGGGAGAAAAACTGATTCTTATAACCCCGTCGAGTTCCTTTTCGGAATAGCCGATTGATTTAAGCATACGGCTGTGCGGGTGCTTTGACGAGCATGCCGACCCCGTGCCGACTATAATTCCCGACTTTTCAAGCGCGTGCTGAATAACTTCGCCGCGAAGCCCCACGGCGGATACCGTAAGAACGTAAGGCGAAGAATTATCGCCCGAAATAACTTCGAAAATATTTTTATCGAGCGCGTTTAAAACAGCCTTTTTTATATCGGAAATTTTCCGATAATTTTCCTGAAGACTGGAATACCTGTATACGGCGGCGTATTCCATAACTTTTATGCCGAATACGTTTTCGGTACCGCTTCTGAGACCGTTTTCCTGTCCTCCGCCCAGAACGAGCGGTTTAAGGTTGCGAACTTTTTTATTTTTAAAAAGAATACCCGTTCCTTTAAGACCGCCTATTTTATGCGCTGAAACGGAATAAAAATCTATATTATCAGACGGGCGGAACGGAATTTTGCAAAATGCCTGAACGCCGTCGGAATGAAAAATAAGATTTTTATTTATCGATTTAGCGCGCGCCGCTATTTTATTTATATCGTTAACTTCGCCCGTTTCGTTATTTACGTGTACTACGCTTACAAGTTGAGTATTTTTGTCAATCAGCGATAATAAATTTTCTTCGTTTACTCCGCCGTGCCTGTCAAGCGTTGCAAATCTCACGTCGTACCCCGCGTTTTTAAGCGATTGCGCGGGAGCGTAAATCGCGGAGTGTTCGCCTTCGGTGGTAACAATATTGCCGCGCTTTGCGTAAGACGCAATAACGGTGTTATCCGCTTCCGTTCCGCAAGATAAAAAAACGGGGTCGAAATTACCGCCGAAAAGCGACGACAACGATTTTCGCCCTTCTTCAACGGCTTTTCTTACCGCAAGTCCGCCGTGATACAGCGCCGACGGATTGTAAAACATTTCATCATTATATACAGCCGCGTTTTCGAGCGCGGCTTTCAGCGGCTTTGTGGTAGCCGCATTGTCAAGATAGATTATTTTATCCATTTACTATGAGTTTAAGATATTCTTTATCAAATTTGCTTACGCCCGCGGAGCGCATAACGAAAGTTAAAAATTTTTCGTCAAACTTTATAAGAAGAATTTTTTCAACGCCGTTTTCGGTTATCCTGAACACGGGGTCTTTTTCGCTTATATCCGCATTCGTGGCATAAATTTTTTTAACCGCTTTGTTTTTATAGTTTTTTATAAAAAAATCGCTGTCTATATTTCCTGCTTCGATTATATTTTTAACGTCAAACGACGCAAGCGGTTTTCTTTTTATATTATTGATAACTTTCGTTACACGGACGGAACCGCCCACGTAAGTGTAATCGTAAAAACAATAAAACATGCGCTGCGCGTAATACGCGGCAACCGCCATTAAAACGGTGAGAACGCACGTAATCCATAAAGGGTTGTAAAACATAAACGCGAATACGCCTTCAAGAACCGCAAGAATCGTAAAAAATATCTTTACGATTTTAAATATTATATAATAAACTTTTTGCCGCTTCTCGTTTTTAGGAGAAACGGAAATTTCATAAAAATCCGAATTGCCGATCATATACTTATTTTACCACATAAATTGCAGTTTAGCAAGCACTATTTAACCTTACTTTAACGTTACTATCGTTACGCCGTGTTCGCCTTCGCCGTATTTCCCGAATCTGAAAGACTTAACGTCTTTTCTGTTTTTAAGGTAATTGTGAATGGCGGAAGAAAGAATTTTTAACCCTTTGCCGTGAACGATTCTCACTTCTTCAAGATTGTTCATAATCGCCTTATCGAGAAATCTTTCAACTTCCGCCACGGCTTCGTCAGCCGCGCTGCCTATAACGTTGATTTCCGTCTGTACCGCTTCGGGAATATCCCCGCGCCTGATAAACACTTTCGGCGCGGCGGTTTTACAAGCGTCCGAAACGAATAAAACGTCTTTGATTTTTAAGTTTATCCGAAGAGAACCCACCTGCGCCCATACGGTACCTTTTTTTTCGTTGATTTCTGTAACAACTCCTTCGCTTTCAAGCGATTTTACGTAAATTTTATCGCCCGTTTTCAGTTGTGTTATATCTGCGTTTTTGTAAGGCGTAACGGGTTTTTCGGAAGAATACGCGAAATATTTTTCGTTTTCGATTTTATTTTTCAGAGTCGACATTTTTACAAGGTCGCTTTGGCTATACTCCGCTTTATCGAAAATTTCTTTCATTTCTTCAAGCATTTCTTCCGCTCTTTCAAGCCTTTCGCTGACCGCTTTACGCGTTTCCGCTTTTACTTTAACGAGAAAATTCTCTCTGTCTTTTTCAAGTTTTTTTCTTTCTTCGTTAAGAACGGCGTAAGTTTCTTCTTCTTTTTCGCGTAGATTTTTCAGTTCGTTGCGCTCTTTTTCCGCTTCCGCTTTCGTTATTTCGGCTTCGCGGATAATACCGTCGAACGATTTTTTTTCTTCCGAAACGTAAGAATTCGCGCGGTTTATGAGTTTATCGGATAAACCGAGCCTTCTTGCAATTTCTATCGCGTTGGAAGTACCCGGCAAACCTTTTCTTAATTTATAACCCGGCTCGTACGTTTCGGGGTTAAAATCCATAGAAGCGTTTATCACCCTTTTATCAGTGTAAGCAAATTCTTTAAGTTTTGAGTAATGCGTGGTAATAATCCCTTCGGCTTTTTTATCGAGAAGTTCCGTTAAAACCGAAAGAGCGAGCGCGCTGCCCTCGTCGGGATCCGTTCCCGCGCCTATTTCGTCTAACAGAACGAGAGAATTATCGTCGGCGCCGTTAACGATTCCGATTATGTTTTTTATATGTGAAGAAAAAGTTGAAAGATTCTGCTCTATACTCTGCTCGTCGCCTATATCCGCAAAAACGTTGCGAAAAACCGAAATTTCACTGCCTTCGCACGCGGGAATGAAAAATCCGCTCATTGCCATTACGGAAAATAACCCCACGAGTTTCAACGTAACCGTTTTACCGCCCGTGTTCGGACCCGAAATTATTATAAAATCATAATCTCTGCCGAGCGAAACGTCTATCGGAACGACTTTTGTTTCGGGAATAAGCGGATGCCTTCCGCCGATAATATTTATATATCCGTCAGAGTTGAGTTTCGGGAAAGAACCTTTTACCGAATGCGCGTACTGCGCTTTAGAAAAAGTTAAGTCGATATCCGTAAGGCGGGCAACGTTTTCGTAAATTTTATCGGCAATCGTCCCCACGCTCCCCGATAAATCGTATAATATCTTTTCGATTTCGGCGTTTTCTTCGAGTTTTGCCGCTCTTAATTCGTTGTTGTAATCCAGAATTTCCTGCGGTTCTACGAAAAAAGTACTGCCTGAGATAGACCTGTCGTGAATAAAACCCTTAACCTGCGTTATATATTCCGATTTTACGGGAATAACGTAACGCCCTTCTCTTACCGAAACGACGTTATCCTGCAAATATTTATTCGCGCCGCGTTGCATATAGTTTTGTAATTTAACTCTTATCTTCTCGTTTACGTCTTTTATTTTACGGCGAACAGCGAATAACGCGGGCGAAGCGTCGTCAGCCATCTGCGTGTCGGATAAGATTTTAGTAAAAATTGAATTTTCAAGATTTCTGTCGTAATATAAAAGCGAAGCGACGCCTTTAAGAACAGGCGCTTCAACTATCGCGCATTCCGTAACGGAACTTGCCGTAATTCTTGCCGCGCGAAGAAGCCTTGCAACGCGCAAAAGTTCGGAAAACGACAATATGCCGCCGCGCGCCGCTCGCTCGGGTTCGTCGGTTAAGTCGTCAAAAAATTCTACCCCGCCGACGCCGCCGTTATATAACAATCTGAAAGCTTCGTCGGTTTTATCGAGTAAATATACGGCGGTATTATAATCCGTTTCGGGGCGCAACGCCGAAATCGCTTCGCGCGTTTTATTCAGAACCGAAAACTTTGCCGCTTTTTCAAGCACTTTATCGAATTCAAGTTGTTTAAGCGTTTTTTCTCCGATCATAAAACTCCTTTTTTAAGATTGCCGCAAGTTTTTGAATCTTTACAGTAAAAATCATTCAGCCTGTCATCTTCAAGTAAACCGAAATTTTCGTATTTTTCAGCATTTAATCGCATTTTATAACAATTATACACTCTGAAAGCGCAAGTGGAAATCTTATATCTCTCAATGGGAAAATTTCTGCCGTTTTCGTCTTTTAAAATGGCGTTTTTGCCGTAAACGCATCGATTGCAGTTTTTCCCGAAAGGACAGTATTGTA
Source organism: uncultured Clostridia bacterium (assembly GCA_934248055.1). Lineage (GTDB taxonomy): Bacteria > Bacillota > Clostridia > Christensenellales > Borkfalkiaceae > HGM11412. The sequence continues at coordinate 169,226 of CAKQKI010000001.1, read as the reverse complement.
AATTCATAATTTCAATATCGCCGCCCGAAAAAATAAACCCCGAAAAGCCCGTTTTTATTATTTCGTTGAAAGAAAGTTCTATAGAATAACAAATTTTTTCAGCGCCGTAAACGAGTAACTCGTTAAAATCCGCTTTATTGAAAACGTTAAACCCTGTACCCGCAAATAATTTTAGACCTTTTTCACTCGCGAATTCCATCGTGTAATAGCCGTTTCCGTAAACGCCGTAAAACCCGTCGAGCGATTTTTCTATTATTTTTAAATCTTCACCGCTTGCAAACGGCGGCAGATAAAGCCACACCCTTTCCGAACACCGCTTCAATTTGCTTAAAAGATTTACGTTGATATTGCCGAAATCGGTTGGCGAATAAATATAATCGGAAACAAATAAATTTTCGTTAAGCACAAAATCATCGCCGACTATTTGCGCTAAAAGACCTTTACAATTGCAATTTTCAGTTTTGGAATTTATTGTATATTTTTCGATATTATCTGCAATTTTTAATTCTTTTATATAAAATTCGCTCTCATATATCGCGCTTCTGAATTTATTGAGAAGGCTTTTCGGAATAAAAACTTCGTCAAATTCTTCAACCGAAAAATTAACGTAAAAAGGAAACTTATCTGTTTTTGAAAAACAAATTTCAAAGTCGGAAACGTCAAGCGGCGAAGATTTTGCGCGCTCGGCGATAAAATCCGATTCGTATACTTTCCCGTTCACCGCAACTTTGAGTTTTTCGCCCGCCTTTACGGTTAAGGATACGCTGATGGGTTTTAACCTTTCCCTTTTAAGAAATTTATTGAGATTATCATCTTTAGTGATTGAAACAAAATCGCCGATTTTAACGTTGCCTTTATAACGCAAAACGATTTTGCCGTTTACGTTTTCGGAAAATCCGCTCCCCGTTTCGTAACCGTTTGAAATAATTTTATAAGATTCGCCGCCTTTAAAATCGTAACCGACCGCAATTATTCTGTCTTTTTCGACCTTCGAAATTTCAGCGCAGTTATAACCCGAATGTCCTTGAATTTTACTCGATATAAAATCGCTTTTCTGACCGAAAGCAAGCCCTTTTGTGTAATCGCCGCGATTAAAACTTTTTTTCAGCGCGATAAAATAATTTTCGTCTGAATTACCGCTCAGAATTCCTTTATAGTAAAGAACGCTCGAACGAACGTATTCTTCGCTTCTCATTCTGCCTTCGATTTTAAACGAAGTTACGCCCGCATCGATAAGAGCGGTTATATCGTTCGACACGCATAAATCCGAAAGAGATATGGGGTAGCCTTTTAAAACGACTTTCCCGTCAACCGTTAGATCGTATTTTTTTCGGCAAGGTTGCTTGCAAAGACCGCGGTTGCCGCTGTTGCCGCCTATAAACGCCGAAGCGTAGCAATGCCCCGAAAACGACGTGCATAACGCGCCCTGAACGAAGGCTTCGGTTTCAATTATTTCAGATATTTTTTTAATATCCGATAGATTTGTTTCACGCGCAAGAATAACGCGTGAAAATCCGTAATTTTTAGCAAGACGCGCGCCGTACACGTTGCAAACGCCCGCCTGAGTGGATAAATGCAAGGTTAAATCGGGTATTTCCGCTTTTAATACTTTACCTAAGAACATATCCTGCAAAATAACCGCTTCTACTCCGACGGAATAAGCGTATTTTGCGGCGGATATAAAATCGTTCAGTTCGCCGTCTTTAATTAAAGTGTTAAGCGTAAGATAGGTTTTTATATTGAATAATTTTGCGTAACTTACGTAAAATTTAAGTTCTTCGCGCGAAAAATTATCCGCGCCCTTGCGGGCGGAAAATTCTTTCAGTCCGAGATAAACGGCGTTTGCGCCCGATTCGACTGCCGCTATGAAATTTTCGCCGTTTTTTGCAGGCGCAAGAATTTCGCACATTGTGATTTCAGTATAATATTTGCAGTTAATTTTGTCAACCGAAGAGCGGCGAAGTTTACTTCGCCGCCCGATTTTTGTAAAATATTTTCAGTTATCTGAGTTCTATGCCCGATTTTTTAAGGCTTTCGAGTATTTTATTTACGTTTTCATCTACTTCGCTCATCGTTAAAGAACGTTCGAGCGACGAGAACACGAGGTGATACGCCATACTTTTTTTATTTAGAATCGCAAGCCTTTCGCCTTCGTAAACGTCGAACAATTCTATAGAAACAAGAGTTTTGTCAGCCGCGCGTTTAATGATTTTTACCGTTTCGCCGTTCGTTACCGATTTATTCATAACGAGCGCAAGATCTCTTTCAACCGAAGGATATTTCGGGAACGGCTTGAACAAAAGTTTGCGATTAAGCATTCCTTTAATTTTAAAGTAATCGATTTCGGCAACGTAAATACGTTTATCTACGCCGAGTTTTTCGCAGATTCCGGGGTGTAATTCTCCGAAAAATCCTATCGTTTTATTTCCTATAACGATTTCGGCGGAGCGCGTCGGGTGTAAAAACGCCTTTTTGCTTCTGATATAATCTACCTTAAAACTTGCGTGAAGAGCGTCAAACAAACCTTCTATAACGCCTTTTACGGTAAAGAAATCTTCGTTTTCGCCGTAAACGCCGAGCGAGAAACATTCGTTTTCGTCGGGAAGTTCGGTAAGCGGCAAGGATTTTGGGTTGTATTTTTTTCCGAATTCGAAAAGTTTTGCCGAAGAATTCTTTTTATTTATATTTCCGCAAAGAACTTTTACCATAGACGGAATAAGCGTCGTGCGCATAACGGATAAATCTTCGCCGAGCGGGTTAAAAATTCTTATGTATTTATATTCGTCGCTTTCCGCGTCCATTTTAAACGCGTCGAATTCCTTAGGAGAAATAAATGAATAAGTTATCGCTTCCGAATAACCTTTCGCAACTAAATAATTTTTAGCCGCGTTTACGTCTTTTTGTTCCTTCGTAAGTCCGCCGACCGTAAGCGAAGCGTCGTCAAGCAGAGTATCCACGATATTGTCGTAGCCATACATTCTGATGATTTCTTCCGAAATATCGGGGTAATCTTCTATATCGTCGCGATAAGGCGGAACGGTTATTTCTATATCGTTACCCGAAAGTTTTACGCCGAATTGAAGGGAGCGGAGTATTTCTTCTATCTTTTCCGCGGGAACGGCAATGCCGAGAACCTTGTTGACGTCGGAAATTTTTGTTTTTAAAATTTCAGGCGTTAAATCTACGGAATTAACGTCGATATAATCTGCGGCGATATCGCCCGCGTCAAGTTCCGAAATAAGATGAAGCGCGCGTTTCATTCCGAGTTCTGCGATATAAGCGTCCGTCCCCTTTTCGAATCTTGACGAAGAATCCGAACGCTTGCCGAGAGCGCGCGAAGTTTTACGGATATTATCGCGCTTGAAAAACGCCGCTTCGAAAACAACGTTTTTGGTTTTATCGGTTATCGCGCTTGAAAGTCCGCCCATAATGCCGGCAAGGCACTGCGGCTTTTCACCGTCCGCAATTACGAGATTGCTGTCGTTAAGAGTGAACTCTTTTTCGTCGAGAGTGGTTATTTTTTCACCGTTTTCGGCTCTTCTTATAACTAATTTTTCGCCCTTTAACAAATCGTGATCGAAACTGTGCATAGGCTGACCGATTTCCGTAAGAACGAAGTTCGTTATATCCACTATATTGTTTATCGAATTGATACCTACGCTTTTAAGTCTTTTCCTGATCCATTCGGGCGACTGTTTAACCCGAACGTTGTCAACCGCGCAGGCGATATATCTCGGACAAAGAGTATCGTCTTTTACTTCTACCGAAACCCTGTCGCTTGTTTTGAAATTACGGGTTTTATAGTCCGTGGCGGGCATTTTAAGCGGCTTATTCAAAACCGCGGCAACTTCTCTAGCCAAACCTAAAATACTCTGACAGTCAGGGCGGTTAGCCGTAACGCCTATATCAAAAACAACTTCGTCAAGCCCGACTATCTTTTTAATATCCGCTCCGTTTTCGCAAGCGCCGTCGAGAATAAGCAGACCGTTATATCCCGCGCCCGCATACATATCTTCCGTAACGCCTATTTCCACGCCCGCGCAAAGCATGCCGAACGAATCGTAACCGCGGAGTTTTCCCGCCTTTATGGTCATAACGCCTTCGATCGTAACGTGGTCTTTTGCGGTTGCGTAAACCGTTGCCCCCACGAGCGCGCAAGGCGCTTTAATACCTTTTTTAACGTTATCCGCGCCGCAGCATATCTGAAAAACGCCGTGCTTGCCGCAATCAACGGAACATAAATGCAAATGCGTTTCAGAAATAGGCTCGCAAGATACGACTTCGCCTACCACAACGCCCGAAATATCTTTACCGTTTTCGATAACTTCTTCGACTTCGAATCCGCAACCGAAGAGTTTATTTTCAAGATCTTTAACCGAAATATCGGTAATATCAACGTAATCGTTGAGCCATTTTAAAGGAAGTTTCATTTTTCACCTCTTATCTGAATTGCTTTAAAAAGCGAACGTCGTTTTCAAAGAATAATCTTATATCGGGAATTTTGTATTTTAAAATAGCGATTCTCTCGATTCCCATACCGAAAGCGTAACCCGAATATACTTCGCTGTCGATTCCGCAGCCTTCCAGCACTTTTTTATTGACGATGCCCGCGCCGAGAATTTCAATCCACCCCGTGCCTTTACAAAGTTTGCAGCCTTTTCCGTGGCATTCCGAACAAGACACGTCTACTTCAACGCTCGGCTCGGTAAACGGAAAATACGAAGGGCGAAGCCTTGTTTTTGTGTCTTTACCGAAAATGCGTTTAACGAACTCGTCAAGCGTGCCTTTAAGGTCGCACATGGATATTCCCTTGTCCACTACAAGACCTTCCATCTGATGAAACATAGGAGAATGCGAAGCGTCGTCGTCGGAGCGGTATACTTTACCGGGGCTTAAAATTTTAATAGGCGGCTTTTTATCGAGCATTACTCTGACCTGCCCCGCGGAAGTCTGCGTTCTTAAAAGAACATTGTCGGTTATATAAAACGTATCCTGCATGTCCCGCGCGGGATGATCGGGCGGAATATTGAGCATCTGAAAGTTATAATAATCTTCTTCGATTTCAGGACCTTCGAATACTTCGAACCCCATACCCGTAAAAGCGTCGATAAGTTCGTTTTTAACGAGCGTTATCGGATGAAGAGAGCCGATTTCGTCGGTTTTACCGGGAAGAGTAATATCGAGCGCTTCTTTTTCAAACGTTTTTTCGCGTTCTTTTTCTTTAAGGGCAACTTCGCGCGCCGACAACAGATTTTCGATTTTTTCGCGAAGTTCGTTGACAACCTTACCGAAAGTCGGGCGGTCTTCTTTGGGTAAATCTTTCACACCTTTCATAAGTTCTGTAATTCCGCCCTGCTTTCCGAGACATCTGACTTTAACGTCAAAAAGTTCTTTGAGCGATTTCGATTCTTCAATATCGCGTTTCGCGCTTTCAAGAATCCCGTTGATTTTATCGTTCATATTTTTCTCCTTAAAAAAATAAGGCTATCCTTAAAGGACGCCTTACCGTTTTACCACCTTAATTCACGCAGACGTAATATCCGCGCCTCATTCGTTATAACGTTACGGACGGCGCTCCTTATTTGCAAAACGCTTTCGGGAACGCTACTCGGAAGTGAATAACGCTTTGTTTGCGGAAAAGCCTTTCAGCGCGACGGCTTTACTCTCTGAAACGCAAAATATAAAACGTCTGTCTTCGTCAAAGTATTTAATATTTCGTTTACTTATTCATTATACCCGCAAAACGCGGTTTTGTCAACGATTTAAACGCTTCTGGTTGCAGAAAATACTTCGCTCGTAAGGTATACTTCGGGTACTTTACCCACTATCAGGTTTTCATATATCAGAACGGTTATTTTATCGCTTACGTGTTTCGTCGAAAAACGGGTTACTATATAAACGTCGGGCGTAACGTTGATATATAACGAATGTTTGGTCTGATTGACGCCTGCGTCCGAAAAAACTGAAACTATATCGCATTTAACAGAATTTACCGTTATTATCGGCATTTTTACTTTCGGTCCTACGCCAGAAAGCAATTTTATTCCCGTAAACACTCCGACGGGAACGTTGACGTATTTCATTTCGTCGTATGAAAAATATTCCGCAACGTACTTTGCAAGATCGTTAGATATAAGATTGAATTTGTAAGCGTCGGTCGTAACCATGGAAACGTCGCCCGCGGAGTTTTTTTCTATGTTTATGATTTTTGAAAAATCGGCGTCCGAAAGGCACTTGTCTATTGCGTAATAAGAAGCGGATGATAACGCCCCGCTGTAAGTAGCAACGCCTAAATCTATAAGCATTTTGTTTGAAAAAGAGTACAAAAAGATAAAAATAGCAATAAATAGGAATAAAAACAGTACTCTTAAACCCTTCCTTTTCGGTTTTTCGGTCTTTTTTTTCATATTACATTATATGAAAAAACGTAAGGCTTATACGTTTTATAAATATAAAACAAGAACGGGTTACGGTTAACGCCGCAATATTTACTTACTATACGCCCCAAAAAAATAACGGCTTAAGAAAGCCGTCATTTTTTTATAAACTTTAACGTTTAGCGATATATTTACGCATATCCATAGCGCACGCGAACAGTATTATCGCGCCTTTTACTATCGTCTGAATAGCAGGATCGAATTCAAGGAATACAAGCCCCGCGTTTACGATCTGAAGAAGGAATACGCCGAGAATTACGCCGCGGATTTTACCGATACCGCCCATAAACGACACGCCGCCTATAACGCACGCCGCAATTGCGTCAAGTTCGTAGTTAACGCCCGTTGCGGTAGAGTTACTTGCTATACGTGCGGATTCAACGAATCCCGAAATGCCGTAAGTTATACCTGCAAGCGCGAAGACCATAATTATTGTTTTCGCTACGTTTACGCCCGATACCGCCGCCGCTTCTTCGTTCGTACCTACGGCAAACATATTTTTACCGAGAGTGGTTTTATTCCATATTATCCACATTATTACGGTTACGGCAACGGTTATCCAGATATAGTTGGGAATCTGAACGTTTCCGATTTTAAATCCGCCTTTAATAAAGTTGATATACGTTTCGTCAAGTCCCGCAATGGGCGCGCTGTTGTTCTGCCCCAAAGACACGTACCACATAACCATTCCGTAAAGAATGAGTTGAGTGCCGAGCGTTACGATAAACGGATGAAGTTTGAATTTGCTTACCATAAACCCGTTGAACGCGCCTATAACGCCGCCCACGAGCATTGAAATAAGCAACGCTACGGGTATCAGCCACACGCTGTAAGTAAGCCCCGGGAACATTTTATTTACTACTCCGCTCGATTGCAGAAGGGACGCGCAAATACACGCGCAAAGCCCTACCGAACGCCCTGCCGACAAGTCGGTACCCGTCAGCACTATCGCGCCCGCTATACCGAGAGCCATAATAAGCCTTGCGGCCGACTGCATGGTAATGTTTACTATCGAGTCGAATGATAAGAAGTTCGTGTTGTAAATAAATACTACGAGAACGAATATTCCTATAAGAATATATAACGCGTGATTTAAAAACCATTGAAAAATAGATTTGGCTTTTTCTTTTCCGCTCAACGTTTTAAAATGAGCGAAATCGCTTTTTCTTTTTTCACGTTTTTCTTTAAAATGATTGACTATCTTTTTCCACGTGCGCTGAAAAAAATTACCTTCTGCTATTTCTGCCGCGGAAACGCTTTCGTCAAACAACGGTTCGTTCGTATTTTTAATTTCGTCAGACATAATTATTTCTCCTTATACGTATTTGGCGGCAAGCGTCATAATTTCTTCCTGCGTGCAATTTCTGCCGTCCACTTCGCCCGCTATTCGTCCGCCCGACATAACTATTATTCTGTCGCATATACCCATAAGTTCGGGCATTTCGGACGAAACGATAAGAACGCCTTTGCCCTGACGGGCAAGATCTATTATAAGTTCGTAAATTTCATATTTTGCGCCTACGTCTATTCCGCGCGTCGGCTCGTCGAGCAGCAATACTTCGGGGTTTGTAAGAAGCCATCTGCCGAGAATTACTTTTTGCTGATTACCGCCCGAAAGATTTTTTATCGCCGTTTTTTGCGACGGGGTTTTAACGTGCATCGATTTTATCACTTTACCGGCGTCGTCAGCCATTTCTTTATCCGATAAAAGCCCGTAATGCAAATATGATTTCAGGTTTGCGATGCAAGCGTTTTCTCTTACGCTCAGTCCGCCTAAAATTCCCGTTGCGCGCCTTTCTTCCGTTAAAAGCGCGATTTTAGATTTGATAGCGTCGCGCGGGGAATCGATAACGAGCGGCTCGCCTTTAAGATAAACGTTTCCGTCGGCTTTTTCGTCGATACCGAAAATCGTTTCTAAAACTTCGGTTCTCCCCGAGCCTACAAGTCCCGCAAAGCCAAGAATTTCTCCCGCTTTTAACGAGAAAGAAACGTTTTTTACGTGATTATACTTAGCGGTAAGATTTTCAACCCGCATAAGTTCTTCGCCCGGAACGTTGTCTTTCGGCGGATAAACGTTGGTAAGTTCGCGCCCTACCATTTTTTTTATGATGGCGTCCATAGTAAGGTCTTTCGAAGCGTCGGTGGAAACGTATTTACCGTCTCTCATAACGGTTACTTCGTCTGAAATTTCAAGTATTTCGTCCATTTTATGAGAGATATATATAATTCCGCAACCTTCGCTTTTAAGCCTTCTTATTATTTTGAACAAATGCGCCACTTCTACGGTAGTAAGAGAAGAAGTCGGCTCGTCAAGCACGAGTATCTTAGCGTTATAAGAAACGGCTTTCGCGATTTCGACCATCTGTCGCTGCGCAACCGAAAGGGTACTCATAATAACCCTGGGGTCTACGTTGATTTCTAATTCTTTGAATAATTTTTTTGTATCGTTATACATTTTGCGCTCGGAAATGATTCCGAGTTTAGTCGGATACCTGCCGAGCCAGATATTGTCCATAACGTTGCGTTTCAGAACCTGATTCAATTCCTGATGAACCATCGCAACGCCGTTTTCCATGGCGTTTTTAGGTCCCGTAAAACGGACTTCTTCTCCGTTGATTTTGATGGAACCTTCGTCTTTTTCGTAAATACCGAAAAGGCATTTCATAAGCGTAGATTTTCCCGCTCCGTTTTCGCCCATAAGGGCGTGAACGGTGCCGCGTTTAACCGCTAAGCGAGCGTTATCGAGAGCCTTTACGCCCGGAAAAGACTTACAAATACCAGTCATTTCGAGTAAAATACCGTTGTCGTTTCCTGCATTCATAATATCATCGTCCTTTTCCGTTAAAGGCGGACGGAACATTCGCTCCGCCGCCCTTGCAGGAAAGTTATTCGTTACGCCTCGGTAACCGGTGCATAAGGAATTCTGAGTTTTCTTACGGTTTCTTCAAACTTATAGTCGGTTCCTTCCAAAAACGCTTTTTTGTTTTTAAGGTTCATAGCGATTTTAACTATCGCCTCAGCCATTGCGTCGCCGTCCTGTTTAACCGTACCTTGCATTTTGCCGTTTCTTATTGCGTCGAGCGCGGTTGCGAGCGCGTCTACTCCGTATACGGGAATATATTTTGCGCCTGCGGTCGTTTTGCTGCCCTGATTGTTGTAACCTTTAAGATTAAGCGCGGATATTACGCCGAGCGCCATATCGTCGTTATTGCATATAACGAGTTCGATGTTGGGAACGCCTGACGCTTCGCTGAAAAGAGCCGCCATTTTTTCGTTGGCGATACTGCTGTCCCAGTTAGCGAGTTGGTCTGCGCCTACGCGCTCTAAAACGTTGCCCGTTTTGTTCGCTACGGTTAAATTTGCGTTTGCCGCAAGCGCCGCGTTAGCGTCGTCAACGGAATATTTCGTTCTACCGTCCGCTTCTGCGTTTCCTACTTCCGCGCGGAACATTGCATACTGAATTTTGCCGTCGCCGTTTTTATCGAATTTTCTGAACTGTTCGTCTGTTGCAAGTAAATCCGAAATCATTTTGCCGAGCATGTGACCGGGAGCGTTGGGATCGGTTCCTACAAAACAAATGTTATCCGCTTTATTAACTGCCGAATCGGATATTTCGCGGTTAAAGAAAATCGCGGGTTTGTTTTTGTCTTTACACTTTTTGGCAAGGTCGTCGCCGGAAGCCTGAAAGTCAACCGCGTTGATTATAAGCAAATCCGCTCCTTTTGTGATAGCGGTGTCAATCTGCGCGCTTTGAGTCTGCTGGTTGTTGTCGCCGTTATAGAAAGTCACGTTCACGTCGCCGTGGTTTTTAAACTTCTTGGCGAGCGCGGTACGAACCGTGGCAATGTAACTGTCGTCGTACTTATAAGCAAAAACCGCTATTTCGTACTTTTTGCTCTTACAGCCCGCAAGAGTGCCGAACATGCAAGCGCACATTACGACCGTTACAACTAACGAGAAAATTTTTTTAAACATAACTACCTCCCGTGAAGATGATTTCGCCGCGCTTTTATGCGGCAACTTCACTTTTGTCAGTTATAGTTTACCCCATTGAAAATTATATTTAAATGTGTTTTTTATTTAAAAGTTACAAATTTTTAAGATTGAAAAGTAAAAACCGCCGCTTATGCGTAAAACGCGTTAAAGCGGCGGTTTTCTTGATTTATTAAAATTTATTTAAAAGATTTAAACGGAAATAAAAGTTTAACAACGTCGTCGGAATACATATTTTCGCGGTTTGCAACGACCGTTTCGATAATCTCGGTATTATTCGATTTAGCCTGCCCTACGGACAACAGATAAGCGTTTTTAACGCTGAAATAACCCATTGCGTAAGGATTTTGCAAAATTAACGAATCGACGGCGCCGTCTTCGAGCCTTTGAACGGAAAGCGTGTTATTGTCAAACCCCGACACGAAAATCAAGTCGGATTTTTCAAGCGTGAAAACCGCTTCGCCCGCGGCGAGAGTCGCCCATTCGTTAAGAGCGACTATCGCGTTGATTTCGGGGTTTTTATTTAAAATACCCGTCGCCGTTTCTTTTGCTTTTTCAAGCGACGATTCTATATACCCCGTAGCGATTATTTCGGCGTTGCCGTCTTCCTTGGCGGCTGACATCAGTCCTTCTTCGCGATCGCGCGCGTTGGCGGTGGAAGCGTTCGGAAGCAACGCGCAGATTTTAAGTTTGCCGCTCACGTTTTTTCTTACTTCCAAAAACGCGTTTACCCCTGCCGAAAAATTATCTATCGTAACGCGCGTATCCGCAGAAGTCGAACGGGTTAAACTGTCAAACTCAACCACCTTAACCCCTGCCGCGGATAATCTATCCGTAAACATACCGCCGCTTTCGTAGCCGATAGCGGATAACGCAACCGCGTCGGGTAAGGCTTCGAGCGTCTTTTCGAAAAATGCGATTTGTTCGTTTTCGGACTCTTCGTCGGTGGGTTCGAAAACGCTCAGTTCCGCGCCGTACTCGTTAGCCGCCGCTTCCGCGCCCGCTTTTACCGCTCCCCAGAACGACGATCCCGAGCCTTTCGTTATAAGATAAACGTTAACTTCGCCCGCGGGAGTTTCCGAACACGAAGGGATAATAAAAATAAGCAACGCGGCAATCAAAAACGAAAAAGTTCTTTTAAATCTTTTCATCGTAAATCTCCTTTGCATCCAGCGGCAAGGTAATGGTTACGACGCAACCTTCGTCTTCAACGCTGTCGATAGTAACGCCGTAATCTTCGCCGAAACACATTTTAATACGCATATCTACGTTTTTAATGCCTATTCCGAGACTTTCCAAAGTGCCGTTACGGATTTTTGAAAGTTTGTCTTCGGGGATTCCGCAACCGTCGTCCGCCACCTTTAACAAAACCTTGTCGCCTTCGATTTTTCCGCTTACGGTTATATTTAAAACGTCGCCGTCGACCATTGCGTGTTTTATCGAATTTTCAATAAAAGGTTGCAGAATGATTTTGTTGCACCGCGCCGATAAAACTTCGCTGTCAACGTCGAATTTATAAGTAAACTTACCGCCGAAACGCATGCTTTGAATTTTAAGATAACTTTCAGCGTGTTCGAGTTCTTTGGCAACCAGAACTATACGCTTACCCTTGCTTATGCCTATCCGCAACAATTTTGCAAGCGCGCTTATCATTTCGGCTGCTTCGTCGTTTTTACCTACTTTGCACATCCACAATACAGAATCCAAAGTATTATATAAAAAGTGCGGATTTATCTGATTACGCAACGTTTCAAGTTGACTTTTAGTTACTTCGCGCTGTTTTTCTTCAACTTCTTTAAGAAGGTCCTGAACGACGCTTACGTTTACTTTAAACGCGTTGAACAAAGAGTCGGCTTCGGATATTACAGACGAAAAATTATCGTCGCATTTATATCCGTAAACGTCTTTTTCAAACTCTTTCATTTCGCTTGCAACGGTCGAAATGGGTTTCGTTACGTGCATAGATACCAGAATCGCTATTATGCAGGCAAGTATTATCGCGCTTACGGAAACAATAACGATGGTTTGTATGGTTTTATGCGCGTAAACGTCGCTTAATTCTCCGGGGTAATTCAGAGCGACTATTTTCCACCCCGTATTTTCAACGCTTAAAACGACGTACGCTTTTTCTCCCGAAGTTTTAACGCCGTCGCTTTCAATAGAAACGTCGTCAAGAGAGTTTACGCCGCTTTGAATGAGTTGGCGGCGCGGATGATACACGATTTCGCCGTCGCTTCCCACAAGATAGCAGTATCCGCGATTACCTATTTTGGTTTCGTCTATTATTTTGAATATCGACGATAAAGTTACGTCGGCAGATAAATAAACGTCGCCGTAAACGGTATTTTTAACCGCCGTGCAAACGGTTACAACCCACTGGTACCCGCCGCTGAAAATAGTCTGAACGTGCAGCGGCGAAAAATAATAACCGCCTTCCGTAGCGTTTTTGCAAAAATCCGATAAATTGACCTGAAAATTGCTTTTTAGCGACTTTTCGGAAACGCATTTTTTAATCGCGCCGTTTTCTCCGTAAACGATGACGCTGTCAAAATTTTCGTCAAGCGTTACGGCAGACAGCGCAACTTCGGAAAAAGCGGCGTCGGAAACGGTAAGTTTGCTTTTTATAACGTCAAGCGTGGCGGCTGCCGAATCTATGCGGTCGTTTACTGATATTTTTACGCTCTTTGCCGTGCGCTCCACCCCGCTGACGGTGGATTGCGTTATAACGTCTTTGAATCGCCCCGTAAGAACTACCGCAACGATAGCCACAGACGTAAGCACGAGCGCAACCGACATTATCGACAGCAACGAATTAAGCGGAATTTTTTTCTTTTTTTTACTCAATTTTGCTCTCCCTTATTCATAGAACGCATAAGCGCGGGCGATACTCCGTGATATTTTTTGAAAGTGTATGAAAAATAATATTGATCTACGTATCCGCAACGCGTGCATATCTCGGAAATTTTCATATTCGATCCCATAAGCAATTCTTTTGCTTTTTTCATTCTCTTTTCGGTAAGCAACGCAATAAACGAAACGCCCGAAGTTTTGCTTATAAGAGAACTTAAATACGGAACGGAACAACCGAGTTCGTCGGATAAAGAATTAAGAGTTAAATTCGGATCCGAAAATCTGTTTTCGATTGCAGACTTTGCTTTGTCGGCAAGTTTATCGGCAGTGTTTTTACGCTGAGCGTCTATGTAGCGTTTTGCTTTCATAACCATTTCGCTCATACCAACGTGCGTAAAGTTTTCGCCGCACGCTTTGAGCGCGTCGTTGAACGCTCCCGAAGCGAATAAGTGCGACGGCGGAGCCATATCGGTAAAAGATTTTACGGCGCGATATATCGCCGTAAGAAGTTTTGCGGTAATTCCGCCAACGTCGATTTTACGCTGTTCCGCCTTTATTATCTGAGAATTAAAATATTCCGATAATTCGCTTTCCGTGCCGAATTTTAACAAATTTTCTATTTTTTCTCCGAACTTATCCGTAAAATCGTCGTTACGGGTTCCCGACAAAAGTTCAACGTCTGACACGTAACGGATTTCGCCGTCGTCGTTTTTAAGTTCGTTCACGGCAAGCAACGCTTCTTTATATCCGCGGTTGACGTGTTTTGCGGAAGTAAACTCGCCCGAAACGCCGCAATACGCCTTGGTTTTTAAATATTTTTGCATAAGTTCGAGCGTTTCGCGCACGGCTACGGAAACCTTATCCTGTTTGCCGCTTGAATCGTAAATAAGCGTAATAACGGTTCCGTCTTGCAACGCCGTGCTTTGCGACTTGAAATATTTTCGCATAATTCCGTCAACGAGTCTGCCGACGCCGTCAGGCGTACCGCCCGACGACAGCATTACGATTACTCTGAAAAATCCGCCCTTCGCGTTCGTTTCCGAAAACCCCGCCCGAGCAAGCAAATCTTCGCGCTGAGCGACGGTTGCGTTATCCGCGCTCGACCCGCCGAAAGCAAGTTTAACAAGAGCAAGTTCTCTTTTTAAATTTACGTTATATTCCGCGTCTTCGAGTTCTTCGCGCGATGACCACGCGGAGAAAATCCTGTCCATTCTCGCTTTTATTTTTATTAACTCTTTAATAAGTTCGTCGGGCGAAACGGGCTTTAAAAGATACCCTAACACGTTATATTCAAGCGCTTTGCGAACGTACTCGAAGTCGTCATAACCCGTAAGAAACACCACGAACGCAGACGGGCTTACTTCTCTTAATTCAGCCGCCATTTCAATGCCCGTCATATAAGGCATTTTTATGTCCGAAATAACTAAATCGGGCTTTAACTTTTCGGTAAGTTCAAGAACTTCGTAACCGTTGCTCGCCTGACCAACGAGTTTAAATCCGACGCTTTCAAAATCAATCAAAGATATTATAGACGATCTTATCTGTTCTTCATCGTCGGCAAGAATTAAAGTGTACATTTTCCGTCCTTAGTCGCGTATAGCGAATTTTACTTATATGCCTATTATAACACGACGATTACCTTCTTTCAACCCTTAATCTGCAATTTTAAACGGTTATTTTAAATTAGCCGCTGTTTTTATGTGATTTTTTTACTGCTTTTTCGTCATCTGCTTCGTCAACTTACTGAATTCGTCGCTTTATGCGGTAATTTTTTATAAAAAAAACGGGCGTTACATCCGCTTAAAAGCGAACGCCCGCCCGAGCCATTAAAATATTACTGATTTTTAGCAATCAGTTTTTTGATATAATTTGCAAGAACGACAGCCGCCCTTTTATTATCGTCTATGCGCGGATGACCTGCGGTCGAAGAAGGAAGTTGCAAAGTGTAAACGTTTTTATAGGATTTTGCTATCGAATTACATATAGGAAGATTATCCGTCACCATCATTCCGCCGGCCAGAACTATTTTCGTGTTTTCGCCGTATAAAACGAATATATCTTCTACAAACTTTTTAAGGTCTTTTTCGTACTCGTCTTTTTTCCAGTCATACCAAACGTCGTTTGTGCCGATGTTAATTATAACGAAGTCGGGTACGTATTTTTTGAAATCCCATTGCGGGTTAATACCGCCGTATAAAAAGTCGTATTCCGCCAAATAGGTTTTTTTATAGTTGTTTTTGAGAATAAAATTATTGCCCCATGCAGAATAAAGACCTATTCCCACGCGAGCCGACACGCTTATATCCGCGTTAAGACTTTGCGCTGCGAGATACGCATACGTTAAACAGCCGTTTTGAACTTTATCCGTCGATTCGGGTTCTTCCGCATCCGATTTTCTTATATTGTTATGCCCCGTAGTTATCGAATCGCCGTAAAACTCCGTTTTGATTTTAGTTTTGAAATTATCGGACAAATACCCGTCGGTACTTATCGATTTAACTCCCATAGAAGAAGTATACGCCTCTGTTATTTTACAAACCCGAAGGGTATGTCTTCCATAGGTCAGACCTTCGGCAAGAACGTATTCTTTTTCGCTCTTCGTTTTTGCAAGGTCTATAATGCGCCCCGACGACGAAGGTTTGCCGTCCACCATAACGCAAATCTGCGGAGTTTTGTTTCCTGCCGACACGAAAACCGCGGAAACCTTTGTTCCGTAAAAAATAATTTCAAATCCGCTTGCCGTGTTATAGCAATTTACGGCATTTGCGTAATAAAACGTTCTGCCAAGCCATTTAACGGCGGTTTCGTCGCCTTTCAGAGTATCGTATCCCGACGGGTTTACCGAAACGTTGATTTCGGCTTTTACTTCTTCACCTTCTTTAACCGAAGAATCCGCTCTGACGGTAATTTTTGCTTTACCTGTCGCCTTGCCGCTTATTTCGCCGTTAGGCGAAACGGAAACAACGTCTGAGTTGTCCGATTCGAAAATCGGAGTTTTAACGTTCTTGTATTCGATTTCTAACATTTTCGTTATCCCGACGCCCAAAGAATAGTCGTTTTCTACAATCGATATTTCGGCGTTTCCCGCAGGCTGATTGTCGGAACCGCCTTGATTATCGTCAGGCGATTGAGTGCCGCCCTGATTACCGCTTGGCAATTTAGAACCGCCCTGATTGCCGCCCGCGCAACCGCAAAACAACAAACAAACCGAAATTAAAAAAATAAGAATCTTTTTCATTTTCAAACCCCATATCTAAATTATTTCTATTTTCGAAATAATTCACTCGGTTACATAATAGCATACCGTTTGCGGTTTGTCAATACCTTATTTTAAAAATATTTTTAGGCAATTTTTAACGCGTTGTTTGGCATAATATCTCTTATCGGCAGTATATTATTTTATTTCACTTCTTTCGGGTATGGATTTTTGAGCGCCTTTTCTCGTAACGGTTATCGCCGCCGCTTTGATTGCAAAAATTATCGCGTCTTCAACGCTCATATTCTCGGATAATCCGCATATAAACGCCCCGACAAACGTATCCCCTGCCGCAGTAGTATCGACGGCGTTGACTTTCAAAGCGGGTATTATTTTAATTTTACCGTTTTCTTCGAAAGCCGCTCCTTTACTGCCCATCGTTATAACAACGTTAGAAATTCCGAAATTTTTTAATTCTTTTACAGCGTTTAACACGCTGTTTTCGTCTTCGGGATAAATTCCCGTGTAAAACTTTGTTTCAGACTGATTAGGAATAAAATAATCGCAATATTTAAACAACTCTTTATCAACGCTTCTTGCAGGCGCAGGATTCAATATCGTTAACATTCCCTTTCGTTTTGCCTGAATAAGCGCGTATTCGACAACTTCGTTTTCTATTTCGAGTTGCGTCACAAGATAATCGCCCGAATTACACTTACTCAATGCTTTATCGATCGCTTCTTTATTCAGAAACATATTAGCGCCTTTATTTAAAATTATACGATTATCTCCGTCTACAACGATTATAACCGCAATACCGCTTGCGGTATCGGAACGTTTGACTATATAGTCTGTATTTACGCGGCATGATTTGAGCGCGGAAATCAAATCGTTTCCGAAATCGTTTCCAACGCAGCCTACCATAATGCAATTCCCGCCGCATTTACCTATTGCCGCGGCTTGATTTGCCCCTTTACCGCCGGGATTCGTCATAAAATCGCTACCCGTGATAGTAACGCCGTTATCAGGCATATACGGAGCCTTGATAACTATATCCATATTTAAACTTCCAACAACAACTATATTCTTCATATTCTTTTTTTAACTCTTTTAAAATCATTATGCACAGCATAAAATGCAACTTTTTCACTTGTTCTTTCCGAAGGAGAAAGCAAGAAAAACAGCAATTTTTTTACTTTTTTATAAACAACGTTTTGATTGCGGAAAGTAAATCGGCAAAAGATTTTTTCTTAATAGCGAACCAGAAGACCGAAAAGCCGCCGAGACCCGCAACTGCCGTCGAGCCGACTGCAATTCCCGCAACCGCTCCGCCGGAAAGTCCTTTTTTCGCTACGGAAACGTCGTTATACACGGCGTTAAGGGTAATTTCGCCCGTTACGGTAAACGTATAAGTTTTGTCGGTACTCACGATTTTTCCCTTTTCGTTTTCCCAGCCTTTGAATACCTTACCTTCTTTTTCTTCCGCCGTTACGGTTACGCTTTTGCCGTCAGCGTAAAATTTGCTTTCGCCGTTAATTATCACCTTATGCGTGCCGATTTTTGCAATTCTAAGGTCGGTGATTTCGTTGCCGTTTTTATCGAAATACTTGCCGCAAACGGAGCAGTCTTTATGCCCTTTCGTGCCGAATTCGGTAGTCGTAGGCGCAACTTCGTCTATCCACGCGCCGAAAGTATGCTCGGCAAAATCGGTATCTGCTTCCTTTTCCTGAACCGCAAACGCAGTATTTTCAAACGTGGCGGTATATTTTATTTTGCCTTTTTCTTTGCATGTTGCCGATTTGATTTCCGCTTCCGTTGCGGTTACCGTTTCGCTTTCGATATGAGTTTTATCGAGATTGCAAACTCTTTCGGCTTTGCAGGTGTTATCGCTCGTCCACGTGTATTTTACTTCGCCCCAGTCGTGAATATGAACGTCGGATTGCTTTGCGTAATAATAAGTTACGGTCTGTCCGCCGAAAGTTATCGCTTGATTGTTCCCTTCCGCCCTGACGAGCGCATGACCGAAAAGCGCAGACGGAGCCGCCCCGTTAAAACTGCTTCCGACCGCAATCGGTATAACTGCTTTTATGGCGTTGGGAAATTCGCTGCCGTCTTCGAATTTATACTCGATATTTACGTTTACGTAAGTTACGGTTTCCGTACCGTCATCGGCAAGAATATTACCGTTTTCGTCCAAAACTACGAAAGCAACGGTATCGCCGTTTTTCAAAACCGCGTCCGACGGGATCTGATAAATCATAGATAAACTTTCTAATCCCGAATTAAAATCGCTGCCGTCATACCCCAACGCGCCCTTTTGCCAGAATTTACTTTTTTCGCTCCATACGGGAATAGTAAACGTCTGCGTTGCTTCGAGCCTTTTGCCGTCGGTCGTCGCGGCAATACTGCCACCGGCTCGCTTTATCCATAATTTCATGGTGACTTGGCGCTCGGTAGTGGCTGAAAGGTTCTGCACAATGGTGCGCAGTTCTATTTTTTCGCCTGCCATGCCGGTATTGAATTTGTTTTTATCCACGCCGCTGAGCAAAACTCCGTTGCGGTAATTTGTAAAATTATAATATCCGTTGTAATTCGTTTCAGCAAAGTCTGACGGTTTAGAATACTGCCCCGTAAACTTTTTTACTTCGGGGTCGGCAACGTAGAGAGTTTTGCCGTTTACGAGTTGCGATAATCTCTTGTACCCCTGCAACTTACAAACTTCGCAAAACTGATAGTTCGTATCGCGCATAAGACATTCGAAGCTCGAGTTGTAAGCGTTGCTGCCCGACTGCGACGGGCAAGTAAAAGTTTTTCTGAAACCTAATAATTTTTTCCACTTTACCTGCTCGGGATTGTGAGTGTACGCCACGTTAAGAGAAGTAATATCGGTTTGCGGCGCAACGTTGTTCATATACTCGTCGCCAAGCCCGAGTAATCCGTGACCGAACTCGTGCGCAAAAGTTTTAGGAGCGCGGTAACTGTCGGACGGAGTTATGAAATAATGAAAGCCGAATGGTAAATTCGTATAAGCGTCGCCAAAGTTCTGAGTTGTGTTTACGAGCAATGCGAATTGATTGATATAGTTATGAACGTAATAAAACGGCGGGTATTGTTCGCTGTTTTCCCAGTACATTGTGTTGGGGTCGGTTTTGTCGGGGATATGCGCGTCGTGTATCTGCTCGATAAAAGCAGGACCTATACATCTCTCGAAAATATGGTTTTTCCAGGGATTACCCATATTCGTCGATATAGACGATGAATTGTTAGAACCTACAATCACGTCGAAAAACGTACTGCCGCCGCTTCCGAAACTCGATTCGGACGCCGTGCAAAGAGCGTACACGTTAAAACGGTCGGCATAACTACGGTACGGCTCGTACTGCATAGCGCCGTACCATACCTTTTTAACGTCGCTTAAAAATTTTTGCTGCTGACTTTTAGTGTAGCCTTCGCCGCAAATAACAATTACGATATTTTCGGTATCGCTTCTCGTCTTCTGAATAGTATAGACGGGAATCGTAGGAGTTGCGTATTTGCCGTCGCCGGAATAATACTTGCCAAGCGTAAGTCTGAGTTGTTTGTCGGTGCTTATATCCCACTCCTGATTCGGATCTTCTTCCGGCTCGGCTATGGTATAATCGTCTTCAATCTTATCGGGAGCCGAACCTACGTAAGGATTTGCCGCCGTTCCGTTACCCGAAGTCGCAGCGTAATAGTCGGCGTCAATATAAAACGCGGGTCTTACTCCGATATACGAACGAGTAGGCCACTCTCTGCTTATAGTTCCGTCACTGTGAACGTAACGCATGTCGTGGTTGCAATCGGTTACAGGCGTTCTGAGCCAGTATGGCCAGAGCGTTCCCTGCTCGTTTTTCCCCTTATAATAATCTCCGAAATTTTTCCAGACGGCGCTAACTTGTTTTACGTCAGGCAAAAAAACTTTTTCGGTTGAGTTTTCGCCGTAAGCGCTTTCGAAGTTATCGGCAACGTTTTCGATATTATAATTCAATTCAAGATCGGAACGACCGTCGCCGTCGTAAAATCCGCTTTTGTATTCGGGGTGAGAAACAAGCGAACGTTGAGTAACGGTTTTCATAGCGGCAATTTCGGCTTTGGAAAAGTCGTTTAAAAAACCTGCTTTCCCGTCGTAAGCGTTTCCGTCGACGGAGCCTGCTTTCGGCGGGTTGCCGCATAACCACTTCACTTCGCCTGCTACTGCCGTGGAATTGAGCCAGGAACGCATGTTGCTGTCTTTCCAGTAATTTGAGCCGTATTCGTCGCGCTTATAATTGCGGCTGTGAGATTTTGAACGGCTGTTTTCGTTGGTTTTTGCGTCGTACGGAAGAGTGTCGATTATACTGTCGGCAAGCATAAGCGAGCCGTTCTCGTCAACGCTTACGCAACGCCAGAGAATACTTTTGCCGTTGTATCTGCCAAGGCTGATATACGTTCCGAGCGGCAACGGCACAGTCGTTTTTACACTCGTTTCGTCAGACGTTTTTTTATACGATAAATTATTCTGAGCGTTCGCGCCGCGACGTGTCGAATTTGAAAAATTTACCGTCGCCATACCGAGCATTGCGACAAAGCACGTCGTAAGTACGAGTGCAAGCATTAAGATTTTAAATTTATTTTTCTTATTTCTCGTCATGATTGCATTTCCTTTGCATAGCCACAAGTGACCGTATTTAAGGCGATACGAACTAAATCTGCATTTTACGTTTTTTTGCATAAATTTGCGGAGTTGTTAATTTATAATCTTTATCAGCGTTATTTAGCGATATACTTCTTTAACGCATTGTAACATAAAGCAAAGCAAAATGCAACTAGGGATTCCATTCGTCATCACTAATTACCGAAAAGGCGTCTTTTTCGCCATTTTTCGCGACCGTTCGGGCGCAGTACGTCCAGTACAGCAACCCTCACGTTCGTAAAAAATTATCAAAAAATGCGCTCTTTTCGGTGCGAAGCATTTTTGCGAATGAGAAACCGACCGCATTGCGGCTCGTTTAGGCAAGGCAAACGCCCGAAGTTGTACTTGCCGTACTACGAGCGGCGTTTAACGCCGCATAAATCGGTTTATCACCGCAAAAATAGTTAGTGATGACGAATGGAATCCCTAAGCGTAAAACGAGCGTCAACGCTCGTCAATTTTTTGGAATTAAAGGATAAAGTTGAATCATATTTCCGCAATCGACGGTAAGTTCCGCACCCGTAGTGTTTTTGGCGTTAGCCGCAAAATACCATACCGCGTCGGCTATGTCTTCCCCGTCCGCAATCGTACCGAGCGGAGAATGCGCAGACGGAACGTTTTTATAAAATTCGGGGTTTTTGTCCGTCCTGTCTGTATGAATCATTCCCGGCAGTACGGCGTTTACCCTGATATTATATTTGCCTAAATCGAGAGCCAGCCCGCGCATCATGCCGAGTTGCCCGCCCTTACTCGCTTCATAGGCTATTCTGTCGGGTATGGCGCGATAAGCGGTATTCGAATTTATAAAAGTAATGCTTCCGCCGCCGTTTTCTTTCATTCGCTTTGCCGCTCTTTCGATTATGGCGTAATTCCAGCACACGTTGGTATTCATAACGCGCATAAAATCGTTGACGCCGCTTTCGAATATTTTAAGCCCCGCGCCTAAATCGGCGGCGTTTAAAACGAGCGCGTCTATATTTACGCCTTTTTCGTCGAGTTTTATAAACAATTCGTCAAGCGACTTTTCGTCCACGGTGTTGTCGGCGTTAAGCGAATCAAGCGCGTAACCCGTTACGTTTCCGCTCGGAAATTTTTGTCTGTATTTTTCTTCCGCGTTTTTTACTTTTATCGGGTCTCTGCCCGTAAAAACAACGCTGTAGCCTTCTTTTAAAAATTTTTCTACAATCGCCGCGCCCGTATTTACGCACGCGCCCGTTACAAATGCGGTTTTCATTGCTTTCTCCTAAAAATAAAATTCCGTTTTTGGCGGCCGTATATCCGTAAGCGCGCCCGTATAGTGCCTTAAATTATGCTCGGCGTAAGGGTGTTTTAAGCACTCTTCTTCGTTAAGTTCTATCCCGAGCCCCGCTTTATCGCCTATTTTTATTCTGCCGTTCTCGTAAACGAGATTTTCGTTGGTTACGAATTTACGATAATCTACGTCGGAATACATAATTTCGAGAATACAGAAGTTGGGACAACAAGCGGCAAGTTGGAGCGTTGCGGCGTTAGCCACGGGCCCGCTCGGGTTATGCGGCGCGAACGGAATATAATTCGCTTCCGCAATCGCCGCTATTTTTTTAAGTTCCATAATGCCGCCCGCGTGCGAAACGTCGGGCTGAATATAATCGCAGGCGCGAAGCCTGAACAATTCGTTGTAATCGTAGCGCGTGTAAAGCCTTTCCCCCGCAGAAATCGCCACGGGCGATTTATCCCTTACCGCTTTTAACGCTTCCAAATTATTCGGCGGAACGGGTTCTTCAAACCATAAAGGCTTGAATTGTTCGAGTTCTTTGGCTATTTTTATGCCCGTGGGAACGTCAAATCTGCCGTGACCTTCGATAAGCAAATCAACGTCGTTGCCGACGGCTTGCCTTACCTTTGCAACGCATTCGAGCGCGGTATCCAAATCTTTATTAGATATTTGCAGATAACTTTTGCCGAAAGGATCCCATTTCATAGCGGTAACGCCGCGTTTGACGGCAATTTTGGCTTTTTCGGCAAACTCTTCGGGGGTTTTCGCGCCCGAAAACCAGCCGTTTACGTAAATTCTGCAACTATCGTTTACTTTGCCGCCTAAAAGTTGATAAACGGGAACGTTAAGCGACTTTCCGAGAATATCCCAAAGCGCGCACTCCACGGCCGAAAGCGCGCTCATAAGCACCGCGCCGCCGCGCCAGTACGCGTCGCGATATATATCGTGATAATGCTTTTCTATCTGTCGGGGGTCTTTCCCGATTAAATAAGATTTTATATGTTCTATCGCGCCCGAAAGAGCCTTTTCTTTATATTCGAGAGTTCCTTCGCCAACGCCGCTTATACCTTCGTCGGTATAAACTTTTACGAATACCCAGTTCGTTCTGAAACAGTCAACCACAAAAGTTTTTACGTCGGTAACTTTCACTTTAATATTATCTCCTTATAAATTTCGGGGATTACGACGTTGTCGCAAACGAGTTCATTCCCCGTCATATCGTCGAACATTCCGAAGTGCGTCGGAACGACGCATCGCGCATCAACGCGCTTTATAAACCTTGCCGCGTCCGACGCGTTCATATTGTTACCGCGACCGTTTATCGGCAAAAATACCGCGTCGAAAGAACGAAACGGTAAACTTGAAAACACGCGCTCGCTATACAGCGTATCGCCCGCTATATACAATTTTTTACCTTCGATAAGAATTATAACGCCTATCGCCGCCGTATCGGAATGTTCGGCGGCAACGGCATAAAACTCCGCGTCGTTTACGGAATAACTCGTTCCACAACGGAAAAACACGCAGTTTAAGTTGCCGTATCTTTTTTTCGCCACAGAAAAAACCGACGGCGGACAAAGAATAACGCAATCGGCGGTGTTATTCAAAAGTTTATCAAGAGTTTCTTCGTCGTAATGATCGGCGTGGGCGTGAGTGATTATCGCAACGTTCGGTTTAACGCTTAAAAACCGTTCGTCAACGGGTTGCCTGCGCTTGTTCTGCGGTTCGATTTTTTCAACCGAGTCCGACAGGTACGGATCTACGATAATTTTCGATTTCTTACTTTCTATTAAAAAACCGTTTTGACCTAAAAACGTAATTTTCATATAAAAATAACCTTATACGGCGTAAATTCGCTAATTTTGATTGATTTATATCATTAACAATGTTATAATGAATTATATCAGAAATAATGATATAATGCAAGTAAAATTACGCGGGCGCGAAGCATTTGCAGGTATTTTTCGCCCTGTTTCGATAAAAACGGGAGCAAAGGCAAATCCGCAGGCAACTATTGCAGCAGGCAA
The DNA here is from genome assembly GCA_934248055.1 of uncultured Clostridia bacterium. GTDB lineage: Bacteria > Bacillota > Clostridia > Christensenellales > Borkfalkiaceae > HGM11412. Next base: position 144,775 of record CAKQKI010000001.1, on the reverse strand, counting down.
AATTCTGTTTTGTCACGTTGGGGTGTTATAATAATCTTATGGAAGTATTATCAAAATTCAACTATATAGGTTCGGGCTATTTCGACTCAGTTCAGTCGGAGTGGATACATAAAAAAGTAACCACCACGCCGCCGAGAGTTTGTCAGCACTACGAAATAGAATTATATCTTTCAAAGTCCGGGACGACGTTTATAAACGACCGCAAGCACGACATCGAGCAATACACGCTCATTATCTGCAAGCCGGGGGACGTAAGATATTCCATAAACCCTTTTAAATGTTACTATTTATATCTTTCGGCGGAAGAAGGACGAATTAAAGAAATTCTCGATTCGCTCCCGTCGCGCATGCAGGCTTACGGCGCGAAAGTGTTTCTCGACCGCTTTTTCTCGCTTTTAAAATACCCTGCCGGCGTTAACGACGACGCATACGCGGAACTCAGAGTAACGAGCCACGTAAACGAGATAGTATTCAGACTTGCCGAAAGCCGCGATTTCTACGAAAAACAGAAGTTTGTGAGCGGCAACGTTTCCAAGGCGATTGCCGAGGCTAAAAGGTTTATTGTAAAAAACTACAACTTAAACATTCAGTTGAAAGACGTTGCAAACCACGTTTTTTTAAGCCCGAATTACTTTCATAAATTGTTTACGCAGGTTACGGGCATAACGCCGCATCGGTACATAGTAAAACAAAAGATAAACGCGGCGAAAAAAATGTTACTCGAAAGCGATGCGACCATAACCGATATCGTAATAAATTGCGGTTTCAGTTCGCAGTCATGCTTTAACGCTATTTTTAAACGCGAAGTTAAAATAACGCCCAACGATTATCGCCGAAGCATGAACAAATTTTATAAAAACTGAACTTTACGCGCCCCGCCGACAACGACGGGGCGCGTTTTTTTATACTCCGAAAGCCTCTCTGTTTGTAACGAAGTTCGCCTTAACGCTTTTAAGCCGCTCTAAAATATCGGTTAATAGTTTCCACTTTTTTAATACGTCGAATTCGTAGGTGTGCCCCCAGATATAGAGAACCTGCCTTTCGCCGCTATCCGTTAAAGCGTCGAATTTATCAATCAGGTCGAAAATTTCGGCATTTGAAAAATGGCAGGTACCCGTGTACTTCATAAGGTCGCCCGTAACAGAAAATTTCATGCTCGTGCCTGCCGTTCTCGCGTACTTTATACCCACGCTCCGCGCGATTTTTATAACGCGCTCGTCGTAAGCGCCGTAAGGATACGCAAACCCGACGACTTCGCTGTCGAATATATCTTCTATATTTTTTTTATCGTAAAACAGTTCGTTATAAATCGTGTCTTCGTCGAGTTTTTCAAGAAAAGGGTGCGTAAGAGAATGTGACGCGACTTCGTGTCCCTTATACAGTTCTTTAAGCCCTTTTATATTCATACGGTGAATTTTAACGCCTTCGTTTATCCAACTGTTCGCGCGGGTCTGTATGCCCGTGTTTATATTGAAGGTCGCCTTGTAGCCGTATTTATTCAATTCTTTAACGAATGGTATATCCTGCTCGATACCGTCGTCAAAACTAAAAGTTACGAATTTTGCCATAGTTTTTCAAGCCTTTTTTATAAAAATCACAGCGCCGTTTTTAAGTTTCGGTATAACTATTTTCTTATTGTTTTTTTCGGTTACGACGGGCAATTCCGCGCGAGTATCGCCGCTTACGAAAAAGCAGGTTTCGGCATCCGTTTTAAACAGTAACTCTACGTCTAAATTGTTTATTTCGCGTTCGTTTTCGGCAAAATCTATCACCGAAATCGCATACTCGTTTTCGTCTTCCAAAAACTTAAGGTCGACTTTTTTTTCTTCCGTAGCGGCGATTTTTGTCGCATACAAATCGACTATTTCAAACGCTTCGAACCACTTGTCGTTAAAGTCGAAAGGTTTGAACGAATCGAAATATTCGTCGTAATAAAACACTTTACCGCCCGACTTACGGAATTTTTCTATCTGCATTTTTTCATCGTCCGAAAGACCTTTTTCCGACGGAACGATAAGGACTTTTAAATCAAACGGCAACTTATCGAGTTCGCTCGCCCTTACGGCTGTAAGCGAAACGAATTGCCGCTTGAAACTGCGATAAATTTCCATAACGGAAAAAATATTAGACTCGCCGCCCTGCCATGCGTTTTCGTTGTCGCCGTTGCAAACAGCGTCGTAATAAGCGTTTGCCCGCTCGCTGTGAAGTATGCCCACGCCCTGCCGCACACGCTCTTTACATACGATTTTATCGCTTAAATCGTAAATCATATTGTGCATTCTGATTGCCGACGCGTACTTTTTGGTAGGCGTGTGGTCGTTGTAGACTATGCCGAATCCGTTTGGTTCGGGCGAATCGGCGAAAACCAAATCACCGCGCCATTGATAGTACATTATACCTTTTACCCCGCTGCCTATCGCGGCGTAAGTTTCCACTTCGAAATCTCTTGCGGTCATATCCGCTTTTGCGTTGTATTCGATAAGCCAGAAATGCTTTCCGAAAACCGCCGCCGCGCTCTCGGCGTAGTCCGTAACGCGCGAGTGTTCGTAATAAAACGCGCCTTTACAATCGAGATAAAGAGTTATACCTAATATATCCATCTTTTCGGCTACCCGAAAATAGTCCGCGCCGCGCATACTGCTGCCTATTTGCACGGGGCAACAAGTCATACAGGTGAATGTTTCCGCCTGCGGCTTGCGTCTTTTTGCCGCGGCAGCCAGAAAATTAAGATAATCGTTGAATTTTTCGGCATTGAAAAGCCGCCAGTCTATCCACTCGTCGGGAGACTCGTTATAAGTCGGACGACGACGCGGCGGTTCGGGATTTTTTCCTTCCGTCTCGCGAACCTTACGGTATTCTTTTAAAGAATGGGGGTTATAATCGTAAAACCCCAACGCGGGAAATGCAGGTTCGTTGAAAATCTGAAATCCTACCACGTTTTTAAATTTACCGAAAAATTCTGCGCCCGCCTCGGTGACTTTTTCGTTATCCCTTTTCGCGCCTTCGTGGCAAACGCAGTTGGTGATAAACTGCGGCCAACTTTTTTCAAGCGGTTTGCCGTTTTCGTCGAGCATTTTTTCGTCGGGATATACGTTTAAGCCGTTGTCGTAGCCGTTTAACCGCACGGCAAGAGCGATTCCGAGTTTATTAAGTTCCGCGGCGATTGCCTCGCCCAAGGGAAAACTACCCGTAACCTTGCCGCCTTGCAGGCTGTACTCGCCCAAAGCCGCAGTACGCACAATATTAACGTGCGCCGCCTTCATATCCGCAAAATCACGTTTCATTTCGCCCATACGGTCCCCGCCGCCCGACACCGGTACTTTTTGCGGGTGGTACGACGGATAATAATGGCTGCCTATGCCGAACGCCGCTTTACCGTTAAGGTATAATATTCCGTTTTTTAAGCAATAAGCGGAAGTGTCTTTCATAAAACCTTTTTTATTTTTTCAACTCGCCGTAAGCGGTTTTTCCTTCTTCGTAAGCCTTTTTATATTTCTTTTTGAGCGATTCGAGTTCGCTCGTAAGTTTATTGTCGTAATATACGCCCGTAATAGCCTTTTCTTCAAACTGTTTCATCTCTCTTTCGAGCGTGGTGGAATTCTTCGTCCACTCGGCGGTGTAAAGACAGAAACAGTTTTTAACGAAATTGTATTTTCCGTTGCCGTCGGCGTCGCCGAGTCCCAACGCGTCGTAGAAAAGTTTATTCGTTTCGGCAAGCGATTCTACCGGATTGCCGTTGAAAACGTACTGCAAGTACGCGTCTTTCGCAAAGCGATAGTTAAACGATTCAAACAGCATGCCCGCCTTACGCGCCGCGGTAAAGTCTGCGTATTCTTTCTTTATGGTTCTCGTTCCGTCTTTGTTAAGTGTGTGATGCTTACCTTCTATGCCGTAATTGAGAAGCGCAATACCTTCCTTGCTGTAAAACCAGTTCATAAAACGAACTATTTCGCGAGCCTTTTCCGCGCTCACTTTGGACGAAATCATAAAGTTGTTTTCAAAGCCGCCCGCGCTCTGAACGCCCGAATATCCGTCGGGGCCCTTCACGGGCTGAATACCTACCCACGTGCCGCTTGCGTAACCGTTTTTACGCAAATCTTCGGTGGATATTTTAGCGTATTCGGAATAATATACCGTTGCGCCGAGCGTATTGTTTGACATTATGTTTTGTAAGCCGTCGTAACTGCGCTCGTAATAACGGTTGTCAAGCAGACTTTCGGCAAACAACTCCTGCAAGGCTTCGAGATATTTTTTATATTGCGAATGGTATACCGTGGGAACGTATTCGTCGCCGTCCATAGCGAAGAAGTATCTGGTATCTATACCGAAAGCGTACCTTAAATTAGTAATGTCCTGCACGGAGAAAGGTATTTCGTCCTGCTTGCCGTTACCGTTGGGATCGCGCGTTTTAAACGCTTTCAACACGTTTACGAATTCGTCCCACGTTTCAGGAACGGAAAGCCCTAACGCGTCGAGCCAGTCTTTACGGATAAGGAAAGAAAGTTGACATTCCGGCTCGCGGATATTCATCATAGAATATATTTCGAAAGTTTCAACGTCGGTAATTTCGAGCAACATATTCGGGTCTTTATAACTTTCGACTATATCCATATAATCGGGCGCGTATTGCATTAAAAGGTCATAAATAGGATAAGCCGCGCCGTCCTTAATAAGCGCCTGACGATTAGGTACGCGACAGAACAGTTCGGGTGTATCTTTCCTGCCGAGCGCCGTAACCAGTCTGTCGGGGTAGGCTTCTTCCGAAACGAATTCAATTTCGAGTTTAGTGTTCGTTGCCGCCTCGATTTGCGGTATAAGATTATCTTTTTTGCTGTATTTGTTCTCGTTTATGGGCGCGAGAATTTTTATGGTAAGTTTATCTCGCGAATTAAAGTCGTAATTATAGTCCTGCACGTAACTGCTGCGTGGAGTTCTTTCCCTGCGGGAAATCTTATTTTTATCGATATTTATACGACAACCGGTAAACACAGACGCCGCCGTTACCATCGATAACGCAAACGCGAGACATTTAAAAAATCTTTTATTTTTCATAATTTTCCTCCGATAGGATTTTTATTCTTTAACCGCGCCCGTCATCGTTCCCGAAATAAGGAATTTCTGGAAGAACGGAAAGGCCGCTATTATAGGTAACATGGTAAACATTAAAGCGGCGTTTCTCACCTGCTCTATACTGAGATTGCTTCCGCTTATATCGAAGTCCGCCGAACCCGCGGAACTTATTACCGACGCCAGAACTTGCTGTAAAACCCGTTTTTGATCGGATTCGATATAAAGCAACGGGTTCTGATACTGATTCCACTGCCCCACGATAATCCATAAGCCTATCGTGGCAAGTATGGGTCCGCAGTTCGGTAGTATCACACGGAACAATATTACCATATCGTTTGCGCCGTCTATCTTTGCCGATTCTACTATAGACTTTGGCATTCCGTAGAAAAATCCGCGCATTATTATTACGTTATACGCGCTTAAAAGCGTGCAGAGTATAAGCGACCAGTGCGAATCGATAAGTCCTAACTGTTTCATAACCATATAGTTAGGTACGGTGCCTGCCGAAAACCACATGGTTATTACTATAAACTGCGTGTATAATTTTTTGAGCCTGATATTCGAAAACGCCATGGGATAAGCGGCAAAACTCGTAAGCAATAACGAGATAATACAGGTTAAAACGCACACTTTTATAGTGTTGTAGTACCCGAGATATATCGCTTTGTTTGTTGCGACCATTTTATACGCCGCCCAGGTTGCGCCCATGCGGTAACTTTTACCGTCGTATATTTGCGGAAAGAGAGTTATCGCGCCGCTGCGTACCGCGGAAGTATCCGAAAGCGAAATCGCTACCATATTCAGAAAAGGATAAATAACGGTAACCGCCAGAAGCGTAAGTATTATCAAAAGCACGGCGTAGCCTATTTTATCCGAAACGCTTCTTTTAATTTTTCTGTTCATACGCACACGCTCCTTACCAAAGAGAAGTTTCTGCAAGTTTCTTGCTGAACACGTTGGCTATGGTTACAAGCACGAGCGCGACGAGAGAGTTGAATAATCCCACCGCAGTCGAAAGCCCGTAATTGTATTCGTTAAACGCCATTTTATAAACGTAAGTGGCGATAACTTCGGATTTTTCGAGATTGCCGTTATTTTGCATAAGGTAAATCTTTTCAAAATTACTGCCCATTATCGAGCCTATTTGCATTATAAGCATTATTACTATCGTCGGCAAAACGGACGGCAAAGTTATATTGAATATTTCGTGCCACTTATTAGCCCCGTCTATTTCCGCCGCTTCGTACAGGCAAGGGTCTATCGAAGTAAACGCGGCGCTGTAAATAATAGAGTTCCACCCCACCGTCTGCCATATACCCGAGACGACCTGTATTCCGCGAAAAGCGTCTGCCCGATATAATAGCGAATTTCTGTAATTTATATTAAGAATTTTGCAAATCTGCCCCGCAAGTCCGCTGTCTGGATCGAGAAAGGAAGTTATAAAACCCACGAGCGCGGCGGTGGACAAAAAGTGCGGCAGATAACTTATTATCGACAAAGTTTTTTTATAAAACTTATTCCTTACTTCGTTGAACGCGAGCGCAAGCACTATCGCCGCGGGAAACAAAAAAACGAGCGCGAGCAGGTTTATTGCAAGCGTGTTGCCGAGAAGGTGTAAAAACTCGCCTTCGAAAAAGTCGAGAAAGTTATTGAACAGCACGAAGGTACTGCCCTTAAATCCGTTGGTCAGACTGTAATCGTAAAAAGCCATTCTTATCCAGGTAATGGGCCAGTAGCAAAACAGCGCGAACCATACCAGAACGGGCAGCATCATGAGATAAACGAATTTATTGTCGTTTAAGTATCTTTTAAGATTTAGTTTTTGTTTTTGAACGGTTATACCCGATCCCGGGGATTTTTTTGCCGTAAGTCGCATCTTTTTCTCCTTTCCGTCTTTCGCTTACATTTTAATATATCGTTGAATTTTCCGATAGTGTTTTTTTTATCTTTTTTTTTAGATTTCTTCTCATTTGCGGTCGGAAAATTGATTTTATAATTCGGATATGTTAATATTTTTATGTCGGGCATAGAATTTGCAAAAAGCGCGTGGATTACGGCGTTTTTGCAAGGCTTGAATTATTTTTGCACGGCATCGAGGTGAATGTTATGAAAAAATTATTTACTTATCTTTTTTCCTTCGCGCTTGCGGTTATATTTTGCTTGCAAACGGCTTGCGTAAACAAAAACCAAAGCAATGTTCCGTCGGTCAAGCCGCCGGAAAACCCCACTCCCGCCGACCCTTCTTCCCCGCAGGAAAGCGATAAAGATTTGTGGGACGTATCGGACGTTGACATTTCGCATATAGGTAAAAACAACAGACTTATAGCGTTTACTTTCGACGACGGACCGACCGAACTAACAAGCGATCTTTTAAACGTGTTTGAAAAATTCAATTCGGAAAACCCGACTTTTACCGCGCACGCGACTCTGTTTACTCTCGGCGCGAAAATAAGCGATACGAACGCCGCCGTTTTAACGCGTGCCGTTCAGATGAATTTCGAACTCGGCAATCATACCTACACCCACCCCAACTTAAATAAACTTTCCGATAGCGAAGTGATAGCCGAACTTAAAAAAACGGACGATAAGTTAAGAGTTTTCGACAAAAAAGCCGTCCATCTCGTGCGCCCTGCGGGCGGACACGCCGATAAGCGCGTTCTAACTCTATATAAAACGACTTTTATAAACTGGTCGCCTGCGCTTGACGTAAAAGATTACGAATCTTCAACGAGCGCAAACGGTATTTACGATACAGTTTCGTCGAATCTTTTAGACGGCGGAATAGTACTTATGCACCAAGGATACGAGAAAACCGTGAACGCCGTAAAAAGACTTTTACCCGACCTTAAATCGCGCGGATTTCAGGTGGTTTCGGTTTCCGAACTGATAAAATTTTATAACGTAAAAGCAAAGATCGGCGCGCTTTATAACGATTTTATCGATTGAAAATTTCGCTCGGAGAAAGAAGAATTTTTCCGTTGCTCTCTATTACCTTTTTATAAAAATAAAAAGAATCTTTCTTTATTCGTTTTTGCGTTTCGTAATCTATAAAAATCAGTCCGAAACGCTTTGCAAAGCCGAATTTCCACTCGAAATTATCGGTAAAAGACCAGTAATAGTAGCCGTTTACGGGTATTTTCTCGTCTACGGCTCTTTTCATTTGCAGTAAATATCTCGCAGTATGGTCTATGCGGTAATAATCGTGAACTTTACCGTCTGAACACACTCTGTCGTTTTGCGCCGTGCCGCTTTCGGTTATTATTACAGGCAAATTATACCTTTTATGCAAGAATTTTAAGCCGTAATATACAGATTCGGGAATATCGTCCCATCCCATATCGTTTTGCGAAGAACCGTCTTTAAAGGGCGTAATCTCGCCGCGTCCGTTCATATAAAATCCCGAATATATATTTTGCCCTATAAAATCAAGCGGCGCGGATATAATTTTTAAATCTTCGGCAGTAATTTTCGGCAATTCGTTTTTAAAATATTCATAATATTTTTTCGGATAGTCGCCAAGATAAACGGGGTCGGCAAGCACTGCCATACAGTTCATAGGCTGCTCTTTCCACACTTTAAAAAAATCTTCGTACGCCGCGTTAAAACTTTCGGGCGAATCGTCCGAAGGGCAAGTAACCCAACCGCAGGTGGAAAGACCTATTTTCGCGTTCTGAACTTTCTCTCTTATCACCCTTACCGCCTCGCCGTGACACAAAAGCAAGTTGTGCGCGGCAAGCAGAAGTTCCTTTAAAGTGAGTTTTACGCCCGGGGCGTGCGCGTCGGAATACAGTCCGCCGTGCAGAACGCATTGCGGCTCGTTTATAGTTATAAAATCTTTAACCCTGTCGCCGAATTTATCCGATATAAGCGCGGCGTAAGCAGAGAAAAGTTTTACCGTATCGCGATTTAAAAAGCCGCCTTTAAGGTATACCCAAACGGGCATATCCCAGTGATAAAGCGTGAGCAGGGGTTTTATGCCGTTTTCTATAAGAAGGTTTATAAGGCGATTATAAAAATCTATTCCCTTTTCGTTGATAACGCCCTCTGCGGGCATTACTCTCGACCAGGCGACGGAAAATCTGTAAGAATTTATACCAGACTCTTTCATAAGCGCGACGTCTTCTTCCATTCTGCGGTAATGGTCGCAAGCCACGTCGCCCGTTTGCCCGCGATAGGCTCTTTTATCGTGAGTAAACTCGTCCCATATACTCGGCGTTTTGCCGTCTTTGTTCCACGCGCCTTCGATCTGATACGCCGCCGAAGCCGCGCCCCATATAAAATCTTTTTTCATAATCATACTAAAATTGTAAAGCATATCGGTAATAATTACAATATGCTTTCTTAATATATTTTTTAGAAATCTTCTTTTTTGGCAGTATACGCATTTACACTCGGGTTACAATTTGTTATTATTACGGCAGATAATAAATTACAAGGAGTTTATCAGAAAATGCAATTCGGACGATTCGACGACAAAAGCAAAGAATACGTAATAACTACCCCTTACACGCCCTTGCCCTGGATAAACTATCTCGGCAACGACGACTTTTTTTCGATAATTTCAAACACGGCGGGCGGCTACTCGTTTTACCGCGACGCCAAATTAAGACGCATAACGCGTTACCGCTATAATTCTCCCGCAACCGACAACGGCGGACGATATTACTATATAACCGATAAAACGGTAACTTTTTCGCCCGCGTTTTTACCGAGCAAAACCCCGCTCGACTTTTACGAATGTCGCCACGGCTTAAATTATACGATTTTTAACGCGAAAAAAAACGGTATAGCAACTCAACTCACTTGTTTCGTGCCGTTAAACGATAACTGCGAAATAAATCTTTTGAAAATTCGCAACGACGGCGAAAACGATAAAACTTTATCCGTTTACGGCGGCGTGGAATTTTGTTTGTGGAACGCGCAGGACGACACTACCAACTTTCAGCGCAACTACAATACGGGCGAAGTAGAAATAGTAGAAAATTCCGACTTCGGCGCGGTTTACCACAAGACCGAATATCGCGAAAGGCGCAATCATTACGCGTTTTTCTCGCTTCACTCGAAAATAGACGGCTACGACACCGACCGCGATACTTTTTTAGGTAAATTCAACGGTTTCGACAGTCCCGTTGCGGTGAGCAAAGCCACTTCGTTTAACGAAAAAGCGAGCGGCTGGTCGCCCGTGGCGTTTTTAAGAAAGGATATAACCCTTAAAAAGGGCGATGAAATTTCGCTCGTATACCTTTTAGGTTACGCCGAAAACCCCGAAAACGAAAAATGGCAAGCCCCCGGCGTTATAAACAAAAGTAAAGCCGAAACCCTGATTAAAAAATATTCTGACGAAAAAGCCGTTTACGAAGAACTTGCAACGCTTAAAGACCGCTGGCAAACCCTGCTCGGAAAATTTGCGGTTAAAACTTCGGACGAGAAATTCGACCGCACGGTAAATATATGGAATCAATATCAATGTCTTATAACCTACCGTATGAGCAGGAGCGCGAGTTATTACGAAAGCGGCATAGGCCGCGGAATGGGGTTCAGAGATTCTTGTCAGGACCTTCTCGGGTTCGTGCATATTTTGCCCGAAAAGGCGAGAGAGAGAATAATTGATATTGCGTCTATCCAACTGCCCGACGGCTCAACCTGGCATCAGTATCAGCCGCTTACCAAACGCGGCAACGCCGACGTGGGCGGCGGATTTAACGACGATCCGCTCTGGCTCGTTGCCTGCGTTTACGCGTATATTTCTGAAACGGGCGATTTTTCGATACTTAACGAAAGCGTTCCTTTCAACAATAACGAACAGGACCGCGCGCCGCTTATTAACCACCTTAAACGCTCGATAGATTTTACCCTGACGCATTTAGGTCCGCACGGATTGCCGCTTATCGGCAGGGCCGATTGGAACGACTGCCTTAATCTCAACTGTTTTTCCAAAACCCCGGGAGAAAGTTTCCAGACCTGCTCAAACTACGAAAGCGGAAAAGCGGAAAGCGTGTTTATAGCGGGCATGTTCGTAAAGTACGGCGAAGAATACGCAAAATTATGCGACAAGTCGGACGATAAGGCGGAAAGCGCGCGCATAAGAGAGCAAGTAAAACTTATGGTTAAAGCCGTGGAAACTTACGGTTGGGACGGCGAATGGTTTATCCGCGCCTACGACGCGTTTGAAAAACCCGTCGGCAGTAAAGTCTGCGAAGACGGAAAAATATTCATAGAGCCGCAAGGTATGTGCGTAATGGCGGGAATAGGCGTTGAAAACGGCAAAGCGCAAACCGCGCTCGAAAGCGTTAAAAAACATCTTGACACAAAGTACGGCATATTGCTTTTGCAACCCGCTTATAAAGAATATCATTTAAATCTCGGCGAAGTGTCTTCCTATCCCCCGGGATACAAAGAAAATGCAGGTATTTTCTGCCACAACAATCCGTGGGTAAGTTGCGCCGAAACAACAGTAGGCAACGGCGACCGCGCATACGAAATTTATCGCAGAATCTGCCCTGCTTATTCAGAAGAAATAAGCGAAATTCACAAAACCGAGCCTTACGTTTTCAGTCAGATGATAGCGGGCAAGGACGCGCCCGATTTCGGCTCGGCTAAAAACAGTTGGCTCACGGGTACGGCGGCGTGGACTTTCGTAAATGCATCGCAATATATTCTCGGTATAAAACCGACTTTAAACGGACTTTGCGTTAAACCTTGCATGCCGAAAGAAATAAACGAATTTTTCGTAACGCGGTTTTATCGCGGCGGCAGGTACGAGATTCACGCCTTGCGCGACGATAAAAAACAAGGCGTGTTCGTAAACGGCGAGAAATGCGAAAACGGAATTCTTCCGCTCGCGCACGCGGGCAAAACCGTAAAAGCGGAAGTTTTTTATAAATAAATAAACGGTTGCCGCTATATAACGGAAATTATAAAAATAACGGAGTTAAACGATGAACGATAAAATTTACAGATTAGACACTCCCCGCACGACTTTGGCGTTTGTATCAGACGGCAAAAACGTATATTACCTGTACTACGGCAAAAAAACAGGCGATATTTTTCCCGAAGCGACTTTCGTCGAGTGCGATAATATAGGCACCGATTTAAGAAACTATCTTTTTTCCTGTTTCGGAAACGACGACCGCCGCGACAAATCCATACTCGTTTTTAACGCCGACAATTCCTTTACCAACGATTTTACGCTTAAAAACGCCGTTACAAGCAAGGGCAAGAAAGATATTCCCGACCTTCCGTCTTCTTTCGGCGCGGAAAAAACGCTCACGTTCGTGTTTGCAGACGAAGTTGAAAACTTACTGCTTACCGTAAGTTATTCAACTTACCGCGACAGCGACGCGATAACCGTGCGCTCGTCTATAAAAAACGCGGGTAAAGAGAGAATTTCGTTAAAAAAATTCGCTTCTTTGCAACTCGACTTAACTCAAAGCGGCTTTACGGCAAGCACTTTCGACGGGTGCTGGGCGGGCGAAAGATACCGCCACGACGTTAAACTTTCTTCGGGCATATTCATAAATCAATCGCTTTGCGGGTCGTCGTCCGCCGAGCATAACCCTTTTTCCTTAATTAAAAACGAAAACGGCGTTTACGCGTTCAATCTCGTATATTCAGGCAATCACAAAACGTCTTACGAAACCGATTCTTTTAACCGAACGAGAGTTATTATCGGCGTAAACGATTTCGCCTTCGAATATCGCTTAAACGCGGGCGAAAGTTTTTACGCGCCCGAAGCGGTTATGATTTACGCCACGAACGAAGACGAATTATCCATAAACCTTCACTCGTTTATAAACGCGCATATCGTGCCAAAGCGTTGGCAGAATAAAAAACGCCCTATAGTCATCAATAACTGGGAAGGTACGGAATTCGACTTTACCCGTGAGAAAATTTTAAAAATAGCAAAAAACGGCAAAAAGGCTGGCGCGGAACTTTTCGTGCTTGACGACGGTTGGTTCGGCAAACGAAACGACGACAAATCGTCGCTCGGCGACTGGTATGACAATGCCGAAAAAACAGGCGGAATAGCCGCGCTTGCCGACGATATACGCGCTATAGGATTAGATTTCGGAATTTGGATAGAACCCGAAATGATTTCGCCCGACAGCGAACTTTTCCGCACTCACCCGAATTACGCAATGCGCGTTCCCGGTAAAAAGCCTTTCTTGCACCGCAATCAGATGATGCTCGATTTAACGCAAGCCGAAGTTAAAAACTTCGTGATTGAAAGCGTGGAAAGAGTTATATCGCTGACTAAACCGAGTTATATCAAGTGGGATTTTAACAGAGTTATGAGCGACTGCCACTCGCCTTATGTTTTCGCGGGCGAATACTTTTATAAATACGTGGTTGCGCTGTACGATATAATGAGAACGCTTACCGAAGCGCACCCCGAAATTTTGTTCGAAGGCTGCGCCGCGGGCGGAGCGAGATTCGATCTCGGAATTTTGCGCTACTTTCCGCAGATATGGACGAGCGACAATACCGACGCCGCAGACCGCGCCGTAATACAGACGAATACTTCCGTTTGCTATCCGCAATCCTGCATGACTGCACACGTGTCCGCATCGCCGAATAAGTTTACAAAACGCGCGTTTGCAACGGAAAACAGGTTTGCCGTGGCGTGCCTTTTCAATTTCGGCTACGAACTCGACTGCTCCGACTTTTCCGCCGAAAAGTTAAATAAAACGGCTAAACTTTCCAACTTTTATAAAAAGCGGCGCAAACTTATACAATACGGCGACTTTTACAGACTCGGCGAGTTATCCTGCGTTTGCGGTTACGAAGTTATTTCTCACAGAAAAGACGAGGCTTTGGCGTGCGTGATAATGCATAGCCGCGAAAACGGCGTTTCTAACCGAAGAATAGCCTTTAAAGGTTTTATCCCGTCGGAAAAATATAAAGTTACCGTTTATAATAAGAATTTAAATCCGTTCGACGAGTTTACTGCAAGCGGTGAAACGCTGAACGCGGGCGTACCTTATGAAAAATATCGGCTTTCGGAAGAAGTTTGTTCCGACGCCGATTTCAGGTCTTTCCTTATAGGATTTTCGTTGATAAAATAATAAGTATCCGCTCTATGTAAATACGGGCGCGCCCTGTTGGGCGCGCCCGTAATTCATTTGGTTTTTATTTTGATTTTTTCTTTCTTATAAAGATGTAAACTGCTGCCGCGCCGAGCGTCACTACTATTACGGAAGACGCAATTATCGCGCCGCCGTAACTTGAGAAACCGCCTTTTTTTCCGCCGCCCGAACTACCCGACGACGAACCCGAACCGCCGCTTTTTTCGACTTTAACCGTAACTACGTAAGGACTGCTTTCGTTACCTGCGTTGTCCTTTGCGTAAAGTTTAACGGTATGCTCGCCTTCGTTAAGTTTTCCGTCGGTAACCGCACCTTCAGACCATTCGACGATTATATTGATTTCGCCGTCGAATTTATCGATCGCTCTTTCGTTTTCAAACGAAGGCGCGGCGTCGCCCGCCTTTGCGCCGATAACCATATCGCCCAAATAGGAATATTCGGGTGCGTTGGTATCAACCATGGAAGCGGCGTTTGCGGGGCCGTTCCAGTTGACGGAAACGTCTGAAATATCGAGCGTGCCGTTGGATTTGGAGCGTATTGCAAAACCCGCTATCTTATTGAAGTCGACGTCTTCGTTGACTTCGCTACCCCAGGTAGTACCGTTCATTTTACCGTAAACAAGGGCTATATCGAAGTAAAGAGTATGCCATTTGCCGTCGGCGATTATAAGATCGGATATATCCGTGCCGTGATAACCGAGATTCCATTCCATAAAGTTTACGAGACCGAATATTACGGGTTCGGTCATAACGGTACTCGTTCTGTACGTTACGGAAATCATACCGTTATAATCAACTTCGTCGTAAACTCCGCCCAGAGCAAAGTCCGCAACCTGATATTCGAAAATTCTCGTAGCATAGTTGTTTGAGTTGAATTCGGCTTGAATATAGTAGCCCTTCTCTTCGTCCTTGGGTGTAACTATAAGTTTTGCCTTATCTTTTTCGGCAGCCGCGTCGTATTTTGCCTGCGAAGTAAGCGATTTGTCGGCAATCTGCGCGTTCCAACCGTAACGGACTTCGCCGTCGGCGGCGAAAACCCTGTCGGTAAGCGAAAGAGTTTGCTCGAACTCGGAAACGGTTATATCAACTTCCGCTGTCAAGCCGAGATATTCTATCGTAAGTTTGGTAGTGCCGCCGATGAGTACGCCGTCGTAATACACGTAGTCGGTAACGGGTACTTCCGTTTCGTCGTGTTTAACCGCGACTACTTCCATACCCTGCGAATTGAATTTTTCGCCCGCTTTGTACGCCGTTTTATCGGGTTGTTTTTTTATTACTAACTTATCGTATTCCGAAGTTACCGTTAAACCGAGATCGGCGGTATAAGTTTGCCCTTTATAAGTCCAACTTACGGTCATTTTGTCGTTAGCGGGAGTAAGAACAAGGTCTTTATCGTACTCGTAACCGTAGCAATCGAGTTTAAACCCGTCGCTGAAAACAATTTTAACCGTCATATTCGCGGCGTCGAATATATCGCCCGAAAGGTAATCGGTTTTAGGCGTGCCGCCTAATTCTATACCGCTTATGGTGCGGTTTTTGTTCTCGTAAGTCGCCTTTACGCTCTTTATCGAAACCACGCCTTTATCAAGTCCGAAACCTACTGCGGTAACCGCGTCCGTATCGAAAAGAACGCCTTCTTTAATTCCGCCCCAGGTACTGCTTACCGTTTTGCCGTAAAACTCTTTTACGTTCACTGTCGCGGTATGCCATTCGCCGTCGGCAATCACGGGTACGGGAACGATAACGTAATAATACTCGCCGTACTGAATACTCGCGCCGTTATTCATCAGGCGCAAATCAAACGATTCCGCTTGCGTTGTTTTATACCCGAAAGTAATTGCGCCTTCGTTAAAAAGCGCGTCGGTAACCGATTTTTTACTCAATCCTATTATACGCTTAGTATAATTGCCGTCAGGACTTGCCGTATCGGGTGCGGTAAGAGTTATTTCTTTATCGGCAGACACCGTCAACGAAACTTCGCTATTACCGGCAGTTTTATTGTTAAGTTCGCTATCTTCTATAAGGACTGTATCGGGTCCTGCCGTATAATCGGGATTATCGTATTCTACCCAGACTTTTTTAACGTAAAATTCTTCGCTGGAACCTATAGCCAAGCCCTTGAACTTTGCAAGTTGTTCGCTCGTAAGTACCGACAAACTATAATTGACTACGGTATAATCGACATAAACCCCTATATTGCCGCCGCTGCCGTTCAACGATACTTTTTCGTTATTTTCGCCGTTCGCAACGACTGCGTTTACAGTACCGTGGGACTTAGAACTAATCGTTTTAAACTCGAAATACAGTTTTGCGTTCGTAGTTTTGGAAAGGTCCACGGGGGTTTTAAGCATTATATAACTGCCTGCCCACACGTTTGCACGTATAACGGTTATGCCGCCTTCTTCGACTTTTGTCGCGCTGATTAAATCCACTTCTGCGGGGTTGTTATCGTAAACCTGAACGGTCAGCGTCTTTTGCTCTGTATTCGTCGGAGTTTCCGCACCTTCGGCAAAAGCCAGAAAGGCGGGAACGGTCAAAGCCGCTACCGTTATTACCGATAACAGCGTTAATAAAAAGTTTTTTTTCTTCATATTCTGCCTTTTATAAATATTATTATAATTATTGCATTTTCAGTTAATCTTTCGGCGACGGAACAGGTCCTATCCATATATCGTCGCCTTTCGAACCGCTTTCGCCGCTATCGTTAATCGAGCCGTCGGAAGAATTTTCTTCTTTGCCGTTTTGATCGTCGGAAGTTATATCGGAAGAGCCGCCGTTTGCAGAACTTCCGCCGCCCGAATTTTTCCCGCCCGCACAATTAGCAAGCGCAAAAACGGCGACAATTATGAGTGCGATGATTAAAAGTCTTTTCATTTTTTGCCTTAAAAATGTGTTTGAGAGTTCTGACGGCGCAAAAGTTCAGGAAAAGAATATATCTTTGCCGTAGTCAAGGCCGAAACCGTTTTCTTCTACCGTTCCGTAAGAAGCCGTTATTACGTCTGCCGTCGCTTTTACCATTAAAACTTCGGGTTTTAAATATTTTTTCATTCTGCTTTCCCTCCTTATTACGCCTGATAAGCGGCGGCATAAGCGTCAACTATGCTCTTCTGAGCGTCGCTCAATGCTTCATATCCGGAAGTATTTTTAAAATCTTTGGCAACGTTAGCAACGGAATTATGAGCATAAGCCGCGGAATAAAAGTTCTTTGTTGCGCCGTCTGAATATTTTACGGTAAAATATCCGCGAGCGGCAAAGTACCTGTTATAGTTTGTTTCTTTAATCTCAAACAGCGCACCGCGATAAGTCGTAACGCCGTCATCACCCGTGGTAGAAACCGTACTTTTTATTTTTAAAATATCTTGGTCAACCACAAAATCTTCAAGCGTAAAATTCTTTTCGGCGGTTAAAAAATCTTTGGGAAGTATCAGCGTGCCGTATTCGGTTATAAAATTTGCAATCGCGGAATAGTCTGCGGTTTTGAAAGTCGTATCGAAACGAATACCCGACACGCCCGCGTTTTCGCCTACCCTTATATAAGCGCCGTCTTGCGTAGTAAACTCTATCGCCGCGGCATAAAGTTCGGCAGGCGTTTCGGCATTTACAGCCGCGCCTGCGGCATATAATTTACCTTCTGCACTTTTCCAGCCTATAAACACTTTTCCGTCCACCGTGTATTCGGGCAGAACGCCGTCAACCGTACTGTAAGCGGTGGAAAGATTTTCTATTTTAACTTCGTTTCCGTCGTAAAAAGTAAGCGTTTTATTTGTATCGTTTTCTTTCATTGACGTAAACTTTATCTCAAAAATATCAATTACGCCACTAAAATTAAAGCCCACGCCGTTTATTACGGTTTGATTAAACGGACCGACTACACCTGTATTCCCCCAAATATCCTTATCGCTTAGCGTAAACGAAGAAAAAGGAATTTTTACGGTTTGAATCGAGCCGTCGGTAACAAACGTTAAATTGTACTTAATCCACAGCAAATTGCCATACGTTCCTATAGCGTTAAATATCCTTACTTCAGGCCATTGACAGTTTGTAGTCGAATAAGTTATCGAAATACAAGGCTCTTCGATTCCGGACGCGTCTACACTATTCGTAAGTATCAGGCGATTGCCGCTGTAATTGCCTTGCGCGCGCCATACTTTATCACCGGTTGTTTCCAAAGTAATTATTTCGTTCGTTCCTGTGCCGCCGAACGAACCTTCGTAAACGCCGTTTGAAATGACGTAAATAGGGTCGTTAGTTTCGGCAAAAGCCGTGAAAGCGGGGATTGCTAACGCCGCAACCGTTATTACGGACAGTAGCAGGGTTAAAAATTTTCTTTTTTTCATATTCTCCTCCCAACCGCGAGCAATTATGTTTTTAATTTATTACTCGCGGTTAAATTTTTTATTTTGATTTTTTACGCAATACGATAAATATCGCCGCGCCTGCAACCGCTAACGCCGCAGGAATAGTTATGCCGAGAACCAACCCGAGATTCGATCCGCCTTTGCCGCCCGAAGAAGACTGATTACCCGCTCCGCCGTTCGGCGAAATCATATTTTTAAGATACTGCGCGGCCTTTCCGCGAATAACCGTATCTGTAGGCTTTATTTCGGCAAGTTCGCCTGCGGTAATTATCTTTGACGAAACGAGTGCGGCAAGCATAACTTTTTCGTCGTTGCTCCATTCGGTAAGATTCACGCCTTTTAAAACAGAAGTATCCTTGCTTACGTTTACGTTTTTTGCGATAATCGCCTTATAGAGTGCGAAATACGCCGCTTTATAAGTAAGTTTATCGTATGCCTTAATTTGCAAACCGTCTATTAAGCCGTATTCGCGGGCGGTTTTAAACTGTTCGTAAGCCCAGTGTGCGGGGCTGGCGTCGGCGTAAGCCCTGTTTCCGCCTGTTAATCCCGAAACTTTTATAAGCGCGCCGATAAAATCGCCTTTTTCGGTATCCGCTTCGGTAAAGAAAAGCGTATCGGTCTTGCCGGGCATGTAGTTTTTTATCGCTTCTATCGCGTTAGCGTATTCGCCGCCTATATCGCGATAACTGCCGAGCGAAGGTTTTCTTTCGGAAACGTTCGTTCTTTCTATTTCGTAATAAGTGGTTTTATCTTCCTTTTTCAGTGTTATTACGGTAAAGCCGTTCTCGTCTTTTTCGACGGTTACGGATCTGTTTGTTACGGCAACGCCCGAACTGTTAAGAATTTTTACTGTAAAATCGTCGTAAGTTTTTAAAACTATTCTGCCTGTTATGGGTTGAACGAGTATGGGAGCGGTGCCGAGAGCGGTAATGGAAGAGCCGTCGGAAGATATTTCCGCGCCCGTGTTTCTCGATTGCCCTACCGCCGTAACGAGCAATTTTTTCGCAGTGGATATTTCGGGATTAACTCCGTTTACCCGCGCGCCGAGCGCGCTGACGGTAACTTGCGCGTAAGCCGTTCCGATCTCTATATCAACGTCGTTGAGTCTTATGGTTTTGCCGCCGATATACCCTACCGCGCCTTGCGTGGATTTGGTGTTTACCACAAAAGTTTGTTCGTCGCTGTTCCATATCATCTCGCCGCCTTCGCTTATAAGTTGCGAGTGAAGAATTTTTTCGAGAATTTCGGCGTCGTTCGTGCTTGCGGATATATCGTATTCGCCGCTTTGGAACAATATATTTTTACCGTCCGAGAAGTACACGCCCGTTTTACCGACAACGTAAGTACCGTCCGGCAGACCCATAATCTGATCTTTATAGTTCATGGCGTCGTCAACGGTGATAACCCTGTAATAACCGACTTGCGCTTTGCTTATTTCCGCTCTCTGATACAGCAGCGAAGCGGAAGTTATAGTGGAAAACCTGCCGGGGTGATCCATTATTATAAACGAGTTGTTTATCTGGTTTATACGATTGTCGAGTTTTTTATTCATATAGGTGAAAGCCGTAAGACTCCAACCCTGATACGAATATATTGCCGAAGCGATAAGATTGAATTCCACGCTGTGGATATTCGGTTCGGCTATGAGCGATTCGGTTACGATATACGGCATACCCATTACTTTTCTTTGCGCAGCCGCCGCAAAAGTATTGTCGCCTACGCTTCCGAGCGTACTGCCGCCGTTTGGAACTGCCGTGCCGACCTGATATTCCGTACCCGTTGTGGGGTGCGACTGATAGGTGTGTCGCGCGACGTAATCGTAATGCGCGTTAAGGAATAAATCAGAACGATCGTCGTTTGCGAAATTCGTTCCGCCCGCTATAGGACACTCTACGCCGAGTCCGCCTTCCGAAACGGGCGTTTTTGCCCATTTACTCATTTCGTCGTAGAAGTTTTTCATAAGCGTGTAGAAAAATTCGAAACCGTCGGCGCAACGCTGCGGCGAATATTTACTGCTTAAAAAGTCGCCGTTTATTTGTATAGTCGCGCTCGCAAGGCTTTCGTTTCTCGCGTCGAAGCCCGTTTTGCCGTCTGCCTTCCACGCGGCTTTTATAGCGTTTTCCGTTTCCGTTACGCTAAGACTTCCGTCGGGATTATACTTTTTAGTTAAAAACTCGGCGTACTTCTTTTGCGCCATAAGTTTGTATTTTTCGCTCGTAAACTGATACTTTGCGGCGTCGTCGTACAAAGTCATCAGGTTTGATTCGTTGTTTATTTCGAGTATGGCAAGCGCTCTGTCCTGCGCGAGCGCAGTACCCGTTTTGGGATTAACAACGCCTATAACTTGTTTTAAAAGCGTTTTCGTAGATTCTTTAAGGCGTTCGTCGATATAAACTTCCATTTTGAAGCCTTGCGAAATATCGTTTACTTCGTCGTCGGTAAGTTTACCGTCTACCACGTCCGCGGTAGCGTATCTGCCGCCGAGCAGTACGAAATCTATATAAATGCCTTTTTCTTTACATTTAGCCCAAAGATAATTGAACTGTTCGAGTTGAGCAGCCGAAACGTCTTTACCGTTGCCCGCGTTGCCGAATATGTTGGGATTATAATAAGAAGAGTCCCAGTCGAGTATTCTTATAAGATTATAGCCGCCTGCGGCAATCGCGTTTATTAAAGTATCCGTCTTTTGTTTATCTTGAAACAAAGAATTCGCGTTTATATTCACGCCCCAGAAGTTGGCTTTCGTTCCGTCGGCAAACTCGAAATCGTCGCCGTTTGCCCGTACTTTTCCGTGATCGCTCGCGTCAAGAAGATAAGATACGTCAAGCGAAGTTCCTATCAGCGCTTCGAGATCTGCAAGTTCGTAGGCATACCAGTCGCTCGTATCGGGATTGTACGGATTTTCCCGTTCCGCCATAAACAAGCCCTTGCCGCCGAAATCAGCCGCGGTAATCGCAACTATCATACAAGCCGCTTCGTCGGAAATTATTTCGCATTTAAGGTTGGCTACTTTTTTTACGGGTTCGGGATTTACAAACGCGAACATATTAAGGCTTATTCCCTTGCCGAAACTCGTGGCTTCGGGAGTGGAGCCTTTCCATATTATGGGGTTTATCGCCGATTCTTCGTAACCCCACCATTCGTATATATGTTTACCTATTGAAATATCCACCGCTTCGCTCGTGCCGTCGGCATACATCCAGGTGTACCGCGAAACGTTTTTAGTGTTGTTTCCCCACGCGGCGTTGTGTATTATATACAAGCCGTCTACGGTAAGATTTACGGGAATGGTAACGCTTTCGACAAACTGCCTGCTCGTCGAACTCTTTGCGCTTCTTAAACCTATAACCGATTTATTGTTGTTTTCTTCCTGCACGATCATATCGAACGGAACGCCGAAAAACTCCTGCTTTCCGTACAGATCGAAACCCGTAAGTTCGTTGTCCGTACCTTGATTTGTCCAGCCTACGCCGCTGCCGCCGTAATAACCCGAAGTGGCAAACGAACGCAAATCTATCGTGGTAAAAGTCGCGCTCTCTTTGCGAGCGGTAAAGTCCTTTGCGGGAATAACGGTTACGCCCAGGTTGGCGTCGTCCATATTGCCGTAAACTATACGCATCTTATCGTATTGTACGGTGGGATTAACCTTAGTCGACGTACTCATAATCATGTGCGCAAAGCCTATCGCGCGTACTTTTGATAAATCTACGGGCGTATCGGTTACTTTTACGCCCATTTCGTTTACGTATTCGCCCATAGACGAAAAAGCAGTCAGGGGTATCTGCACGTACTGCCACTCGCCTATCTTTTTTACGTCAACGTATGCTTTAAGTTGTACGTTACTCCTTATATAGCGTTGGTTTACAGGAGCGGAAGCATACTCCGCTCCGCGGGATTGAAACAAATATATATTGAAAAAACTTTCGGGCTGATTGTTAAGTTTTATCCAGAACTCAACCGCGGTTTTCTTATAAAAATCTTCAAGGGGTTTATCCGAAAAACCTTCGCCCGTATAAATATTGTATTCCTTGCCGAAATCTACATAAAATTCGGTGTTGGCGACTTTTGTACAATCAAGACCTATATGCTTATTCTTATTTTCGGAATCTTTATTATAATTAAGGTCCGTATAAGCCGCTCCCCAGACAAGTTGCGTCCCGGGACCCAACGCGCCGTTATCGTATACGGTTACAAGCGTTTGCGCACCGTCTTTCTTCGGGGTAACGAGTTCTGCACGCGCTATAAAACCCGACAGCGAAAGACTGCCGAATATCACAAAAGCCATTGCAAATACCGATATTAAAGTTCGTTTGACGGTTTTTATCATTTTTTTCCTTTTAGGGATTAAATTCGTTATCACCGCAAAATGACTGATGATGACTAATGAAATCCCCTATCCTTATTTATTTTTGTTAAATTATAACATTATAAATCGCCGAATAATAGCGGAAAACTTATTGCATTTTTTAGAAATCTTATTTTTTTTAAAATCGCCGCGTTTGTTTTTTATAGACGAATTCAGTTAAAATATTTATTTGTATGAATTTTAATTCCACGCAAAATCAGTTGATTTTTAACGATTTTTACTTGAGTTTCGTTGATATTTTGGTGTAAAACGACGATTATTTCCCCTTTTTGACCGTAAAGCGCATACGTGAATTACTCTTCTGATACCCAAAGTCTTTTCGTTGCGAAACGCGTGCCGAACAAAAATAATTAAAACCTTGCAAAAACGCCGCGGTAAGATTTTTTATTTTTCTTCCGCAAATCGCGCCGTATTTCGGGCAATTCGTATGACGTTCATAAAACAAAGACAGACATAAAAATTTTAAAAAACGTTAGATGACGGGCAAGAATAATAACAGCCGTCACAAATAAAAAGCACAAGACCTACCAAATCTTGTGCTTTTTATGTTTTGTAGTTTTTCTATGCCAGACAAGAATAATATGAGCCTTGCAAAAGCGCTTAATTTGCGACGTTTTTGCAAGGCTTCAATTATTTTTGACTGTATACCCTGTTAAGCGGGAAAACTCTCGTCTATATCTCCCTTATAAAAAAGCAACGATTTGTTAAAATCTATTGCTTCTCTCATTATGCGCCTTTATTATTTTTTTTAAATTAAACGTCTACTTCGGTAAACCCGTCGAAAGCGTTAACGCTCGCTATCGCTTCGTGAGAAAACTCGTCGCATCTGCCGTTATGGTTATCACGGCGCACCGCTTCGGGAACAAGTTTTTCTTCAAGTTCGGATAACGACGGAATTTTTCCGTCAAGATAATCGGTTAAACGTTTTAAGCACCCTTTAAGGCGTTCTTTCAAACCCCCGAGCCTGATTTCCTGAATTTCAAAACCGTTCGGTTTGTTTTCGGCGTACCATTGATTTCTGTAAGCGTCTGTAAGTTTTCCGGTTTTTGCTATCGCCGCTTTAAGAGTTAAAGCCAAACCCTGCAACTTTGCTCTGTCTCCCGCAAGATACGCTTTTCTTAATTCAACGCCCAACGAATACTTTATGCTTAATAAATCATTCAGCCTGTAAGCAGTTTCGAATAAAACCGCATATTTTCCGACGGTTCGAAACGGCTTAACCGCAGATTTTGCTTTCTTGAAATACTTTTTATCTTCAGGTATTATAACGGTATCCAAAAATCCCGTGAACACGTCGTTATATAAGCCGTACTTTGCGGGGTTGCATATATCTTCGGTGAATTTTCCGCAAAACGTCTGACCGTATTCAAGTTTAATAAAGTCATCGAAATCATACCCCGTAAGAGTTCCGAATTCGTTTTTCAATCTTTCTTCGCAAGCCCCGCGCGCCGTATAGGAATAATGCGCCAAAGCAGGTAATAACGCAAACAACGAACATTCGCCGCCGTTATCTCCCCACACCGTTTCGATTAAAGTTTTTATTTTGAACTTTTTCGCTTCTTCTATAGCCGCGCCCGACACCCGGAACGAATAACTCAAATGCGGTAAAATTCCACGATTGCCCCACGCCGTTCCTCCCGCAAAATAAACGGGGTTTTCGAATTGCTTATGTATCTCTAATTTTTCGGCGTATTTATCGGCTTCAAGTTTATCGTAATCCCAGTGGCACAAAACGAGATTTTGCGGAATTCTTTTCAAAACTCTTTCGGAAATTATAATTTTACCTTTTTCGTCTTTACAAGTCGGGTCGTGTTCGCATAAACGCCAGAACATATCGCTCCATATAACAGGTTGAAAACCGTATTTATCGGCTAAAGCGCAAACCTTGTATAAATGACCGAGTATTATTTCAAAAGGATCTTTATACCCGTGCTTAGTAAGATAGTTTCCCCTGCCCAAAAGCCATGCTTCATCCATACCGATATGCACTCTGCGTGACGAAAAACATTCGGATAAAGTTTTTAACATGTTATCTATAAGCCGATACGTCCGTTCTTCGCCGACGAACAAAATATCTTCGCAATCGAAACATTTGAACGCGCTGTATTTATATCTTGTAAGTTGATTAAGGTGCGCTAAGGTCTGAATTGCCGGAATAAGTTCGATTCCGAGCAAGCGCGCGTATTCGTCTAACTCTTTCATTTCGGATTTACTGTATCTTCCGCGAAGGTATCCGAAAACGGGTTCGTTGTCTACTTCGTAAGTGTCTTCCGTATACAACATAAGCGAATCGTAGCCGAGCGCGGCGAGATTCCTAATGAGTTTTTTAACCGTTTCCACGGTTTTAACGGCGTTACGCGAACAATCGACCAGAATCGAAATTTCATCGAAATCCGACTGTTCTTCGATTCTGAATTCGCCTTCGTATGATTTCATAACGAGAAAGGCGCGCGCAATTTCGCTTTTTTTGCGATACGTTACCGTAACAAAATCGTTTTTTCTTTCTACCGAAAAAATGTCGCCTTTTACAAACGCGACGTTTGCAAGGTCTATTTTACCGAGTTCTGCCGACAGTTCTTCGGCTATTGCTTCGTAATTCTTATTCATTTTCTGCATCGTTTATTATTTTAATGTTTTCAACCTGTTCAAAAACAAAATCTTCTCTTTTATCGGGGCGGATAGTTTTAACGGTTACGTTTTCTAAAACTAAATTGTTAACGTAACGAAAATAAATGCCTTTTGCAGGCAAAATCCGCCCGTAGCCGAATACTTCGGGATAATCGTTAGCGTTTTCGGGTACTTCCGATTCGAAATCCGAAACACCGCCCGTCAACTCTAAATTCACGTTTTTAAAGGTGATATTTTCAAGCGGGGATTCTTTTAATCCGCACACGTTAGACGTGAACTGCCACGTTTCGGTAGGCACTTCCATCCACGGCAATCCCCACCACGCCGAATAAATTTTCGGATCCTGATACCAGTCGTTGTTTTTATAATAAGGATAATAACAAGGAACGATTTCATAAGGCCCGTAAGGTCCGCTTGCAGAAATATTTTCAAAAGTAACGTTACTTATTTTACCTATTTCCCTTCCGTCGGGACCTCTCATTCTTCTGCCCACATGCACGAACACGGGAGCGTTTACGTTAGTCATTTTAACGTTTTTAAAGTTAACGTTGTCAACAATCGCCCCGTCCGCGCTTTCAACCGCAAGCCCGCAAATTCTTGTGTCCGTTAACACGAGATCTTCAACGAAAACGTTTTTAAAGCCGCCGTTTGATTCCGTGCCTAATTTAACGCAATAAGCGCGGCTTTTTATTTTACAATTCCATATTCTTATATTTTCGCAATAATCTATTTTGTTAAGATTATAAGAAGATTTCAGCACGATAGAATCGTCGCCCGATTCAATCTCGCAATCGTGAATTCTCACGTTTTTGCTGTTATCGGGCGAAATCCCGTCTATATAAGTTCTTATTTTCAAGCCGTAAATCTCAACGTTTTCACAGCCTGCAAAATATATGGCAAGGTCGGTTGCGTATAAAAGAGCAAATCCGTAAAGTGCAACGTTTTTACATTGTTTAAGAGAAATACATTTTGCGCCGCGGTACGCCATATTGCGCGTTTCGTCTTCATCCCACACGCTGCGCATATTTATTACACCCGCGCCGTGTATCGATATATTTTCGCACTCTCTACCCACAAACAAAGCGCAGTTGAAAAACGAATGAGAAGCGTCCTGATAAAGCGGATAATCAACTTTCTCATCGGGCTGATAGTCGTAAAAATCCGTACTGCCCAGTATAGTAGCGCCGCTTTCCATATATATTTCAACGTTGCTTTTGAGAAAAACGGTTGAAAGAACGTATTCGCCTTTACCGAAAACCACTTTTCCGCCGCCGTTTTCACTGCAGGCATCTATCGCTTTCTGAACCGCGTCCGTATTAAGAGTAATTCCGTCAGGAACGGCGCCGTAATCCGTCGCCCTGTAAACTTTTTTATCCGGGCGGTTTTTAACTTTTTCCATTTTATTTTTCCTTATAATATCAATTTTACGGCTTTCAGAGAGTATTTTTAAACAATCGAAAGCCGCAAAATCTTAATATTTAAATATAGTTTTAATTATGCTCAGGCGAAATTGAAAGTTACGTCCGCAATGTATATTTTCGGCGGATTAGTTGCATTTACGCCGCTTAAGAAAGATTGAGTCAAATCACCCGTAGTGCAGAACGCGTTACAAAAATCCGTCCATCCGCCGTCTGCGCTGCAATTTTCGTTCAGAGTACCGTTGCCGTACGGATAAAGGAATTTTTGACAAAGTTGCTCTTTCGTATAGGTAATTTCAACCCATTTGCCGCAATCAACGCTAGTCTGAACAAGACCTGTTGCATCGGTTCCGCCGCCTCTGTTATAACGAAGAACGTAAAACGTTTTTTCCGATTTAGGATCTTCAAGCAGAACTTTAAAAGTAAGCGAAGTAATATTTTTCAACTCTTCGCAAGTCATGTTAAATTTCATTTTTGCGCCGTAATTCTGATATTCCTGCACGTAAATCACGTTGTTTACGGTAACGCCGTTTGTGTCGGTTTTGCTGTCAAGATAAGTTCCGTCTTTAACGTTTACGTTTATGCGGCTTACGCTTGCGGCGCTTTCAAGCGGAGCAACGTTTGCCTTATCGGTATAAACGGCGTCAAATAACATTTCACAGTCGGATGGGTATCCGTTAATGGTGTATTTTTCGCAAACCGTAAATCCTGCAATGCCTTTTCCGTTGTTCGCGCCCGAAACGGCAAAGTCGTTCAGTTTTTCTTCTTCGGTCGCGCCTTTGAAGAAATTAAGGAATTCCGCCTTTGTAACGGTAAGGTCTACCCACGTGTTGTGCGGCACAGCAAATTCTCTTCCTACAAATTTTACAAGACCTTTTTCGGTGCTGTCGCCATCGTAGTTACGTGACACAAGGGTCAACGAATCGTTTATCTTGCAATTTCTGTAATAAGTGCCTACCATCATTCTTGCGGTCACGAAAGAAACGCCATTCAAAGATTTTTTCAAATCTTCATAAGATAAAGCAAATCTGAAAGTTGCGTCTTTATTATCTATGCTCGCGCTGCGGCTCACGTAAATACCTGCAATTCCGTTTGCAGTCACGTCGGTCAAATCTTTAAGCGTTTCGGTATAAGGAACCTGACCGTCACGAACCACGCCGCCACGTCCAAAATTATATCTCATGGAAGAAGTAGCGAAATCTTCAAGCACGCCTTCGGCGGGCTTTGCCGTAGGATCAACTCTAAACTTTATCTCGTTTCCGAGAACTTTTGCATAGCCGAAACAAATTATATTCTGATCCGCAACGGTGATTTTGCCGTTTTCGTCAATAGTAGATAAAAGTTCGCCGGCACCCGATTTTGTAAGCCGCCACTTCACGTTAATGCCGATGTCGGGCATGTTTTTAACGGTCGCCTGATAAGTAGAGCCGTTCTGAACCGATAAATTGATATCGGAATGAACCGACATTTCCGGCAAATCAACCTGCTCGTTTTCTTTGTTGCCGAGAGAAACGTTGTACGCGTCTTTAACCATTTTATTGAGCGACGCTATATTTTCTTCACCGTAATCCGCGTCGGCGTCGTTAAGCGCGGCGCTTGCGACGTTCGTTATGTTTCTGTAAGAATATTCCTGCTGTCCGTTGGCGTAAACGCGGGTACCGTCTGCTTTTTGCTCGAACGCAACGCCGAAAAACTTCGTATTGCTGTTATCGTATTTTATATTTACGATAGAGCCGCGGATAAGATAAAGGTCTTTATACGCTCCGCTTTTTTGAAGCGTAGGCTCGCTCTGCATTACGAGCATGGAAACGGTTTCTCCTTCCTTGGCGTCTATTTCGGAACGCTTGCCCGCTTTATACAAAACGTCGTAATAATCTTCGTTGCCGCTTTCGTTAAGTTTATAAGTATTTACCCACGATTCGGGTATTATCATAACGTAATACTTCGAGTCTTTATTTACTTTATCCACGGTAGCGGCGAAACGTATACCCTTATGATCGCCCATACGAACAGACGCTCCCACCTGATTAAAATTAACGGTTTCTGCGTATGCTGTCTGTTGCCGACCGACAATTGCCGCGCCGAGAACGAGAGCGACGATTAGCGTAAACAATACAACTATTATATTAGATTTAAGTTTTTTTGATTTAATCATATTATTATAACTCCTTCATATATATGTCTTCTCTGCTCGGATCCTTGACGGGATCACCCTCGCCCGAACTCGTTAAAACGAATCCCATGCTTTGCCGTATCGTCAGAATAATCGGCTTGCCATATTGCTTCTTTTTAATTTCCATAATAATATCCTCCTTATTTTATGTGAAATTATAAATTTAAAAGTTCAGCGTTTCAATAAATATCTTCCCTTGCGGGATCTCTCGGAGAGTTTTCCGCTTCGTCGACGTAAAATTCTCTCTCTTCTTTTACGGTTATTCCGTCAGAATCGGTTGCGGTAACTATCATAAGATATTTTCCGCCCGCGGCGGGAGTAAATCTGCCGTTTGTAACGCTTTGCTCAACGATATCGTCTCCGTCGACCAGAACCACCGAAATTATCGGGGAAATTTCTTCGCCTTCCCTTTTTTCGACTTTTACTTCGGGCAGGATATACTCCTTTGTCGCTTTGCCCCTGTACAATTCGCTTAAAAATGTTATAACCGGAACGGAAGTATCCTTCGCAATTACGACGATTTTTCTCGTGCGCACGTCTTTTTGCGAAATTTTAACGGAAATTATTATCGTGTACTTCTGCATCGAAGCAACTTCAAACCGATTGAACGCTACGTTCACAGGCTGATTATTCTCGTCGAATACTTTTGCCGTACCGACGTATCGGTTGCCGTTTTCGTCGAGCGTTACGAGATACGAAGCAAAGGAAAATTCCGTATAAACGGGACATTTTATTTCCAGATCGTTAAACTCCGAAAGTTGCGCTTTTTTATCGTTGCTTTTACCGCACGAGATAAATACTCCCGTCGTAAACACGCACAGTATAAGCGCAAGCGCCGTAACGAACGTTTTTAAACGTTTTATCGTCATTTTGTTCACCCCCCTAATTTATATTTAATTTTTCGCCTTTTTCAAGACGGAAATTATCCATAAAGATTTCAACGTCTACGTTCGCGTTGAAATTCATCGATAACATTATTCCACCGGGCCTTTCTACGTAATCTTTTTTGATTTTGCCGTTAGGATGCGTTAACTCGTAAAGACTGTATCTGAAAGTTCTCCAACTGTCAGGATGATCGTACCTTATAGGCGTCCAGGACTTCCATTCGCCCGATTCGTAATGATACGGATGAAGCCTGTTCTGCATTCCTTCGGTGAAAACCCACCAACTGAGACCGCCCACTCTCGCGTCTTTGGTCGTATAACAATAATCGAAGCAGATATAGGTGCTGTCCCATTCGTTTTCGGGTATATTCTGAATTCCCGCTTTTTTGAAAATAACTTCGGGAATTATAATATTGTTGGTAGCGGACGAAGCGGCGCTTCCAGCGTGCCTAAGAATTCTGAGAACCTTTTTGCCCGAAGTCGCTTCTACGTTATAATCGCTCGCGTTTACGATGCTCATTTCAAAAGTTTCTTCGGGGATACCCGATCTTTCTGTTAAACAAACGTATTTCTGATAGGGCTTTTCAAAATCTATCAATTCGCTTATGAAATTCGCGTTACCGGACTGACTCTTTTCAAGAACGATAATGTCTGAAGGGTTGCGCTTCGTTGCCGCCTTAACGATTGTAACGTCGTCAAGATAAACGCTCGGAGCGTCATCGGGATACGTTACGCCTGAATTTTCAAACATAAAGTATACACCCGCGATTTCGGTTACGTCTGCCTGGAGCCCGACCATATCGATGTCGTAATAATAACTTACTCTCGTCCACTTTCCCGCAGAGAGATTTATCGTTTCGCCCTCAAGCGCGCCTACCGTATTCGTGGACCTTCCCGAAGCAAAACCGATAGTTACGCTTAAATCTTTATCGCTTGCGTTATACATATAAGCGTAAATCTCTTCGTATTCGGTCAAATCTTTATACGAAAAGTCAAATCGGTTAGACGATAAAGGAATAAACATCAGGGGTTTGGTTTTTGCGACTAATCCGCCGACAGGCTGTAATTTTGCGGAATATTTGCCGCTTTTTACATACTTTGCGTCTTCGTTTCTCGTTATTTTTCCGAATTTATTATGCAAACTTATAAGTTGAAAATCCGGAGCCCATTGTTCAAAATCCGCAAGAATTATTTCGCTGTCGTTTTTCTTGCCCGATTGCGTTGCGGTTTTACAACCGCCGAACGCAATCGTACTTAAACCTAATATTAAGGCAAGCAAAATATTTATTAACTTTTTCATCTTATTTCTCCTTATTTGTTATAGATAAGAATATTTTTGACGTATACGGTTTTTACAGGCTCTTCCATTTCACTTCCGAAACGAATTCTTAACTTCTCCAAAGGACCTGCGGTCACCCAGGACGTTCCCGCGAACGACATTTCCACTTCCACCGTTTCCGACGGTTTTATCGTATATTTCTTGGAAGAGATATACAACATGTTTCTCTTATGCTTAGCGGCAATAGAAAGTTCTACGTTTTCAGTTCCGCCATTATAGAAAGTAAAGACTATTTTTTGTGTTTGCTCGCCTATTTTCTGATTGAACGCCTTGTCGATAAACCCTGCCATCTGATACGTTTCGTCTACCTGCTGAGTTGCACCGACGCTTAAACGAACCACTTTGCCGGTTTCGCCGGGTACGGGAGTATCAACGAGTTGCGCGCTGATTTCAGTGCCTTCGCTACGGAATCCCGAAACGAGATTTTCTGCGGAAATTTTTTCTACTTTTCCGCCTAAATACTGTTTAAGCGTATAAGTTTTGCCGTCTGCAACACAGGAAATATCCAGATAGTGGCTATCGGAATTCATCAAATTCGTTTCAACGGTGTAAAGATAACCGTCGCCGTATTTTTCTTTTACGGTAAGTTCCTGTCCGCCGTTCTTTATCGTGTAACCTTCTTTCGCGTAAATCTTTGACGTTACGACGCCTTTCTTTTCTTCCGATTTTATTATACAGAGATTTGCCGGCGAAGATAAAGCGACGTACGCTTTTAACAAAGATTCTCTTGCCTGACTGAAACTATCAACGGTCGCGCTGTTTCTTGCTCCTACGTAGAGAGAAGAAGTGAGCGATGAAATGAATTCGTCCGACGACAAGTTGATTTCTTTGAATTTTTCTTTTAAAGAATAAATTATTTCATACTCTTCAAGACCGTCGCGGATACTTTCAAGACGCATGCTCGCTATAGGTTCTACCAGCCCGTATTGCCCGCCGGGGTAAAACAACAAGCCTTCCATTTCAACGCCGCTGCCGCGGTGAGCGTCCGTTGCAAAATAGTCTTCGAGTATGCCGTAATCGTTTACTGCCCAGTAAAGATTGCCCACTATGTTATATTCCGCCTGCATCCAGCCGAGCAAACGCGGCGGCAGAGTGTTTGCAATGTCTACGTGATAACTCGTGTAAGGATATATCGGGTTGTTGCAACCGTACCACCACATTTCGGGCTGTTTGGCGTTCTGATGATATTGAGCACGCTGCTCTTCCGTATCCATTAAGTTGTAGAACGGACAGAAGGTGTTGATATACGAATCTCCGTCGTAATCGGCAAAGCGTTCTTCGTATGCAAAAGTACACACGTGCGGTAAATTTCTTACGGAATTTACTATTTCGGCTTTCAGCGGCGACGAAACGCTCGCATCGTTTTCCGCTTCGTCGGCAACTTTTTTGACCGTCGCGTTGAAAAGTTTTGCATTAAGCGTTATTTGCTCGTCGGGCATGCCGAGAATTACGGCTTCGTCAATCGTTGCGTTATAAATAATAAGTTTTTCTATAACGTTGAAATTAAGTTCGTAACTCTTTTGAATATACTTGCGAAGATACTTCTCGAGCATTTGCTCGTTAAAAGTCTTATACTTATAATTGTTGTACGACCCGCAAGGAATACTAAGGCAACTGAGACGCGGATCCATAAGATATCTCGACGATTTATCCACGTATTCGTCAATTCCTTCTTCGGATCTGTCGTGTTCCAGCACAACGTATTCGGGCGCAAGACGATATTTAACGAGCGCGTCGTTATACGCGTCTACTTTTTCCTGCGAAGAGTCGAGTTCGCCGTGTTCGAACGGCCAACGGGTAAGGAAACAACTTTTTGAACGGGTTTTTTCGCTTACGGTTACGTCCGCCACGGTAACGGTTACGGGAACTTTCTTTTCAAAAGTTTTAAAATCCAGAGTCACCGTTCCTTTATAAGTGCCTGCCTGCTGATCCGTGGTCGTTTCGAACGTTATGTAAACGCCCTGATTTTCGTTCGCCTTTATTTTGTTTTCTTCATACTTTACTATGGCAGACATGGGAACCAGCGCGTCCGGATACATGCCGAGCGGAACGCCCGTCTTTTCGGCATTTACGGAAACGGGAATATACCTTTCGTGATACACCGAAATTTTATCTTTTGAAATTTTCGCCGTTCCGCCTTCATGCGTAAGATCGCTGATTTTTACGTTGTAATACGGCACGTTTTTAGCGGGAGTTATTATTATCTGACTGCTTTCATATTCGCCCTTAGCCATTACGAGCGATATATCCGCTTCGCGTTTTATGTCGGAATAATAATCTATTTCTTTTCCCTGCAATACTTTTTCGCTTGCATGAACTCCCCATACGGTTAAATCCGATTCGCTGATTTTAGCGCTCTGATTACCGTCGCCGCAACCTGCAAAACCCGCGCATAAAACTACGGAAAGTATTGCGCATATCCGTTTTTTGAATGAATTTTTCATTTTGCCCTCCGATTTTTAATTTAATCCCGCCTTCGTAAGCGCGGTGCTCCATAAGCCGCTCGTCCAGTATTCTATGGTTTCGTCGTAAAGTTTTTGCGCAGTCGTAGTTTTGCCCTGAGCGGAAAGCACCGTATAGTATTTCATATTCACGAACGGACTCACTCCGCCGTAAGAACAAAGGGGATACGACTCGAATGGTCTCAGAACGTATACGGGGTCGTCGTTATTGCACATATACGATATGCGTTCCTGCTGAAAAGGCTCTAAAATCGAATATAATTCGGGAGCGTCTTTTTCAAGGTCGAAATCGAACGCGAGCGACGAACCGCTTGCGCCTTTGCAATACGCCTTTATGCCGGCGTCGGTTGCCATAAATCTTAAAAAGTCTACGGCAAGATTTTTTGATTTTGAATAAGCGGGAATTACGCTCGGAGCAGTCAACGCGGCGTTTACGATTCTTCTTGCTTTGAAAATTTTGTCAAAATCTTTCTGATTTACGTCGTATCCGTTTCCTTTAAGCGCGGTGCTGCCTTCGTCGATTGCTTTTATGAGAGCGGATAATTCTTCGTCGTTTTCTATCGTGGTGCATTTTTTCGTTATACTGCTTATAATGGGAGTTTTCATCATTTTAATTACGGGAACTTTTACTCCCCTGTCTATAAGCATTTCCTTTACTTCTTTCATTTCGTCGATGAAATAGTCTCCGTTAAAATGGAACACGGCGGAACCTTGTAAAAAAGAAGTTTGCGCTATCATAAATTCGTTGTTGAACGACGCGGGGCTTACGAAACCGTTTTTATAATCCAGAAGTTTTTCTATAACTTTAAGCGATTCGAGTCTTCCCTTCTGTTTGAATATTTCTATCGAACGCTCCCCGCCTACGATTCCGTTGAAGAAGTCGTTGTAACCTTCAACTCCTTCGTATTGCCCCCACCAAGGAGTTAACGCGCCGCCGTTATACATTTGCCAGTAAGGCGCTTCTTTGGATTGTATAATTCCGTATTGCGCGCTCGGATCGACTCCGTATTTTGATTTGTTCGCTTCTCTTATCGTTACGAGAGCGTTGTAAAACTCGTCGGTCGTTCTCGGAACTTCGAGTTTATAATTCTTTAAAGCGTCTTCGTTGTAAATAAAACCTGCTATTCCCGTCATCCACGGAGCGGAATAATATTTTTCTTTTCCGCTTACAGGATCGTTGTAAACGTATAACGAGCCGTAGTCTTTATTCAATTTTTCTTTATAAGTCACTTCTTCCCCGGGAACTTTTGCGTTATACACGGAATCGGTTAAATCAAGCACAACGTCGTCTCTGCCGGCAAAAGATTCTAATATCGAACCGAATAAAATATCATAATCGTTGTATTTGGAACCCAAATTCATCTGGTCTAAAGAAAAAGACGATATATCGTTGAAAACGACTTCGATTTCGAGTTTGGGGTATTTTTCTTTAACCCAGTCTTCCTGCTTGAACGCCGCTATCGTTTCCTTGCACCAGTCCGAACCGTATCCTTGTTCAAGCGCGTAAATTTTAAGATGTTGTTCGGATTTGTTTTTCTGATTTCCGCCGCCGCAACCGCATAAAAGCGTTGCCGCCAGAAGCGAAGCAATCGTTACGCTGAAAATTTTTTTACACATATTTTTTACTCCTTAACTGAATTTTATATTTTAACCTTTCAGACCGCCTATCGAGAAGTTCTTGAAAATAATGTTCGAACAACTCGCATATATGATTATCAAGGGAATAACGGAAACCATAAGCCCCGCATAATACGACGGGAAATCTCCCGAACGCGTAGCGGTGAGTTTTAATCTGTAAAGACCCGAAGCAAGAGTGGGATAATTCGGGAAATACAGCAAAGACGCTTCGTAATTGTTCCATGACGTTATAAACGTAACGACAACGAGTGTGGTAATCGCCATTTTCGCCTGCGGCAGCATTACCTTTACAAAAGCGGTAAAATCGCTTCCGCCGTCCAGAAATACCGCTTCGGCGTAACTCCACGATACGTTTTTGAAAAACCCGTACATTACCATAAAGTTAAAACCCCAACCCGTAAGAGAACTTAACAATACCCACCAGGGAGTATTAAAAATTCCGAGTGTATGAGCGAGTTTTAACGACGAACCCGTAGTACCCACAACGGGTATCGTCATACTGAATATAATAAGCGCGTATATAAGCGAACTCGTTTTGAACTTGTATTTCGACAGTATATATCCCGTGCAACTGCACATTATCACAGAGCCGTATACCGTAAACAAACAGTACCATATACTGTTAAACAGCATCTGATATAAATAAACTTTTTTACCTACGGAGTCGACTACCGAAAGTTTAAAAACGTCGGCATAGTTTTCAAAATGCCATACTTCAGGCAATGCAAACGGATTATATCCCGGCTGAATTCTCGACATAATGTAGGTTAAGGGATCCTGAAACGAGTTTATAAGCAAGAACAACAACGGGTAAACAAGAATTAAACTGTATAAGGCGAAAATCACAAACACTATTATGAATAATACTTTTTCGCCCTTCGTTCTTTTCGTGAGAACGCCTGCGTCGTCTTTATCGATATGTTTAAGTTTTAGAGTATTCATCGTTTTCACCTTCTTAATATTCCACGCTGTCGATTTTTTCGGTTAATTTTCTTGCGATAAGGACGAGCGGAACGCCTATAACCGTACAGCAAAGCCCCGCGGCAGATACGAGATTGTGCGCTCCGACGGAAGGTCCCTGCCCCGTTGTTCCGTACATTTTCTGGAATATCCAGAACGCAATCGTAGAAGTTTTATAATTTCCGCCCGTAAACAAAAGTATAGGGCCGGAAGAATTGAATAAACCCGTCAACGCAAAAATCATCTGCGTGGAAAACGTAGGCCATATCAGCGGAAATATAATCGAGCATAATTCTCTGAAAGGCTTTATTCCGTCTAACTGAGCCGCTTCGATAACTTCGATGGGAATTCTCGACATGCCGCTCGTAAACAAAAGAACGTTCGTGGTCATTCCCACGAGCATGCAATAAATAAGAATGGTTTTCGTGGCGGTTTCGTCTCTCGATAGCGGTGATACGGGATTCGGAGTAACTCCGAACGCTTTTTGTATCGCTCCTAAAGGACCCGTAGGGCTAACGAACTCCGAATACGCCGTAACCATAACGACGCTCGAAATAATGGCGGGCAAATAAAATATTACCCTGAACGCTTTATATCCGAAAATTCTTTTGTAAAAAAAGTAACTTACTATAAGGCACAACGGCATTATCGCGAACACCGAAGTAGCGAAATATTTAAGCGTGTTCAGTATCGAAACGCCGAGTTCGTTGTTTATAGGCGTTGTGATAAGATTCCACACTTCTATAAAATTTCCGAATGAAAAGTTTTCGGTTCTCGCATCCTGAAAAGCAAGAGCGAAAGACTGAATATTAACAAAAAGCCAAAACACAATCCAGTTCAGCGCGGGTATTAAAAGCATACCCGTTATAAAAAGACTCTTTCTGACGCGTTTTCCTTTCGCCTTTCCGTTACGCACCCCGTCGGGATAAAATACTTTTCGGGTCAATTCATAAAACCAGTCTGAAATTTTTTCCTTCACGGAACGCGTTACGCCGTCGGATTTAAAATTTCCTTTATTCATCGTTTTCTCCTTCTGATATTTCTGTAATTTTTTTCTTGTCGTATATTCCGTAATACAATGCGGTTTTTGAGTATTTATCGGCCACGGACCCGACAACGCGCAATTTTATTTCGTTACGACCTTTTTTCAGGTGTCCGCAAGCAGATAACAAATGCGGATTCCAGAAAGTGGTCTGAACTAATTTGCCGTTTACAAACCACTCCACGAACTCGTCGGCATTAACGCCGAGATAGTCGCCATTCTGAAAATCTTCTCCGTAAACCGTCGCTTTGTAAACTTTGTAAAATTTTCTCTTGCAATTCCGTATCAACTTCGGATAAAAATCAACCGCGCGCTTTTTTTCCGCAAGAGTTTTTTCGCCTGAATTTTTTACAAGCATCAGCAAAACGCTTTCGTTTCTCTCTATCGTAAGCAAAAATTCTTTGCATCCGTTATTCTCTTCGGACGGCAACGCTCCGTATTCGTTATTCCAGATATCGTATCTTATAACGTCGCAATCGGTATTTATTTTAATCTTATCCGTTACTCTTTCTTCTCCGCTGTTAACGAGCATTAAGCACTCTATGCCGTTTTTTAAAAAGCGTCGCACTCTGACGTATTTTTGTTCGTTTTCAAAACAAACGTCGCGCTCTTTAATTTCGCTTAAAACTTTGACGGACTTTCCTTTCAGAGCGGAAAAGTTCCCGACTAAACCGAACTCGTCGTAAAAATACTTTATATTGCGTAAGCGCTCGTCGGTTTTTTCGCCCGCACCGATAAAATCAACGGGAACGTATCTGAAATCTATCTGATTTTCATATAGATATTTAACGGACTCGTACGGCATTTTCTTATTTTCGCAGATTACGGCAACTTTCGCTAGACTCGTAATGTCCGTCATAATCCAGGAAAGTCTTTTATAATACGTTGAAAACGATTTATAATGTTTCCAGTAAAACGTATTAGGTCCGACGTCAGGCGGTCTTTCGGATTTACGCTTTCCCCTTAAACTATAATAAAAAGCGTGCGGTATGTACATGTTTACCCCGCGCACCGCGAGATAATCGATAAACCATTTAATATCGTCGGGCGGTAAATCCCAGGAACTGTCTTTTCTTCCGCACAAACCGAAGCATTCGTTCACGTTCCTTTTGTTGCCGTTTAATAAAGCGTAATCCGACGCGCACTTACCGAGTACCGAATTAACCCCGTCGATATCTCCGCTTTCCCTGCTTATAAAACGCGCTATAAGATCTTGCCCCGGCACGTCAAAATACTTCATTTTGCCGATGTCGTCGCTTGCCGCAGGGTGACCGATTAAAGAGATTTTGGCTTTGGCGCAGAAATCGTGCAATTTTTTATAGTAGATTTCCACTTCTTTCTCTTTTATAATTTCGTGGTAAATTTTCGTCGTTGCGTTTTCCGCGCCCGCAAAAAGACCTGCTAATTCTTCGAGCCTGCCGCCCTTTGCGACTATTTCTTTGTCAAGTCCTTTCGTCCACGCCATGCAATTGCCGCCGCAACGCCCTTTGGGACAGGGTTCGTCGGTAAAAAAGCCTATAATAGTCGATTCGAAATACTCTGAAAATCTTTTATAATACTGCTCGTGAGTTAATTTTATAAAAAGGTCTACCGTTTCTTCGTTTAAAATATCTGCTGCAAAGGGCTGATTTTTTTCTCCGTCGTCTTCGCCGAAGTGTAACCCCCTGATTCTTCCTCCGGAATATTTTTCGATCAGATATTTTCCGTCGTTTAACTCCGAAATTATTTTTCCTTCGGGTTTATCGGTAAGATAAAGCCCTACCACTTTTAAATCGGGGCGCATTTCGGCAATCAATCCGCCCGCAGAACCCGACGGATACATCGCCTCGTCATACACTATAATTTTCAGATCGTTACGCTTTGCGACTTTTAAAATATATCCATACCATGCAAAAAATTTTTCTGACAGATATTTTATGTTTTTGGGAAAGCCGATGCGCGGGTGTATAACCACGGCGTCGATTCCTTTACTCTTTATATCCGAAAGACTTTTTTTAATTTTTTTCTTTTTCAGAGTATCGTTTAAAAACCAAAACGGCATACACGTGTATTCGGCGTCAGGCAATCGTACGGTTTTTAAAAAATTATGAAAATTTTCCTTTTGTGAATTTATCATTTAAACGTCCTTTTAGTCTTGTTCCAAATTTCTTGACAATTCGTTTCTTTTATTTTATAATTTCTAAAAAATGCACGAGGTCGGACAATGTTACTTAAAAGCAAGAGTTATTTCAAAGATCAAAGC
Organism: uncultured Clostridia bacterium; assembly: GCA_934248055.1. GTDB lineage: Bacteria > Bacillota > Clostridia > Christensenellales > Borkfalkiaceae > HGM11412. The sequence goes on along the minus strand of CAKQKI010000001.1, from coordinate 105,110 downwards.
AATTTCTTTTCAAAACTCTCAACGATAAACGATAACAACAATCACAACCATGAATTTATTGAAATTTTTTACGTTATATCCGGCACGGCGTATCATACTCTTAACGGCGTAAAATCAAAAATCGGACTCGGTGATCTTTATATCATAAGGCAAACGGACTTTCATTTTTTTACCCGAATAGAAGGTGAAGACATGCTGCATCGCGATTTGCTCGTCAGAAGCGATATTTTTAAATCCGTTTGCGATATGCTGTCAGACGATTTCTTCGATAAAATATCTTCGGCGCGTTCCGTTCACGTAAATCTCGGTTCAAACGCAATCGCTAAAAACGAAAACACTTTTACGTCTATACTGTATCACTCTTATAATTCGCCTAAAACTACCGAAATATTATATAAATTTTTGATTTTAGATATATTAAAAGCCTATTTTAAGAGCCAGTTATCGGAATCATCCAAACAAAAACAATCCAAGCAAATCATTACTCTTATACTTGAAACGCTTAACAGACCCGAATCGTTTTCTCTTTCGGCAAAGCAAATTCTGAACGGTTTGCAGTATGATCATTCCTATATATGCAAACTGTTTAAAGCCCACACGGGCATTACAATCAGCGAATATATAAATAACAATCGGCTGGAATATGCTTATACTTTGCTAAAATCAAGTTCTTTATCGCTTCAGGAAATCGCTTACACCGTAGGGTATCAGAATTATTCTTATTTTTACAGAGCCTTTGTGAAACGTTTTAATTCTCCGCCTAAAAAAACTCAGTTGGGCATGACCCGTACGATTGATTAAAATAATGAAATTCCCCTTATTTTTCATTTTAATTATACACAACGCAAGCGTTTAAATCAATATACGTCATATTACAAAATATACACTACATTGTGTAATAATCAATTTGTCATATCGGGCAAAATGTTGCTGTCAGAGTAAAAATTGTTGCTATTTTTAAAACCATAATTTGTAGCAAACGAAAAAGCACAAGACCTACCAAATCTTGTGCTTTTTATTTTTTTAGTTTTTCTATACCAAAACTTGTTTAAAACAGATATATAAATATACGCAATCTGCCACGTTGATATATTGCCATTATTTCTACTGCCTTCACAAATCAATCCAGATACTTCTTCAAATCAAATTTTGCCAAACGTATATGCTTTCTCGCTATAGTATACGACATGGCTAATTCATCATTTTTGAAATATTGTATAAACGGATAAAAGCAACTTGTGTGCATATGCGCTTGCAATATAATTTTACTGTTTTCGATATTATCCGTATCTATTCTCACAATTCCTATATGACATCTGTCGATCGGAGCGTGAAATAAATACAGGTTTCCTTGATATTCGATAAAATCCCCTCTTGATTGACAATCGGCAATCAGGATCGGTTTCGCCCACGTTTTCTTTTCCAGATTATAAACGGTTAAAAATCCGTATTGCGTTTCATTGTGTTGACGAACAAAATAGAAGCATTTATTATCCTTAACGTAGGTGGCGTTTTCCCACATTGATTCATTAGGGAAATCCGGTTGAGCAACATATTCCCAAGTAATTAAATCCTTGCTTTTAATAATACAAGTGAAATCTCCGCTATACGCTCCTGAATAATAATATCGCGTTCCGTTTTCCATACGGGAAGATAATTTTTGCATAATTCCTATATCCGCATACATAGATTTATAACCTATTCCGTTTGCGGTTAGCGCATTCTTAATCCCGCTCGCGCTAAAATCGTTAATAATTTCTCCGACCTTAAATTTATGTACTTGCACGTCACTCATTTTCTTATCAGATATTGTAAAAATCCGATAAAAACGATAATAATTTTCGTCGATTCTCGCCGTCCACATAATAAAGATACTGTTGCTGTCTTTCTGCATCATAATCGTATCATATACACAATTTACTACTTTTCCCGAACAAATATCGCCTGTTGTCTGAATATCAAAAAATACTTTATTTTCAACGTCGTTTATTGAACAATATACGAAACGCGCGGTCTGATTTTCCGGGTTCTCCGAAGGCTCTTTCGTATTCGCATAATACGTCATATATATTATTCCGTCCTGAACTAAAAACGTCGACACGTGCGCCATTTGATCTCCCGATTTTTCAAAATCCGATACAAAGTTTTGCGTAATTTCAGTTGCGAAAGCAGCCCCCTTTTCTTTACAACACTTATCAACGGTCGCTTCTAAAATCTTTACCGGGTTTTCGATTTTTGCTCCCGGAATTAAAATCGGTTCTTTATCCGTTGCAATATCTGCCGTAAAAATGTTTTGTTGTTCCATTTTTTCAACTCCTTGTGTATTATTTTTCTTATTTTTTAAAAATGAAAGCATTATAGAAATAATTGCGATGCTTTCATTGATAACACCAAGCCACGAATCTACTTTTATATCGTAAATTAAAAAAGCCGACGATACGGGAATAGAAATAATTTTTGTCAATTTCGGATTTTTTATCCAAAGCGATATCGTTACTGCCGTCGATGCCATAATCGGCAAAAGGTTAAAGATATTTTTAAAAGTAAAAAAACCTAAAAACCAATTTATAATTATAATTAAAAGTGGCCAAAACAAACTATTCGCCCAAGATTTTTCATTTCTTCTGACAAAAATCAGTTCACGAAAAATCCCCACAAAATTAGGTATCATCCCCGCATAAGCAGATAAAAAGAAATAATGCCCCGCCCAGCAAATATCTGCGCTCAATTTTAACGTCAGAAGGTTTTTTCGCTCTTCTTGCTGATACATAAAAAAAAGCGATAGCATTGCTCCCAAACCTAAAAACATAGCAAAAACTTTCATTTAAACTCGCGTCTTCCTGTTTTCTATTATATCTTATCAATAAAACCATTTCAACACATTTAAAAATCGTATCTTGGGAAATAATAACACAATCTTGTGTATTTATTGAAATCAATCTTTAATAAATGCTACAAAATAACATTTTTTTGTTTTTTCTCGATTGACAAATATCTATTTGGGTGCTATATTGATAATACGAAATCCGAGAACGAAAAATCATGGACAACATCAGACACGAAGAATACTTACACTTTAACGAACATTTGCCTTTCTGTTTTCAACCATATTTGAAACGAACCCATAAAATTTGCAGCACTTCCCAAAATTGGCATGAAAACGTCGAGTTGCAATTTTGCCTGAGCGGTTTGGGAGAAGTATTGCTGGACGGGGAAATATATCCTTTTAAAAAAGGAGATATTATTGTGGTAAATTCAAACGTGATTCATTATACGCAAACAAACTCCACTCTTGAATACGCCTGCCTGATTATTGACACGACTTTTTTTACGAATATAGGCTTTGATTTGGAAAACACTATATTTTTGCCTTATATATCCAACAATACGCATTTGCAAAAACTGTTTGAAAAATTAGTTTATGTCTATCAGACCGACCATGAACTCCGTCGTCCTTTATTGCATATTACTTTAATGCAAATATTGCTTGCATTATATGAAAATTATACCGTAAAACGGCTTCGCTCCCCAAAATCACCTAAACATTTTAAAGAAATAAAGGAATGCATTATATTCCTGCATAATAATTATACTCAGAAATTATCTTTGGACGACATTGCAAAAAGCGTATATATGGATAAATATACTCTTTCCAAAGAATTTAAAAAAATTACCGGTCAAACGATCGTTACCTATCTCAACGCGTATCGGTGCAAAAAAGCCTCCCGATTTATATCCGAAGGCTTTAGCGTTAAAAACGCCGCATTAAAATGCGGTTTTAAAAATATGTCTTATTTTACAAAAACATTTTATAATTATATAGGAGTACTACCTTCTCTTTTCCATGCCGAACAAAAATAATACGAACTCCGATTTGTTTTCAGAGTTCGTATTATTTGCGTGTGGCAGACATGCTCAAAATAGATACATTTTCTGTTTTGTTAGGCAGAGTTGAACTATTGTGTGTGATTAATACTTCAATTAATCTTATTAATATGGTTTTCCTTTTTTATTTGTAAATTTTAAGTGCATTTTTCTACCACGGATTTAAAATTAATTATTCAACACGAAATGCTTCAACAACTCAAAATTCCAAAAACAAAAGTCTTAAATAATCCTATCATATTTCTCCATCGTCATCAATGGATAATGATCGATAACTATCAATTTTATTTGAAATAAATTCATCAATAGCCATTGAGACTTCCTCAATTGGCTTTAAAATCGGTATCCCATTATCCAAATTTTTCTTATAAAACAGCCTATAGGATTCTTTTTGACTTTCCCTTTTAATCTTTTGCGGCAGCAAAAGGTCAACATTATCTTTATCATACAAAAGCAAGTAATGGTAATTTTGTAACCATTTATCTTCTTGGTTCTCAACACCGTTGCAAATATAGTCATCTTTAAGTATTATTTTATCCAGCAAAAAATAAGAAATGAGAACCTGATTACGCGATTTCATAACCAACTCTTTAAAATCCACCAAAACATCTATAAACCCACAAACCTTAATTGCATAATACAAATAAACTTGCTCATCATTTCTTGAATTTGCCAATGCTGACCTAAACCTTGATATAACAAAATCCTTAAATTTTTCAAGATTAAAACCGTTCATCTCTTTAATTTTATACAATGAATATAAAATGGTTTCCGGCATCAATTTATAGATATAAAATATATAGTTTAAATCAGAATCAGACAGTACATAATTTTTGGATTTAATCGAATAAAAATAATAAGTCTTAAAAAAATTAGATAAAAAAATCCTTTTATATTTTATATCTTCTATCTGTTTAAGCCTATACACCAATTGCGTAAAAAACGCTGGATGAATTTTTTTAGGCTTTATTTTATTAACACGATTCTCTAATTCCTTATCTTTTTCTTGAGAAATCTTTACAATCTTTTTCCATATTTTTTCTAAACTATTCTCCGACATGTATTCTTCAAAGTCGATAACTTTTGTCTTTTCATGGTTGATTTGCAACTCAAATTTTTCAAGTACACTCTCAAAAACTTTTTGTATAACAGTCAAATCATTTTTACCACAAAAAAAATAGAAATCATCCGAAAAATACTCGAAATAACACGAAACATCATTATCTTTTAACGACTGTATCAAATCATCCTCAATTCTTTTCAAATATTTTTCAGCAACAAACAAAGATAAATACGAGCCCAATAATATTCCACTCGTTCTCCCCTTATTAAGAGATGTCAAGCGTCTTTCTAAGTCGTTCGAACTATTAAAATTTAAATCATGCGTATACAATCTACCATAAAAACTTTTAATGTCCAAAATTAACAATTTATCATATTTTGTTAAATTAAAAGCATCCCGCTGCAAGGCCTTGGAATAACTCATAACTGAAAATTCCCCAACTTTTATATCGGGACAAACCCTTTTCCTTTGCCCTATATGCTGGATTTTATAAAAATTTTCCTCTTTGCTAAATGCATTTAAAGCATGATAATAATTTAATATATTTGGAAAACTAATAACCCTTTCTTCGTGTTCGTTTTTAAAAATCTTAAACGTAACCGGGGCAGTCCAAGCCAAATTTTTTATATTACCATTTCCCGCAGAATCATAATTAAAATTGTCTAAATTGAAAAAATGTCTAATCGGATTTTTGAAATTGTACAAGTTATTAAAATAATCAATCATATATTTTCCAAATTTATAAGGATGTTATTATTTTATTATATTTTTATTATTTTGTCAATCGATATTGAATTGACAAATACACTATAAAACCTGCTCCATCTCATAGCCGCCGATGAAGATTACTTTTATTTTTTCTTTCGACTCGACTATTATCGCCTCGATTATTTGCCGAATAAGGCTATCGTCGTATACCAACGTCCGATTTTTTAATCCATCGATTAAGTCCATTATTTCGGTGATACGCGATTGTTTGTTTTTATCCTTCTGATTCAATTCCGCAATCCTGTCTAATTCCGCCTGCAATTTATTTTTCTCTGACAGCAATTCTTCCGCTTTCTTTTCGTCGAACGACTCTATCGTATCCACGGAAATCATATTGAATAATTCGTTTATCTCTTTTTCTACAGCGGCAAGTCTTAATTGAATATCAAGGCTATCATCCTCACGCACGGCGTCGTTAATACCTCTTTCAATATGAGATTTAAGGTTTTTAAGCAGTTGCGGATCCTGTTGGGCAAATGTTTGTATTGCATTTACGATTGCCGCCTGTATGCGATATTCTTCTAAGGTTGGCGAGTTATGACAATATTTCTTGCCATAGTCCAGACGCTTGACACAACGCCACACTATTCGTTTTTCCCCGTGAGCCGTCCAGGTACACCGTCTGTATGGCGTATGGCACTCCCCGCAGATGAGCAGTTCCGTCAGAGCGTATTTACTTGAATATTTGCCCTGCTCTGTTTTAGTGCCGATTTCTTTAACTTTTTTCTTTCCGATTCTCCTTGCAAGTTCTTCCTGTACTCTGCCAAACGTTTCGGCATCGATTATAGCGGGATGATTGTTTTCAACGTAATATTTAGGGCGCTCTCCATTGTTTTTCCGAATTTCCTTTGTTAAACAGTCCACCGTAAACGTTTTGTTTATTATGGCGTCGCCCTTATATTTTTCGTTTGAAAGTATCGAGCGAATCGTCGCCGTACTCCACTCGCTTTTCCCCGACGGCGACAACCTTTTCTCATTTTGCAATTTTACGGCGATTTGTTTCAAACTGTCGCCGGCAAGGAATCTATCGTATATTATCTTTACCGTTTCAGCCTGCTCTTCGTCTATTTCGGGATTTCCTTCCGCACCTTTACGATAGCCGAGAAAGTTTTTATAAGTAAACGCCACTTTCCCTTCTTTCGCGCTTTGCAGTTTACCCCATTTTACATTCGCGCTGATATTTTCCGACTCGCTTTGCGCTATCGTTCCATATATCGAGATATAAAATTCTGCGTCGGATTTTATACTGTGTATCCCTTGTTCTTCGAAATATACGTCGATACCCAACGTTTTCAGCATTCGCGTATAATGTAAGCAGTCCACCGTGTTTCTTGCAAATCTTGAAATCGACTTAACTAAAATCATATCGATTTTCTTACTTTTGCAGAGTTTTATCATCTTGTTAAACTCGTCGCGTTTGAGAACACTCGTTCCCGTGATGCCCTTGTCGGCAAAAATGCCCACCATCTGCCATTCGGGATTTGCGTTAATTTTCTCGGTATAGTGTTTCTTTTGCACTTCGTAACTATTGATTTGCTCTTCCTGTTTTGTAGAAACTCGACAATAAGCCGCAACACGAATTCTGCGGTACGATTGAAACGTATTCTCTTGCGAGTTTATTGTTTCGGCTATTATTCGTACTTTCTTTTCTTTCACGTTTGCGGTTACGGTTACGGTTTCCATTTTATCTCCTTATCTCTAACCCGTTTAATAATATAACTCCGACTTCGCCGTCGGAATATAATTTTATGGCTTCCGCGACAGAACTTAATAATTTTGGTGAAAATTCCGTTTGCGGCACTGCATTTTTTAGCTCGCTTTTTATTCTCATAGTTTTACCTGTATTTTTATCCGTTTTATTATAGATTTCAGAAAAATACTCGTCTATTTTCTCCCGTATTTTTTCCTCGTTTTTGCTTGGATTTATAAACAAATTTTCTATTTCGTTTTTAATCGCCGGCAATTCGCCGCCGAAAAAATCTTCTCGCGGCGTATACTCAATATCTCCGATTTTTTCGATTAACTCGTTCAAAATATCTATCAGCCTTTTTATCAAAGCGTCATCTTTGATTGTGATTACTTTTTTACAGTCCTTATTTTGACAATACCATTTTTCGTGATTTTTTCTTCTGCAATCGCACCGTCTTTTCATAACGCCGCCGCATTCGGGACATTTTACGGGTATCAATATACGATGTACGTCTTTATCGAGAAAGTTTACCGTTACCGTCCTTTTCTCGTTATATAAAGCCTGTACGGTATTAAAAGTCGGCTTATCTATTATCGGCGTGAACTTGTTTTCCCCGTTATATCGCGCGTCTTTCACTACCCTTAAAACCCGCGATTTATTCCACTCAAATTCGTTCGGCATATATTCGATTTGTCTTTCAGTTAAATCGTTTGCTATTGCCATAACGCCCTCTCGTTTAAGATATCTCGTAAATATTTCAATAACTGCAACGGCTTCCTTCTCGTTTATAACTTTTTGACCGTTCTCATATTTGTACCCGAACGGTATATTGCGTATTTTCATCATTCATACCTCTTCCTTGATTTTCAGCCCGCCGACAAGACAGAACGTAACGAGGTTATCGCTACCCACTATAATTTTGTCTATGGTTGCATTAAACAATTCTTCGTTAAATTCCGAGATATAGGGCGAAGTTTTTATGGTTTCGTTTAACTCGATTAGTTCTACGATTTGACGATCTCTTTCTTCGCCGAGTAGTTTTTTTCGTTCCGCTCTCAATTCCGCAAGTTTAGTTGTTATCTCAGAAGTCTTTGCGTTATAGTCTGCAACAGTCAGCGAACCGTTTGTATACAATTTCGTTATTACCAAATTTTTTGCACTTAGATTCGCCACTTTTACGTCTATATCTTTAATTTTATCTTCAATATCCGATACAGACGCATTTAAACGATTTATCTCGTACATATAATTCTCTATAATTTCCGACCTGTAGGCTTTAAGCGTGTTAAAAACGTTAACGAAGGCATTATAGATACAATCTTCGCTTAGCCGTTTACTTTTGCAATGCGATACGCCGACCGCAGTTCGCATACAGTGCCAAAATATTTTTTGCCCAACTTTTGTTTCTCTCCTGTATGCGCTACCGCATTCGGAACAAAATATTTTATTCGACAAGGGGTATTTAATAATTTCAACAATCGCCTTTCCCTTGTCTTTCCGCATTTGTTTCGACTTTTCAAATATTTCTCTTGAAATAATGGGTATATTACTGTTTTCAACGTAGTACTTAGGCTTTTGTCCTTTGTTTCTGATTTTCTTATGCGGAAACGTATCCGTCGTACATTTCTTTTGTAAAACTGCGTCGCCCATATACCGTTCGTTATTTAAAATATATAATATTGTGTTCTTATGCCACTCCGCGTAACCGTATCTTTTTTCTATTTTTCTTTCGTTTAAGATATCCGCAATTTTTTGTATTCCGTTACCTTGCAGATATAAGTTGAATATCTCACTTATAATCGCCGCCTCTGCCTCGTTAATTTGTAACTCCCCGTTCCCCCACTTATACCCGAAAGGCGTTCTTGTGCAATTATACTCGCCCGATTCCATTCTTTTCTTATAGCTCCAACGTAAATTCCCCGATATGGTTTCGCTTTCTTTCTGCGCTACCATACCGGGGAACGTTAAAATCATTTCCGCATTAAGTTTTTCCGTATTAATGTTTTGTTCTTCGAAATACACGCTTACGCCGATACCTTTCAGCAATCTGATTACGTTCAGCAATTCTTCAGTGTTTCTTGCAAATCGTGAAACCGACTTCGTTATTATTTTATCGACTTTCCCTCGCTTACAATCGTCAATCATCCGAAGGAATTCGTCTCGCTTATACATATCCGTGCCGCTGATCCCCTCGTCCATATACAGGTCTACGAGTTCGCAATCCGGTCGGGTTTTAAAGTAATCTTTATAATACCTTATTTGCGCGGTAAAAGAATGTAATTGCTCGATTGACTTACTTGACACTCTTCCGTATGCAACCCAGCGTTCTTTTTTATCCGCGACTGTTTTTTGCGGCGTTATATCCGTTATTCGCATATTGCTCTCCTTTTCCGCTCGTGCAACCAAACGATATCACAAGAGTTCGGTACAGTCCAGCGTTATTTGGTATCTTTTTTGTTCAACCTTATTTTTCTACTTTTTATACGAAAAAGCGGCGTCTTATCTACCCATATCAGACAAAACGCCGCTTTTATTAAATTTATATATTTTAAAATCTTATTTTATTTTCCAATATCCATTTTTATCAGAGCCTACTCGTTCTAAAAGACCTTTTTCTTTCAACGATGAAATAATACGTTCCAAAGAAGTCTTTGGAATCCCCGTCAATTCAATCAATTTTGTCTTTGAAATTTTCGGATTTTTTTCTATTTCAGCCACAACGCTCTTCTCTCGATCGGACAAGTTTACCACCCCGTTTACCACCCCGTTTACTACCCCACTTTTAATTTCGGGTTTATCAAACGGAATAGTAACCGTAATCATATTTTCAGAAAACGTATACGCTTTTTCTCCGTATTCCCTTACGACGATAGGAACGCCGTGTCCTGAATGCTCCACGATACCGCATTGAAGAAAAATTTTCATTAGTTCCTTATTTACCGGTTCGGTTTTTCCCGATAAAAATTCTTCTTTGGTAAGATTTTTAGGGATACCGCCATACGATACAATTTCTAATCGATCGTCAAACCAATATACCGCCGGCGATAATTCTTCCGACCACTTATTGTGTACGCAGGCATTTATCCACGCCTCTTTAAACGCTTCGCTATTAAACAACCTATGCTCTTTTCTCGGTCTGACAGAAACGTCTATAAAGGTTTCGTTTAACGCATCGCAATAATTGATAACCTTTTCAAGAGACTCTATCAAACAAGTAAAACCATATTCATTTCGTTTTATAAAAACCGATTTATCTTTCCCTTTGAAAACCGCAACTTTTATCGAGTTCATATTCTCATCGGCAAGTATATCCGCTAAAAGATTGAATTTTCCGTCCGAAGTACAAAGTCCGAAATTTTTATAGAATGTTTCTTCTTGTATATGAATTCCGTGAGATATTAAATATTGTTTCAACTTATTAAAAGTATAATCATCTCTCAATACAGGAATGTCCTTAATCGCTTTTTCGGGAATCGAAAGCGATTCAATATACCTTTGCTCGATTTGTTCTTCGGTCATACTGCGACAACTCGTTCCCACGCGAATAAAGCACCCTGCCGCGCTTCTTCCGTATTTTTTAATATAATACAGCGATTTTCCCTTGCGAACGGAAACTACCACAACGTTTTTCCCGTCAACATACTGCGTTCCGAGCGTAATGTATTCTTGCGGATTCGGTAAAATCTGCGTAGTGATAATATCCGCGATACGCTTTTGAACATCATCGAGATTTTCAACCCCTATTACCGTACCGTCGTCTTCAACGCCGATATAAATATTTCCGTCGAAACTGTTTAAAAAAGCGTCTATTTCTTTTGGCAGAGTATCATTTAATACTCTTTTTAATTCGCTCGTTTCCGTTTCTTGAAATATCATATACGCCCTCCGCTAAGGTTAATTCCAACAATATTATATCATTTATCTCATAATTTTTCAAGCCGTAACGTATATTAAAAGCGAATAAAATTTGTAGAATTAAGACGATTTCTATAAAAACTCACCAATGATTATCTTATCGACACTTTCGATATATTCGATAAAGTTTTGTCGAAAGTGTCTACAAAACTTTATACAAATACATCTTACACTTCTATAGACGGAGATATTCTGCCGTAAGAAAGTATACGGGAGTTCAACTCTGCGCAGAATTAAAAAGCATCTACGAAAAACGCTCTGAAATTTTCGTGATTTCGATAGCAAAAAAGCCTGATAAAATCAGGCTTTTTTGCTCAGGCATCTTTTTTGTTCACCTGAGATGGTGGAGATGGGGAGAGTTGAACTCCCGTCTTAATCGGGTCTGTCGCGCTTTCTACGCGCGTAGTACGTCTTTATCTCTTTCCGTTGCGTTCGACGAACAAACCGCAACGGACGTGTACCGCTAAATATCCGCGTAAACTCGCGATAAGGTTTTTACGCGATTATCCGCCAAAAATCATGCCCTTTATAAAACGGCGGCGTTTTTATATCGGACAGCCGCCTACTCAGGCAGCAAGTGCAAAACTGTTGTTATTGTCTGCATTTAAATTTAAAGTTCCCGTTTTTACGAAGCCGCGGGAAACTTCGGCGCGCTTACAACGATTTCGCCGATCAATCAAATCCGGTGCATCCCCATGACGACTAGCCACAAGTGACTAAGAATAATTTATTCAGATGTAATTTTTTATATCGCGTTCAGATTGCCTTTTAATATCTCTCTCCTTTAAAGTATTTTTCTTATCGAAAGTATGTTTACCCCTGCAAAGACCTAACGATATTTTCACAAGACTCCCTTCAAAAAACACCGAAAGCGGAACGAGCGTATAGCCTTTTTCTTTGACCTTGCCGACGATTTTGTTTATTTCCGCGCGGCGGAGAAGCAATTTCCTGTCACGCTTACTGTTGCGCGTATTGAACGCACCCGACTTGTCGTACAAAGCGATATGCGCGTTTTTTAAAAAAACTTCGCCGCACGATATAAGACAGAAAGCGTCTTTTAAATTAACGCTTCCCGCGCGAACCGACTTAACTTCCGCGCCTTCGAGAACTATTCCCGCGGTATACGTTTCGTCGATGAAATATTCGTGCCTTGCCTGTCTGTTTTCGGTTACGAGTTTCATACTTCTATTATATTTTATCAAAGATCAACCCTTATTACAAGCGTTTTTACGGAAATATTTATCTTCGGTGATTTTCATTTCGACTTTTCTCGACGCGGTATCCGCGTTAAGAATTTTCACCGTTACGCTTTCGCCGAGAGTGTAAAACCTGTCTTTACTGTAAAGCGTAAAGGTTTTTTCGTCGAATTTATACGTTCCTTTAGGCAAGGTTTCGACTCTTACTATGCCTTCAACCGTATTTTCAAGTTCAACGAACACTCCGAAATTAGTAACGCCGCTTATAACTCCGCGGAATTCGTCGCCTATATACGAGCGCATATAGCGGCACTTATAATAATCGTCCATCTCGCGTTCCGCTTCGTCGGCTTTTCTTTCGTTCATAGTGGAAACGCGGCATATTTCTTCAAGGTCGTTAAACTTTTCGCGAACGTTTTCGCCGCGGAGTATTTCTTTTAAAATTTCGTGAACGGTTAGATCGGGAAATCTTCTTATGGGCGACGTAAAATGACAGTAGCACTTGCTCGACAGCCCGAAATGCCCTTTGTTTTCCGTAGAATAAATCGCCTTTTTCATAGACCTTAACATAACTTTATCGACTATGCCGTAAATATCGGTATCCTTTAAAGATTCTGAAAGCGTTGCGAAATCTTTCGGATGACAAGTATTTTCATTCCACCTTACGTTCACGCCCAAAGCGTTTAAAAAACTTTTGAAAGCAAGCAATTTTTCGGGGTCGGGACGCTCGTGAATACGGTAACAGAAAGGAGCGTCCGTATAAAAAGCAAATTCGGCAACCGCTTCGTTTGCGGCAATCATAAATTCTTCTATTATTTTATATGCGCCTGAATCTTTTCTCGGTTCTATAAAAATTTTTCCGTTTTTTACCGATATATTGCATTCGTCTCCTTTTAACTCTATGCTCCCCCTTTCGGAGCGGCGGGCGGAAAGAATGTTTTTTAACTTTTCGGCGGTTTTTATCATAGGATATACCGCTTTATTGTTTTTAATAACTTCTTCGTCGCCGTCGAGCATTTTCTGAACGACTGAATAAGTAAGGCGTTTTTGCGATTTAATATACCCTTCTTTAATATCTGCCGACGAAACGTTGCCGTTTTTATCAACCGTCATAATACACGATACCGTAAGGCGGATTTCGCCTTCGTTAAGAGAACAAAGACCGTTTGAAAGTTTTTCGGGAAGCATAGGAATAACCCGCTCGGGAAAATAAACGCTCGTTGAACGCTTTAACGCTTCTTTATAAACCGCAGAGCCGCGTTTTACGTAATTAGTTACGTCTGCAATATGCACGCCGAGCGTAAACGTTCCGTCGGAATTTTCAGACACGGAAACGGCGTCGTCAAAATCGCGGGCGTCGTCGCCGTCAATCGTAACGGTAAGCGTTTTCGTAAAATCGGTTCTTCCTTTCAAATCTTTTTTTTCGACTTTATCGGGAAGACTTTCAACTTCTTTAAGCACTTTTTCGGGAAATTCCGTAGCGTAACCCGCGTCTAAAATAATAGACAGTTCTTCCGTTTTCAAATCGAAACGTCTGCCTAAAACGGCAACTACTTTACCTTCGGGATTTTTACGGTTTTCGGGATAACCCGTGATAAGCGTTAAAACCTTGTCGCCCGTTTTTGCGCCCATCGTGTTTTTATCGGGAACGTAAATATCGACGGAAAACGCTCTGTTATCGGGAATAACGAAACCAAACCCGTTTTCGCCTTCAAACGTGCCTACGAGTTTACTAACCCCGCGCGACAGAATTCTTACTACTTCGCCTTCGTCGTTACTGCCCCTGCTGCTTTTTACCTGACGGGCAAGCACCGTATCGCCGTTAAACGCTCCGTTTAAACTTTTATGCGGAATAAAATAGTCGCCTTTATCCGAAACAAGAAAAGCAAAGCCGCGTTCGTTACCCCTTAAAGTGCCTTTAATCAGGTCGCTATGCTCGGTTTTAACGTATTTACCGCTTCTGTAAACGATTTCGCCTTTTTCTTCGAGTTCGGCAACGGCTTTGCGAATTACGTCTTTTTCAAACTGAGTTTTTGCTTCAAACAGTTCGAAAATCCTTTTAATTCCGATATTTTCCGCTTCACCGCTATTAAATTTTTCAAGCAATATATTGTTTATATCCATAATCGTTTAACCCTTATCGGCAATAGAAAATTCCGATAAAAAAATAAACGGCTACCGCAAAGCAGCCGTTCATAGTTATAATTAAAGCCTTAAAAGAAAATCTTTGTTAAAAGCGCAAAAAGAATCATGCAAACCGCAAGCACGGCAATCGCCGCAACCGTAAGTTTTTTCATTTTGCTTTCTAACGTTTTAGATTTGTTTTTGCCGTAGAAAGTGTCCGAATGACCGCTTATAGCGCCTATACCTTCGGAATTGCTCGGCTGCATTATTACCACTATTATAACGAAAATCGCCGCTATAACCGACAGTATAAGACAAATTATACTTAAAACCTTATATACGTCGTAAGCCACTATTGCAAGTAAATTTAACATAATTTCACCCGTAAAGTTAATCTAACCGCATCATTATAGCATAGTTTTTTCTTTTTTACAACTGTTTTTGCGGTTATTGAGTTATTTTTTTATTATTATTTTTCAATAAGACTTTTACCCGTCATTTCCGAAGGTTGTTTTTCGCCGAGAACTTCAAGAAGCGTGGGAGCAATATCGGCAAGAACGCCGCCCGAGCGAAGTTTTGCCGTTTTATATTTATCGGAAACGAGTATAAACGGAACGGGACTCGTAGTATGAGCGGTAAAAGGCTTTTCGCCCTTATCGTCTTCATACATTCTGTCCGCATTGCCGTGGTCTGCCGTAATCAGCACGCTGCCGCCCTTTTTAAGCACGGTGTCTGTAATTTTTCCGACGCATTCTTCAACCGTTTTCACAGCCTTTTCAGCCGCTTCGAGAACGCCCGTATGCCCGACCATGTCGCAGTTTGCGAAGTTCAACACGATAACGTCGAATTTATCGGCGTTTATTTCTTCAAGCACCTTGTCGGTTACGAGATACGCGCTCATTTCAGGTTGCAAATCGTAAGTGGCTACTTTCGGCGAAGGTATAAGATCTCTCGACTCATTTTTTTCGGGTTCTTCTACGCCGCCGTTAAAGAAAAACGTAACGTGCGCGTATTTTTCGGTTTCGGCAATACGAAGTTGAGAGTAACCTTTATCCGCAAGGAATCTGCCGAGAGTGTTATTGAGCGAAATTTTTTTAAAGGCGATTTTCACGTTTGCGAACGTGGCGTCGTACTTTGTAAAGCCGACGTAATTAAGTCCGAGATACCCCGTTTTGCGCTCAAAACCGTTAAAATCTTCTACGGTAAACGCGCGGGTAATTTCTCTTGCTCTGTCCGGGCGGAAGTTAAAGAAAATAACGCTGTCACCTTTTTCTATCAACCCTGAAGGCTTGCCGTTTTTGCAGATATTCGTGGGAAGCATAAATTCGTCGGTAACGCCGTTTTCGTAACTTTGCTTAACAGCCTGAACGGCATTTTCCGCGTGAACGCCGCTGCCCGTAGTCATCATATCGTAGGCTTTTTCGACTCTGTCCCAACGGTTATCTCTGTCCATAACGTAATATCTGCCGCCGACCGACGCTATTGTCCCGACGCCGAGTTTATCGATTTCGTCCTGCAATTCTTTTACGTATTCCGCGCCGCTCGTAGGGGGCGTATCCCTGCCGTCGAGAAAGCAGTGAACGAAAACGTTATCGAAATTCTTGTCTTTACAGAGTTTTAAAAGCGCGAAAAGATGGGTTATGTGACTATGAACGCCGCCCGTGGACAAAAGACCGAAAAGATGGAGTTTTTTTCCGTTTTCTTTGGCTTTATCGACTGCGAAATTAAGTTCGGGATTTTTGAAAAAGTCGCCGTCCTGAATTTCTTTGGTTATGCGCGTTAAGTCCTGATAAACTATTCTGCCCGCGCCCATATTGAGATGGCCTACTTCGCTGTTTCCCATCTGCCCGTCGGGAAGACCGACGCTCATTCCGCTCGCGCCGAGAAGAGTTGAAGGATATTCTTTTTCGAGTTTATCGATAACGCCTGCGTCTGCAAGTTTTATAGCGTTGCCGAATTTTTCTTTTCTTATACCGTAACCGTCCATTATAATAAGACAAATCGGTTGATTTTTCATAAAGTTTATCTCCTGTTATCGTGAAATATTATACACCGCTTATAATTATAACACAAGAATTTTTAAGGTGTTTTAAAAATTTATATTTTACGTAAAAAAAATCCGCTTGCGGATTTTTATTTTTTCTTGACGTAAGTTGTAAAGCGGATCGTGTAACCGTTGCTTTCAACGGGGTCGGACGAATACGTCTTTATAAAATCGGGCGATTCGTCCAGATTCGGATAAAAAACTTCGGCTTCGCCGTCGGCGGCAACTTTTGTAACGAGAACTTCGTCGCAATAAGGAAGCATCGTTTTATAAAACATTGCGCCGCCTATAACGAAAACGTCGTCATATTTTTCAAGTTCTTTAAACAGCGCGTCGAGATCGTGTACCACTATGCAATCGTCGCGCAAAACGTCGCACGGGGCGAGAACTATATTAACTCTGTTTTTAAGCGGCTTGCCGCCGGGGAAAGAAAGCAGAGTATTGTATCCCATACAAACGGTTTTGCCGCTTGTCTGCGCTCTGAAAAATTTCATATCTTCGGGAATATCGAAAAGCAGACCGTTTTTTTTGCCTATTCCCCACTTCTCGTCTACTGCGACTATCGCTCTTATCATATCGCCACCTCAAGCGCCGCGGAAAGCGGAGTGGATTTGTAATCCACGAGTTTAAAATCGTCAACCGTGAAATCGTAAAAATCGGTTACGTTTTTATTTATTTCGAGTTTTGGTGCGGGATATTGCTCGTTTTTGAACATTTCTTTTAAAATGGGAATGTGCCTGTCGTAAATATGCGCGTCGGCTATAACGTGAACGAGTTCGCCCGCCTGCAATCCCGAAACCTGCGCGAACATCATAAGAAGCACGGAATACTGCACTACGTTCCAGTTGTTCGCAACGACCATATCGTTTGAGCGTTGATTTAATATACCGTTGAGTTTACCGTCCGACACGTTGAAAGTCATCGAGTACGCGCACGGATAAAGATTCATTTCGTGAAGGTCCTGAAAAGTATAAATATTAGTTAAAATTCTGCGCGAATAAGGGTTGTTTTTAAGGTCGAACAAAACCCTGTCTACCTGATCCATTTCCCCTTCTTTATACACGTGCTTAACTCCGAGTTGATAGCCGTAAGCCTTGCCGATCGAACCGTTTTCGTCTGCCCAACTGTCCCATATATGAGAATGAAGGTCGTGAACGTTATTGCTTTTTTTCTGCCAGATCCACAGAATTTCGTCAATCGCCGATTTAAAAAAGGTTTTTCTTATCGTGAGAATGGGAAATTCTTTTTGCAAATCGTATCTGTTTACGACGCAAAATTTTTTAACGGTATGCGCGGGCGTGCCGTCTTTCCAGTGCGGACGAACGTTTTCGGCGGTATCGTAAAAACCGTTGTTTATTATATCGTTGCAATTGTCAATAAAAACTTTATCTGCGTAACTCATAAATATATATTAACATCTTTTAGTTATTTTGTAAATCAAAAAGCGTCTTTTTCTTTTTTTGAAAATTTTTTCGCTATTATTCTGCATGACAATCCCGCGGGCGAGAGTTTTGAAAAAAATCTTACCGAATTATTATAAAAACCCGAAACGCACGTTCTTTTGTTTTTTTTAAGAGCGCGGAGAGATTTTTCAACCACCTTTTCGGGCTTTACGGACGACAGTTTTCCCTGTAAGCCTTGTTTTTTAATATCTTCGATTATATCTTTTCTCGTGGGAACGCTGCCCGGCGCAACGACGGTAATAGCCGTATCCGTTCCTTTAAGTTCGTAACGTAAGGCGGTGTAAAAAGATATGAGCGCGGCTTTCGTTGCGGCGTATTCGGCAAAATACGGCATAGGCGTTATTCCGCACAGGCTCGAAACTATTAAGATTTTCAGCGCGCCGTTTCTTCTTTCGAGAGCGAAACGGGTAGCCGAAAGCGCGGCTTCGAAATTAACGCGCGCCTGTAAAACGATTTTTTCTTCGGTGTATTTTGAAAACGCCTTCTGAATATCCGCGCCCGCCGCGTAATACAATCCCGAAATCTCCGCGCCGCTTTCTGAAAGAAAATCGGAATAAAGTTTTTCCCTTTCTTCCGAACGCGTAAGGTCGCACGGATATATTCTCACGCTAACGCCACGATATTTTGTTTCGAGAGCGTTTTTTAAAAGTTGAAGTTTTTCCGCATTCCTGCCGCTTAAATAAAGATTTTCGCCGGATTTAGCAAGTTTTTCGCAATAAATTTTACCTAGACCGCCCGTCGCGCCGAACACCATTGAATATTTCATTTTAAAATACCTTTTCTTTTTTTATCTCCGCGCGCATTTTTTCTATCGCTTTCTTTTCTATTCTCGAAACGTAAGACCTTGAAATTTTCAAAAACGCCGCGACTTCGCGCTGCGGAAGCGGAGCGCTTCCTTTAAGACCGTACCTTAAACAAATTATTTTAAACTCTCTGTCGTTAAGGCATTTTCTCGTAAGATCGATAAGTTTTCTGCGTTCCGCCGTTTTTTCGACTCTTTCGAACACCGATTCGCCGTCGTCGGAAAGTAAATCCATAAGCGTCAGTTCGTTTCCTTCTTTATCCACTCCTACGCTGTCCGAAAGAGATACCGTTCCCGTGTACTTCTTGTTCGCCCTTAAAAGCATTAAAATTTCGTTTTCGATACAACGCGCGGTGTAAGTTGCAAGTTGCGTGCCTTTTGACGGGTTAAAACTGTCAATCGCCTTGATAAGACCTATCGTTCCCGTCGAAATAAGATCGTCCGAATCTTCCGAACCCTGATATTTTTTTACGATATGCGCAACGAGCCTTAGATTGTGCCTGATAAGAGTTTCGCGCGCGGTTTTATCGCCGTTTTCGCGATAGCGTTTAAGACACTCCGCTTCTTCCTTTGCGGATAGCGGTTTAGGAAAGCAATCGCCCGCGATACTGCCGCAAAAAAAGAGAATTTTGGAAAAAATGAAGTTTAAAAAATCAAAAAGCATACGAATACCCCTGAAAAATCGTATGCCGTAATTTGTCGGATTATGTTAAATCGCGCCGCAAAAGATCGCCCCTATTAAGTTTATAATCTGTGTAAAGCCAAAGTTTTTGCTGAACTAATTTAGCGTCTGAAATTTCTTCGCCGCTTTCGTTTTCGATTTTCGTAACTCTGATTACTTTATTGAAATTTTCGTCGGGAGATAAAATTTCAAGAGCGTCGCCTACTTTAAATCTGTTGCGCATTTCTATAAGAGCGGCTTTTTTATCGTCGTCGTAACCTAAAACGTTCGCGATAAAAATGCTGTCGCCGTTTGACTGACTGCCGTCGTAATTTACCGTGTTTTCATTATCGCCCAGAAAATAAGCCGTTGTAAAATCACGATGAAAAGTTTTTTTGAGTTCCGATAAAAACATAGGGTTTTCATGGTAATTTTCGCCTATTTTATAATATTCGTCAATAGCCCTGCGATAAGCGTTGACAACCGTTGCAAGGTAGTACTCCCCTTTCATTCTTCCTTCGATTTTAAACGAGCATACTCCGGCGTCGGAAAGATTGCCTATGTAATTTATAAGATTAAGATCTTTGCTGTTTAAAATATACGCGCCGCGTTCGTCTTCTTCTATAGGATAAAATTCGCCGTCTTTTCCGACTTCGCGCACGGCGTAATGCCAGCGGCACGCCTGAACGCATTCGCCGCGGTTGGCGTCGCGCCCCGAAAAATAATTAGAAAGAAGGCATCTGCCGCTGTAACTTATACACATGGCGCCGTGAACGAAAACTTCGAGTTCCGCGCCGGAAGTATCGTTATAAATCTCTTTCACGTCGCAAACAGGCAGTTCTCTTGCGAGAATAAGCCTTTTAACGCCGAGTTTAAGGTACTCTTTTGCGGCGTAAGAATTAAGAATGTTCGCCTGAGTAGACAAATGCAAAGTAAGCGAAGGGGCAACTTCTTTTGCAAGCGCGATTAACCCGACGTCAGACACTATAGCCGCGTCCGTCCCGATTTTTTCGAGAAATTTAAAATATTCGCCCGCTTTTAAAAAATCCGCGTTTTTAGCGAAAATATTCACCGTTACGTAAATTTTTTTGCCGCGTTCGTGAACGTAATTAACCGCTTTTATAAGTTCTTCGTCGGAAAAATTATCCGAAAACGCGCGCAAAGAAAAATTTTTGCCGCCCGCGTAAACCGCGTCCGCCCCGAAATAAATTGCCGTTTTAAGTTTTGAAAAGTTGCCCGCAGGGGCTAATAATTCGATTTTTTTCATATCGCGATATATTTTTCGGGTTTTTATCTTCGGAATAAAATCCGCAAAACCCTTTAAAGCGCGTTTACTGCTTCTTACTTTATTTTGCAATTACTTTTTCACCGAAACGGCAATGCCGTCGCCCACGTCGAAAAAGCAGGTAATCATATCTTTATCGGACGAAACGAGTTTATTAAAATCGTCTATTTTATTAACGAGCGACCTGTATTCTTTCGGACATTCCTTCTCGCCCGCAACGTAACCCCTGAACAAAACGTTATCGGCAAAAATAACTCCGCCGTTATTAAGCAAATCTTTTAAAAGCGGATATAGTATAGCGTACGCGGCTTTATTGCAATCGAGAAAAATAAAGTCGAATTTCGCGGTTAAGTTTTTAACCACGTCAAAACTATCCCCTATAAGCGAAACGACTCTATCGGAAACGCCGTATTTTTTAAAATTTTCAAGCGCTTCGGTTCTGACCTGCTCGTTTTTTTCAACGGTTACGAGATTACAGTTTTTTAAAAGCGACAATATCGCGATCGCCGAACAACCTACGCTCGTTCCGAGTTCGAGTACCCTTTCGGGGCGTTTTATCGAAATCATAAGCAAAAGTTCGTTAAGACCTTCCGATAAAATCGTGGGCACGCCGCGACTTCTGTAATCTTTCTGCATTTTTCTTAACGCTTCGGGAAGGTTGTTTTTAAAATTTTCACCTGTAAGCGCAGCCGCGTATTCGTTTATCATACTTCCGTTATTATCGGCAAAATCATCGGATTTTTCTTCGTTTTTTTGATAACGTAATCTCTTAAACGCTTTCTTAAAACGTTGCTTAAATCGGTAAATACTCCTGCCGACTTAACGTTGTAATCGTCAACCGTTTTTTCAATTATGCCTTTCATTTCCGATATCTGAAAATCGGTAAGACCCGCGCCTTTGCTGATTACGTCGGGTTCCTGAAGAATCAGCCCGTTTTCAGCCGAAACGCAACAAACGGCGACTATTATTCCTTCTGCGGAAATATGCTTTCTGTCCCTTACGACGCTTTGGTTTTCGTCGATTGCAAGCCCGTCGACAAGCCTGCTGCCCGACTGAAATTTTTCGCCGCGGCGCATTGACTTCTGAGTAAATTCCACGGTATCGCCTATATCGCAAATCATAATATTGCTTTCGCGCATACCCATATCGACGGCAAGTTCGGCGTGCTTTACGAGATGACGGTATTCGCCGTGCACGGGAATGAAAAATCGGGGCTTTATGAGAGAATGCATTATTTTAAGTTCTTCCTGACAGGCGTGACCCGAAGCGTGGATTTTTTCAAGCGATTCGTATACGACTTCCGCGCCCTTTCTGTAAAGATTGTTTATTACCTGATAAATGCTTTTTTCATTGCCGGGTATAGGCGACGCGGATATAATGATAGCGTCGTTTTTACCTATCTGAACCTGACTCGACTCTCCCGAAGCCATACGAGTCAACGCGCTCATAGGCTCGCCCTGCGAACCCGTCGAAACGACGACGAGATCTTTATCCGCGTAATTTTTAATTTTATCTATATCGATAAGCACGTTGTCGGGAATTATTATTTCGCCGATTTTCGCAGCCGCGTCTATTACGTTTATCATACTTCTGCCGTTTAACGCGACTTTTCTTTTGCTCTTTTCGGCAAGATATAAAATCTGCTGCAATCTGTAAACGTTCGACGCGAAAGTAGCAAGAATTATACGCTTGTTTTTGTACTTTAAAAAGAGCCTTTCGAGATTTTCCGTAACTACTGTTTCGCTCATCGAATATCCCGCCCTTTCGACGTTAGTCGACTCGCAAAGCATAAGAGTAACTCCCTTTTTGCCGATTTCCGTAAGACGGGCAAGGTCTATAATTTCACCGCCGATGGGAGTTAAATCCACCTTGAAGTCGCCCGAATGAAAAACCGTTCCCACGGGGGTAGAGATCGCAAGCGCAACCGCGCCGGGTATCGAGTGGTTAACGTTTATGAATTCAACCGTAAAACAACCCGCTTTGACTACGCTTTTAGGAGCAACGGCGTTCAATTTACAGTTTTTAACGCCGAATTCGCGAATTTTGTTTTCGGCAAGAGTAAGAGTTAATTTCGTGCCGTAAACGGTAACGTTAAGATCTTTTAAAAGATACGGCAATCCGCCGATATGATCTTCGTGACCGTGCGTTAAAAACACTGCGCGGACCTTATCTTTATTCTGCGTAAGATAAGTTACGTCGGGAATTACGAAGTCGATTCCCGGCATGTCCTGATTAGGGAAAGTAAGCCCCGCGTCGATAATTATTATATCTTTACCGAATTCGAGCGCGGTCATATTTTTTCCTATTTCGCCCACGCCGCCGAGAAAGCGGACTTTAAGGGTGTTTTTATTGTTTTTGTAGTTTTTAATTTCCGCGCCGCTTGACGCAATCTGATTATTGCGCGCCGCGTTATTGACCGCCTGATTTTTCAATGCCTGATTTTTGCGCGCCTGCGGCTTGCTCATCGGTCCTTTATTTTTACCCGCGCCCGCCGTCTTCGTTTGATTGTCGATTTTTTTAACGGAGCGAGTGTTTTTGCTATTAGTTTTATCTTTATTATTCATTCAAAAATCCTTTAATATTTAATAACGTTATCGTGTAAATCATACCATATTCGCTAAATTTTGTAAACGAAATTAAACGCGGCAAAATAATTTCGACAAAAAAAGCGTTTATCCCGCTTTATACGAAGGGTTTTTCGGGTAAGAAAACCGTTTTTCCGTCGATATCCGAAAGCGGGCTGTTTTCGGGAAAGTGAAAAACGATTTTATACGAAGCAAGTTTCTGAGTTTTAGTTCCGCATAAGCGGTTTATTTTATTGTCACCGTATTTTCCGTCGCCTATCACGAAATGCCCGATATGCGCCATGTGCGCGCGTATCTGATGAGTTCTTCCCGTTATAAGTTTAATTAAAAGCACGCTTGAATTTTCGTTTTCTTTTATAACTTTATATTCGGTTATTATCTTTTTAAACCCTTCCTTTTCCGTATCGGAAACGATAACGGTCGATTTATCGGGAATTTTTTTTAACTGCGCCGTCAGAACAGCCGATTTTTTTTCAAACCTGCCGTAAACTTCGGCTATATAATATTTTTCGAAATATCTGTTTTTAAACCCGTTAAAAAGTTCTTTTTTTGCGACTTCGTCGAGAGAAAACACTATAAGCCCGCGCGTGTTTCTGTCAAGACGGTTGGCAAGTTCGGCGCTTGGATATTTTTCTTTTATAAACTTTTCATAATCGACGCATTCTACGCCGCAAGGCTTGTCTGCAACGAGTACTCCGCTTTCGTTGAATAAAATTACGGCGGGTTTAACGTCGCCGTCGTAATAAACTTCGATAAAATCGCCTTGGTTTAAAACGACGTCGGAGCGGACGCGCGCGCCGTTTATCTTAATATCTTTTTCGCGAAGCAACTTCATAAAGCGCGCATACGAAAGCGCGCCGTTATATTTTTCTAATAGATATTGCGACAGTTTGCCGCTTTTTTCTGCCGTAAAATTTTTCATAACCCGACCAAAACGCCGCCGTAAGCGCGATAACCATCGCTACAAGCGGATATTCAAAGCAAAAATAAGTAACGTAAGACAGAGTAAAACCTTCAAAAAGAGTTAAAAACGCTATTTTCAAAGCAAATACCTTTCCGCCTTCGTGCGCAATAGAAGCAAGCGCGGTAAGGCACGGCGTGTATATGTAAAAAAACGCCGAAAGAGCGGCAAGGCTCGCAGTCGTTAAATTTAACCCTTGCGGAAAAAGCGCGGAAATCGCCCCGACCGCTCCTTCTTTTGCGAATAAACCCGTAAAAAGCGTTACGCAGATACGCCAGTCGTCAAGCCCGACGGGTTTGAACGCAAAGGAAAAAATCCGCGAAATGCAGGCTAGAATACTTTCGTCGTAATTGCCGCATACGTAATTAAACCCGAAATCTACCGATTTTAAAAGAAACAGCGAGCAATTTATTATAAAAATCACCGTTCCTATTTTAATTATAAACTGTTTGAGCGTTTTTAGCAAGGATTTTGCAAGAGTATGAAAATCGGGAATTCTGAGTGGCGGTATTTCGGTAAGAAGCGGCACTCTTTTTCCCGTTTTAAACGCTTTTTTTGCAATAAACAATCGTAAAAACGAATAAAACACGCCTGAAAAATACACTATCAGCATAAAAACGAGCGGCGAACAACCCGCCGAGCGCGACAATAGTAAAAATACGGGCAATTTCGCTCCGCAAGGCACTCCGCTTAAAGCAAACAAAGCGTTCTTTTTTACACTGTCGTTTTCAAGCCCGTTAGTGGCAATCGCGCCGACTGCAGTACAGCCTAACCCCGTAAAAACCGAAAAAACCGCCCTGCCGTTCAGACCCGTATTTTTCAAAAACCGTTCTGTTAAAAACGCAACGCGCGCCATATAACCCGACAACTCGAGTATTCTTACCGAAAGCGACATGAAAAGTATTTGCGGAATAAACGTAAGAAGTCCGCCTAAGCCGTTTAAAATTCCGTTTGCGATAAAATCTTTCAAAAATAACGAGTTTAATTTAGAAATGAAAAATTTATCGATAAAAAACGAAATATAATTCAGGCTTTTAATAAGCAGCGCCGAAAGCGCGGACCCCGCTCCGTATTTTCCGAACGAAATATAAAAAGTTAAAGCAAAAACAGCAACGGCAAACGGCGCGGAAGTGTATTTTCCGAGTATTATTTTATCAAGAAAAGTTTCGCTTAATTCCTTTTCAAAAAATAAACCGCTTAAATCAAAATCGGGAACGGTCTGTACGGAGTTGTATCGGTAAATCGCTTCAGATAACGGTTTTATCCCCTTTTTAGTGTTAAAATCGCCTGTAATTATAGGGATTTTTAATCTTTCGGCGAGTTCCGTTTTCTTTAAAACTCCGCCGTTTTTCGAAAACTCGCGATACATGTTAACCGCAAGAATTACGTTTCTGTTCAGTGCGTAAATTTCTTTTAAAAGTCTGAGCGCGGCGGGAAGAACGGCGCATTCTGCCATAAACACTATTAACGCGTTTTTATCTTTCAGCGCGTTTAAAGTCGTTTTCTCTTCAAGCGTTTGCGCGTTTAAGGAATATATCCCGGGTAAATCGCAAAATGTATAGGTTTTTCCGTGAATTTTCGATACTTTTTGAGTAATATCGACGGTTACTCCGTGCCAGTTCCCTATTTCTGCGTTTCCGCCCGAAATCAAGTTGAACACAGTTGATTTACCGCTGTTAGGCATGCCTGCGAAAAGTATTTTATTCATTTATATTAACCGTTATTTTGTCCGCTATTTCACCTGAAAGCGCAATTAGCCGGGATTTTGCCGACACCATAAAACACGAGCGTTTTCCGCTTATTCTCTCTATTTTGATAATAGCGCCGTCACTCAGCCCGAGAATTTTCAGTCGGGCTTTTAAAAAATCGTCTGACGCGTCGATTTTTGAAATAGAATATAACTTCCCCGCGATACCGTCCGATAATATCATAATAAATTGTATGCTTTGAAAAAGCGAATTATTATGCATGCCAGACAAGAATAATACAAACCTTGCAAAAACACCGCATATAATACTGTGATTTGTATATCCATGCCGAGCATACCCTGCAAATTTTATAATTTTTTTAAAATAATTTTAAAAATCGGCTTGAAAACGATATACAAAAATTAAAAAGTATGATAAACTATTATAGTTGCAAAACGGAAGTGTATCGAAGTGGTCATAACGGCCCTGACTCGAAATCAGGTATACGGCAACGTATCGTGGGTTCGAATCCCACCGCTTCCGCCAGACATTAAAAATACGAACACCGAAACAAAAACGGCGTTCGTATTTTTTTATACTGCGTTTAAGTACCCGCCAAAGTGCCATTTGAAGTTTTAATTAAAAATTTTCACATAGATGAACAAGTGATCGCTTGCTATTATTCGCGTTTTAGAATATAATATAAATATAATTTTAAAGGTGATATTATGTTAAGTTTTATTTCTGCCAAAGAAGCCGCCGAAAAATGGAACATTTCGCAAAGACGTGTTTCCGTGTTATGTAGTGAAAACAGGATAAACGGCGCAATGATGGTTGGCAATATGTGGATTATTCCGTCAAATGCCGAAAAACCGATTGATAAAAGAACCGTTCGTTATGAAAAATCAAAAACTGCCGTGCTTAAACCGTTTGTAAAATGGGTAGGTGGAAAAAGCCAACTTGTTGAACAAATCGAAAAAACGCTCCCGGCAAACGAAGAAAAAATTTTAACAAAATATGCCGAACCCATGGTTGGCGGTGGCGCATTGTTTTTCAATATGCTTTCAAAATACAATTTTCAAAAGCTGTATATCAGTGATATAAACGCCGAACTTATAAACGCATATCAAGCCGTAAAAAACGACGTAGATAATTTAATTTCAAAACTTAACGAAATGCAAATGCTGTTTTTGCCCATGGATGAAAACGGCAGAAAATATTTCTACTATATCGTTCGGGAAAGATTCAATTCAACAACATTAACCGAAGAAACCGCAACTGAAAAGGCGGCACAGTTTATTTTCTTGAATAAAACTTGTTTTAACGGACTTTATCGCGTAAACAGGAAAGGACAATTCAACGTTCCTATGGGTGCGTATAAAAACCCGACTATTTGCGACGATGAAAATTTGCGAAATATTCACGAAGCATTGCAAAACGTTACTATTGTTTGCGGCGATTATTCATTGTCAAAATCGTTTATTGATAAAGATAC
This sequence comes from uncultured Clostridia bacterium, assembly GCA_934248055.1. Lineage (GTDB taxonomy): Bacteria > Bacillota > Clostridia > Christensenellales > Borkfalkiaceae > HGM11412. The sequence goes on along the minus strand of CAKQKI010000001.1, from coordinate 77,485 downwards.
GTTTGTATATCTCGATCCCCCGTATCGCCCTATTTCAGAAACGTCAGGGTTTACGTCTTACAATATCGATGTGTTTGACGATAGCGAGCAGATAAGACTATTTAAGTTTATTAACGAAATCAATCTTTCGGGCGCAAAAATTGTTTTAAGTAATTCCGATCCGAAAAACGTAAACGAAGCAGATAATTTCTTTGACGATTTGTATAAGAACTATAAAATAAATCGTGTAGAAGCAAGCCGAGCAATAAACAGCAAAGGCGATAAACGCGGCAAAATAAACGAATTGCTTATTTGCAACTAAGGAGAAATAACGAATGAAAAGAGATTTTAGTAAATGGCTTGAAACGTTCAGAAGCAGTATTTGCGACTATAAATTTTACGTTGACTTTGAAAAAGTATATGGAAAAGTCGATAATATCAAAGTTGAGTTGAATATTCTTAACTCACTTATCGGCTCAAAAAATATCGAAAACGATTTCAAAAACCTTGTAGCGGAATACCCGAAAGTCTTGAAGTGTATTCCTATTTTGCTTGCTGTCCGCAGTCGCGAAATATACGCGATTGACAGCGACGGCGAATATTGGTTTAATTTTGCAAAACAAAATTATTCTATCGCCGAATACATAATGTTTATGCGCAAGACGGGTTTATTCTCACTTATTTCGGAACACTTGATAAACAATCTCGTCGATTATGTTACAGGCGTAGAAGTCGGACTTGACAGCAATGGTCGTAAAAATCGCGGCGGTCATTTAATGGAAGATTTGGTAGAATCGTATCTTGTTCAAGCAGGGCTCAAAAGAAACGTCGATTATTTCAAAGAAATGTATCTTTCCGACGTTGAAAAGAAATGGAATTTGGACTTGTCGAGCATTTCAAACCAAGGCAAAGCGAAAAAACGTTTCGATTTTGTGGTTAAGAAAGATAAAACGGTGTACGCCGTCGAAGCGAATTTTTATTCGAGTCAAGGTTCAAAACTCAACGAAACCGCAAGAAGTTATAAAACTATTGCATTGGAAGCAAAAGAAATCGACGGCTTTGCATTCGTTTGGTTTACCGACGGTCAGGGCTGGAAGTCTGCTCGCAATAATCTTGAAGAAACGTTTGACGTTTTAGACAATATGTACTGCATTGCCGATATGGAAAACGGTATAGTAAAGGAACTTTTCAAGTAATATGGCAAAGAAACAAATACCCATGCAGCCCGAAAATTTCGAACTCGAAACAAATACCGTTTGGGCGTTCCCCGATCGTGGTAAATGGGCAACACACGACGCTAAATATCGCGGAAATTGGTCGCCGTATATTCCGAGAAACGTAATCCTGCGTTATTCAAACGAAGGCGATACGGTTTTAGATCAATTTGTCGGTGGCGGAACTACTGCCGTTGAAGCAAAATTGACAAACAGAAATTTTATCGGTGTCGATATTAACCCGAACGCGCTTGAAATTACAAAAAGCAAATTAAATTTCGAGTGTGAATTTAATCCGACGATAAGTATTATGCAAGGCGATGCGCGCAATCTTTCGTCTATTGCCGATAATTCGATTGACCTTATCTGCACGCACCCGCCTTATGCCGATATTATTCACTACAGCGAAAATATTGACGGCGATATGTCGCTTATGTCGATGAAAGATTTTTTGTTTGAAATCGGCAAGGTAGCAGACGAATGTTATCGGGTACTCAAAAAGGACAAGTTTTGCGCTATACTTATGGGAGACATGCGCAAAAAAGGTATGGTTCAACCATTGGCGTTTGAAACAATGCGTATTTTTGAAATGGCAGGGCTCAAAACGAAAGAAATTATAATTAAGGAACAACACAACTGCAAAACCACGGGCTATTGGAAAACAAACAGCATAAAGTTTAATTTCCTTTTACTCGCCCACGAGTATTTGTTTGTGTTAAAAAAATAAATTTAGAGATTCCATTCGTTATCTCTAAATGATTTTTTAAAAAAACCGCTTCCGCAAGATATTAAAAATACGAACACCGAAACAAAAACGGCGTTCGTATTTTTTTATTTAAGTTTGGAAAGCACGCAAATAAGCCTGAAAGACGTTGCGTCGTTGAAATCTCTTATATCCATTCCCGTTATTCGTTTTATTTTGTCAAGCCTGTAAATAAGAGTGTTTCTGTGAACGTACAGCGCGCGCGCCGCTTCGGAAACGTTCAGATTATTGCGCAAAAATTCTTCTACCGTCAGCATTATTTCTTCATCGTCGAGAACGGAACGCGCGGCAGGCTTCAATAAAACGTCTAAAAGTTCGTTTATTCTCGCCTGCGACATTTCTTCTGCCATTTTAAAAAGCGCAAAATCTTTATACGAATGTACGCCCGTTTTTACGCCGAAGGTTTCTGCAAGACGTTCCGTTTCTACGGCGTTTCTGAACGAAAAGGATATTTCGTCAAAACTCCTTACGATACTGCCTACGAATGCGGAAATTTCAAGCCCCAACTCTTCGTAAACGGAGCGTATCGTACACGCGGCGTACTCTTCGCCCGAAGAATAGCAATCGTTATCTTCGTCGGAAAATCTTATCAGAGCGCACGTTTCGTCGTCAATCTGCACCACGCTGTCGCTTCCGATTGCGTAATCGGTAAGAAATGATTTAAGTTCCTGCGCTCTGCCCTTTTTACATTTGAACGTAACGACGAAACAATTACTGCGCGGAATAGAATATTTCGAGCAGAACTGAGCCGTACGCGATTTCGTGCTTTCGCCGAGCAAAACGGCAAGCAACTGCTCGTCAAACCCGAGTTCAACGGCGCGCGGCTGACTGTTTTCGATAAACGACGCAATAAAAAGCGCGTAATTATACGAAATATTGTCAACGCCGTCTATCGCGCCTATAAATTCCGTGCCGTTAAAAGAAAACGAAAAGTATGTTTTTCCGTACTTTTCCGCTTTTACGGGCGAATTGTCACCGCTGTCGCAAATATCCGCGTCGATTTTAAAATATTCGCCGAACGTAGACGCTTCTACAATGCCGTTTCTCGATACGGCGGCAACGTCAATACCCGTCCGCGATTTTATAGATCTTAATATTCCGTTTAATTCTCTTTCCATTTTTACCGCCTTTTGTGCAAAGTGCATAACTATTCTACCACACAAACAAGCAAAAATCAAGCGAAAAATCGTTTTTTACTTATCTTTTGCAGCAATTTGACTATATTTTTATACGGCTACCGATGAAAACGATTTTTATAACGAAAATCCGACGATTTGAATTCAAATCGTCGGATTTAAAACCTGAATTAACGGTAAAAACAAAATAAAACGATAAAGTTTTTTTACTTTTTGCCGAAAAGTTTTTTAACAAAAGGCGGAACGTCTTTCTTAGCGGGTTCTTCAACCGCTTCGACGGGTTTAACGACGGGTTCGCGAACGGGCTGCTCGGCGGGTTTAACGACGTCCTGCGGTTTGACTTCTTCAACCGTTTTAACGGGCGAAACAAACCTTCGCGGCTCTCTTTTTATCCCGTTTTCGTCCACAAATCCCGTAGCGATGATAGTTATAATAACTTCGTCTTGCAGGTCGGGCATAGTGTTCGCGCCGAGAATAATATTCGCCGAATAATCGACTACTCCGTGAACGAGATTTGCCGCTTCGTTTACTTCGCCGATAGACATTTTGGAATCGCCCGTAATGTTAAGAATAAGATTGCGCGCGCCTTCTATCGTGGTTTCGAGCATAGGCGAAGACACCGCCTGACGAACGGCTTCTACGATTTTATTTTCGCCTTTTGCCCTTCCTATTCCCATATGCGCTATGCCTTGCCCCTGAATGACGGTTTTAACGTCTGCAAAGTCAAGATTGATAAGCGCAGGCACGGTTATAAGGTCTGAAATGCCGCAAATAGCCTGTTTAAGATTATTGTCGGCAATCTTGAACGCTTCGAGCATAGACGTGTTTTTTTCAAGACTGTCTATAAGTTTATCGTTGGGAATAACGATAAGAGTGTCAACGAATTTAGATAAGTTTGCAATGCCGCGTTTTGCGTTTTCTTCGCGACGCTTGCCTTCGAACGCAAAAGGCTTCGTTACGACGGCTATCGTAACGCAATGTTTTTCTTTTGCGATTTTCGCTATAACGGGAGCAGCGCCCGTTCCCGTGCCGCCGCCCATTCCTGCGGTTATAAATAAAAGATTAACGCCTTCGAGCGCTTCTTCGATTTCCGCGCGACTTTCTTCGGCTGCTTTTTCGCCGACGTCGGGAAAAGATCCCGCGCCTAAACCCTGAGTTTCCACCTTACCTATCTGAATACGGTTTTTGGGTTCGGCGTGCGACATCATAAGAGCCTGCAAATCGGTGTTTACCGCGATAAATTCCGCGCTCGTGATACCTTCGTCAATCATTCTGTTCACGGCGTTGTTGCCGCCGCCGCCAACGCCTATGACTTTAATTTTGCAAACGTTTAAAGGCGATGCCTCGGTATATAAATTTTCGTCGTTATCGTACATAATTCCTCCGTTATTACAAGTAGAAAAGTTTATTTTTCGACGTATCAAGCGCTACCGACAATAACGATAAAAGAGAACTGTTGTCGGGTTTATCGTATCTCGGCACTTCTGGAGCGATTATTTTCGGAAAAACTCCGAGCCTTGTGGATAAATACTCCACCGCTCCGCGCATAAAGCATACGCCGCCGCCCGTAAACGCCGTTTCAACGTCGCTCGGGAGCCTTAACGGACACGCCGAAATCGCCTTGTCGCACGATTCGGCAATCTTGTCAAGCACCGAAAAGGCAATGCGGTTACACGTATCCCTGTCGTATAAATATTCTTCGCCCGAACTGCTTTTTACCGAATACTTGGAAAGCGTGTTGGGTCTTAAACCTAAATTAAGTTTGCGTTTCAACTCGTCGGAAACGTCGAAATCGCATTTGAGTTCTTCGCTTAAATACGCCGCGATAAGACCGCCGCCGAGAGCGAAAGCCGCGCTGTATAAAAGCCCGTCGCCCGCGGTCACGGAAAGCGAACACGAAACTTCGCCCACGTCTATCAGAATTCTGCAAGCGTCTCTTTCGTCTTCGGAAAACAAATACAACGCTTCGGCAAGGTCGACGGATAAAAATTTTACCGTTTTTACGCCTATTCTCGAAAAAATATTTTCTAAAACTTCTTTATAATTATTACTGACGAGATTAAACGATACCCTTGCGGCAAGCGCGCTGCATTTAACGCCTTTAACGCTGTGGGTTTTAAGTTCGTCTGCCACGAAATACACGGCGGTGCGATTTATCAAAGTGTATTCGGGGTCGTTTTCGCCGTCGTAAGCGAGATCGAAAAGAGTTTTAATCTCGGCGTCGGTAATTCTGCGGGGCCTGTTGAAAGTTATGCGGTAATTTTTGGTAAGCGTTTTCATAAATTCGCCGGGAACGCCCACGTAAACCGTTTCTATCGAAGAAATTTCGCTGTTTTCGGTAATTTTGGCAAATAGCGACGCAAGTTTTTCTTCAAGAACTTTTATATCGTAGAAAGCGCCGTCGAAATAAGTGTAATACGCCGCCGTTTCGCGGGCGCGGAAGGTAAAGGTACCGTTAACGCTTTTTTCTCCGACAGCAACGTCTATATGCGAAGTCTGAATGTCGACAACCGCGACGCAATCTTTCAGCATTTAATAACCTCGTAATCAGCATGTAGCAACGCAGTAATATAGTTAGTATATATTTTAATATAATTATTGCTCTTTGTCAAGAATTTAATTCGGTTTATAATCGGAGTTAACGATAATCGTTCCGTCGTTCATCTTAACAACGGCAAATTCGCCGACGCTTTTATCTTCCGTTTCTGTATAACGCTTGTAAGCCGCGGCGATTTTGAGTAAAGGCTCGTCGTCGAATTCAAATAAATGAAATTTCGCGCCTTCTACGGTTTTTACGGTAAGAACGGGAAATCTTCGTCCGTTTTCGTATACTTTTAAAGAAATTTCGCCGCAAAACGACGTTCCCCTGAAAGCAAGAAGGTTGTCCGCCGACGTTAAAAGCGCGGCTTTGGTTGAGCCGTCGCCTATATTCATATAAGCGTTTACCCGCAAATCGCCGTAATTATAGTCGGAAGCCGCAATCGTCATAACCGCAAGCGGATTACCGTCAATATTATTGTTCGGGGATAAAGACTCTTTCAGAACTTTGAAATCTTTGCCTAAAATATAATACTTATCGTTCGATTTAAGAGCAAAATACTCCTTTCGCTCCGCGATTTTAACGGATATTCTGTTAGGATATATTTTTTTAACTTTGAGTATTTCGGCGTACGGAGTAGCGGCGGCAAGGGTTTTTACAAGCCTGTCCTTATTAACGAAAAGCAGGCTTTTGCCTTTATAATAATTGAGAGCGGAAACGGATTTATCGGAAACCTTTTCGGGTGAATTTTCGATTTCCGCACATTCTACTTTAATTTCCGCGGTCGTAAAAAGAGTTGCCGTTCCGACAATCAAAACGGCAACGAACATAAGACACGTTACGAAAATAAGCAATTTTTTGTACTTCATATCTTAAATCCTTGCAATATCAGCGCCGAGCGCGGCGAGTTTTTTTTCAAAACGCTCGTATCCCCTGTCAATAACTTCGGCGCAATCGATAACAGTGCGACCTTCCGCTTTAAGCGCGGCTATTACCGACGCCGCTCCGCCGCGAAGATCGAGCGCGGCGACTTCCGCTCCGTGAAGAGAATTCACGCCGCGGACGGTGGCAAGATCGTTTTCAACCGTTATATCCGCGCCCGCCTTTTTGAGTTCCGCAAGTTGACGAAACCGCCCGTCAAACACGCATTCGCGGACGCGCGTAACTCCTTTAAGGGTTGACGCATACGCGATAAACGGCGTTTGCAAATCCGTGGGAAAGCCGGGGTAAGGCGCTGTTTTAACGTAGCCTGCAGATTTTCCCGCGCCGCTTGCTTTTATATATATTTTATCATCATAAAGGGCTATTTTGCAAGCGTTATCGTAAACTTTTTTTAAAAGAAGGGCGTTATGCGAAAAATCCGCGTTATTTATCTCGATTTCTCCGCCCGAACCAAGACACGCAAGGATAAAAGTACCCGCTTCTATCCTGTCGCCTACGGGTTTAAAGAATATTTTTTTCTTGGTGAGTTCTTTAACTCCCGATATAACCACGCGCGAAGTTCCCGCTCCGCTTATTTTTGCCCCGCACGCGTTGAGAAAATCGGCAAGGCAGACTATTTCGGGTTCGCGCGCGGCGTTATAAATAACCGTTTCGCCTTCCGCAAGCGTTGCCGCCATCATCACGTTTTCGGTAACTCCTACGCTTTTAACTCTGAGTTTTATATCCGCGCCGACGAGCCTGTCGCATCTTAAATACGTAAAATCCCCGTCGTAAGACACGCGCACGTTCATTTGCTTTAAGCAGTCGGTATGCATATCTATAGGACGATTTCCTATGGAGCAGCCGCCGGGGCGAAAAGAAAACGCGCGATGAAAGCGAGCGATTAAAGGTCCTGTCAGAAATATAGAAGCGCGTATTTTTTTTGCGGCTTTTTCGGGGAGTTCGTAAGAATACAGCGACGAGCAGTCGACTTTAAGATTATCCCCCGAAAACGAATATTTTCCGCCGAGCGACTCTATGATTTCGAGCATAACGAGAACGTCGCCAAGTTTCGGGCATGCGGAAAACTCCGCCTCGGTACCGAGCATAACGCACGCCGCAAGCAAAGGAAGCATCGCGTTTTTCGCGCTTTTGATCTCAACCGAGCCGTACAGTTTTTTGCCGCCGTCAACAACGAATTTACTCATAACGACCTCTCACTTTCAGTTTATGAAAGGCTCGTCGTTATGGTTACGGACTAATTCTCTCCGTCTTTTGAAATATTATATAAAAGACCGAAAGCGGTCATAAAAACTATGAGCGAAGTGTTGCCCATGCTGATAAGCGGCAAAGGAAGCCCCGTGGGCGGAATACTGCCCGTCACCACGAGAGCGTTTACGATAACCTGCACTATAAAAACGAAAGTAATTCCCGCGGCAAGCAGAAAGCCGAATAAATTTTTACATCTCAGCGCGGCTTTAAACCCGCGGTACCCGAGAAACAAAAGCGCGCCGAGAAGAGCCAGAAGTCCCAAATAACCCGTTTCTTCGCCTATAACGGAAAGAATAAAATCGCTTTCCGCAAACGGAAGAAATCTGAATTTCTGACGCGAACCGAAAAGTCCCGTGCCGAACCAGCCGCCGCTGCCGAGCGCGTAAAGCGACTGTAAAAGTTGATAACCTTCTCCCTTCGGCGAATTCCACGGATTTATAAAAGCAAGAAGTCTTTTAAGCCTGTAAGGCTCCGAAACGATAAGAAGCGGCAACGCGATTATTACGGGTATGATTACGATAAGAATATGTAAAGGTTTTGCGCCCGCCGCAAAGAGCATTGCAAGCATCAGCGCGCCTACGCACACGGTTATACTCATATTAGGCTCGATCATGATAAGAAAACATATCGCCCCGCCCGACAACAAAACGGGTAAAATTCCCGTAAAGCGACTTGCGCGCGACGGGTCGGCTGAAAAATACCCCGCCGCAAACACCGCAAAGCAAAATTTTGCAAGTTCTGACGGCTGAACGGTTAACGAGCCTATTCCTATCCAGCGCTTCGCGCCGTAATTTTCAACTCCCAAAGGAGTTAAAACGAGAACGAGAAGTAAGGCGGCGATAATTATAAGCGGATACCCGAGTTTTCTTAAAAAGTTATAATCGAATAGATTTACGGCTATCATTCCCGCTATTCCGAGAAGAAAGCCGACAGCCTGTTTTTTTACGAAAAAAAACTTATCGCCGTAAGTAATACCTGCGCTGTAATATGACGCCGAATATATCATTAAAAGTCCGAACGCCGCAACCGACACAGCCGTTAAAGGTATAAAAATATCTCCTTTTATTCTTTTTTTACGCGAGCGTATTAACGATTTCAATAAATTTATCCCCTCTTTCTTCATAACCCGAAAACTCGTCGAAACTCGAAGTGGCGGGAGATAAAAGAACGTTCCAGCCGTTACCCGCAAGCGAATACGCGACCTTGACGGCAAGAGTAAAATCTCTTACGGACGAAACGTCCGTAACGCCCGAATTCACCGCTTCTATAAGCATTGCGTTTCCGTTCTGCCCCGTCGCAACCACTTTTTTTATGAAAGGACTTTCTTTTATAGCCGCCATGCAGATTTTGTAAGACAGACCTTTATCGTATCCGCCAACTATCAGAACCGTAGGTTTTTTCATCGCTTCAACCGCTTTTACGAGCGAATCGGGGTTAGTTGATTTCGAATCGTTTATAAACGTTACGCCGCCCACCGTTTTAACTTCCTGCAAGCGATGTTTTACCCCTTTAAACGTTTTTACGCCGCCGGATATAAGCGCGTTTTCAAGCCCTGCGAGTTTTAAAATACAAATCGCGGCAAGCGTGTTTTCGAGATTATGCGCGCCGCCTACGGGTATTTCGGACGCGTTCATTATCTTTTCGCCTTTAAAAAATAAATCGCCGCCCGATAAATAACCGCCGTCGCACTCTTCTTTAAGCGAAAACCAGACTGTTTTTCCGCGCGTTTTTTCGGAAAGACTTCGAGTTATTTCGTCGTCGTAATTAAGCACGGCAAATTCGCTTTCTTTCAGATTAAGCAGTAATTTGCTTTTTAAAAAGACGTAATTATCCATATTGTAATGCCGCGTAAGATGGTCGGGCGTGACGTTTAAAATACATGAGATATACGGTGTGAACCGCGCCACCGTTTCAAGTTGAAAACTCGACACTTCCGCCACGAAAAACCCTTCCTGAACGCCTTTTTCGCATTTATCGGAAAAAGGTATTCCTATATTCCCAACAAGTTGATTTTTTATTCCCGCGTAACTTAAAACGTGGCTTACGAGCGAACACGTGGTCGTTTTGCCGTTCGTTCCCGTTATCGCTATTACGGGGTCGGTAGTAAAACCCGACGCAAGTTCGAATTCGCCCGTAATTCTTTTTTTAAGTTCGCGCGCTTTTACCGCTACGGGGTTATCCACAGGCACGCCCGGACTTAACACGAGTACGTCGGAATTTTCTATTTCGCTCATAGGGTCGTATGTAATTTTTGCGCCGAGAAGTTCGGCGTTTTTCAGATTTTTAATTACGAAATCTGCTTGTTGTTCGTCGTAAACGGTAACCGAGCCGCCGTGCTTTAAAATGAGCGCGGTTGCCGAAACGCCGCTTTTCTGCATTCCCATAACGAGAAATTTAACGTTTTTGCAATACATATTTTACCTCATAACCGACGCAATCGCCGCGGCGGAAATTATTGCCGTAACGAAAGCGTAACAAAAAGATATTTTTGCTTCGCTGTAACCGCGATGCTGAAAATGATGATGTAACGGAGCCATTAAAAACACTCTTTTTTTAGTTCGCTTATAGTGAATAACCTGTATTATCACCGAAAGTACCGACGCAACGAAAGCAACGCATATTACGGGAATATACAGCGTGTTTCCGCTTATTATCGCGGCGGTTGCAAGAGCGCCGCCCGTCGCAAGCGAACCCGTATCGCCCATAAAAACCGAAGCGGCGGAAACGTTGAAACATAAAAACCCGCATATCGCGCCCGACAAACACACGCACGAAAGCGCAACGCTCAAATACGCGCTTTCGCTCGCGTAAAAAGCGGAATTAAGGTCGATTTCTATTCCGATAAGAGCCGAAAACGCTATAAGCGCGATCAAAGACACCGAACCGCAAAGCCCGTCAAGTCCGTCCGTAAGATTTACGCCGTTCACCGTTGCAAGAAAAACGAACACGTTCAGCGGTATCGACCACACCCCGAGCGTAATGGTTTTAATCGTAAACGGCACGTAAAGAAAGTCAAGTCCGCTAAAATACGCGTAAACCGAAGCGATTATCGCAACGGCAAACTGAAAAGCAAATTTTTTAAGCGGTTTTAACCCTTCGTTTTTACCGCCTTTTACTTTCAAAAAATCGTCTGTAAAGCCTACCGCCATAAATCCGAGCGTAACTACGCTCGTTATAATTCCGAGCCGTTCTTTATATCCGCCGAACGCAAAATAAACAGCCGTCGCCGAAAGAACGAAAAACAAACCGCCCATAGTCGGCGTTCCGCTTTTGCTTTTGTGCTCTTTAACGTATCCGAGTATAGGCTGCCCTATTTTTTTCTTTTTCAGTATAGGAATAACTATTTTTCCCGCAATCAGCGACAAGACCGCGGCGGAAATAAAAGCAAAAATGAAAGTTTTCAAAACGCGTCTATGCCGAAATCAAGCCCCGCGACGATTTCGCCTATCGCCTTTTTATCGTTGAATTCGGTTTTTACCCCCATTACGTCCTGATAATCTTCCGCGCCCTTTCCGCAAATCAGAAGCACGTCGCCCTTATTTAAAAGCCCTAACGCGTAACGAATGGCAAGTCTTCTGTTTTGTATCGTAATATAAGAACGCGTAACCCGCCTTATGCCGCTTTCGATATCCGAAATTATTCTGTAAGGGTCTTCGAAACGCGGATTGTCGCTCGTGATTACCGAAAAATCGGCAAAACTGCCCGCTATTCTGCCCATTTCGGGTCGTTTTTCTTTATCTCTGTTTCCGCCGCAACCGAAAACGACGTAAAGTTTTCCGTCGGTGAGTTCGCGGAACGTTTTAAGAACGTTTTCAAGTCCGTCGGGCGTGTGAGCGTAATCGACGAACACGTCCGCCCCGTTATACGATTCGACGAATTCGCCGCGACCGTCTACCCTGACCATAGAAGCAACCGCTTTATTTATTACCGACAGCGGAACGCCCGCAACGTAACAGGTAAGCGCGGCAGCCATGCAGTTATACACGTTATATTCGCCCGTAAGACAAAAATCGAAACACGCAATATCGTCGAAAACGTTCATAACGAAAGACGAGCCTTTAAGGTCGCACTCCACGTTGACGGAAAATACGTCGGACGGGTTTTTAAGACCGTAAGTATAAGTTTTCGCGTCGGTACGGTCGATAATTTTTCTCCCCGTTGCGTCGTCGGCGTTGATTACGCAAAAATCACAGTTTTTTCGCGTAAAAACACTCATTTTCGTTTTTTCGTACTCGTCGAAACAATTAAAATAATCGAGATGATCGCGCGTGCAGTTGGTAAAAACGAGCGCGGCGAATTTCAACGCTTTCGCGCGCTTTAACGCTATCGCGTGGGCGGAAAGTTCCATAACGGCGTATTCCACTCCGCAATCCGCCATATCTTTCAGCGTACGCATAAGCGTTATTGCGTCGGGAGTGGTAAGTTCCGGGCAAACGTTAACCTTTCCGTATTTAATTCCGAGCGTTCCTATAACTCCCGCGCTTTTTCCCGCGGCGTCGAGAACGTTTTTGATTATATAAGTTATAGTGGTTTTTCCGTTAGTTCCCACCACTCCTATAACTTTTACGCGCTTTCCCGTCGGCTTATAAAACCTGTACGCCATATAACTCATCGCCGAACGGACGTCGGGAACGATAATTTCGGTAATATCGTCGGGCGTTTCTCTGTCGGTAACGACAGCCGCCGCCCCGCGCGAAACGGCGTCGGCAACGTAATCTCTGCCGTCGGAAACTTCGCCTTTATACGCAAAGAAAACGCTGCCTTCCGAAACAGCCGCGCTCGACGAAACGAGATCGGTTATTTCTTTATCGGAATTACCCCTTACCTTTACCCCTTTTACGCCTTTTATAAGTTCCGAAACAATCATAACTCCGCACCTCAATAAAGTATATGATAAAGTATAAGATATATGAGTTGTCGGAAAAATAAAAATACTGTCGGATAGTCGTCAGTTTTGACGAGCGGGCGGCGCGGGCGAAATATACGGCGGAATGTTTTTGCATTTTATAATTCCTTCGAAAATCTGCCTGCAAAGCGGCGCGGCAACGGTAGAGCCGTAATTGCCGCCGACAGGCTCGTCGACTACCACAAGGCAGATATATTCCGGATTATCCGACGGAAAAAAGCCGATAAAACTCATTACGTATTTTCCCTGCGAGATAACCCCGTCGGAATATTTCTGCGCCGTTCCCGTTTTGCCGCCTACTTTGTAACCTTCGATATACGCCTGCTTTCCCGAGCCTTGGGAAACGACTTTTTCAAGATACCCCGCTATAATTTCAGACGTTTTTTTGCCGATGGGTCTGCCCGTTTGCTTTACGGGAACCGTTACGCGGAGCGCGCCGCCGTTCGAATATATTTCCTTTACGAGCCGCGGAGCGTAAAGAGTTCCGCCGTTTACGGCGGCGGAAGTAGCCGAAAGCAACTGAATCGGAGTGCAGGCTATCGTCTGTCCGAACGAAATTCTTGCAAGATCCGCCGTTTTTACCGAACTTTCGGGAAGAAGCATTCCCTGCGCTTCGCCGCTTAAATCTATACCCGTAACTTTGCCGTAACCGAATTCGGACAAATAATTATAAAACGTTTTTTTGCCTAAACTTGCGGCTATATCCACGAAAACGGGATTGCAACTGTTGTTGAGAGCGTCTGAAAGATTTTCGTTTGAGTGTTTGCCGCCCGCGTGATTAGACCAGCATTTTATTTTTGAGCCTTCTATAATCCTGTATCTCGAAGAAGAAAAAATATGCCCTTCGGAAAATGCTTTTTTATTACCCGAATAATACTCTTCTATATCAGCCGAAGCCGTGAGAACCTTAAAAGTAGAACCCGGCTCGTAACTGTCGGATATAAGCGAAATTCTTCCGAGTTTATTTAAAACGTCGGTATCGCCGAGCGGCGTTTTATTGAGATTGAACGACGGTTTCATACTCATTCCGAGAATTTCGCCGTTCTGCGGATTTGCTAATATGGCGGCGCAGGATTTAGGAGTGTATTTTTGCATCGCTTCGTCCGTAACGCTTTCGAGAATCTGCTGAATTTCATAATCCGCGGTAAGTTTTAAATTCAATCCGTCGACGGCGGGAACGTACGACGGCGTTTTCCCTTTCAGATCCACGCCCGTAAGATCCGCTTCGTAAAGGATTTCGCCGTTTACGCCCGATAAATATTTATCGTAATAATATTCAAGCCCCGAAATCCCGTTTCCGTCCGCCGAAGTATAACCTATCGTCTGACATAAAAGTTCGTTGTAAGGATACACGCGCGTAACGTCGGAAGCAAAGTAAACGCCGTCGAGATTATATTCCGATAACTCGTCTATAAGCGGCTTTTCGGCGTGTTTGACGATTTTTATTTCGCTGACCTTAGTACTCTCTATCTTTTTTATCAACGAATTTTTATCAAGCGAAAATATATCGGATAAAACGTTACTGACCTTTTCAACGTCGGTGACCGCCCGCGGACGGACGAAGACCGTATACGTTTTTTTTACGGTTGCGAGAACCACGCCGTTTCTGTCCGTAATATCGCCGCGCGAAGCAAGCACGGGAACGTTCCGCGTCCACTGATCGAGCGCTTTTTCCTGCAGTTCGCGCCCCCATATTATCTGAACGTAAAACAGCCTTGCCGCTATGAACACGAAAATAAAGGTTACGGCTGCGATTATGCAATACAATCTCTTTCGTATCTTCGTGACGGAAAATATTTTTAAATTTTTAATAGCACACCCCGTTGAAATCCGCTTTTATTTTCCGGCGGACGTTTTATAATTAAATATATTGCTTTTCCGCTTTCTTTATTACTTTGGCTGGCATATTAAGCGCATATTTCTCAAACAAAAAACGAACCTTAGAAAGGCTCGTTTTAATTATGATTTTATTTGGTTTTACGACTTCTGACCGCCGTTTGCTTCCGCCCACTTGCCGATTTCTTCGTCCGAAGAAACGTGGTCGAGTTTTTTCTGAGCGTCCTGAAGAGCGGATTCCGCCGCTACGATTTGCGCCTGCTTGCTTTCTATAACCCTGTTCATATTATTAAGAAGCGCGGTATTGAAAACAATAAGCACGGCAAGTATCGTGATAACCGCCGCAAGGCACGCCATAAGTATTTTCGCGCGCGGACGGACGACCGAAGTCTTTTCGTAAGACGCGCTTTCGTCGCGCATGTCACGATAAATTTCGGATTTGGGCATTCCCCTGAACTGCATCGTCGTAGCCGACGGACTGCAATCCGACTGAACGTCGTAACCGTTATACGAATTTTCTTTAACGGCAGTTTCGGAATACGCGTCGTAATGAATAATTCTGTCGAAATTATCCGCTATTTTCGCGTTGAACGAAGTCGCTTCGCTCACGCTTACGGGCGCGGGCGAAACGGCGGAATCTTTAACTTCCGTCTTTTCAAACTCGTCTGAATAAGTTTTTCTTTCGATTATATCGCTTCTGCCGTTATTGAACATATCTCCATCCCCTCTTTATTGTTTACGTTTTTGATTTTTTTATAATTTTTCGGCAATTCTGAGTTTTGCGCATTTGCTTCTCGGATTTTCCGATTTTTCACTCTCGCTCGCCGTAATCGGTTTTTTGTTTATTTCTTTTATTATTTCCTTTCTCCCGCAGACGCAGGGATATCTTTTATCGCAAATACAGCCAGAAGACATATCTCTGAATACGGTTTTAACTATTCTGTCTTCAAGACTGTGAAAAGTGATTATCGCTATTCTTCCGCCTTTGTCAAGACGGTTTATCATGCTTCTTATCGCCTCGTCAAGCCCGCCGAGTTCTTCGTTTACTTCTATCCGTATCGCCTGAAAACTTCGCTTGGCGGGATGTCCGTCTTTGCTGAATTTTTTAGGTATCGAATCATCAATGATTTTTACGAGTTCGCCCGTCGTTTTTAAAGGCTTGTCCTGCCGCGCTTTTACGATATTTCTCGCGATGACGGCTGCAAATTTTTCTTCGCCGTACGTTTCGAGAACGTATTTCAGTTTTTTCTCGTCGTATCCGTTTACGACGTCGTAAGCGGAAAACGGCGAAGACCTGTCCATTCTCATATCGAGTGCGGAATCGTCGGCCATATAACTGAAACCGCGCTCCCTGTTGTCGAGTTGATACGAACTCACGCCTAAATCGAGCAGAACGCCGTCGATAAAACCGTAACCGAGATTATCGAGTACTTCGTCGAATTTTTTAAAATCCGACTTTACCGAGATAAATCGCCCGCCGAATTTATTCAGCCTTTCACGAGCGGCGATTAAAGCGTCGTCGTCTTTATCGGTGGCTATCAGAACGCCGTCGGGAGCGGTTCTTTTAAGAATTTCTTCGGAATGACCGCCGCCGCCGAGAGTACCGTCAAAATAAACTCCGCCGTTTTTCAGATTCAGACCGTTCATACAACTTTCGAGCATTACGGGTTTATGCCTGAATTCCATTACTCCGTTTTACCTTTTAAAATATCCATAATCTTGCCGTATGCGTTCTCGCTTTTGAGTTTTTCGCGTTCGGCTTTGGAGTAAATATCAACGTGGTCGCCCATACCGATAGAAACAACGTCTTTATCTATACCTGCGTATTCGCGGAGTTTTTCGGGAAGAACAACTCTTCCCTGCCCGTCTTCACACGCGGGAAAACAGTTTGCAAAAACTTCCGCCAGCGCTTTTTGCCCTTCAACGTCGAAAAAACTTACTTCCTGCAATTTTCCGAAACGCTTGTTAAACACCGCCGACGAATAAACGCTTATACAGCCCGACGGACCTTTCATAAAAATATAGTCCGACCCTATATCCGCTTTAAAGCGCGAAGGTATTCTTATTCTGTTTTTCGCGTCAACCTGATGATCGTATTCGCCAAAAAGCATACGCTTCGCCCCCTTTTACGGAATTTGTATAACTATCTTACCACACATTTTGGTAACTTGCAACCACTTTTAGTAACTTTTTTTAAATTTTTTATATTTTTTTGGGATTTGACAGCCACTTGTCAATCTTTTATGACCACAAAACCGTTTTTAAACACAAAAAAAGACGGGCAAACCCGTCAATCGTCGGCAGTCAGAGCCGCTTCTTTTATCAGTTCGTATTTTTTTTTGGTGGCAATACCGCCGCGAATATGCCTTTCGCTTAAATTCACGCTGAAAACTTTTCTTACGTCTTCGTATAAAGACGGGTCTAAACTTTTCAATTTTTCGGTAACGTCTTTATGAACGGTTGATTTACCCACCCCGAATTTAAGCGCGGTATCTCTTACCGTTGCGCCCGTTTCGGCAATATAATATCCTTCGCGGTATATTCTGTTAACAGCGCGATTTTTCAATTCCGTCACTCCTTATACGCTATTGTATGAAAGAAGTTCCGCGCATAGAACGAACGCAGGCATTATATTATTTTTTGAAGACCCTTGCGACGACGGATATTTATTCTGCCCGAAAAATAGGCGTTTAAAACCATACCTTCCGTAAAACCTTTTACCATAAGATACAACCACGACAAAAACACTATAATAGTCGCTATCGCGCCGTAAATTTCGGAATAATCGGCAAAATTATCTATATAAACGAAAAACGCAAAAGACGCCGCAAGCGAAAACGTCGCCGTAAAAAGACTTCCTTTTGCGATTTCATTGAATTTTAATTTAAACGGGCAGGCGTAAAAATTCAGCAAAGCCGCCGCCGCGAATATAACGGAAAACGCCGTTATTCCGCTTAAAACGCTGCTTATTAAACTTCCGAACCTTGCTTTTATCGCGGGAACGACGGCAAGATACGCGCACGATAAAACCGAAAATGCGCACACGCCGAAAAAAGTAGCCGCGCTCGACGCGACGCGCCCCGTAAAACTGCTTTCGTAGGGGTAGCCGTAAATCATTTCGCCGCTCGCTTTAAGATGAAAAAATAAATTACCCGACGAATACAACGCAACCAAAAAAGCAACGACGTTGCCGCCGCCGAGTTTTTCAGCCGTTTTTATAACGTAGTCGGCAACGCCTGCAAGTTCGGGATATAAAAAAGGCGCGACGGCGTCTTTAAGTTCCGTTCCGAGAACGGACAGAACGAGCGTTGCGAGATACGCTATGGGAACGATACCCAAAGCGGCGTAAAAAGTAAGCGCGCCCGACAGAGTTGCCGTCCTTTTTTTTGATGAAAACTTCAAATAGTTTTTTATTCTCGAAAAAAAACCGCCCATACTCTCAGTATGGACGGACTTTTCTTTTTTAAATCTCTTCTACGAAAATTTTATCGTAAATTTCTTCGTATTTGTCGCGATAAAACAAATTTGTTCCGGGAGTGGTTATAGACGCCGTTCCCGCCGCCACCGCGCATCTTAGGATTTCTTTTTTGCTTTCGCCGCACTCGGTCATAACGCTTGCGGCGGCAACCATACTGTCCCCCGCGCCGACGGTCGAATTAACGGCAACGGTCGCGCTTTTGCAAAAATAAGATTTCGTTCCGTCGGTTAAAATCGCGCCTTCTCTTCCGAGCGATAAAAGAACGTTCTCCGCTCCCCCGTCAAGCAAAACTTTCGTTCCCGCAAGCATTTCTTTAATCGTGCCGAGCCTTTGCCCGACTGCCGTTTCGAGTTCGCGCAGATTAGGTTTTGCCATATAAACGCCTTCTTTTAAAGACAGCAAAAGTTTCGCGCCTTCGGCGTCGACTATTTTCTTTGATTTTTTGTTTGCCGCCTTTAAAAGCGCGGGGTAATATCCGTTATCCACGCCTTTCGGAAGCGAACCGCTCAGTATTACGACGGACGCGTTTTCGGAAAGATTGCTCACGAGATTAAGAAGTTCGGCCTGCTTTTCCGCCGAGACTTCTTCGCCTTTATCGTTAATCTCGGTGAGCATCGACTTGTTATCCACTATTTTATAGTTTATTCTGACGCTGCCTTTATCCCACACGAAAGTGTTTTTTACTTTTTCGTCGTCAAGCCGCTGAACGAACGAACTGCCGTCGTTCTGAAACATAAAACCGGTGGCGTAACTGTCCGCTCCGAGCCTTGCCACGCCTATCGCGGCGTTCAGGGCTTTTCCCGAATAAGTTACGATCTTATTTTCCACTCTGTTGAGTTGCCCTACGTTAAGTTGCTCCATTTCGACGGTGCAGTCGATACTCGGATTAGGGCATATACTTAAAATCATTTTACTTTTTTGCTTCTTCTATTATTTTAGCCTGCTGTTCCTGCGGCACTTCTTCGTAACGGGCAAATTCTTCGGTGTAAACGCCCCTGCCCTGAGTAATGCTTCTCAAATCGACCGAATATTCGGAAATTTCGCTTTCGGGAACTTCCGCCGTTACGATACAATTTCCGCCGTTCGTATCCGCGCCGAGTATTCTTCCGCGACGCTTGTTCATATCTCCCATAATATCGCCCATAAACCCTTCGGGCGCAGTTATGGTAAGCGTTTTAACGGGTTCTAAAATCACGGGCGAAGCCTTTGCTATTCCGTCCTGATAAGCAAGTTTTGCCGCCTGAACGAATGCAACTTCCTTACTGTCAACGGGGTGAGAACTGCCGTCAAAGAGCGTTGCTTTAAGATTTATAAGCGGATAGCCTGCCAGAACGCCTTCTTTAATCGCTTCGCGCAGACCCTTTTCGACCGCGGGAATAAACTGACGGGGTACCGCTCCGCCGACTACTGCGTCGACGAATTCGAAAGAACCGTCTTCCGCGCCCGGCTCGAATTTGATTTTAACGTGACCGTATTGCCCTGCTCCGCCGGATTGCTTTTTGTGCTTGCCTTCCGCTTCGGCAGATTTACGAATCGTTTCTCTGTAAGCGATTTTGGGTTTGCGAAGATCCGCTTCTACGCCGAATTTCGTTTTTAACTTATTCTTGATAACCGAAAGTTGCGTCGCTCCGACTCCGCGAAGTATCATCTCGCCCGTGTCTGCGTTTTTATCCACGGTGAAAGAAATATCTTCGTCTTTAAGTTTGTTAAGCCCTGCAAAAATCTTATCTTCGTCGCCCTTTTTAACGGCGTAAACCGCGCGCTTATAGTTCATGGGCGGAATTTCGAAGCGTTTGAATTCCACTTCTTCTTTTTCGTAAAGAGTATCGCCCGTTTTAACGTCGCCGAGTTTGGAAAGCGCGCCGAGATCGCCCGCCGTGAGTTCTTCGACAGACTCCTGTTTTTTGCCTTTAAGAACGTAAACGCCGCTTATTTTTTCTTCTCCGCCGCCCGAAACTCTTAAAGTATCGCCGCCGTGCAGTTTGCCCGAAACGACTTTTACGTAATTAAGCCGTCCTACGTACGGGTCGACCACCGTTTTAAATACTCTGAGAACCGTCTGAGCGTTTTCGTCGGGCGGAAGCGCCACCTTTTCTCCATGCACTTTCGCGCGCTGAATACCCGCGTCGACGGGACTCGGTAAAGTGGATATTATCTTATCCATAAGATTGAAAACGCCGTGATTTTTTAACGCGCTGCCGCCTAACACGGTTATCGTTGAACAAGTGTTTATTCCGATTTTTACGCCGCGCTCGATTTCTTCGGGAAGAAGAGAGCCTTCCGAGAAAAATTTATCGA
The DNA here is from genome assembly GCA_934248055.1 of uncultured Clostridia bacterium. Classification (GTDB taxonomy): domain Bacteria; phylum Bacillota; class Clostridia; order Christensenellales; family Borkfalkiaceae; genus HGM11412. Next base: position 57,143 of record CAKQKI010000001.1, on the reverse strand, counting down.
GAAGCGTTTCGTCGTTTTCGGCTGCCGCTTCGGAAACGGCAAGTTTTGCTTCTTCATACGCGGGAATAAGGTTTTCGGGAACGGGAAATTCGTTTCTTTCCCAGTCGTTAAGCACGCCGTAAGCCACTTTTACGAAACCTTTCATCTTGCCGTCGATCATATTAGGAACGATCATCGGCGCGATTTTATGCCCGTACTTTTCTTTTATCGCGGATACCGTTTTAATAAAGTCGGAATTGTCTTTATCGAGTCCGTTAACGAAAATCATAGCGGGAATCTTTCTCTCGACGCAATAATTTATCGCCTTTTCCGTTCCCACGGTGAGCGTTCCGTTTGCGCCGGAAACGATAACGGCCGCGTCGCAGACGGCAAGCGCCTCTGCCATTTCGCTTTCAAAATCAAAAAAACCGGGTACGTCGATTATATTGAATTTATAACCGTTATACTCGCCGCAAGCCATCGCAAGGCTTATAGAAGATTTTCTTGCGATTTCTTCGGGGTCGAAGTCCGTAACCGTATTACCGTCGTCTACTTTGCCCTGTCGGTCAGTTACGTTCATATTGAAAAGCATAGCCTCGGCAAGCGTGGTTTTACCTTCGCCGCCGTGGCCGATAAGCGCAACGTTTCTGATTTTTTCAGTTTTCATCATTTTACCTGCCATATATATTTATCGTGCGGTTTTTCACGCCGCCGCATTTATTATACTATACGGTTTTACATTTTTCAAGACCTAATTTGAAATTTTTTTACGTTTTTTTAAAAAAACGGGGCTAAACGTTTCGTAAATAACTGTTTTAAATTCAAAAACAGTTATTTACGAAAATCGTTAACCCCTATAAGTATATAAATAAAATTTTATATATAAATAATATGTTTTACGCTAAATTTCAGCCGAGCGGTCTTACGTTTTTGCCGACTATTGCTGTTGATTTATCGTTTACGTTAAAATACTCAAAAGCCTTTTCAACTTCGCTTTTCGTTACTTTGTCAAGCGCGCGCATACGCTCTTCCACGTCGTAAAGTCCGCCCGTCAGCAGATAATGCTTGGAAAACAACTGCGTTTTTACGGAAGGTCTTTCGAGAGAAAAAACCGTAGACGATTTTAATTGCGACTTTGCTTTCAAAAACTCCGCTTCCGAAATTCCGCTCTTTCTTACTTCCGAAATTGTTTCAAGCACCGAAAAATACGCGTTTTCGGCGCTGTCTGAATTCACTCCCGCGTAAACGGAAGCCGTGCCTACGTCTTTCGAGCGCGATGCGAACGCATAAACGGAATAGGCAAGCCCGAGTTCTTCTCTCACTCTTCTGAAAAGTCTGCTGCTCATTCCGCCGCCGAGAACGCTCGTTGCCATCTCGCTTGCGAGCCTGTCGCAGTCGAGAAAAGACGGCGAAGGAAACATAATGCAAAAATGAGTCTGCTCGATGTCTTTGTCTTTTTTAAGATTGCGTTTGAGATTTACCGTATTATGCGCGGGCGCGTTGGTAACTTTACCTTCTTTAACGAAAGGAAGCACGTATTTTTCGGTTAAATATTCCGCTTCTTTTTCGGTTACGTTTCCCGCAAACGCAACTACCGTATTTTCGCTTACGTAAAAATCGCCGAGATATTTTTCAACGTCGCTTCTTGTGAATTTCAGAACGTTTTCGGACGGACCGAGTATTGTCTGCCCGTAACCGTCGTTACCGAAATAAGCGGCGTTTGAAAGATCGAAGCAAACGTCGTCGGGCGTGTCTTCGCACATGCTTATTTCTTCTATAATAACGCGTTTTTCTTTTTCCGCTTCGTTTTCGGGATAAACGGATTTAAAAACCCCGTCCGCCATAACCGAAAATACCGTTTCGAGATTTTCTTTAATCGTCTGAGCGTAAAAACAAGTCGTTTCGCTGCCCGTGTACGCGTTAAAACTCGCACCGCACGCTTCGAGCGTTTCGGAAATTTCGGACGCGGAATATTTATCCGTTCCTTTAAAACTCATATGCTCTGCGTAATGCGAAATGCCGTTGTTCTCTTTCGTTTCGTTAACGCTGCCCGTTCCTATCGTTATACTGAACGAAGCCGACATCGCGCCACCTTCCGATACGATAAGAGTAAGCCCGTTTTCGTAAGTTTTTATCATGTCCATATTAGTATCGTAAATTAAAAAATTAAAATTCGCAGCACTCGCTGACCGTTACCGCTTTAAGTCCCGCCGCCGTTATTTTATCAAGAATTTTTCCGAGTGCGGAAAGAGTGTGCTTTTTAGGGTGCATAAGAACTATATCGCCGCCCGCAATACCGCTTGCGGCGCGTTTTATAATAAGTTTTTCGTCGCTGTCGCGCCAGTCGATAGTGTCTTTCGTCCACATAATCGTTTTATAGCCGAGATCGCACGCGGCTTTAAGCGTCGCTTTCGAGTACGAACCCGAAGGCGGAGCAAACAAAACCGTTTTATACCCCGTTGCCGCAAGTATCGCGTTTTCGGCGTCGGTAATCTCTCTGTAATTCCCGCTTTCGGTAAGTTTTTTATGGTCTTTGTGAAAAAAGCCGTGATTGCCGAGTTCATGACCTTCGGATATTATCCGTTTTAACGTTTCGGCGTTATCGTCCGCCCAGCAACCGCCGACGAAAAAAGTTCCTTTCGCGCCGCGCGTCTTTAAAACGTCAAGAATTCCGTTTACGATTTCCGTTCCTTCGTAAACGTTGAACGTCAGCGCGACTTTATCCGAGCCGCGCTTGCCGTGATAAATCGCCGAATACGCTTTTCCGCCCGTAATGGTAATTGCCCGTTTCGGAATAAAACACACCGAAAACACCGCGATTATTACAGTGAAAATAACTACGTCCGCAATAACGGTAAATTTTTTGGTATTCATAATACATTTATATTTTGAATACCCCTTTAAAATTACCTTTTCTTTATGGCGATTCCGTTTTTCCTGAACAGATTGATAAGTTGGTTGCGGTCGCCGTAAGTTATTTCGTCGTCGGCAAGGTAATACATTTCGTTATCGCCCACGTAAAACGAAAGCCCGTTTTTCTGAAGCCTTAACAGCGTTACGGTTTTGAACATTATCGTTCTTGCGGTAACTTCGTCGCCCTGCGTTCTTTTTACTTCTATTCTTTTATCTTTGAATTCGTACTCGTAAGTTACCGGCTCCTTGTCAACGCCCATATCCTTTATGGCCGCGTCGGTATTTTTTTTGCCCGTAGACAGCGTGGTTACAATCGGCAACACGGCGAGTGCGCACGCGATTATACCCACTATCAGCGACAGCACGTTGATTTTGTTTTTCGAAAACGCCATAACTACGTTCCACACGCCCGCCGCCACGAGAAGGACGGATAAAACTATCGATAAAACGAGCGATTTCTTCTGCTCTTTTTTCGTAACGCTTTTTACTTTTTCTTCGTCGTAAACACTCAACGCTTTAATCATTCAATTCAAACCTCTCAAAATTTTTATCGCTACGCTTATATACGCTTCCAAAGCCGCTTTAACGCGCCTTGTGAACTCGTCCGCGCCGCCTTCGCCGTCTGAAACGGCTTTTACAAAAATCACGGGAACGCCCGCATTTTTACATATCAGTAAAATGCCTGCCGACTCCATATCGCAAACGCTTGCGCCGTATTCTTCGTTGAGCCGCGACTTTATATCCTTATTTTCTATAAATTTATCGCCCGACGCGCAAATTACGGACGGTATGTCCGAAAAGTCCGCCGCGATTTTAAAAAACGCGTCGTTTTTAACCGCTATAACAGCATCGTTTTCGTCGGGATAAACTCCCGCAGGCGTACCGTCTACGGCGGAAAGATCGAAGTCGTAATGAACAACGCCTTTTAAAAACACGGTGTCAAGCACGGAAAGATCTTTACTCAGCGCACCCACCACGCCGAAATTAAGAATAATTTCGCAACCGAAAACGCTTATAAGTATCGCGGTTGCCGCCGCCGCGTGAATTTCGCCTACTCCGCTTTTAATCACGCAGACTTTAACTCCGTAAACCGAATACTTTTTAACAGGAAATCCGCAATGCTCGGTTTCTTCAAGCGGCGTTCCGAATTCGTTTAAAAACGGCTGAATTTCTTTATCCATCGCAATTATCATGCCGACGGTTTTTTTATTTTCAATATTCATTTTCACCTATAAAAAAGTTATCGCATACCCTTGATTATGACGGTTTTTATATACGATAACGGTTTAAATCTTAATAATTACAAAAACGCTCTTAAAAGAATAGGCGTTGATTACGTTTGTTCCGAAAACGTAGAAAAGGCTGAAAGCGCAGACGCTCTTTTGCTCACGGGCGGCGGCGACGTGACGCCGTACTTTTACGGAAAAATTCCCGACCCGCTTAAAAAATACGATCCTATGACAGACCTTGCCGAATTTTATCTTCTTAAAAAATTTTCTCTTAAACAGAAAACGGTCGTGGGAATATGCAAAGGAATGCAGGTTATCAACGTGTTTTTCGGCGGCACTCTCAAAAACACGCTCACCGCTCACTACGCCGAAGGCAAGGATTTATATCACGGTTTAAGAAATTCGGAAGAAAGTTTTCTTTTGCCGCTCGGAAAAATTCTGCGCGTAAATTCTGCGCACGTTCAGACGCTCGATAAAATTCCGCCGTCGCTTTCCGTTTGCGCGTATTCTTCGCTCGGAAAAGTTCCCGAAGCCGTAAAACACAAAACTTTAAGGGTTTTCGGCGTGCAGTTTCACCCGGAAAGAATGTCTGAAAAATTTTCGGACGCGTTTTACGGTTTGTTTTTTAAAAAAACTCTCGTGCGCCCGACTGACTGAGAATATATTTTTTACGCCGCTTTGCCTTAATCTTTAAAAATTTTATCGTGATAAGATTTTAATTTTTAGGGTTATCGGTCATCATTTTGCACCATACGGGCGCTTTCTTTACGAATTCTTCGTTATTTTCGGTACGTTTTAACATATCGAGAAGGTTCTGCGACGCGTTATCGTCTCTGTCGAGATACCTGCGTACGGCGTAGGCGCATTCGAATTCCTGTTCGGAAAGCAATAATTCGTCCTTTCTCGTGCCTGAGCGGTAAAGGTCGATCGCGGGAAAAATACGGCGCTCGGAAAGAGTTCTTGAAAGAATGATTTCCATATTTCCCGTGCCTTTGAATTCTTCGTAAATAACGTCGTCCATTTTAGACCCCGTTTCGATGAGCGCGGTTGACAATATGGTTAAACTTCCGCCCTTTTCGATATTACGCGCCGCACCGAAGAATTTTTTCGGTGCTTGAAGCGCGATGGGATCTATGCCGCCCGACAGCGTTTTTCCGCTCGACGGAACGACCGCGTTATACGCCCTTGTAAGTTTCGTTATCGAGTCGAGAAGAATAACAACGTCTTCTCCGCTTTCAACGAGCCTTTTACTTCTGTTAAGAACGAGTTCTGCCGCGCGGATATGATGATCGGGCGTTTCGTCAAACGTGGAGTAAATAACTTCGCCTTTAACGGAACGTTTTAAATCGGTAACTTCTTCGGGTCTTTCGTCGATTAAAAGCACGATCATTTTTACGTCGGGATGATTTATTTCTATCGACTTTGCTATTTTTTTAAGAAGAGTGGTCTTGCCCGCTTTCGGCGGAGCGACTATAAGACCGCGCTGACCTTTTCCTATCGGACACAGTAAATCTATTGCCCTTATAGACAAATCGCTCTCGTCGTCTTTCCTTTCGAGAGTGATTCTCTCGTCGGGATAACACGGGATAAGATCGTCGAAAAACGGTCTTAAAAGATAAGGATTGAACTTTTTGCCGTTTAAATTCGTAATCGTTTTTAAACAGGGCGACGAATTATCGCGCGTTCTTTCGGCAACGCCTTCAACGTAATCGCCGCGGCGGAGCCTGTTGCTTCTTATAGTGTTTTTTGAAACGTAAACGTCGGAAGACGGATCCGCTTCGTAATTTTCGCCGCGCATGAAAGCGTAACCGTCAACGTGAAATTCGAGTATTCCTTTAACGTTTTCGGTTGGCGGCGCGGGTTGCAGATCTATCGTTTTGCGCGCGGCTTCGGTATCGTCGTCACACTTAAGCGAGGGAAAATTTTCGCCGTCGCCCGAATAATCTTTTTTATAAACGGTGTCGTAAGAAGTTTCGCCCGAAAGTACGGCTTCGCCGTCCGCCTGAGCGTTTTGACGACTTCTGTCGAACTGACGCGGTTTTCTGCCCTTTCCGCTGTGAATGGGCTTGATTTCGCCGCTTTGAATTTTTAAAATATTGTCGATGAGCGCGCTTTTGGATTTCAGCCCGGGAGTATCGCCGAGTTCGCGTACTATTTTACGCAAATCTTCAACGCCCATGCTCATTTCGAGATATTCTTTGGAATACGCCATAACTCTGCTCCTTTTTCCCGAATGATTACGCCGTTTTTCGTAACCGACGGGGTTTTTATTTATTTATATTCTTTTTTTTCGTTTTATAAACTTTATTTTCAGCCGCGCTCGTTCGCGCCCGCAAATAAAATTTCAGGCAAACGAAAATTCTCTCCGTCTTTCAAACGGATTCCGACCGAAGGTCGCGGTTTTTTGAATAATTACGGTAATTTTAAATGAATTCGGCGAAAACTCTTTTCGCCTTCGACGGTTAACCGATAACCTATGTTGATATTTAAAAAATTCTCGGCAAATCCGACGGAATAATCCGTCGTTTCGACTTCGCCGCGCATTGAAAGCCCCGAAGCGCAAATCGTTGTAAAAGTTTTTTTATCGGGCATAAAAACAAGCGCGTAATCCACGTCGCCCGAAGCCTTTACCCGCGTTTCGTTTTTCGTTGCCTTAACGAGATAATTGACGCCGCAAACGGAAAACTTTAAAAAGGCGCCGTCGCTTTTTACGGCGTACGCGCCGACGGCGCTGACGGTTTCGCGCTCGCCGTCCGTTTCGGTTACAAATGAAATTTTTAAATCGCGCATATATTCCGAAAGTAAGTTTTATCTACGTATATCTTACTCCATAAGCAAAAAAAAGTCAAAGAAATTACCGATATTTAACTGAATTTTCTTAAGAACCGTGTTAAAACGCTTGATTTTTATTAAAAATCGGGTATAATGAATTTATGCAATTAAGTCAGGAAGAATTCAATAAAGCGGTTGCGGAAAATCTCGTTAAATACCGCAAATTCAATAAATTCACTCAGGCGTCGCTTGCGGAAAAACTTAATTACTCGGATAAAGCCGTTTCAAAGTGGGAAAGCGGAGAATGTCTGCCCGACTGTTTCGTTATGAAACAAATAGCCGATATTTATGGCGTTACGGTAAACGACCTTTTATCTCCGCGCGCAAAAGTCAAAGCGCCGCTGTCAAGATTGAAAGCGTTTTTCGTTCCCGCCCTGTCGGCAACAATCGTGTGGATAGTGGCGTTACTCGCTTTCGTTATTTTAAAAATCGCGCTCGTAAACCCTGAAAGAGCGTGGCTTTCGTTTATCGTTGCCATACCCGTAACCTGCATAGTGGTTCTCGTTTTCGCCTGCGTTTACAAAATGCCGCTCATTCAGTTTTTATCGATAACGGGAATTATCTGGACTACCCTTTTAAGCGTGCATCTTATTCTTAAAGGCGTGCAGGACGGTATTATATTTTTCTATTACGTGGGCATACCCGTAGAAATAATGGCGATTTTATGGTACGGTTACAGATATCTTATCAAAAAGCGGAACAAGCAAAAATAAAAACGAATATAACTAAAATCGAAAGCGAACGCTTTCGGTTTTTTTTAACGGATTTAAAAAAGCCGCGGGGCGGCTTTAAAACGGCTTAAAACTCAGGCGTTTTCAAAATAAATTTTTTTCATCGCGGCGGCGTCTGCATCCTGCGTGCCTGCCGACTCGCATATAACGTACGGCATAACGTTTTTCGCGCGGAGCGCGACCGAAAGCGGTAAAAATTCTGGGCCGTACTTATCGTCTTCAAAAGTGAGATGCTTTATTTCGCCTTTATCGCCGTACATTATTTTTGAAAAATGCACGTGCATATTATCGAGTTTTTCGCGCCCCGCGATTTTTTCGACGGTGTTAAGCACGTTTTCAAAATCGGCGGGAGTTTTCAATGAGCCGCCTTCTCTCGCGTTGACGTGACCGAAGTCGACGCACGGAAAGAAAAACGGCGCGATGCGGCAGAAAGCGGAAACTTCTTCGGTCGTTCCTATCTGCGCGGATTTTCCCATCGTTTCGGGGCAGATAATCATATCGTCATAACCTGCGTCCGCTATTTTATCCGCTAAAATTTCAAGGCGCTTCAACGTTAAATCAACCGCTTGCGCGCGGGAAAGTTTACCCTGCGCGGCAGGGTGAAAAACGACTCTTTTAGCGTTCATGATCGACGCCGCTTTCAAAGACGAAAGCACGTAACCGAACGAGTTTTCGGCTTTTTCTTCTTCAAGAGTCGCAAAATTTATAAAATACGGCGCGTGAACGCTGAGTTCGATATTCCGCGCGGCAAACGTTTCGCCTATAATTTCCGCTCTGGCGGGCGAAAGGTTAACACCCCTGCCGAACGAATATTCGAAACAGTCAAGCCCCATGCGTTCAGTCCATTCGGCGGAGTGCATAGAATCCGAAAACCCTGCCGCAGCGTAAGCCGCGCTGTTTCCGCTCGGTCCGAATTTAATCATATTTTGCTGTTCTCCCTTACGGTTTTAATATCGCTTTCAAGTTGGTTTTTAAGTTCGTTTATATCGTTGAATTTTTCAACGTCACGCAGGCGTTTTACAAAAAACACGGGCAGAAGTTTGCCGTATAAATCGCCCGAAAATCCGTCGATATAAGTTTCGATTACTACCCTTTTCCCTTTTACCGTCGGCTGCGTGCCGACGTTAGTTATCGAGTTATATACCTTTCTTACGGGCGAAGAAAGAGTCTGATAAACGCCTTCTTTAAGCGGAAATTTATCGCGCGGGAGATAGAAATTCGCGGTAGGAAAACCGATGGTTCTGCCTATTTTTCTGCCTTTAACCACTTTGCCCGACATAAAGTACGGCGACCCGAGCAAAAATTGCGCTTTTTCCGTATCGCCTTCCGCAAGGGCAGATCTGACCGCGCAGGAAGAAATTTTTTTACCGTTATAAGTTAAAAGCGGCTCGGCGCTGTAATAAACCCCGCGTTTTTCACATTCGTCGCATAAAGTTTTCGCGTTACCAGCGGCGTGTTTGCCGTAAGTAAAGTCGCTGCCCGTAAATATCGCCGCTATATCGTATTTTCTGAATAAATCGTTTAAGAAACGTTCGGGAGAAGTCATTCTGAAAAAAACGCCGAGTTTTTTAAGAATTGCGTAGTCCGCGCCGAGACGGGATATTCTGCTCAGCCTTTCGGGGAGAGTAAATACGTCTTTACGACCGTTTTTCCCGCCCGTAAAAACAAGCGTTGCAAGTGAAAAACCATTACTTTCCGCGTAACTTTTCGCACTTTTAATAAGATGAGAATGACCTTTGTGAATTGCGTCGAAATATCCTAAACACAATACGATTTTATCGCCTATTTTACTTTTGTAACTCAGAACTTTCATTCAGCGTCACTCCTTTAAATTCACTTTGATTTTAAGGTTTTTATCCGTAACGCCGCCGACGCAAAGAAGTTCGCGGGTGCTTTCTCGTTTGATTGCGTAAAACCCGTCTGACAGCGGAACGAAAAAAGGTCTTCCGAAATACAGATTTTCTTCTTCTTTTTCGTTTATGAAATATTCGTTTAAATCTATAACCTTATCGGGCGGAATAAGAAAATCGCCGAGAGTTTCCGCATTTTTAATTTCTTCTGCGGAAACGGAATTTTTAATGTCGAACACGCCGCTTTTTACTCTTTCGAGTGCGGTCATCGTGCAGTAAGCGTTTAAAAGTTTTGCCATATCCCGCGCAATCGAGCGAATGTAAGTACCGCCGCCGCAAGTTATTTCAAACGTAAAAACGCCTGACTTTTCCTGAGAATTTTTTAAAATTATCGAATATATTTCAACTTTTTTCGGCGGCAAATCGACCGCTATCCCTTTGCGTGCAAGATCGTAACTTCTTACGCCGCTTACGTTCTTTGCGCTGAATGACGGCGGAACCTGCATAACGCTGCCCACAAGCGCGGGAATTACTTTTTCAATATCGCTTACAGGCGGTATTTTGCCGCCCGTTTTCAAAGTATTACCGAGTTTATCGAGAGTATCGGTTTCGTATCCGAAAGTAAATTCGGCGATATAAACTTTCTTTTTGTCAAGCATATAATCGAACAGGCGCGTCGACTTGCCTATCGCCACGGGAAGCACTCCCGACGCCATGGGATCGAGAGTACCCGTATGCCCGACTTTGACGTTTTTGATTTTGCGCTTTATACAATTTAAAGCAAAAGCCGACGACGTTCCGCTCGGCTTATTAAGGTTTATAAATCCGTTCATAGTCTTTGCTTTACGTTATACACGAGTTTATCCGTAATATCTTCGGGATACCCTCTCATCATTGCGCCGCTTGCAAGAATATGCCCGCCGCCGCCGTAAAGCGAAGCGATTTCGTTAACGTTTACTTTTCCCCTGCTTCTTAAACTGATTTTATACTGACGATTGCCCGTTTCAAGAAGGGATATTGCAACTTCAACCGTTCTTACGGTCATAGGAAAGTCTATAATGCCTTCGGTCATATTGTCTTTCGCGTTGCATTCGACAATATCTTTTTTAGTGATAAGAATAACCGCAACCCTGTCGTCAAGGAAATATTGCATTCCCGAAACGGCTCGCACGAAAAGCGCGGCGCGTTCGCGCGACTGATCGCGAAAACTCTTTTCGATTATCGTATGAATATCGCCGCCCGTTTTTACGAGTTCGGAAGCGATAAGCAAAGTTTTATAAGTAACGTCGGAATGAGCGAAATTACCGCTGTCGGTTATTATCCCGAAAAGAAGCGCGTTGGCAATATCGACTGTGATTTTTACGCCGAGATTCAAAATAAGTTCGTAAACTATTTCGCAGCACGCCGACCTTTTTTCGACGTAGTTAAGAGCGGCGTAATACGTATCAGATACGTGATGATCGACGTTTATCGTGTTTTTGCATGACGCATACAAAAGATACGCGCCCGAAAACATACTTTCGGTCGAACAGTCAACCGAAATATGCGCGTCGAATTTCATACCCGCATAGTCAATCGGCTTTTTATAATCGCCCGCTCCGTTTAAAATCAAAAATTTTTCGGGAATATCGGAATCGCAAACGAGTTCTGCGTTTATCCCGAGCGATAAAAGCGCAAGTTTCAGCGCGCAGGCAGATCCCACGGTATCCCCGTCGGGTCTGTTGTGACTGAATATCAACACGCTTTTGTTTTTTTTGATCGCTTCAGCGACAATTTTAAGATTATCGGTTTTCATCGTCCTTGTCCGTGTCGTCGTCCGACTCGGTGTGATAGGTAAATCCTGATATTATTTTATCTATTTTGTTTCCGTATTCGAGCGCGCCGTCTTCAAAAAATCTGAATTCGGGAACCGTTCTTATATGCATTTCGGAACTTATTATCCTGCGAATATCGCCGCTTGCGTTTTTTATTCCGTTAAAAGTCGCTTTTTTCTTGTTTTCGTCAGCGGAATACACGCTGATATAGACTTTTGCGGTTTTAAGATCGGGAGCGCAATCCACTTCGGTTACCGAAAACATTTCGGTAACTTCGGGAATATTTAAACGAACTTTAATCGCGTCGTAAATAAGTTTACGAAATTCGCTGTTGAGTTTTAATCCGCGTTTCGATTTCATATCAAGCCTTCTGTTCTTCTACGGTATAACATTCTATAAAGTCGCCTATCTTTATATCGTCGAACTTTTCAATCGAAATACCGCATTCGTAACCCTGCTGGACTTCTTTGACGTCGTCTTTGAATCTCTTGAGTTGCAGAACGTTTCCTTCGCAAATCATAACGTCGTTCCTGTAAATGCGGAGTTTGCCGCTGCGAACGATTTTGCCTTCGGTAACGTAACAACCCGCAACCGTGCCTACGCCCGTAATTTTAAACGTTTCTCTGACTTCGGCTTTACCGAGATATACTTCGGTAAACTTGGGTTTAAGCATACCTTTAAGCGCTTTTTTAATATCGTCTATCGCTTCGTAGATAATGCGATAAAGTTTAATATCGACTTTCGAATGTTCCGCAAGAGTTTTAGCCTTGCTGTCCGGTCTTACGTTAAAGCCGATTATTATCGAATTAGACGAGTCTGCAAGCGACACGTCCGTTTCCGAAATCGCGCCGACCGCCGCGTGCAGTACGTTTACTTTTACTTCGTCATCCGAAAGTTCGGAAAGCGACTGTTTAACCGCTTCGACCGAACCCTGAACGTCCGCCTTTACTATGATATTAAGCGTTTTAAGATCACCCGACGAAACTTTGGAGAATAAATCGTCAAGCGAAACTTTCTGCTGTTCGCGAATCATATCTTCGCGTTCTTTATTCTTTCTTTCGTTGGCAACGAGAGTGGAAAGCCTTGCTTCTTCTACGGCGTAAATAAGATCGCCCGCGTTAGGAACGCTTTCGAGACCGAGAACCGATACGGGGGTAGACGGTCCTGCCGACTTCACGTTTCTGCCCTTATCGTCTATCATCGCTCTTACTTTACCCGTAATCGTGCCTGCAACGAGATAGTCGCCGACTTTTAAAGTACCGCTCTGGATAAGCACCGTGGCAACGGGACCTTTGCCCTTGTCGAGTTTGGCTTCTACGATAACGCCCTTTGCCATTCTGTCGGGATTTGCTTTGAGTTCTTTCATTTCTGAAGTAACTATAATCGTTTCGAGAAGGTCGTTTATTCCTTCGCCCGTTTTTGCGGAAACGGGAACAAAAGGAACGTCGCCGCCCCATTCTTCGACGAGTACTTCGCGGTCGGCAAGTTCTTTCTTGACCCTTTCTATATCCGCAGTCTGCTTATCTATTTTATTCGCCGCTACTATAATCGTAACGCCGGCGGCTTTGGCGTGGTTTATCGCTTCGACCGTCTGCGGCATTATGCCGTCGTCTGCGGCAACTACTATAACCGCTATATCGGTAAGTTGCGCTCCGCGCGCACGCATTGCCGTGAACGCCGCGTGACCGGGAGTATCGAGAAAGGTTATCGACTGACCGTTCACCGTCACCGTATATGCGCCTATGTGCTGAGTTATTCCGCCCGCTTCTCCCGCGGTGACGTTTGAATTACGTATCCTGTCGAGAAGCGAAGTTTTGCCGTGGTCAACGTGTCCCATAACCGTAACTACGGGGGGACGCTTAACAAGTTTGGAATCGTCTTCCGCCTCGTCTTTAAAGCCTTCGGAAAGAACGTCTTCCGCGGTTTTATCGAGTTTGAGTTCGAGTTCTATGCCGAGTTCCGCGGCGATAAATCCTGCGGTATCGTAATCGACCGAGTCGTTAATGGTTTTTAAAATACCTTCTTTGAACAGGCGTTTGGTAATTTCAACGGCGGTTATGCCTAAAAGTTCGGAAAGTTCTTTAACAGGTATCAACTCTTTATTGATTACCGCCTTTTCGATTTTTACGGTGCTTGCCGCGCTTTCCTGACGTTTGTCTTTACCCTTTCTTAATTTTCTGTAACCGCTTTTATCGTCGTCGAAATCTTCAATGGACATCTGCCCTTTGATAAGCGACTTTTTGCTTACGGCTTTTTTATCGTCGTAATTATTTCTTTCGGCGGTCTTTCTTTTTTGTTTGTTATTGTCCTTCGGAACGAAAGTCTGCGGCGGCGTGAAAGACGCTCCGCCCGCAAATTGCTTTTTGACGCCCGTTCCCGCCTGCGCGCCGAAAGGCTTTTTCGCGCCCGCGGTAAAATCGCGGCGCGGCGCGTTGGGATCGAAAGGCTTTCTTTCGCCCGGTTTTGCGGGTTTCTGATAACGACCGCTGTCCTTAGGCACGAATTCGCGTTTTACGGGAGGAACGAACACGCGCTTGCCGTTTACGATCATTATATTTGGATTACTCGTTTTTTCGACTTTCGGCTCGGATACCGCCGCCGCGTTTTCGTCCGCTTTTTGCTTGGTCGGCTCTTTGGCGGGTTTATTTTCTTCTTTCGCTTCTGCGATTTCCGCATTTTCGGCTTTTATTTCATCGTCGGCAACCGTCTCTTCTTTCTTTTCTTCCGCCGCGACTGTTTTTTCTTCCGCCGCGGGCTTTTCTTTTTTGCCCGCTTTTGACTTGCCGTCCGATTTTTCGGATTTTTTCTCTTCTTTTACCGGAATCGCGCCGCTTTCCTGAGTTTCGGCTGCTTTGATTTCGGGAGAAACGCTCTCGTCTGCGGATTTTGCGGCTTCGTTTTCGGAAGCGACGCCTGCTTCTTCCGTCTCTTTCATTTTCGCTTCTTCCGCTTCTTTTTTAAGTTTGTCGAAATATCTCGCCTTTTCGCCGAGTTTTTTATCTACGCTTTTAACGAGCGATTTTATAGAGGAAAGTTCCTTTGAAAGCGCGCCTTCTTTTACAAGCGCGTTAAGCGATATGATATTCTGAATCTTTTCGTTTTTCTCTTTGCTTTCTTTAATTACTTTCTTTTCTTCCATAACGATTTCAGTATCCTCCCGTATATTCCGTAAATTCGCCGTCGGAATTTTCAATTACGGCTTTTGCAAGCGCGTCGTCCGTAATCGCCGCGAGTTTGCAATTTTCTTTATAAACGATATTTTCAAGATCGTCACGCTCCGTAACGAGCATTTTAGCGTTTAACTTCTTTGCGAGTTTAAACCCGTCTTTTCTAGTGTTTTCGCTTGCGGATCTGCAAAGAATAAGGAGCGGCGCGCTGCCTTTTATCGTTGCGACGGCATTTACTCCGCATTTGATTTTTCTTGCTTTAACGGCAAACCCGATAAACGTGTACGCCTTACTTTTCAAAGCCAAAGAACTCCTCCTTAACGGAATTATACGCTTCGTCCGGAACGACGCACCCGAACGCCCTGTTTAAAAGGCGTTTGTTTATGATTTTTTCTGCGCACGACTTATCGTCGCACAAATAAGCGCCTCTGCCGTTCGATTTTCCCGTTCTGTCAACGAAAAACTCTCCGTTTTTATTTTTAACTATGCGAACGAGTTCTTTTTTCGGCTTTTCCGCTCTGCACGCTATACACGTTCTCATCGGCACTCGTTTTGTCGTCATAACTCCTCCGATTTCTTTATTTCGGGCTTATTCGATATTTTCGGAATTATCTTCCGCTTCTGCGGTTTCTTCGGGAATTTCTTCGCCGTTTACCGCGGCTTCATGCTCGGCGTATTCCTGCATCGCTTTCGATTCGCTCTTAACGTCGATCTTCCAGCCCGTAAGACGAGCCGCAAGGCGCGCGTTCTGCCCGTCCCTGCCGATCGCAAGGGAAAGTTTATCGTCGGGAACGATTACTCTTGCGGACTTTTCGTCAATCGCGGTAACGCGGAGAACTTTTGCGGGAGCAAGCGCGTTCGCTATAAATTCAAGCGGGTCTTCGCTCCAGGGAATTATATCTATTTTTTCGCCGCCGAGTTGTTCGATAACCGCGTTTACGCGCATCCCTTTGTTTCCTACGCACGCGCCGACCGCGTCGACCTGCGGATCGGTACTCGTAATCGCGATTTTGCTTCTCTGCCCCGCTTCCCGCGCGACGGACTTAATCACGACCACGCCCTGACGAATTTCAGGCACTTCGTTTTCAAAAAATCTCTTAACAAGACCGGAAGCCGTTCTCGAAACGAGAACCTGCGTGTTTTTGCCGATCGTTCTTATTCTTTTAACGTAAACGACTATTTTATCGTTTATCTCGTATTTTTCGCCCGCAACCTGATCCTGCGGAAGCATAACGCCTTCAAGCCCGCCGCCCGCAAGTTCGACGTAAACGGTGCCGGCGTCGACCTTTCTGACGATCGCGCTGTGAATTTCGTTTTCTTTATCTTCGAATTCCTGTATGGTATTCGCGCGTTCCGCTTCTCTTATTTTTTGCATTACGACCTGCTTTGCGGTCTGAGCGGCAATTCTGCCGAATTCTTTCGGGGTAAATTCTTTTTCGAAAGTATCGCCGAGTTTATAAGTCTTTTTATATTTTTTCGCTTCTTCGAGAGTAATTTCTTTGTCGGGATCGGTAACTTCTTCGACGATTGACTTTACGGCGTAAAATTTCATAGCGCATTTTTCTTCGTTGTATTTGATTATTACGTCGCACGCGTCGTCGGCATACCTTTTGTAAGCGGAAGCAAGCGCGTTCTGAAGGGTTTCCCAGAACGATTGCTTGTCTATACCTTTACTTGCGCATATCTCGTCAAGAGCCGCAAAAAAATCTTTATTAACCATAATTCACTCCTATTTTGTTAATACCGCGAACGTCGTTCTGCGGATGTTTCTTTAATCGAATTTAATCGCTTCGTTTATTTTCGAAATTTTGTTGAGGGGAATAACCGTTTCTTCGCCGTTTATTTCTACGGTAACGTTGTTTTTATCGTACCCTTTAAGAATTCCTTCGAAATATTTTAAGCCTTTCATCGGCGCGAAAAGTTTTATTTCAACTTCTTTCCCTATTCTCTTTAAAAAATCGCGCTCGGTTTTTAAAGGTCTGTCAAGCCCCGGGCTTGAAACGTTGAGCGTATACGCGCCGTCGTAGGGATCGAACTCGTCAATCGGGGCGTCGATAAGATTATGAAAGGCTTCGCAGGTGTCAAGATCCACGCCGCCGTCTTTATCGATAAACACCGTGAGAGAAGGGTTTTTACTCATTTTAAAACTGACTTCTACTATTTCAACGCCCGCCTGCTCTGCGTAAGGCGTTAAAAAATTCAATATTGCTTCGTTGCTTTTTGCTTTCATTATGCACCCCATAAATAAATTTGAGAGTGGCTTGCCACTCTCAAATCCTACGCTAACATCTTAAATCCTTAATAAGTTTAACACTATTTTGTTTTTTTTGCAAGCGTTTTTACGCATATTTATATAAATTTATATATATTTTCTAAAAAAGAGCGATAAGCGTTTGCGACGGCAAATAAAAAGTCCAGCAAAGAATTAAAAGCGTTTCTCTTACGCCTTGTGAAAAGTTAAAACCGAGATTTGCCGTTCCCACGCAGATATCGCAGCATATAAACAATAAAAACCCTGCAAAAAGTAGCGCGTTTTTGGTTTTTAAAAAGTACGCGAACCCGTCGGCGCAATTTATTAAAAGGTTAGAAAAATACACCGCAACGAGAATATTGAGCGGAGTAAGCAATCCGAATGCGTACTCGAAAACGAGTATAATTGCCGTAAGAGCAATCCGCGATATTACCGAAACAAGGGATATTTTATTACGGACGGACGAAATTCTTAAAAAATAAAAAATCTGAGCGACGGTAAAAAGAGCGACGCCCGCTTCGAAATTTTCGCCGCGCAAAAGCAAAAAATAATCGGCCGCAAGAGTAAAAGCAAACGCAACGGAAGATAAAAAACGGAATTTATTTTCGCCGATATTTAAAAGCGAATATAAAAAGCACAACGATATTCCCGCGTATTTAATATATTCCGTTGAAAATTTTCCGCTCGCGTCGCCTATCGTAAACGAGATAAAAACAATGCTTTCGAGAAGCGCGAATATAAGCGGCGCTTTACTTTTCTTCACCGTTTTCGTTATTCCCTTCCAACTTGTTTTTCATACGCCCGAACGGGTCGAATTTCGTTTCGCTCACTATCATGGCAACAAATATGAGCGCAAACCCGATAACGAGCCACACGCCGAGTTTTTCACTGCCTATAATCACTCCGAACAATACGCCGAAAACCGCTTCAAGGCTTAAAATCAGCGCGGATTCGGATGGCGGAGTGAATTTCTGACCGTACATAAGCGCCGTCTGCGCAAGAAGAGTGCATACGACCGACAAATACGCTATTTTTAAAATCTGTTCTACGTTAAGAGCAAAACTCGCGGGGTTTTTCGGCAAATCGAATATAAGAGTTCCCGCCGCGCAAATAAAACCGGTTACCAGAAGTTCGGTAAAAACCGTCTGCATGGCGTCGTCGCCGTGCTTTTCGGAATTGTTAAGGCAAATAATCTGCAAAGCGTAAAACACGGCGCATACGAGAGTAAGCCCGTCGCCGAGAAGATAGTTGCCGCCGCCTTCGTCTTTCGCGCCGGAAAACGAAACGAGCGCTATGCCCGCAAGGCATATAACCGCCGCAGCGATATCGTAAGACTTTGGCGGAGTTTTAAAAAACAACCACACGAGAAACGGCGTCATAACGCAATACGTAGCCGTTAAAAACGCATTGCGCGACGCGGTGGTATACTGCAACCCGCACGTTTGCACTATATATGCAAGCGAAAGCACTACCCCGACGGTTGCGCCCCTTAAAAACGAACTCCTGTTCATTTTTTTTACGCGTTTTATAAACACGACGCCTATAAGCGCCGCCGACGATAAAAAGCGAATTGCAAGAATATACAGATACGGCACTTTATCCATCGTGCTTTTAAGCACGGTGAACGACGACCCCCACACGACGGTTGCGAACAAAAGTAAAAGTCTGCCGAGAATTTTAAGTCCTGTTTCCTTTTTCATACAGGCATTGTACTACTAAAAACGTTTTAAAGCAAGCAAAACCGTGCCGAAAAGCATTTTTTCGCGATAAACGCCGTTTATCGTAGCCGCAACGAAATAATTGTAACGTATCACAACCTGCGCATATGTTCACGGCAGTATTTTTTCGATGAGTGATTAAAATCAAATATTTGTCTGAACTTATGAAAAAGTGAATTCGCTCTCGTCTTTTACTCGCTCTGCTCGTAAAATCCACTCTTCCAGAAGGGGAAAGCAAGTGAAAATTTTACAATAAAAAAGACTGCGTTTCTATCTTTTCGATAGATTTGCAGCCTTTCTTTAAACAGCCACGAAAATTTGCAAAAAAGCGCGTATATCGCGGCGTTTTTTTCAAGCCTTGACTTCGGTCAGATGAAGTTCTTTCAATTGTTTTTCGCCAACGTAATCGGGCGCGCCCGTCATAAGACACGAAGCGGTCTGAACTTTCGGGAACGCGATAACGTCTTTAATCGAGTCGGTTTTGGTAATCAGCATAACGAACCTGTCAAGCCCGAGCGCAAGACCGCCGTGCGGCGGAGCGCCGTACTTGAACGCGTCTACGAAAAATCCGAATTTTTCGGCAATCGCTTCGTCGGTAAAACCGAGAACTTCAAACATTTTTTTCTGAATTTCGCGGCGATGAATTCTTATGCTGCCGCCGCCCGCTTCCTGACCGTTAATAACTATATCGTAGGCTTTCGCGCGGGCTTTTAACGGATCTGTCGCGCAAAGTTCAAGGTCTTCGTCCATGGGCGCGGTAAACGGATGGTGAACGGCAACGAGCCGCCCTTCTTCTTCGCTGTATTCGAACATGGGAAATTCCGTAACCCACAGAATATCGTAAGAATTTTTATCGATTAAAGAATATTTTTCCGCTAAATAAAGCCTTAACCCGCCGAGCGTGTTGAAAACCACGTAATCTTTATCGGCGGCGAAGAAAAGCACGTCGCCTTCCTGAAAATCAAGTCTTTCGGAAAGCGCGGATAAATTCTCGGTCGTTAAAAATTTTGCTATCGAACCTTTAACTTCTTCTCCCTTCGGATGAGAAAGCCATGCAAGACCTTTCGCGCCGAGCGTTTTAACGTATTCGCCGAGTCCGTCTATATCCCGTCTTGAAAGTTTACCTGCAAAACCCTTCGCGTTTATCGCGCGGACGCTTCCTTTTATCATACCCGCAACGTCGATGGCAAGAGCGTCTTTAAACACCTTGAAATCGATTTCCGCGGCAATATCGGAAACGTTTTTAAGTTCCATTCCGAAACGCGTGTCGGGCTTATCCGAGCCGAAACGCTCCATTGCTTCGCGATACGGCATAATGCGGAAATGCTCTTTGCCGAGATCTATGCCCGCGCCTTTCAAGAAAATATTTTTTATAAGACCTTCTACAGGATATATAACGTCTTCGACGTTTTCCACAAAACTCATTTCAAGGTCTATCTGCGTGAATTCGGGCTGACGATTCGCGCGCAGGTCTTCGTCGCGGAAGCATTTGGTTATCTGATAATACCTGTCAAACCCCGAAATCATAAGAAGTTGCTTATAAAGTTGCGGCGATTGCGGAAGAGCGTAAAAGCATGACGGATGAACTCTCGACGGAACGAGATATTCCCTTGCCCCTTCGGGCGAAGATTTTCCGAGCATGGGCGTTTCGATTTCCATAAACCCTTCGCCGTCGAGATATTCGCGCGCGGCGCGGGCAACGTTAAAGCGGGTTATAAGATTTTTCTGCAAAACGGGTCTTCTTAAATCGAGATACCTGTATTTAAGGCGCAAATTTTCGTTTACGCCCGTATCGTTCAGGATTTCGAAAGGAGTGGTGTCGGCTTCGGAAAGTATTTTCAGTTCGCTTGCGATAATCTCTACGTCGCCCGTGTCGATTTTATCGTTTTTACTTTCGCGCTCTCTCACAACGCCTTTTACCATAATTACGTATTCCGTTCTCACGGCTTCCGCCTTTTTGAAAATTACGGGGGTTTTCGCTTCGTCGAACACCGTCTGAACGACTCCCGTTTTATCGCGAAGGTCTATAAAAATAAGACTTCCGAGATTTCTTCTTTTCTGCACCCAGCCGCAAATCACCGTTTCTTTTCCGATACAGTCGGCGCGGAACGAACCGCAATAATCCGTTCTTCTTAAGTTACCCATTATTTCAGACATAAACAATCTTACTCCGATTAAAACTTTAATTACGGTCGCTTTCAGCAGCGCGGTAACGAATTTTACGACGCTTTAAGACCGATATTTTATATAATACCCCGTCGCGCGGAAAATGTCAATCTTTTAAAGGATATACCGTTTAATTTTTAACCGTTTTTATATTGCCGCCCGACGCTTTTACGCCCGATCTTACGTAAACGTGCGTTTCGCCGTCGTAAAGCATAACCGCGGTTTTTCTCAGAATATTTTCCGATTTAGGCGACTTAAGAACGTAAATCAGCCTTATGGGAAACTGATCGGCGGTCATTTGTTTATACGTTCCGTACCAGTCGGGATTCAGTTTGATATACCCCGCCGCCGGAGTCATTGCGTTCAGAGTGTCTTCTTTTGAAACGCCGGCGATTCTTAACGGAAGGGCTAAACCGAGATCGGGGCTCAGATTTCCCGAAACCAGAGTGGTGTATTTCGACGGTTTATATAAAGCCGCCGCGGTTGCCGACGTGTTTTCGGCAAAAACCTGCGCTTTTGACTTAATTACCACCGATCTTATTCTTCTCGTTACTTTCCCGGTATTAAGGCAAACTTCGTCGTAAACGTCGCCGAGTTTACGAAGCGGCTCTTTCACGATTATATCGGAAACGGATTCTTTATAAGGCGTGTATTCGCCAACCGCGTCGCCGTCTGTAAGAACGAATCCGAAAACCGCGTTGAAAACGGTGCCGTCTGTTCCTTCGGGAACGGTAATTTTCAACCCCGTTACGTCTTCGGTAACGTTGCCCGTCGCGCTTTTATTTGTTACGGCGCAATCGCTGCCCGTAAAATTGACGCCTGTCGTGAGAATATCGCCGCTTTTACCGATTACCGATATTTCCATAAGACACCCGAGCGACGAAGAAGAAACGTTTCCTTCCGTTTTAAACGCTTTGAGTATCGAGAATTTTCCCGTAAGCGCGCTTACGGATACGGGTATTACGACGCTGCCGCCCCCGCTCACCGTTCCGCTTACGGTAATTCCGTCGGCGCTTTCCGTCTTTTTTAAGGTAAGCCCCGCAACCGTTTCTTCAATCGCCCCGAATTTAAGATAGTTCTGCGTCTGACTTACTATCTGAATTTTATATCTGCCCGCGTCGCTGCCTTCCGAAACGGGATCGCCTACGCCCGTAAAAGGATCGTCCGTGTTTTCGATTAGTTCGTCGTTCCAGCCCGCGTTTCCGTAAACGGTAACGTTATAAGTCGCTCCCGCGCCCGAAATTATTTTGGCGGGAAGACCGCCCCTGTCGACGTATTCCTTTGCGGATTTTGAAAATTTCTTGACGTTCGTGTAAACTTTGCCGCCGTTTCCGAAAGCGGTCATATCCATACGGTATAAGCCTACGGCGGGAATAAAGTTACCGTCCGCGCAACAGTCGCCAGCGAACTCGAACGCAAAATCCGCGGTAAAAGCAAGACCTTCGAGACAGTTTATAAACACCGTTGCGTTCTGAATTTTGTTTTTCGAAAATCCGTCGTTCGTAAGACGAACGGTTTTTGGCGTCGGTATAAAATACGAATTTTTATCGGACGGCGATAAAGTTACGTCAAAATCGATAACTTCGAAATACTCTCCTTCGAGAGTAACCGTAACTTCTTCGGAGCCGTCGTAAGTAACGCCGTCTACGGTAATCGTTTCGGGGTTTTTTAGCATTACGGGCATTTCGGTATCGGCGGAAAGAGCCTGCACGTCTGAATAAGACAGAGTTACGTCGCCCGTTTTGCCGTTTACCGACGTAACGTTAGAACTTTTTAATTCTTCTACTTTTGCGTTCATTTCGGCTTTAACGCCGTCCACAGCCGTTTTGATTTCCCTGCATTCGTCAAGAGCCGCGCTGAGTTGCGTTTCGAGCGAAGTTATCGCCGAAGGCGTTACCGAAGAATACGCCGCGTTGCCGTCAACGGCGTCGGCAATTTCTATAACGAACTTATCCGTTTTCATAATCGTCGATTTATCCGCGCTTTCAAACGAAAGTTGAGCGGCGGCCGTTCCGCATTCGCGCGTCAGCGACGAAGTTATATCGAGAGTATAATAATACTTCCCGTCGCCGCTCGTAGCGCTTAATAAAAATTTGTCCGTTTCGCCACTCGGAAACTCAACGCTCATATAAGCGGTAAGCCCGTTTAAATTTACTCCGTCCGTTACGGTATTCGCAGTGAAAACGATATTTCCCGTGTTCGCGTCTTTTTCGTAAAGAGTAAACTTATCGGGTACTATTTTGCGTTTTATAATTTCAGCATTCATTAAACCTCCGTTTCGCCGCTCGCTTGCGGCGCGGCGGCAAAAGCCGCCGCGCGAATTCCCGAAAAGAATTTAACTTTTTGTGAATCCGCGTTTACGATTTTCCCCGCTTTTCATTATAAAACCGTTTTTCTTAAGAAAAAAGCGATTATGACTTTTTCATACTTAATATTTTCGCTCAAAAATCGAACGCGCAGGAATATTTTTAAAAATTATACAAACAAACGTTTGACTTTTTATTTTTTTAATGATAAAATATGAACATACGTTCGGGGGTTTTATGATAGACGCTGAAAAACTCGTAATATTAACCGAAAGCGCGAAATACGACGTGTCCTGCTCGTCTTCCGGTAGCGACAGGCGGAACGCGGGCGGAACGGGAAACGCGTCTTTCGGCGGAATATGCCACTCTTTCACACAGGACGGCAGGTGCATATCTCTTCTTAAAATACTTATGACTAACGACTGCGCTTACGACTGTCTGTATTGTGGAAGCCGTCGTTCCCGCTCCTGCCCGCGCGCAATCGCCACGCCGGACGAAATCGCGGAACTCACCATGGAGTTTTATAAGCGGAATTATATCGAAGGGCTTTTTTTATCTTCGGCGGTTTATAAAAACGCGAACTATACCATGGAACTTCTGCTCGATACCGTTATAAAACTCAGAAAACTTTACGGTTTTCACGGATATATTCACCTTAAAGGCATACCGGGCGCGGACGGCGGTCTTATCATGCGCGCCGGCGAATACGTTGACAGAATGAGTTTTAATCTCGAATTGCCGTCCGAAAAAAGTTTAAGACTGCTCGCTCCGCAAAAAAACAAAAAAACCGTGCTTGCGCCGATGAAAGCGGTTTACGAAGAAAAAGAATCTTACGGAAAAAACAAACGCTTTTTACCCGCCGGGCAGACTACCCAGATGATAATAGGAGCAAGCCCCGAAAAGGACGGGCAGATTTTACGGCTTACCGACGCGCTTTATAAAAAATTCAGGCTTAAACGGGTTTATTACTCGTCTTACGTTCCGTTAAATCAAAATCCCCTTCTGCCGTCGAAACCCACGGGGCTTTTACGCGAACACAGGCTTTATCAGGCGGACTGGCTGTTAAGGTTTTACGGTTTTAACGTAAACGAAATTATAAACGAAGGCGAAAATCTTGCGGAAGAATACGACCCGAAATGCGCCTGGGCGCTCCGCCATCCCGAACTTTTCCCCGTGGATATAAACGCCGCTCCCGTCGAAATGCTCGTAAGAATTCCGGGGATAGGACTCAGAAGCGCGTATAAAATAATTTCGGCAAGGCGATTTCACTCGCTCGGCGCGGAAGATTTAAAAAAAATGAAAGTTCCGCTCAGGCGCGCGCTTAATTTTATATTACTAAGCGGCAAATTTCTCGGGCTTTCTTCTCAGCAAGAAATCAGAAACGCGCTCGTCGCGCAAAACGCCGCGGAAAATTACGAGCAACTTACGATGTTTTCGTCTATTGAAAACGCCGTTTCGGCAATAACGGGTGAATTATGACTGTTTATCTTATCGAAAAATCTTTAACCGCCGTTTTAACGGCTGTTTTCACTGCTTTTGAAAGAAAAGAAACGCCCGCCGTAAGACTTGCGGACGGTTATCAGCCGAGCCTTTTAAATAACGCCATCGAAATAAAAACGGATGAAAAAAAGGCGGAACGCGTAAGAAAAAAACTGCGTAAAATAGGCGGCGAAACAGAATACAGAATAGAAACCGCCTTTTTAAACGGCAGCAACGAAAAATACACGGCGATATTCGATTATATCGTCGGCACCGTTAAAGCAAACGCCGATATTTCGGAAAACTATTCCGATAAAGGAGTTTACGCCGTTTACACGCTTATGCGACAGGTAAACGCAGAAGCGCACAGAATGAAAGGATTTTTAAGGTTTTCCCTGACGGAAAACGGCGTGTATTACGCAAAATTCACGCCCGACAACGATATTTTAACCCTTATCGCGCCGCACTTTAAAAACAGATACTCGAATATGCCGTTTATCATTCACGATATTAAACGCGGCGTTATGATTGCTTCGTATAAAGGAGAATCTAAAACCGTAAGCGGAATTTTCGATATTAACGCCGAATCCGCCGACGGTTACGGAAAACTTTTTAAAACGTATTACGAAGCGGTTTTCATAAAAGAAAGAGAAAACGAAAGACAAATGCGCTCGTATATGCCCGCGCGTTATCATAAATTCATGCCCGAAAAAAACGAACTTTTGTAAAACGACTTTGCTTTTCATATCTCCCCTTGAATTTACCGCAAAATTGTTTATCAAAAAGGTTGACAAGCGATTAAATATTTCGTATAATAGCGAAGTAATTTAAATTCGGAGATATAGCTCAGTTGGTCAGAGCGCTACCTTGACATGGTAGAGGTCGTAGGTTCGAGCCCTATTATCTCCACCATCCGCAAATAAAACGAACCCCGATTTCATTTCGGGGTTCGTTTAATTATTATCCTGCGCGTAGGGATTCCATTCGTTATCACTAAACAAAAATATTTATAAAACTTCTATAAACAGCCCTTCGCCGCCGTTTAAAATCAGTTTATCGTTAATATCCCGTCCGTCCTGAAATCTCTCTATAAACGGAGCGCGGAGCGAATATTCCGTAAGTCCTTTGATTGAAATTTCCGTTTCCTGCTTTTTATTCGAAAAATTCGCTGTTGCGATATATCTTTTTTTACCCGCTATAAATTCGGTAGCGCGGATTGCGGTATTTGAAAGTTCAACAGAATTCCGCTCGTCCCACCAACCTATCATTTCACAGTCTGAAAGATTATAATCGTCAAAAATCCGCCACACGTCGAGCGGGTCGCTTTTATTCGTTTCCCAACCCAGACGATTTGTTTCGCCGAATAAAAGTCCGCGATATTTATTTCCGCTGTCCATCATCTCGCTCATAACGCCGAACGGTATGCCGCTCGTTTCAATCAGCCAGAATTCGGGGCTTTCGTCGTAATCGAAACCTTCCCCTATCCAGCATTTATCTACATACGGATAAAGTTCCGCGTATTGAACTGCGCAGTTTTCTTTACCGCCCGCGTCTACGAAAGAATTCCATTGATGAAAGTCAATATAAGCGGTCGGCTTTTCGTCGAGTATCTTACGCACTCTTTTCATGGTGTTTCTGTCGTAAGCAACGTCGTCGATATAAATACCGTCTATATCGGCGTGCCGAACGAGATATTTAAGTCCTTCGATATAAAAATTGCACAGTCGCGACTGTCCTTCGGTTATAACCGCGGAATCGAAAGCGTTATTATACTTTTTACCTTTAAGTTGCTGTCTCCACGCGGGAATTACGTCGTCGCCGACGTTTTTAAGTATCCACTCTTTCGCTTCGCCCTGCCACAGGCAACTTTTTTCGTTCGGGTCTTTAACAGCGATTATTTCATGCCCTAAATCGCGAAAAACTTTAAATTCCGGCGCATTTACCGTAAGTTCCCTTACGGTATAATACGGCTTTACCAAAATACCGCTTTCGTGCGCTTTTCGGGTAAACTCTTTTAGCGCCGAAATTTCCGTAAACGGATAATTTATATACGGATTAAGATCGTTGCCGTGATGAACGTTTATAATATTTGCCCCACCCTTTTCGGCGCTTGCGAGCCATTCGTCGCTGTTATACATATAGTGATAATATCTCGCGCCGAATTGCTTTTTTAAATCGATTTCTTTAAGCGGAGTAACTAAAATATCGAAATCGAAGCGCAAAACTTCCCCTTTTTTAACAAGGCGGTCGCCGCCGTAAGCAACGAAATTGCCGTTTTCGAATTTAATTCCGCCCTTACCGCCGTTATCCCAACTTTCGGGCTTATTGAGTTTGCGATGATTGTAATAAATGTTTACGAAAGGCTTAACGTAATTTTCGCCTTTAAACCTGATTTTTAATCCGACGTTTACCGCGCCCGCCCAAAAACCGTCCTGATTGACGTTTTCGTTCCACTTCCATTCAAGCGATTTATCGAACGCGCCGCCCTTCTTGCCAAGCCCGATAAAATATTTAAGTCTTTCCGCATTAAACGGCAGGCATAAACGAGCGTCTGAAATTTCCGCGTCGTTTTTACATTCAAGACTTACTTTAAATTCCGTAAAACCGTCAAATTCACTGCTTGCTTTAACGCGCAGTACAAAGTTTCCGCTTTCGCTTACGCTTTCGATAATCGCTCTGTCCGTGCGGAGATTAAGATTAAACGAGCGATTTTCGAATTTTTCGCCCGTAACGATAAAATCTACGGGGGCGGATAAAAGTCGGACGGGATTTTTCGTAATTTTAACCCCTTCGTTAAAATAACTCGTTATCTGAGCGGGAAAACCGTTATTTGAAAACTCAATTTCTCTGCCGAGTATTTTAACGGTATCGCCGCACGCTTTTACGGGAATATACGGCTTTGTAACGCGGTCGTCTATTGCCGAATCGGAATTAAGCCACGCTATTCTGTTCAGACTATCGCCCTCAAAAAACGGATCGGGCGTTTTATCAGAACTTTTTACCACGGTAATTTCGTCTTTAAAAAGGACTTTCCCGTTCTCGTCGGAAATTGTTAAAAACCCGCTTCCCGCCCCGCTTGCAACGCACCAGAAATTTTGCTCTGCTCCGTTTTTAAGGTTTACGGTTTTTATAAAATCGTTGCCGAGATAATCTTTGCCGCTGCAATTATAACAAACGATTTTTACCCCGTCAAAACTCATTATCGCGTTAACGCTTTCTTCAGATATAACCCTTACGGGAAACGTTTTAAGTCCGTTTTCAGGCAATTTGATTATTTTATCGTAAATTACTCTCATATTATCTTGCTTATTTTTTTAGAATTTTAAAATATTTGACGCTTGTTTTCGACTTTTTAAAGTTGTTCTTATCCCGCAACTGCGCTTTTACGGTTTTTTCGGATCTTAAAAATTCTGCGCTCGCCTGCCGACAGTTTATATTCGTCGTTTTCGATTACCACAACCGCTTCGACGGGTGTGAAAATTTCGTATTCAAGGTAATCCGAAACGTGTTTCCAAGCCGAAAAAACTTCGCCGTAACGGGTTTTGAACCGCACGCTGAGAAACTGTAATTTATCCGTCGCATTCGGTTCGATTTTTATTTTCCGATAACCGCTTTCAAGCGGTGTGATTCCCGCGGCGACGCTGTAAATCCAGGCAACCACCGCGCCGTAAGCGTAATGGTTGAACGAATTCATTTCGGGTGGCCAGAAATCGCCGTTCTCGTTGCGACCGTCCCAGTGTTCCCAGACCGTAGTCGCCCCGCATTTTACGGGATAAAGCCATGACGGATAATCTTCTTTGAGCAATAATTCGTACGCTAATTCGGTGTATCCGTTTTCAGAGAGCGCAAACAATAAATACGGCGTGCCTACAAACCCCGTCTGAAGGCTGTTTCCCGCCTGCCTTATCTTTTCCGCAAGTCTTTTTGCTATAACTTTTTTATCGTTCGTCAGATTAAAATACAACGCAAGAACGCATTCGGTCTGCGTTTTCGGAGTATAAGTGTTTATAACGGCGTTTCTTACGTTGTTATATAAATCCAAATATTCAGAAACGTCTTTTCCTAATTCTTTTCCCGCAAGAATAGTCAATTGCAACGAATAGGCGTAATAAGCAGACGAAATGAAATCTTTGTCCGACGCGCCGTAGTAACCGTTATTGCCGTCCAGAGCAAGCCAGTCGCCGTACACCCCGCTGCCCGTCCATAAAAACCGTGTAGAAGTCGCTTCGCCTATTGCGCGGATATGTCTTTCCATCACGGGGTAAAACTCTTCTAAGAATCGTTTATCTCCGTACGCCCTATATACTTCCCACGGTACTATGACGCTCGCGTCCGACCATACCGAAGAAAAGGTCTTTCTGCAAGAAACGTTCGGAACGACGTCGGGCGTACATCCGAAAGCGCTTTGTTCGCATTCTAGCATTTTTAACCATCTTCTGAAAAAGCGTTCGCAATCGAAATTATAATTTGCCGCGCGACAGAAAATCTGAGCGTCTCCGGTCCAGCCCAAACGCTCGTCGCGCTGCGGGCAATCGGTGGGAATATCCAAAAAGTTGTCTTTTTGCCCCCATATTACGTTCTCTACGAACCGATTAAGAATTGCCGACGAACTTTCAATATAACCCGTCCGTTCGAGTTTAGTATGAACGACTACCGCCCTGAAATTGTTTTTATTTATATTTTCAGGCCGCTTATTCAGCCGTATGTATCTGAAACAAAAGAAAGTGCATAAGGGTTTGTATTTTTGCTTTCCGCTTTTACAAACGTAAGTTAATTCCGCTTTCGCGCCGCGATAATTTTCGTTATAAAAATTTCCGAATTTATCGAGCATTTCAGCATGTGATATATCGATTATATCCCCTTCGGACACCGCTCCGTCGGGTATATTTATTTCAACGTAACCCGTTATTTCCTGACCGAAATCTATAACGTATTCGTTAAGCGGAGTTATAATTTCCGCTACGGGAACAATCCGCTCGTTCTCGCATATTTCGTCGCCGTCATAAAGCGTTAACAAATCGTTTTCGAAGCAACTTATTTCTACCGCGTTTTTTATATCGCTCTTTTTTGCGGAAGCGTCAAAGTATTCCCCGTTATAAATATCCGACTTTACGCATTTGAATCCGAACGAAAGCCATTGATTATCGGTTGCAATATATTCGCAGCGGTTATCTTTATATTTTAACGCAAGAACCGCTTTAAACGCTCTTATATCGGAATTTTTTACGGCTCTTTCGTCTTTAAACCAACCGTACCACCCGCGCGCCACGCAAACCCTTAAAGTATTTATCTTTCCGCCTTTAAATAAAGAATTATTAACGTCGTACACCTGATACGGCATTTTATAAAGATACGAATCGAATCCCGGAGCAAGCGGCATACTTACTATATTGCCATTAAGTTCCGCGCTGTATACTCCGCAAGCCGTAATATAAAGTTCCGCCTTCGATAATTCGCCGTGCAATTCAAATTCTTTTTCATAATAAACAACGCTTTCCGTATTTTTTACGGGCGAAGAAGATATCCATTTGCTGTTTTTAAATATTTCTGTGATTTTTTCCATTTATACTCCGATGTTTTTTGTTCTTAGCCACAAGCGATTGCGTTTAAACCCGGTCACTTGCGGCTGACTGTTTGGCGTTTAAACAAGGCTTTATATCATGACCGTTTTTCCAACTTTACCGCTTCCGAACGGCAAAGACGACGGATACAGCTTAGAAAATGAAATTTCTTTTATATACGGCTTTAACTCTTCGACTTTTTTACCGTCTATAACGACGTTACTAAACTCGATTTCTTTACATACAGAAGTTGCGTACGGGTCGAAAATTTCTAAATTTTTACTCTTTACGTAACACGATTTAGGACCGGCGGTAATAAAATGCGCCGTATCGGGATATTCGTCCACGTTCATCCTGACGCTGACGTTTTTAAGAATCAGTTTATCGATGTTGCTACCCAACTCGAAAACCCCGAAATGCCCCGTTACGGGATTTTTGGAATACATATCTTTTGTATTATCGGAAGGTCTGTCCTTTACGACTTCTATATTTTCAAATTCTATTTCGTCAACGTGACCGACCATGGTTCCGTCGGGCTTTTCGATATAAGGCGGCGTTTGCAGGTATAACTTAAATAAACTCACGCCTTTTACGTTTGCAACGCGAATATTTTTCATAAAACAGTCTACGCCGCCCTTTTCTTCGGGTAATATGCCCGGGGCAAATCGCATACAGTGACATTCGCCGCCTTCGCACGTAACCCCGTCGACCGTTATATTTTCCATACTTCCGTTATTTATCGTAGAATTATCCCAGTCGTAAGCGTTAAGCGCTATAAGATCGTCTTCCGTTTCTCCCCTTACGTTTACGACGGCGCCGTTTTTAACGTCTCCGTTCAAATGCACTCCGTCGGCGAAGCATTTTATAAATTCTATATTTTCAATGATAAAATTATGAGTTCTGCCTATCTGAACGGCAAAAGCCGCGCTGTTTTTAAATACCATATCCTGCAACCATAGATTCTGCACGCCACTGAAAAGCATAGTCGCGTAAACGCCGTGCAAACTGTCGTCGTCGTCATACGCTCCGAGTTTTCCGTATTCCGCGCGCTCCGAAAATTCCGTTGACCAGATACCGCCGCATATACTAACGTTACAGGTAAACTTTGCGTCTTTTTTGCTTCCGTTACTGCAATCGGCAACCGAATCGTTGCGCAAAAGCACCTTTTTACAATCGCTTGTAAGACAAATGCAGGCATTCTTATCCGCTTTTATCGTTCTGTTGGACGGAATTACTATGGTGTCGTCGATATAATACGTGCCTTTAGGAACGTATATGCGCGAATTATTCCTGACGGCGGCGGAAAAAGCCTTTGTCCATATAGTTTTTCCCGATTCTTTTATTTCCGAAAGCGAAGCGTACTCCGTTACGTCAACGTACTCTCCGCCTGAAAAGTTATTGTATATTTTTTGTTTCAGTTGTGCGATATTTATATTCATATCAACCTCGCTTCAAAACGGCAATCCGATTATTTTGCCGTTATAAAATCAATTATGGGTTTTGTGTCGCTTAAAGAATGCGGATGATGATTGCATTCGGGCTTCGTGTAGTACGTTAAGGGAATATTATTTTGCTCGCAGTATTTAATTATCTGATAAGCGTTTCTGAAATACGGCACTACCGTGTCTTTTTCTCCCGCAACGAGCAACGTGGGAACGCCGAGTTTATCTTCATAATTCAACCAACCTTTAATCGGGTTTAATTTATTTCGATTTCGTAATTTTTTATTTCCGTAACCGAAATAACGTCGCTTATAACTTTATCGAACGCTTTTAAATTAAAAAACTCTTTATTTCCCGTCACGCAGTTCATATTTAAAACGCTTACGGAAAACTTATTTTTTTCAATCTCTCTTACGGTAAAGGAAACGTTTTTATTGTCGCATTTAAAATCTCCTTCTTCGCCCGCGATTTCAAGTAAATGCGAAATCGTTTCAACCGCCCAGTCTTCTTCGGCATACTCTTTAAACGCGGTAAAATACACTTTACCTTTTCCGTAAGCGTTCTCGAAAATAAGTCCGTTATCGGCTTTATCAAAGCAAATCGTTTTTGCGGTGACGGGCGAACACCCGACGCAATTTACGCTTTTGCCGTCGGGAATCGGATACGCGTTGAAATCGTTGAATGCGGCGCGTCCGCACGGCTTGAATTCGCCTTTGATTTTAACTCCCGTAAATTCTTCGATAAGTTCGCTCTTCAAATATCCGAACGGCATATCGTTTCTGTCAACCGTGTTGAAATGGCAATAAGAAATTATTAAATTGCCGCCGTTTTTAACGTACTTTGTAAGGCGGCCGAATAATTCCGCGTTCATTGTGTTCCAGCCTAAAAAAGCCAGAGTTTTATACTTTGAAAAATCTTTTTCCGCGCTTATCACGTCAACGCTTCCGTAAGGCGTTCCCGAAAATAAATGCGTATTCAAAGGCGTGTCCGCCACGGATTGTTTTTCCGAAAACGGAAGCCACGCTTTCGTTGCGTGCCAGCATTTCTGATAAGAATTATCCCACTTTCCCCAAACGAACTGATCCCAGTCTTTTTCGTTGAGTTCGCCCATTCTGTCGTTCGTCTGCCACATCATAAACTCGTTTATGCCGAAAGCAAACGCTTTATCCACTATCAATTTTCCTTTACGGGCGTGCGTTGAAGTATAGTTATAAAAATCTCTTAAATACTTTCTGTTCGTAACGCAAAACTCGTCTTCGAAGTCAAACCTTTCAAACGCGTTCGTTTTATAAAGCGCGTTTTCGGCATAAACGTAAGACGCTCCGTTTAAATAGAGATACTGCATCGATAATAAAAATTTATTCGATTTTGTCTTATCTACGGGAACTCCGTAATACCAGTCGGTCGGAATATGCGCGCCCCAGGCTTTTACGGACGTTGCGCGCACCGCTCCCGTAAGTATGTTTATATTCGATACGGGTTCGATGGTAATTCTGTCAAAACCCGCGTCGCCTTCGTAAACGCACAATAAACTCGGCGAGCCGATTGACGTTAAACCTATATTTTTGTTTATTCTTTCTTTAGTTTTAATCAAGTAATCGTTATAAATCTTTTTCGATTCGGAAAAAGACGCGGAATTTCTGAGTCCTTCGAAATTAAACGTCGCTCCGCCCGAAAAAAATGTTTTTTGCTCTAAGGTGAAATTAAAGAAATGATACAACTCGTGCATGTGAAAACCGACGAACGTTTTCGGAAATTTTTCGGGCAAGTCGGCAAAAAAGCCCTGCGCGCCCGCTATTCCGTAATCAACGCCGAACATCTCTAAAAATTCAAGTCTTTTTTCAAAAGTTTTTTCGGACGAAAGTTTATAATAATTTCTGAAACGATGCGGTCTGAACTGAATAAAATCAACCATATCCGAAAAAACCGAATAAGCAAGTATTCTGTCGGTTTCTTCGGAATCGTCGTGCCTGTGATCGTCGCTGTCCATACCCACTAAAAAACTATCCGCGCAATCAATTGTTTCGGGCAAGAAAAGCGTTATTTCTTTATCGCCGAAGCATGCTCTGCCGCGCGGCTTTCCTATGCTGTCGGCTGTAAAATTAAGAACGCAGATATCGCCGAAATAAGACGATTTATTAAATCTGCATCCCGTAACGCTTACGCTTTTAAACGTTTTGTTTTTATCGTATACCGCAACTCCGAAATCGTTTTTCAACCGACAATATTTTCTTAAAGAAATTTGCTGCAAATCTTTAAATTCGGGCAATAATATCACCTTTATCGCAGAAACCAGCAGCCCCGCCGAACTGACGTTGCGGGTAAAAATTTCTATGATATTGTCGCCCGTTTTAAAGTAATTCGGTTTAACGTTAAAGTAAAGCGACGGCCACCCGAGATTTACGTTTTCAAAAAACGCTTCGTTTTCTTCGATAACCTTTTTGCCGTTGACCGAAATCGTAATATCGTTTACGTATTTCGTCCACTCTTTTAAACACGCTGTCAGTTTGACTTTAAATCTGAAATTCAAAGAACCAAGAGTTATTTTTGCTTTTAATACCGAGCCGTCCGAAATATCGTAACATTTCCTGCATAATATTTTGCCGTAAGCCCAGTCGGTTACCACGCTGTGCAGGCTCGAAGGAGCGGCGTAATCGATTAAAGATTTGCCTTCGCAGGTCAATTCGCCGTTTTTAACCGAAAAAGATTCGTATAAATCGATGATTTTTTCCATATTCTCTCAATACAATTAAAATTTTGCTTATTTAAAACATTTTTTGTTTATACCCGCAAACGATTTCGTTCCTACGCAACCATAAACAGTATCGTTGACGCAATTACGAGTATCAGCCCTATTATCGAATTCAAAGATAATTTTTCTTTATAAAACAAACATCCGAAAAGTGTTGAAAATAAAATCGTGCCGCCGTTTACCAAAGGGAAAGTAACAGACGCTCCGAGAGAATCGGGTCCTGTTCCGATTGCGATAAAATAATTGCCAAGCCCATGCACTATCCCGTAAGATACGCCTATTATCAGCAAAAACAAAATCGAAAAAGTTCTGCCGTCTATTTTACTTTCGGCGGCAATAGTTTCTTCGGAGTTATTTAAAACCGTTGTATCCGCTTTGTTTTTATCGAAAAACAAACAATATACCGTTAACAATATAATCGCCGCTATCGTTTCGACGATACTGTTCCACAATACGAACACGTCGCTGTTCGCAACCGCCACGCCGTTTACGTAATCGTAACACGCGGTCAACGTAGGATTGTTCTGATGAACGGTAAACAGTATTCCCGACAGACCGTTCAGAATAAAAATGGCAACGTAAAAGAAAATTGCTTTTTTATTTTTTTTGGCGTCGCTTTCTTTTTTCAGGTTGATTATTACTATAGCCGCTATCATCAGCAGCATGCAGAATATTTTTAAAAAAGTAACTTTTTCGCCGAAAAAAACCATACCCACTACGCTTGGTAAAATAATATTTCCAAGCATGGTAAACACCGCGTAAACGGACATATTGCCGACGCTTAACGCCTTATTGCCGCAATACATACCTAATAAAGCGGCAACGCTCGTGGCGATATTTATAATCAACGTGAAAAAACTGAATCTGATTGAAAAGTTACCCGTAGTAAAGGCATATTTCAAATAGAAAAACAGCGTTCCCGTAAGATAAACCATTACGGACAGTTTCAGCGTGGCCTTAATTCCCGCCCCATTACGTTTCTGGTACGTTTTTGCGAGTAAAAATTGTATCGAAAACAAAAATGCCGATAAAATAAGTAATAAAGTAAGCAACATATATATTTTTTAGATTTAAACCGTACGCGCGAGCGTAAAATAAAGTGTGCAAGTTCAAAAAGAAGGCTTGCACACTTTTCTTGCGTGTTTGAAAAGTGAACGTTAACCAGGGAAAACGCGTTGGTTTTTCCGTTAATGAACGGCTATTAAGTTATACCCCCGACGTTTTTCGGTCGGTCAGTTGTTATCGCCGACTATAACGCCCGTCTTATCGTCGTTATATTTCCACGTGCCTGCTCCGCCGTTTTCATTGTATTTATACACTTTGCCCGACAGTAAATTCTGATTGCCTGCGGTTTTAAACTCGCCGAAACTGCCGTCGTCCGAATAAAGATATATATCGAGTATCGGCGTTTCGGGCGCAGTATCTGCAAAAAACATCTGACAGTTCGTTGAAAATTCTTTTCCTAAAATAACCGTTTTAAGTTTAGTGCAACCCGCAAAGTGATTATCGCCGTTTTCCGCATAAACGTTACTCGTAAGCCCCGGCAACGCGACGTATTCGAGATTCGTACAGCCCCCGAACGTTCCGCCTTTAAGGCTCGTAGCGGTTTTCGGGAATATCGCTTTTACTATTTCGGTTTTCCCGTTAAATGCGCGCTCTCCTATCGCAACAACGTTTTTCTCGCCGTGCGTTCCGTCGTTATACGTTGCTCTTGCATAAATTTCGGTTAAACCGCCGCTGTAACCCGTTATAACGTAGCCGTTTTTGCTCTCGTCGTAAGTATATTTAATTTCTTCCTGCCAGTAGCCGCACTTACTGCAAATGCCGTCTACGAACACGTGTTTTTCGGCATTCAATATAACGTCGGTTTTATCGTCGTTATACTTCCAGGTACTGCATTTGCCGTTTGCGTCGTATTTATATACTTTGCCCGATAATAATAAATTTTCTTCACTGTTCGCTTCGAAAGTGCCGAACGTGCCGTCTTCGGAGTAAAGATATATATCGAGTATCGGCGTTTCGGGCGCAGTGCCTGCGTAAAACACCTGACAATCTGTTGAAAACTCTTTTCCTAAAATAACCGTTCTGAGTTTTGTGCAACCCGCAAATTGATTGTTGCCGTTAGTCCAGTAAGCGTTTTTGGTAAGCCCGGGCAGCGCAACGTATTCGAGATTCGAGCATCCCCTGAATATTGCTCCCCTCTCTTTTGCTCCCCAACTCGTAACGGTTTTCGGGAATATCGCCTTTACTATTACTTTATTTCCGTCAAACGCAAACGAGCCGATTGCAACCACGTTTTTATCGCCGTGAATTCCGTCGTTGAAAGTTTCCCTTACGCGCATTACGGGATTGCTGCCAAGATAACTCGTTACGGCGTAGCCGTCAAGTTCGCTTACGTATTCGTAAGTAAATTCGGTATCCTTTATAATACCGCATCTTAAACATTTGCCGTCGGAAAAAATATGGTCAAAGGAAATAGCGTCTGTTTTATCTTCGTTGTATTTCCACGTTCCGCACGCGTTGCTGTTCTGATCGTACTTATAAATTTTACCCGACAGTAAATTCTGATTGCCTGCCGTTTCAAAGGTGCCGAAAGTGCCGTCGTCCGAATACAAATATATATCGCACACAGGCTTAGCGGGAGCGTTATTGAGATTAAAGAACATCTGACAATTCGTATAGAACGATTTACCGAGAATAACGGTTTTTAATTTATCGCAATTGATAAAGTGATTTCCGCCGCTTTCCGCGTAAACGTTTCTTACAAGCCCAGGCAATGCGGCATATTCAAGATTATTACAGCCCGCAAAAGTCGAATCCGTAAGCATTGTAACGGTTTCGGGGAAAGATATTCTTTTAAGTTTTGTAAGTTTGCCGAAAGCAAAATTTGCGATTTTTTTAATTTCGTGAACGCCGTTTATGCCGTCGTCATAATATCTTTCGGTAAGATAAAGTTCTTCGGCGTCGGAATTTATTGCTCCGAGTATTTCATACCCTTCTATTTTTTTATTGTAATTGTATTTGAAATCGGTTGCGTAATATTTTCCGCATTTCGAGCATTTAACTTTTCCGTCTATGCGCGAATAACTGTGATTATAGTTCATAACTATATCGCCGTTATCGGCGTATCTCCAGGTTTCGCACTTAACGCCCAATTCGTCGTAAAAATAAACTTCTCCCGTAAGCATATCGTTAAACTCCGTTATGGGAGCGTTTACGGTACCGCTGAGACTCGTTACGTAAAATTTAATTTTCGACGTGTAATTTTTTTCATAGTAACTTGAAAACGCGTTGGTTTTATTTGTAAAACCGTCGGGAATTATTACGGTTGTCAAGTTAATATCGCCAAGGAACTGATTTGCTTGACTCATTCTTCCGTCTATTTCTTTTACGCCGGGCATCGATATTTTTTTAAGTTGTATGCAGACCGCAAATGCCTGCGGGGAAATTTCGGTAACGCTTTCCGGCAAGTAAACTTCTTCGATAACCGCGTTGTTGGCAAACGCCGCCTGACCTATGCCCGTAACAGGCAATACTCCGTGAACGCCGTCATCGTATTCGCTTAAAACGTGAACGTCGGTTTGCTGTACGACAGCATTCGTAACCCAGTACGCGCCGACCGTTTTATAAATCGGATTTTTATCGGCGTCAACGCCCGTCTGAACCTTGTCTATATATTCATACGTTAATCCTTCCGTCTGAATTTTACCGCAAGCGACGCATTTGCCGTCTTTGAAATTGTGACCTTTAACGTAGTCGTTGTCGGTATACCGTCTGCCGCATTCATCGCAATTAAGCGTAACGGTATGACCGCTCTCGCAGTCTTTTATATCTTCGGTCGGCAAAAAATTATGTTTTACTTCGACGTAAACGTATTCTCCGTCAATATAATCGACGCTGTCCGTTACGGCTTTCAGTAAAATTTCAACGCTTTCGCCCGCTTTTAAATTGTCTGACAAGCCGACGAAAGATATTTCGTTTTTATCTGCCTGCAACAGGTCGCCGTTATTTATTTTATAAACGTACTTATCCGCGTGTTCTACGTTTTCAAAAACGACGGTATCGTGATTGCGGATTACGATTTTCGGCTTTTTGAGAACGGTTGCGTCGGGATTTACGATTTTTATTTTTACGCTTGCCGTTTTATTCTTATATTTTGCCGATAAAATATAATTGCCCGCCGTTTCGGAGAAGCATTTAACACCGCCGCCTGTCGATTCGAATTTCAGTAAATCCGAATTTGCGCTAAATTCGACGCTGTTTAAATCGACTGCTTTTTCGTTTTCGTTAACGGTAAGCGGAATAACCTTTTCGGATTTTACGGGAATCGCCACGCTTTCGTTGCCGAACGCCAGCATAATATTTTTATTTATTACTTTTACCGATATAATCTTACTTTCATTTTCGACGCTTACTTTAACGAAAGTGCTTCCCGCCTTTATTCCGCTTATAATTCCGTCTTGGGAAATATTGATTATTTCGCGGTCGTAAGAATCAAACGATATCGTTTTATTCCCGTTATAATCATACTTAATTTTATAATTATCGCCTTTAAAAATCTGTATTTCGTCCGAATATAAATTAAATATGATTTTTTCCTGCCCCGTATTGCCGCCGTTACCGCGTTTACACGATACGCCTGACAAAGCCATGCTTAAAAGCATTATAGAAAGCAACAGTAATATAAGTTTATTTTTCATACTTTTCAGCACCTTTTAATCCGATAAAACAGTTTTTACCGTTATTTTACATTCCGCAACGCATTTGTCGGTCGTTGCTTTAACGATATACTCACCCGCCGAAGAAGGGGTAAACCGTATAGTGTCGTTATCCGTAACGATAAAATTATCGCTTGTTCCGTTTACCGTCCACGTAACGGGTAAATACGTAATTCTTTTTGAGTCTTTATACGCAACGAAATCTATCGATACGTCTGCGCCGACTAACACGTAATCGGTTTTATTGTAGATAAGTTCCGCCGTATAGACGACTTCGCGCACCGTAACTTTACAGGTTTTTTCATCTTTACCTGCTTTTGCGGCAATATAGCAAATACCTGCGTTTATTGCCGAAACGTAACCGTCTTTCGATACGGTTGCCACGTTTATATCGGATGACGAAAAAGTTACGGGCGTTACGTTGTCGCCGTAAGACGCGCTCAATCTGATATTTTCGCCCTTTTCGAGAATCACGTCCGTTTTGTTGATCGTAACGAAATACTCAACGGACATATTTGAGTTTTTATTCTTATCGCTTTTGCATCCGAAGCACCCTATAACGACGAGTAAAGTCGTAACTACGCATAAAATATTAAGTATCTTTTTTAAACGCGTCATAAATTCCTCACTTAAACAATTTATTTATAGGATCGTACCCTTCTTTAACGATATTTTCGTTGATATATCCGATAAGACTTTCCTGCTCCTGCTGCGAATAGTAACCGAGATACTTAACGTATTGATTATATCTTATCACGAACAATTCTTTGTTCAGCCTTTCTCTGAATATTGCTTTTGACGATTCGTCGTACTTGCTGTTTTCAATGTTTGCCATTCCCGTTAAAATACAACTTTCGAAAGAATCCAGAATCTGTCTCGGCCAGTAGTCGGGATTCTGAGAACCCGTTAACGGCAATAAGCAATAAGAACTTCTGTATTTATATATCCACTGCCATTGATCGGTAAGAAGTTTAAGATACTCTGCAACCGATTTTCCCGCAGGTCCGTAATAATGCGCGCAGAAATCGTTTACAACGTCTTCAAGATTAAGCATGGGATTCCAGCCTAATTTCGATCTTACGTACATTTTAAGCGGAGCAAGAACCGTTATCGAAGCGCCCGTTCCCTGTTCGAAAACCATATTGAAACGAATGCCGTTGTCATGATACCATCTGAACTGTTCGGCTAAATATTGCATATTGTCAAAATACGTATATTTGCCGGGGAAAGTGGATCCGTAAGAATACATATAGAAAAATCCGTCGTAAATAGCCTTCCAACCGAGAATATCTTCTTTGTTTTCTTCGTTCACGTCGCAAGGATTTTCATAACTGTGATGGTAGCAGGAAAGTATGGGCGTATACATCAGTCCCACGCTTACGTCGCCCTTTCTCGGATACACGGTATCGTCTATCGCAACGTAATTTCCGTTTGCGTCTTTTTTCACGGGCGGCGTTATATAGTTGTAATATATAAGCGGAACTAATTCGATTTTTCTTACGATACCCAAATCTCTGAAGCGGTTTTCAATGTTTTCGGCAACCTTATTGCAAAAGCGGATAAGCACTCCGCCGCCGTTATATTTTGCCGTTTCTTTAACGCACGTGTCGCAATCGCAGGAAGTGGGCCAGTCGTTAACGCCTAAATTTATTCTGTCTTTGCCGGGGCTTTCGTAAAACAATTTGAACACGCTATCGCTGAAAACTTTTAACGCTTCGCTGCTCGTGTAGCATATCTGGTTGTTTTTGTATAATTCGGGATATTTGCTCTGATCCACGAAAAACGCGTTCGTATGGCAGAAATACCCGTCCCAGTACAACCCGTCGAATAATTCCTGCTGATCTTCTCTTGCTTCGCCTATCATATACATTCTCGCAAGGTCTTTAAGACTGCCCGTTCCCGACGGGGCTTCGTGACCGTTGGTTTTTCCTATGGTCGGAACGTATTGATACTTAAAATCTAATAATTTAAGGTTTATATAGCGCTCGAAATAAACGCAATCTGTGGCGTACGCCGTATAACCTATCTGATATTCGAGAAATTTATAAACGGAATACAGCGTACCGTAATTATGCGCGCCGCACATATAAACGCTGTTTCCCTTTCTGATTACGGTAGGACCGGACTCCCCGAACGTTTCATAGTCTATCTTAATATCGCTTTGCGCTTTGAGTAAACTTGTCTGACCGACGGATAAATACTTTTTAGCGTTATCCGCGGAAAGGTTTTCGTCGGTTATAATTCCGAATTCGCAAGCGGTTGATTCTTTCAAAAAATACCGCAACTCTTCAGCCGCATATTTTTCCATAGAAGTTGCGTTCTTGGGAATAACAATAACGTAATCCGTCGAATGATTTTCAACTAGCGGTATATCCGTTAAATTAAAACCGCTCGGCTCGTTATAAAGAGAACTTTCGGCGCTACGACCAACATTAGCCGAAACGCTTTCGGTTACCGCAGGGTTAAAACTTATTTCCGAAACGGAAAATGCCATAATCAAAGTCAATAATAAACCGGTTAATTTTTTCATTGTATTTACCTGCATATCGTCGTATATTCGATATAAACGTGATTCATATTTTTGTCGTAAACGGCAAATCTGAAAGTGTAACTTCCCGCTTTTGAAAAAGTAAACGCGTCTTTGTCGAGTATGGTCGAAGTCAGACCGTTATGAATAACGTAAGCGTAAACGACTAAATTTTCAGTAGGAGTATTATTATCCGAAACAACGGCTTTCGGAAGCGAAATTACGTCGCCTTGCTTATATTCCGCCTTTATGTCGCCTTTAAGCCGAATGGTCGGGGCTACCCTGTCAAGAACGTAAACCGAACCGTAAACGGGCTTATGGTTGTCGTAAGAATCGTAAGCGATATATCTGAAACTATACGTTCCGTATTCCGAAAGCACGATCGTTTCGGGTTTATCGTTTAACGAAGTTAAAAGAATTTCTCCCGAAGGCTTGAATACCGTAAATTCGACTCTTAAATTTTCATTCGTAAAATCGTAAAATTCAACGGGATAAAAAGTTAATTTATCGTTTATTTCGCAATTATAAACGCTTTCGTATTTTTCGTCTTTAACAAGAACCGGCGCGGCACCGTCAGACGACGAATCGGTTATTGAAACGTCTGACAGCGACAATATAAACACTTCGTTTTTGCCGTACGCGTTTACTATTCCGAACCCCGCTTTTGCAAACGTGCTTGAAAACCCGCTGAAAGGCGTTCCGTTATAATACGCGCTGACGTCGCAGATTTTCGCGTCGAAACAATATAAAACGTTGTTTTTGCAATCGAGTTGAACTTTAAGCCTTTTATCGGAATATTCGGTAAACGAATAGTCTATGACGGAAACAAAATTACCGTTTAAATATACGTCCGTTTTATTTTTTACGTCGGATTTTTTAAAAAACAATTCTATGCTTTCGTTTAAACGAACGTAATCGCAGATAGTTACCGAAACGCCTTCGAATTCGTTCTTACTGCTGTTAACCGATATTTCAAAATTTAAAAAGTTGTTTTTTATTTTATTTGAAAAATTAAGTTTTCCGCTTTGCCCGTCCGCAACAGACATTGATAAATATCCGTTCGCATCGAAAGCGTAAGAACAATTATCGGTTGATATATAGTTGGATATAAAGGCATAATTTTTATCGTATAAACTCTCGTCGTTAAAATCCGAAATTTCAATTTCATAAGTCTTTTCGCTCACAGCCGACTTATTCATCGGATTTACCGCTTTATATTTTAAAGTGTGTTTTCCGCTTGCCGTTGCGGTGAAAAACATATCTTTTGTGATATCGACGTCGTCATAGTACACTTTAACGGGAACGGAATAAGAATAATCGTCTGCGTCGACTACTACCGCCGTTGCCACGGGAACTTTGATTTTATTATCCCCTTTCTGAATTTTAGGGCTTACGTTTACCGTTTCTAATATCGGCAAATCAGACCTTTCGGCAACTATTTGTTTTGAAAAGGTTTTTTCGTTTCCGACGTAATCGCTTAAAATATAATTCAGATCGTAAACTCCGCTTTTAACGGCTTTAAAATACGAATTTCCGCCAAAATTATAAATCTTTTCTTCTTCGCCGTTAAATAAAACCTTTATTCCGACCGAAATATTGCCTACGCCGCCCGCGCTTTTTCCCGAAAGCAAAACGACGCTTTCGGACGTAAAAACCTTGTCGGGAATATCGGAGTTTATCTCGTAGGATAACTCTTCGCAACTATCCGCAACGTTTACGTAAACGCTCTTTTCGGCAGACAAGCCCGCGTATTGCACCGTATATTTTATCGTATAAACGCCGGCTGCGGCGGTGGCGAACCTGCCGTCTTTTACTAAAACCGTTTTATTATCGCCGTCTTTTACGGTATACTGCAAATCGGTTAACGTATTACCGTTATTGTCAACGGCAACGCAGACGGGAAGCGGATAACTTTTTCCTTTAACGCCGCTCGGAAGATCTTTTTCCAAAAATTCGTTACTATCCGACCAGACAACGTCTATCCACTCCGGTTTTTCCGAACGCTCGGCGTTGACTGCGCTGACCGCTATAAACGAACTTGCGCTTAAAATCACGGTAAAAATGATTATCAAAGCAAATTTTACTTTTTTCATCTTGATGAATACTCCTTGTTTTTCAGCCTTTTATTCCGCCTACCGCTACGTTGCCCATTATTATGTTTTTAAACGCGGCAAACAAAACGATTACGGGAATACAGGATACGAACGCCGCCGTCAGCACTACAAGACCGTCTACTTCCGGTTCGACAGACGTAGACAAATCGTACAGCGCGTAAGACACCGTAGGCATATCGGGTAAAAAAATCATCGGCGTTAAATAATCGTTCCAGTACTGAATGAAAAACAATACGAACACCGCAAATATCGTACTCGATACCATGGGCAACATAATTTCCCAAAAAATACGCAAATGCCCCGCCCCGTCTATCTGCGCCGCTTCGGCGTAAGTCCAGGGAACGCTTTTAAAGGCGGCGTAAAACACGAGAAAATATATTCCCGGATACTTGCAGTTCATTATACAAATTCCTATCAGGCTGTTTTTGAAACGAAACACGTCGTACGCGAAATAAATCTGCGACGGCAACGATCCGACGATCGGCACGAGCATAACGATTATGCCTACCGCGTATAAAACGGAGCCGAATCTGAATTTATATTTTGAAACGGCATACGCCGTAATAACCTGAGTGATTATTGAAAAAGCGGACATAAAAAACGCATAAAGAGCCGTGTTGTAATATAATTCCGCGAGATAAACTTTGCGTTTCGGCGCTCCGCTCGGCGTAATGTACATAAAAAACGATCTGAATACGGTTAAATAGTTTTCGAGCGTAAATCCTTTATATTCTTTTAACGGGTTAGGATTTTTTTTCGGCCAACTCAGATAGTTGTCGAAATAATCCCCGAAGCCTTTAAAGGTGTTTATAAGCCCCGAATAAAGCATATAAATCATAGAGAGAACGTAAACAATTACCACTACGTACACTACAATCATGAAAATATCGAATTTTTGTTTGATTTTATTTGCTTTTTTCATTCTCAATCCTCACTCGGTCCGTACTTTTCCATTAAATGCTTGACCATAAACGTTACGGGCGCAACGACAATGGTAAACAGTATACCGCCCGCGGCGGCAAAGCCAAACCGCGTTTTGCCTATGAATTCAT
This sequence comes from uncultured Clostridia bacterium, assembly GCA_934248055.1. Classification (GTDB taxonomy): domain Bacteria; phylum Bacillota; class Clostridia; order Christensenellales; family Borkfalkiaceae; genus HGM11412. The sequence goes on along the minus strand of CAKQKI010000001.1, from coordinate 12,542 downwards.
CGTTAGCCGCAACCTGCACGAAGAAATAATACCCTAAATTATCGTATAGTTTTGCGAAAATACTTCCGCCGAAGAATGAGAAATAATACCCTTGCGCAATAAAGAAGTTTGCAACTCCGACGACTACGTAAGTAACGATAGTGGGATAAATAAGCGGCACTATCACCTTAACGAGCTCCGTATACGAAGACATAGGTTCGAGTTGCCCGTATTCGAGTATCTCTTTGGGAACGCCCGACATCGCGCTTAAATACACTACCATTCCGCCCGCAAAAGACATCCATAATCCGAAAACGAGTATCGTCCAGAAACTGCTCGTTTTAGCGGTGTTGAGTAGGTCTGCTCCTTCGAAAATTATAGGCAGACCTTTCATTATCAAGGCTTTCGCGCTTATAACGAAAACCATCGAAGGTATAAGATTAGGTAAAAACAAAAGAACTTTTATAGCGTCGGAAAAAGGTACTTTTTTAAATACTACGTATGCGCTTATTACGTTTACGGGCAGCATCAGAAAAAGCGAAAATGCCGTTTGAATGGCGGAATTTTTTATCATTCTGACCATTTCGAAGTGCTGTAAAAATTCACCCTTGAAATCTTTAACGAATATAAGACATAAAACTTCTTTAAAGTTTTCAAGCCCCGTGAAGGTTTTTTTGCCCGACATATCGAATTTGTTGAACGCTAACAAAAACGAGTTGAAATTCAGCGCAACGTAAAATATTAAAAACTGCACTACAGGAAAAAGCAAAAAGAAAAATAAAAACGCTTTTTCTTTTACTTTTGCGTTGAGTACGCCCGTTTTTTTACGCGCGTTGCCGTTATTTTTAAACACGGCAACTTTAACGTCGTAAAAAAACCATTTTATTCTTTTGAATATGTTTTTGTTGGGATCTTTCATATTTTACCCGATTTTATTCGTAGTGACCGAAAGAACTTCTTAACATTCTTTCTACGTAAGTGAAGCAACCGTTTACCGTGTCGTCGGGGCGATCAAGAAAGTAATGTATGGCGTCTTTCCAGTCTCCGTGGTCAAAACTCCACGCCCCTTCGGCAAAACGCGTAGGATTATTGTTTCTTACGGAAGAATTCATAGTTTCGTCAACAATCGTCGCGCCTTCTTTTATGAACACGTAAATACTTTTTGCAACGCCGGGCCACTCGTTCAATTCTTCGTCGCTTATCGTGAAATTAAACGGTCTGAACGCGCCGCCCGTATTTTTTGTGAAATTAGCAAGTTGCTTTCTCGAATGAACGAATTGAATAAACAACTTTGCAATCTCTACCTGCGTATCGTACGTAGCCTGATCGAACTTATTTTTTTTGGAAATATAAAATCCCGTTCCCTTTCCGCTCGTTCCGTTAAGAACTCTGTCGTACTTGCCCGCTTCGTTCAGTCTTGCCGTGTCCTGATTCGCTATGCCGTCAACGTCTGTAAAATTAGGCATGGGCAGCCATTTGAAATTACGCTTACCGTAACCGTAACCCGAATTGAAAACAGCCATTTTATCGAAAGTGCCTTTCGCTTCGACTTCCCAGTAACTTCCTTCGAACAGCATGGCGATAGGCTTGTCGTCAGCGATGCTGTGAGCGTATTCGTATTGCGCGTCGGTATAGTTATTCGATTTAACCCTTGAAGAATAATATTCCTTTCTGGAAGTAACGTCTTTGCAGGCTTTCAAAGCGGCTCTTCTTCCTTCCTGACTGATAAGTTTGCCGTAATTATTTTCGTTTATTTCTCCGAATTGAGAATCCGTGCCGCTGAATGAGTAATTAAGAGAAAAGTCGTTCGCTCCTTCGTAATTTGCCCATACGCTGTTGAAAAATTCTCTTCTCTGATAATTTTCCTGATAACTCCAGGTAAACGGAATCACGTTTTTAGAAACCATTGCGCTTATAAGTTTTATAAACGTATTCCAGTCGTTCGGCATACCGTCGTCGGAAGTGCCGTAAACCCCGTCGGGTCCGGTTGAACAATTCTGAGTTAAAATATCTTTTTGTTTTGCGCCTACGTCGCCGTTTTTCTTTATGAATAAAGATTTTTCGTTGAATAAATCAGCGTCGTAAGTAACGCCCCAGAAATACGTTCTCCACGGAACGGAATAGTATTTGCCGTCGATTTTTAAATCTTTCAGATATTCGGGATACATAAAGTCGATAATGGATTTTGTGGCGTTGGCTCCTGGAGCGTAATCGCCGTTATCGTCGTAAACTTTTTCGGTTACCGCGTCCGTTATATCGACTATTAAATTTTCATTATAAAAGTTTTTCTGATTAGTTGGAACCACGTATAACGTATTCCCGTTATTTTCGGTGGATTTCATAGTAGAAATCAGAACGTCGCTCTTAAAACGGTCTTTTTGTGGGTCTATAACTATCTGAACGCCCTTTTTGCCTTTTTCAAAAGACTTTTCCGCATAATACGCTTCGAAATCTTTCTTTGCTTCTTCCAGCCAGTATGCGCCGGTACCGTCGTTGAACACGCCCACGTTCAATTGCGTTTTTGTGGTATCGACCTGTTCGATACCGTTGTCTTCTTTGGGTCTGCAAGCCGATAACGCCGAAAAAGAAGTGATAACCGTTAACGTCAGAGCGAGAATTTTAGTTTTAAAGTTGTTAATTTTCATTTTTTTATATCCCTTATTTCTTAATTGAACGGTATTGCGCAGTATTTCACGCAGTACCGTTCGTTCCGTTGTTTTATATTTGATTTGTCGATGAAAAAAGTCAGTTTCAGTTCAATATAACGCCCGTCTTATCGTCGTTATATTTCCAGGTGCCCGTTCCGCCGTTTTCATTGTATTTATACACTTTGCCCGATAATAATAAATTTTCTTCACTGTTCGCTTCGAAAGTGCCGAACGTGCCGTCTTCGGAGTAAAGATATATATCGAGTATCGGCGTTTCGGGCGCAGTGCCTGCGTAAAACACCTGACAATCTGTTGAAAACTCTTTTCCTAAAATAACCGTTCTGAGTTTTGTGCAACCCGCAAATTGATTGTTGCCGTTAGTCCAGTAAGCGTTTTTGGTAAGCCCGGGCAGCGCAACGTATTCGAGATTAGTGCATCCCCTGAATATTGCTCCCTTCTCTTTTGCTCCCCAACTCGTAACGGTTTTCGGGAATATCGCTTTTACTATTTCGGTTTTTCCGTCAAACGCAAACGAACCGATTGCGACCACGTTTTTCTCGCCGTGCGTTCCGTCGTTATACGTTGCTCTTGCGTAAATTTCGGTTAAACCGCCGCTGTAACCCGTTATAACGTAACCGTCTTTGCTCTCGTCGTAAGTATACGTGATTTCTTCCTGCCAGTAGCCGCACTTGCTGCAAATACCGTCTACGAACACGTGTTTTTCGGCATTCAATATAACGTCGGTTTTATCGTCGTTATACTTCCAGGTACTGCATTTGCCGTTTGCGTCGTATTTATATACTTTGCCCGATAATAATAAATTTTCTTCACTGTTCGCTTCGAAAGTGCCGAACGTGCCGTCTTCGGAGTAAAGATATATATCGAGTATCGGCGTTTCGGGCGCAGTGCCTGCGTAAAACACCTGACAATCTGTTGAAAACTCTTTTCCTAAAATAACCGTTCTGAGTTTTGTGCAACCCGCAAATTGATTGTTGCCGTTAGTCCAGTAAGCGTTTTTGGTAAGCCCGGGCAGCGCAACGTATTCGAGATTAGTGCATCCCCTGAATATTGCTCCCTTCTCTTTTGCTCCCCAACTCGTAACGGTTTTCGGGAATATCGCTTTTACTATTTCGGTTTTTCCGTCAAACGCAAACGAACCGATTGCGACCACGTTTTTCTCGCCGTGCGTTCCGTCGTTATACGTTGCTCTTGCGTAAATTTCGGTTAAACCGCCGCTGTAACCCGTTATAACGTAGCCGCCTTTGCTCTCGTCGTAAGTATACGTGATTTCTTCTTGCCAGTAGCCGCACTTGCTGCAAACGCCGTCTTCGTAAGTATGCTTAACGAGCGTAAACGACGCCGTGAAATCAGCGTTGCCGCTTACGGTAGCGGGATTTTCCCAACCGTTAAAAACGTAATGCCCCAAATTATCGGATTGCTTTTCGGGCGCGGCGGGCGCAACGATATTATCGCCGTATTTAAGAGTATCTTCTTTTATAACGGTTCCGTCGTGATTAAGGAATCGTATTACGTATTCTCTTAATTCTCTGGTTTCCGTAAAAGTATAATCCCGAAGCAATAATTTTTCGGGGAGATTTTCTATCGTATAAGAATACTGAGCGGTATCGGCGGTTTTAAGTCCTTTAAGAACGCTTTCCCTGTTCTCAACGTTAAACGAAATCACTTCCGGCTCTTCAACGCCTGCGCGATGAACGGTAACGTTGTAATTATCGATATTCCATTCCGCAACGAGAGTCGTGTCGGAAGTTACGGCGTCAACGTCGAAATTCCATTCTTTATCGGCGTTTTTCCATTTAGCGGTATAACCTAAACTGCCGCATAACGGTAAAACGGCTTTTTTGCCGCCGATTACGTACTGACTGCTTACCTTATCGCCCTTTGAATTATTGTTGAAAGTTACTTTATATCCGGTCTGAACCTTTCCCGACAATTCTGCGAATAATTCGTCGCTTACGCCGTTAAAATCGTCTTTTTTAAGTTCCGTTCCGTTTGCAACGGCAATACTTTTACCCGTAAAAGTTTTACCGTTTTTAACGGCGCTCACAAAACCGTCGTACCTTTCCGCCGAATTTATCAAAACGGGATATTCTTCGCTGCCGTACCAGGCATACGCTTCGGAAGCGAAAATGCTATCGTAATAATCGCTTTCTTTATCGGTTATTGCGGAATTCAGCACGTCGTATAAATTGCCCCTTACGTCGGAAATATCAAAACCCGCGTTAAGCGTTCCGTCGGGTAAGAAAACCGATTGCCCTTTTGCGGTAGCATATTCCGTCGTTTCGCCCGTTTTCAGGTAAGCAACAGAAACGTAATCGAGAAGTCTGTTTTCTTCTTTAATGCTCGTGTTGCATACGTTAACGTAGTAATAACCGTCGTCGCCGGGATAAATCTTCGTTACGTCGTCGATTTCCGTTTTAACGCACTGACTTTCCGTCATATTCTCATACTTGCCGTCGGTCACTCTGTCAAACAACACTCTCGGCGCTACAAGACAATACAGTTTAACGCTGTTGTCGGTATCGTTATCGAATACGCGTTCTTTAACCGACGCGCTCATTTTTATTCTGAAACGTATTCCGCCGCCGTCGCTTAATTTCAGCGATACGCCGTCCTGCATTTCGAACACGTTTTCGCCGCCTTCGGCAAAAGCGGCGGGGCTTTTTAAACTCATTACGAGCATAAACGACGCAACTGCCGCAACCAGAGCGAATATTCTTTTTAAACGTTTTATTATACCTTGTTTTATCATATCACCCTCCCCAAAACTAATCTTTCAAAGAAAAATCCCACATACCGTCGATAAGATCGATATCGGAGCCTTCGCCTGACGTTGTTATCAGGTCTTGTGTTTGATTCAGTGAATAAATCTGAATCGCCGGACCAGCATAATTCTTCATAAACATCTCCTTATTCTGTTGGTTTATATTGCTCTGTCGACTCTGAAATTTTATATCGAGCCACCAGTTTAATATCGCTCTGAACGGTATCTTTATCAAAATTCCACCGTTTATCTTCCAAAAACCACCCGATAAACTCGTAATCATATTTGGAAGTGCTGTTTTTTTTGGGAATCTGCGGCTCTTCGACGGTTGAGCCTTTTAATACAGTGCGCGGAGAAATAACCGTTCCGCCGTCGCTGTCAAACGTAACCACAAAACTCTTTGCGCTTGCGTCCGATTTTTTAATCTGCTTGTATAACGCCGTCAAAGTAATGTCTTTTATTACAACGTTATTTTCAAAATCCCACGTTGTTTCGCCGATATACCAACCTGAAAACTCGTATGTAAAATTCTCATCGCCGCTTTTTACGGGGTCGGACGGCTTTATAACTTTTTCTCCGCTTTTTATCGTCTGGGTTTGCACGGGCGTGCCGCCGTCGCTGTTAAAATATACCTTAAATTTGATTTCTGCGCCTTGATTAACGTTACAGGAAAAGGAAAAAATTGCCATTAAAATGACAATCAAAACGATTAAATAACTTTTTGATTTATTCACTAAACGTTATTCCCCCGATTTTCTCAGCACAATTATACAATAAAGTAGTTGCCTAATCAATATCTTTTCTTGCGAATAATATGCCTTTTTATACGATTTTTTTCTTGACAAATTATTCTTGATGCCTTAAAATGAAATAAATAGCGGAGGTGAATCATGAGAATACTTGCGCCGAATCTGCCTTTGGAAATCACTAAATACAGAATCGAAAATTCAACCTATCATAAGCACATATTCTGGGAAATTGTGTTTTTTAACGAAGGCGTTTGCAAACATTATTATAAAGATAAGATAACAGAATGCGCGCTGGGCGATATAATAATTCTGGCGCCCGAACACGTTCATAAAATAGAAATCGTTCAGCAACCCCACGGTCACAGGGATTTATATTTTACCGACGAGCAATTTCGCTCCGTATGCAACGCATTTAACAATAATTTATATTTCGAAGCCCTGAAAAGCCCTATCTCGTTAAAACTTCCGACGGACATCGCTTCCCGCATTATTCAGCAACTGTCGTATGTAGAAACGCATATCGCCGAATATAAAAACGTTAACAATATAACGGGTTTCGGCGATATTTTGCCTATCTGCAAATCGATAATGTCTTATATCTTAGGATACTATCTTCTTCAGAACATACAACCCGCAAACGATATTCCCGAATGGCTGTTTAACCTTTTAAGCAAACTTAACAATCCGTTGAATTTATCGCTCAGCCCTAATGAAATTATCCGCGAATCGGGGTTTTCTCATTCAAGATTTTCGGAATTGTTTAAATTCTATATGAAAACGTCGCTTATCGACTATCTTATAAAAAAACGGCTCGACTACGCCGCCGAATTGTTAAAAACAACCGAAAAAAGCACTCTTGAAATATCTTTGCTTTTAGGTTACGAAAGTTACAGTTATTTTTACAGGCTGTTCAAAAAACATTACTTCGTTTCGCCCTACGAATACCGCAACAAACATTGAACGACAAAAAGAACCCCGATTTCATTTCGGGGTTCTTTTCGTTTTTATTTTGAATTATAAAATTAAATCAATCGAAAGTTACGGAATGATAAAAAGTTTTCGTCGATTTCGCGGAAACGGAATCTATTGATTTTTTACGGGAAAAGTCACCGTTTGAATTAAATTCGTCGGGAAGACCGTTCCACGGCTCGATTGCGATAAAAGGCGCGCCGTCCATAGTCCACACTACGAGATGATTAAAATCGCCCGTATAAACGGAAAGAACTTCTTCGCCGTTTTTTAAAAGGTTTACCCTTTTACATCCAAGGTTTTCGCACACTAACGAGCCTACCGAATAAACTCCGCCGACGCGCTCTTTTTCAACGTCTTCGAAAAGTTTATAATCGAGCGGAAGAATTCCGCCTTCCGAAAGCGGCAAACTATAAGTTATTCCCGATAAAAAGCCCTTTTTCAGCCCCGTTGAAACAACTTTTTCGCTCAATCCTTCAAACTGCAAAGAATAGTTTTCTATATCATCGGAAAGCGCAAAAGTTTCGTGGCAGCCAACGTTAAAAAAGGCGGACTTTTCCCCGTTATTTTCCACTATATAATAAGTTTCGAGAGCAGAGCCTTTCAACTTGAAAAGCACTCTGAGCGAAAGATTATACGGATACATCGAGCGGATATAATCGTTTGGTTCAAGATAAAACGCCGCCTGCGTTTTTTCTGCGGAAACGATTTCGAATTCGCAACGTTTTGCGTACCCGTGCGACGGTAAATTTTCATAACTTTTCCCGTCGATTATCGCTTTTCCGTCTTTTATGCGCCCGCAATACGGGAAAAGTACGGGGGCGTGTCCGTTCCAGAATTTTTCGTCGCCGCGCCAGATGTAATTTTTGCCGTCTTTTTCAACAGACTGAATTTCCGCGCCCGCCGCGCTTATTTTTACTTTCAATATACCGTTATAGAGAGTTACCGTTTCACTCATAAAAACCTCCGTTTCGTATATTGTAAAGCATTTAAAAATAATTGTCAACGTAAATTTTTAAAAACGGGGCAAATTCGTTTTTATATTCCGACGATTTGTGGTATACTGTGTAAGATAATCAGGAGGATATTTTTCTATGGATATGAAATCTGTCGAAAAAAAGTGGCAGGCAAAATGGGAAAAGGACAAACTTTACGCGTTCGATAAAAAAAATATCGACAAAAAGTTTTACGTTCTCGAAATGTTTTCCTACCCTTCGGCTGCAAAACTCCACGTCGGTCACTGGTACAATTACGGTCCTACGGACAGTTACGCGCGTTACAAAAAAATGAAAGGTTACGAAGTTTTTCAGCCTATGGGATTTGACGCGTTCGGTCTGCCCGCGGAAAATTACGCTATAAAAACGGGCGTTCACCCGCAGGACAGTACGATTAAAAATATCGAAACGATGGAGAAAACGCTTCGCGAAATGGGCGCGATGTTCGACTGGTCGCACGAGATTAAAACGTGCATGCCCGATTACTATAAATGGACGCAATGGCTTTTTCTTCAACTTTACAAAAAAGGTCTTGCTTACAGGAAAGACGCGCCCGTCAACTGGTGTCCGAGTTGTCAGACCGTTCTTGCAAACGAGCAGGTAATTCAGGGCGCTTGCGAACGCTGTCACAGCACCGTTATTCAAAAGGATATGACGCAGTGGTTCTTTAAAATAACCGACTACGCCGAAGATTTGCTTCAGGGGCTTGACAATATCGACTGGCCCGAAAAAACGAAAGCGATGCAGAGAAACTGGATAGGAAAATCGGTCGGCGGCGAAATACTTTTCAAATGCGAAAACGGCGAAGACGAGTTCAGAGTATTCACTACCCGCGCGGACACGGTTTTCGGCGTTTCTTACGTGGTGCTTGCCCCCGAACACCCGCTCGTAAAAAAACTCACGACAAAAAAGCAGGCGGCAGAAGTAGAAAAATACGTCGAAGAAACCGCAAAAACGAAAGAAATTGAAAGGCTTTCTTTAGACAGAGAAAAAACGGGGGTATTTACGGGCGCGTACTGCATAAATCCCGTAAACAATAAGAAAATTCCAATCTGGATTTCAGACTACGTTTTGTATTCTTACGGCACGGGTTGCGTTATGGGCGTTCCCGCGCACGACGAGCGCGATTTTGCATTCGCTAATAAATACAATCTCCCCATTACCCGCGTTGTTAAAGGCGTGGGCGTAGACGACGAACTCCCCTTCACCGAAGACGGAATTATCGTTAACAGCGTTAATTACGACGGTCTTACCTGCGACGAAGCGCGCAAAAAAATTCTTTCCGATTTATCGAGAACGTGCAACGGCTCGTTCAAGGTAAATTACAGGCTTCGCGACTGGCTCGTTTCCCGTCAACGCTACTGGGGCGCGCCTATTCCGATGATATACTGCAAAAAATGCGGCGTAGTACCCGTTCCCGAAAGCGATTTGCCCGTAAAACTTCCTTACAACGTGGAATTCAGACCCGACGGAAAATCTCCGCTTGCAAAATGCGAAGAATTTATGAACTGCAAATGCCCCGTGTGCAACGGCGACGCGCGACGCGATCCCGACACGCTTGACACTTTCGTTTGTTCGAGTTGGTATTATTTAAGATACCCCGATTCAAACAACGCTAAAGAACCGTTCGATAAAGATCTGATTGACAAAATGCTCCCCGTGGATAAATACGTCGGCGGCGCGGAACACGCGTGCATGCACCTTTTGTATTCAAGATTTATCACGAAAGCGCTTAAAGACATGGGTTATATCGATTTTGACGAGCCTTTTAAATCGCTCGTTCATCAGGGCGTTATTCTGGGTCCAGACGGAAACAGAATGTCGAAAAGCCGCGGAAACGTAATATCTCCCGACGATTACGTAAGCACGTACGGTTCAGACGTTTTCAGAATGTATCTTATGTTCGGATTTTCCTACACCGAAGGCGGTCCGTGGAACGACGGCGGAATAAAATCGATAGCAAAATTCCTTGACAGAACGGAAAAAATAGTTTTAGCCGTAAACGCTTACAAGCAGAACAAAGTAACCGTGCGTTCGCACGAAGAAAAAGAACTCGATTACGCGCGCAACTACGCTATTAAATGTATAGACCGCGATATGGAAAGTTTTTCGTTCAACACGGCTATCGCAAGGCTTATGGAATACGTTACGGCAATTTATAACTACGACCGTAAAGACTACGAAACGAAAAACGTAACTTTGCTTAAAGACTGCGTTAAAGATCTTATACTTTTAATCGCGCCGTTTGCCCCGCATTTTGCCGAAGAATTATGGCAAATAACGGGAAATAAAAAATCGGTGTTCAGCGCCGACTATCCCGTGGCAGACGAAAACGCGCTCGTTCTTGACGAAATAGAACTTGCCGTTCAGATAAACAGCAAAGTAAAGGCGAAAATTATAGTCGCAAAAGACGCCACGAACGACGAAATCGAAAAAATCGCCCTTGCCTGCCCCGAAATTGTTGCGGCGCTCGGCGATAAAACGGTTAAAAAAGTTATCGTGGTAAAGAACAGACTCGTTAACGTTATAGCGTAAACAAAAAGAATAAAGCCGCCCGATATAAAGCAGTCGTTTAAAAGTTTTTTAAACTTTTAAACGTTAAACGCAGGATTTCGGGCGGTGTTTTTTATTCTTAAACCTAAAAGGAAAGCCTTGCCGGAATTATTTTAATTTTTTTATTTTTTTGCGGTTAAAACAGTTGCATTTTAAATTTTTTTTTGGTATATTATATAAGCGGTTTGCGAAAAGCAACGCAATTCGGGAGTTTAGCTCAGTTGGGAGAGCATCTGCCTTACAAGCAGAGGGTCATAGGTTCGAGCCCTATAACTCCCACCATAACTGCGGGAGTAGCTCAGTGGTAGAGCACTGCCTTGCCAAGGCAGGGGTCGCGGGTCCGAATCCCGTTTCCCGCTCCATATTAAACCGACGGTTACCGTCGGTTTTTTCGTGCTTTAAAACGGGATAAGGACCCGTTCGGCGTTTGCGTAGCAAACGTTTGCCGTAACCCTTTTTATTACGACCGTTTTTCTTTGAACGATACGCATTTATTACGAGTTTAACGGCTTAAACGGCAATATCCCGTTTCCCGCTCCATATTAAACCGACGGTAACCGTCGGTTTTTTCGTTTGAAACTAATATTGTTGCCGTCGATTTTTTCGTGCTTAAAAACGGGATAATGACCCGTTCGGCGTTTGCGTAGCAAACGTTTGCCGTAACTCCTTTTATTACGACCGTTTTTCTTTGAACGATACGCATTTATTACGAGTTTAACGGCTTAAACGGCAATATCCCGTTTCCCGCTCCATCAAGACACACGCAAAAGGAGCGTATAAAACTCCGACGCGTGTGTCTTTTTCTATGCAAAACAGGGGTAAATTACCGTTTTTGTGGTAATTTACCTTTTTTGTTGTTTCTTCGCTCATCGCCGTAGAGATTTGTTCTTCTCTGGCTTAAAAAATCGCAACCCCTTAACGATTGCACAAAAAGAATTTTTGCTCGATAAGGAGCGTATGATTTCTTCTGTCTTAATCAACTAAAAAATGACCGACCGCACTCTTATGAACGCAGTCGGTCGTTTGCTTATAAAGTTTCCCTTACCGGTATTCCGTACTTGAAATACTTTTTAATGGTATTGAACTTTTATTTACCTATCTTCAAATAAATGTTTTTAATTGCTTCAAGACCTGCTTTTTCGCCGTTCTCTACCGCCTTGCCATACATTTCGATTGATTTCTTGTAATCTTTTCGCACGCCGAAACCGTTTTCGTAACAGATTCCGAGATTGTGATACGCAACGCCCGAATTGCACTTTTCGGCAGCAATCTTAAAGCACTTAACCGCTTCTTTTTTGTCTTCTTTCACGCCGTTGCCTTGAAGATAGCAAAGTCCGATATTGATAATCGCCTCGTTCTCGCCGAGATTGTATGCGTCGGTAAACAAATAAAAGGCTTTTTTATAAGCCGCTTCGGTTTTGACGGTATAGTAGTAATAAAGACCCATTTGCAGACACGCCATAGGATTTTCACCTTTAACACTCTTTTTCAGCCAAAACAGAGCTTTGTCTTTGTCGGCAATAACACCGTAATAACCGCACGCATACGCCATACCGAGATTATATTGCGCGGCGGCGTTGCCGAGTTTCGCGGCTCGTTTGAAAAGTTTAAGGGCGGTTTTCTCGTCCTTTTCGAGTCCTAATTCGTCGCCGAGATACGCTTCCGCCATTCGTTCGATTGCGTCCGGAAAGTCCATTTCCATTGCCATCTGATAATAGAACAGCGCGTTTTTGTAATCTTTCTTTTTTGCCTCATAAATTGTCGCCATTGCCCAATATAATCCGACAACTTTCAAATCTGATGAGGCAAAGCAATCGAGCGCATCGTCGTATTTGCCTTTATCATAATAGTAGTACCCTAAGTCGAG